>CAXYXY010000003.1:0-182116 GCA_964293125.1 uncultured Thiothrix sp. | reverse complement strand
GGTGCCCAAGGTGCAGCAGGTACTAACGGCACAAACGGTGCAACTGGTGCCCAAGGCGCAGCAGGTACAAACGGCACTAACGGTACCAATGGAACCAACGGTGCTGATGGTGCTAAAGGCGACACAGGTGCCCAAGGCGCAGCAGGTACTAATGGCACAAACGGTGCTACTGGTGCCCAAGGTGCAGCAGGTACTAACGGCACAAACGGTGCAACTGGTGCCCAAGGTGCAGCAGGTACTAACGGCACAAACGGTGCCACTGGTGCCCAAGGCGCAGCAGGTACTAACGGCACAAATGGTGCTACTGGTGCTCAAGGCGCAGCAGGTACTAATGGCACAAATGGAACCAACGGTGCTCAAGGTGCAACAGGTGCTCAAGGTTCTACTGGATCCAGCGGTACTAACGGCTCGAATGGTCAAGGCTTCTTTGACTGGTTTGCCAGTAACATCGGCGATGTGAATGGCAACGGCACTACTGATCAGTTTGATGTGCAGGCATGGCTGAAAGGTGATACTGGTGCCACAGGTGCTCAAGGCGCAGCAGGTACTAATGGAACCAACGGCACCAACGGTGCTCAAGGTGCAGCAGGTACTAACGGCACAAACGGTGCTCAAGGTGCAGCAGGTACTAACGGCACCAACGGTGCTCAAGGCGCAGCAGGTACTAACGGCACCAACGGTGCTCAAGGCGCAGCAGGTACTAACGGCACAAACGGTGCTCAAGGTGCAGCGGGTGCTAAAGGCGATACTGGTGCCACAGGAGCTAAAGGCGATACTGGTGCTCAAGGCGCAGCAGGAGCTAAAGGCGATACCGGTGCCACAGGAGCTAAAGGCGATAAAGGAGCAACTGGTGCCACAGGTGCACAAGGCGCTACTGGTGCTAAAGGCCACACTGGCGATACCGGTGCTCAAGGTGCTACTGGTTCTAAAGGCGATCAAGGTGCCCAAGGTGCTAAAGGCGACAAAGGCGACACTGGCATGAAAGGCGATAAAGGTGCTACGGGTGCCCAAGGTGCTCAAGGCGCGACTGGTGGAACCACTGGTGGCTGGGGCTGGGGCTGGTGCTAAGCACTGACCTGGCATAGCCTGACCTTCGGGTCATAGCTAAACCCTGAAAAACCCCGCAGTGTTCTGCGGGGTTTTTCATTTTAAGCGCGTTTATCCAGATAAAGTGGCATTGCTACCCGGTCTGCAGAGATAATCACAAGGTAGATAGATCCTGGCATGAGGCCGCAGGACAGGTAATAACAGTAGGCAAGTACCATGCAGCAATTACTTTCAGTCGTATTACTTAGGCATCTCCGCCCCATTACGGCGATGTTACGGCATGCGATCCTGCAATGTCCGGATGAGGCGTTCGCAGCGACTGGCCAGATTCTTGTGCGTGAACACCTGTACCATGCCATGACAGGCATGGATGTCTGGCTGAGTCCAGCACCTGACCAGTATCCCGTGGATACCATTCTGGAAAACACCGCCGCGCAGCTGCAAGGCTCGGCATCAGAAAATATTTCTCGCCCGTTCCTGCTCGCTTTTGTTGGCAAGCTTGAAGCACGGATTGAGGCTCTGCCGACAGATGCGGAAGGTTTGCTGGAAAAACGCAGCTTTCAGGGGCATGAATTGACGTTCATGGATCAGTGCTTTAGTCAAATAAGGCATGTACAACACCATTTGGGTGCAATTGATGAAATACTGCGTAACCAGAATGAACCGGTACTGGAATGGAGCGGGTATGCGGGGTAGATTCGATATACGCGTATAGAATCAGGACAGCCGGAATAGCCGGATAAACAAAGATTTGTTATATTCTGTAATCATTTTTATTCATTTATTTATTCAAACAGATGTCATCCTGAAGAATTACTTGAAATATTAAAACAAGAGATAGTAGTTATGAGATTCAGTATTTTTACACCTACACACAAACCCGATTATATTCAAGAGGCATTCGAATCATTGCTGGATCAGTCGTTCACTGACTGGGAATGGGTTCTGGTACCCAATGGCAAGAATGCGATTATTCCCGATTCGATTGCCGATCATCCACAAGTACGGGTCATTCGTGCACCGGATGCGATCGCTGAGAAGGGAGTCGGTTCACTGAAACGGTTTGCCTGTGAGAACTGTAGCGGTGAGTACTTCGTTGAGCTTGATCATGATGACCTGCTAACACCGGATGCTTTGCAGATCATTGACTCACGAGCCAGGCTAACCAAAGCCGGTTTTCTGTATTCAGACTTTACCAATTTCCGGGCCGACCATTCCTGTCAGGTCTTTATTGCGAGTCATGGCTGGGAAAGCTACCCGTTTTCCTGGAAAGAAAAGCGTTATACGGCAATGCGTGCGTTTGCGACCAATGCGAGTTCGTTGGCACAGATTTTCTATGCACCTAACCACGTGCGGGTCTGGTCACGTGAAGCCTATCATCAGGCGGGTGGGCATGATCCCGAACTGCATGTAGTGGATGACCATGACCTGATCTGCCGTACTTATTTGACGGGTGCGCACTTTGAATACATTCCCCAGTGTTTATACCTGTATCGCCTGCTGGAAGGCGAGGATAACACCTATTTGCGCTTTAACGATGACATCCAGCGGATGCAAAGGGATGTCTCGAACAAATATATCTATCAGTTAATCACTGAATGGTGTCGGCGTAATAATTATCCTATGCTCGATTTGGGGGGGGCGCACAACTCACCGCCTGGCTTCAAGAGTGTTGACCTGCGGAATGCGGATGTGAACTGCGATATCACCAAGGGTCTGCCGTTCCCGGATAATTCAGTGGGCTGTATCCGTGCCTATGATTTTCTGGAGCATATCCCCCATTGCCGTGATTCCAGTTGTGATCATGGTGCCTCTGCGGGTGGTGCACCCTGCACGGTGGGTTTGATGAATGAATTTTACCGGGTGTTGGCACCGGGAGGCTGGCTGGTTTCTCGCACACCCTCCAGTGACGGACGCGGAGCCTTTCAGGATCCAACCCATATTTCGTTTTGGAACCCGAACTCATTCTGGTATTACACGAACCGGGAGCAGGCGCGTTATCTGGAAGGTGTTACCTGCCGTTTCCAGGATAACCGTGTCTGGCAGAATTTCCCGACCGACTGGCATCAAGAGCATAATATTCCCTATGTCTATGCCGATTTGGTCGCACTCAAGGGACAGCGTCAGCCAGGGCCTGTCAAAATCTAGGTGTTGTAAGTTTAGGTCTGGATACAAGCAGCGCTGGATATTTCAGCGCTGCTTGTATTTGAGCTTACTCGGCGTCAAAAAAGAACATGTGGAACAGGCGGCTGTTCTCCAGTGTGTTACCGAAATACGCGGATGCGGCGTGTACCTTTTTTGCGTCCCAAATCACCATGCGGTTATAAACATTGCCGATGGTGTCGGCCAGTTCCCAGCGGGTCTTGTCGTAGAAATTACCGCCAAACATTTCCTTGAACAGTTCTTTCTCTGACTGGTTGAGCCGCTCGCAATCTTGCTCAGTCGGGTAACGCATCAGGCCGTTA
This sequence comes from uncultured Thiothrix sp., assembly GCA_964293125.1. GTDB lineage: Bacteria > Pseudomonadota > Gammaproteobacteria > Thiotrichales > Thiotrichaceae > Thiolinea. The sequence goes on along the minus strand of CAXYXY010000003.1, from coordinate 178,604 downwards.
TGTTTGCTTTTGAAAAAGCTGGTACCACATTCTACCGGCGCGTCGGGTGTCAGGAAGACGACGGCGGCATAAGCCTGATTATCCGTGTGATAAACCAGCGGGTCTTCGGCGATGCAGTATTGGAAAACGCCATTGTAGACGTGCCCTTCCCAATGTGTGATTTTCTTCTTCAGGATGGATTCGAAAAACTCACGGGTGCCATCAAAAATAGTTTTCACTTCGGTTCGGCAGCCTTTGTGGTACTGGCTATGCGGATTGAACTCCAGGCTCATCGCATATTCACGCACTTTGTCCGGGTCACTGTAGAAGTTCTCTACGACAACCAGGCCAGGAAAAGCATTATTAATACCGATGGATGGCACATTGTTGTGCTGTGGTGGTTTTCTGCTCTTAATCGTCGCGAATACCTCACTTTCTTCCTGCCCGGTCAGTTTCACCCGGAATTGCAGCACATCAAATTCCTTGTCCGGTGTCAGGATGAACTTGAAGCCTGTTAGCCTGTTTTCAGGCAGATCATAAAACTTGTTAACGTCGTGGCGAGTTTCAAAGTGGCTGGTCTCATTCTTAAACTCGTCGGGCACCTCAACCGTGATGGACTCTATCGCACCACTTTGGCTGAAAACCCAGCCAGCCAGGAAATAGGTATCGCCGTAACGGTCAAAATGATCAAGATTGAATTTGATGTCTTTTAATAGTGTCTCGTGCATGGTTTTTAACCTGTGTCATTATTTTCTATAAGGATTAAAAGCTTTTCCATTATCCAGCTTGAACAGGCGAGGGGTAAAGCAGGCCACGACAAGCTGCACAGGTGAACGGATAAATTGTGAGGTGAATGTGAGAGTGCAGCTTGGGGGAATGATGGAATGATCGGGTCAGCTGCTTTCGGGAGGAGGGTTGATGATGCGTGTTTGTTTGGCCGATGCGGGCGCAGGAATAGCCGTGTTCGGTGCTTCGTTCGCCAACAGCTTGTTATGTTCCTGTTTTACGCGCAACAGGTAACCCCCCAGCGTGCCACCTGCCGTCGTGAGCACTACAATCCCTAAAGTGAGGAATTGGGTGAGCAGTAAAAAACCACCGATACAGGCTGCACCCGTCAAAGCCGCACCCACTTTCAAATTGGCTTTAGCGGTGGTCATGCGAATTTCTCTTTGCACCTGTTTTTGGGCATCTTTGCTGACGCGCTGTTTGGCACGTTCTGCATTCACCTTGATTTTCTCACGTTCACGCGCATGACTTTCCCGCAAGCGCATGATCTCGTCTTTATTGCGATGACTGGCGATGGAGGCGAACCAGAAGGCCATCAAAATAGCCGTGATAAGAAGGGGCACCAACAGGCGTATCCATGCCCAGCCTGTCAGCGTATCGGGTGCGGTTAGCACCAGACAGACGGTAATGATTTGCAGTAGTATCAGGCCGGGTAGAAATTTGAGCATGTTTAAAAACTCGTTCTGATTGGATAGTTAGAATAGGTTATCATTCCCTACTTTACCAAGTCGAAACCCGTTTGCCCATGAGCTTTGTTCATCTTCGTCTGCACACCGAATATTCACTGGTCGACAGTACCATCCGCATCAAGCCCTTGATGAAGTCCGTTGAGGCAGCGGGCATGTCGGCGGTGGCTATCACCGACTTTAATAACCTGTTCGCGCTGGTGAAGTTCTATAAGGCGGCGATGGGGCAGGGGGTAAAGCCGGTTTTCGGGCTGGATGTACTGGTTGCCGAAGAAAACGACGGTCATGATTACCACCTGATTTTACTCTGCCAGAATAACACCGGTTATCGTAATCTGACCCGCCTGATCTCGCGGGCGTACCTGCAAGGTCAGGTGCTGGGTGTGCCACGGGTCAAGCGTGACTGGGTGATCGAGTTTAGCGAGGGGGTGATTGCCTTGTCGGGTGGGCGGGATGGTGATGTCGGCCAGCTGATTCTGACCGGGCATGTGGAGCAGGCCGCTGCCCGGGTCGCGCAGTGGCAGGCCGTTTTCCCGGAGCGCTATTATCTGGAGTTGCAGCGTACCGGGCGCGATGGGGAAGAAGAATACATTCATGCGGCGGTCGGCATTGCATTGGCGCAAGGTGTGCCGGTGGTCGCGACCAATGATGTGCGTTTTATTCAGGAAGATGATTTTTATTCGCACGAAGCGCGGGTCTGTATCCGTGAGGGCTATGTGCTGGCTGACCCCAAACGCCCCAAGCGCTATAGCCCCCAGCAGTATTTGCGCACGCCGGAAGAAATGACTGAGTTGTTTGCAGATATTCCGGCGGCGCTGGAAAACACGCTGGAGATTGCCAAACGTTGCAATGTGTCACTGACGCTGGGTAAGAATTACCTGCCGCAGTTTCCGATTCCGGAGGGTATGACGGAGGCTGAGTATTTCTGCAAGGTTAGCGAACAGGGTCTGGAGCAGCGTCTGGATTTTCTGTTCGGGGAAAAATACCCGCGTGGTACGCCTGAGTTTGCGGCCAAACGCGCACCTTATGATGAGCGCCTGCGGATCGAGTTGACGGTCATCAATAATATGGGCTTTCCCGGTTATTTTCTGATCGTTGCCGACTTTATCCAGTGGGCGAAAGACAATGACATTCCGGTGGGGCCAGGGCGGGGTTCCGGTGCGGGGTCGCTGGTGGCGTATGCACTAAAAATCACTGACCTTGATCCACTCGAATACGATTTACTGTTTGAGCGCTTTTTGAATCCGGAGCGGGTGTCGATGCCTGACTTTGACATCGATTTTTGTATGGATAATCGCGACCGGGTGATTGATTATGTGGCACGTACCTATGGGCGCAATCAGGTATCCCAGATTATCACCTACGGTTCGATGGCTGCGAAAGCCGTGGTGCGCGATGTCGGGCGCGTGTTGGGGCACCCCTATGGTTTTGTTGACCGGATCGCCAAGCAGATACCGTTTGAAGTAGGCATGACGCTGACCAAGGCGCTGGCTGATTCGGAGGACTTGAAAGCATCGTATGATGATGACGAGGAAGTGAAATCCTTGCTTGATCTGGCACTGTCACTGGAGGGGCTATCCCGTAATGTTGGCAAGCATGCCGGTGGGGTGTTGATTGCGCCGTCTGATCTGACTGATTTTACGCCGGTTTACTGCGAAGAAGGCGGTGGTAGTCTGGTGTCGCAGTTTGACAAGGACGATGTTGAGGCAGTGGGTCTGGTCAAGTTCGACTTTTTGGGTTTGCGTAACCTGACGATTATTGACTGGGCGCTGAAAACCATTAACCGGGTACAAAAGGCCAAAGGTAAGCCACTGGTCGATATTAATCGCCTTGATCTGACCGACAAGCGCGCCTTTGATTTGCTGAAAGCACAGAAAACGACCGCGATTTTCCAGCTGGAATCACGCGGTATGAAGGAACTGATCAAGCGCCTGTTGCCTGACGTGTTTGAGGACATCATCGCACTGGTGGCATTGTATCGCCCTGGCCCGCTGCAGTCGGGGATGGTGGATGATTTCATCAACCGCAAGCATGGGCGTGCCAAGGTGGAATACCCGCACCCGGATCTGGAGCCGATCCTGAAACCCACTTACGGGGTTATTCTGTATCAGGAGCAGGTCATGCAAATCGCGCAGGTGCTGGCGCGTTATACCTTGGGCGGTGCGGATATGCTGCGCCGGGCGATGGGCAAGAAAAAACCGGAGGAAATGGCCAAGCAGCGTGAAATTTTCATGGACGGGTCGACGGCTAATAATGTGGATGCTGATGTCGCGGGTTATATTTTCGACCTGATGGAAAAATTTGCGGGCTACGGTTTTAACAAATCGCACTCGGCAGCCTATGCGTTGGTATCTTTCCAGACCGCCTGGCTCAAGGCGCATTACCCGGCGGCGTTTATGGCGGCGGTATTGTCGGCGGATATGGATAACACGGACAAGGTGGTAATGTTGCTGGACGATTGCCGCCAGCTGGGTTTGAAGGTGTTGCCACCGGACATTAATCGCTCTGAATATCAGTTCACCATTGATGAGCACAATCATATTATCTACGGACTGGGGGCGGTGAAGGGTGCGGGTGAAGCCGCCATTTCGGTGCTGCTGGATAATCGTAGCGAGAAGGGGGCATTCAAGTCCATGCTCGACTTTTGTGAGCGGATTAATTCCCAAAAAGTCACCCGTCGCGTGCTGGAAACGCTGATCAAGGCAGGCGTGATGGATGCACTGGGGGGTACGCGCCGCGCCAAAATGGACTTTCTGCCGGAAGCGTTACGGATGGCAGAGCAACACCACCGTGATCAGGGCACGGGTCAGACCGATTTGTTTGGCGGAACCATCGCACCCCTTGCAGATAGTCAGCCAGTCATGCCGGAGTTGCCCGAATGGGATGAGCGGGAACGCCTGCGGCGGGAGAAGGACACACTGGGTTTATACCTGACCGGTCATCCACTGGATGAATACGAGCAAGAGTTGAAAGCGGTCAGTAAAGCCCGCTTGATTGATATTGTGGAATACGATAATCAAAATAAGTACCACAAGGAACCGGTTATTTTTGGCGCGCTGGTCTCCAGTGTGCGTGTCCAGTCCAGCGACAGAGGCAAGCGTTATTTTCTCAAGCTGGAAGACCGGTCGGTCGGTGAGTATGAACTGCTGATTTTCAGCGATACTTTTGAGCAGTTTGGTCATTTGCTGGAGAAAGAGGCGGTTGTTATCGTCGAAGGCACGCTGAGCATGGATCAACGCACGGGTAGTTCTCGTTTGCGGATTGAGCGAATTTTTAATATTCAGGATTTGCGCGAGAATTTCTTGCGTAAACTACAGATCGCCATTCATAACCGCCAAACGCAGAACGGGCTGCTGGACCAGTTACAAACTTTGCTGGTCAGGGCGGAAGAACCGCGTTACCCGGTTGTGATTGCCTATCAGGGAACAACGGCACGCGCTGACTTACGACTGGATGCTAACCTGTATATGCCGCTGGATGATGCACATCTCCGTCAATTGCGGCAGTTGGTGGGACAAGAGGCTGTGCAACTGATTTTTTGAGGACGTAAATTGTGAAATATGATACGCAGTTGTGGCTCTGGTTATCGATGGCAATGGCCAGTGTGATCGTGCTTTATCTGTTGGCGCCGATACTGACGCCTTTTGTGGTCGCTGCGCTCTTGGCCTACCTGAGTGATCCACTGGCTGATCGGCTGGAGACCTTCCGCTTGTCACGTACTGCAGCGGTTACGGTTGTTTTTGTCGGTATTGCTATCGTGGTCGCATTGTTTTTTCTGTTTCTGATCCCGGTTTTGGAGATGCAGGTCAAACGGTTTGTGACCGTATTCCCCACGTATATTGATTGGGCCATGAGTATTTTGGGGCCGCATCTGGAGAAGACACTCGGGGTTGACAGCCAGCTGTTGCAAGGTGAACAGTTGAAAGAGATCATTGCCTCACACTGGAAAGAAACCGGCGGGTTGATTCGGAATGCGGTACAGGCTATTTCCAAATCAGGTTTTGTCGTGCTGGGCTGGGTGGCTAATCTGACCCTGATTCCGGTCATCATGTTTTACCTGTTACGTGATTGGGACAAACTGGTCGCTTATGTGCATGACTTGCTGCCCCGCTCGGTCGAACCGGTGGTGGCGACTTTGGCTCGGGAGTCAGACGAAATGCTGGGTGCTTTTTTGCGCGGGCAGTTGCTGGTCATGCTGAGTTTGAGCGCAATCTATTCATTGGGTCTGGCGCTGGTTGGGCTTGATTTTGCTTTGCTGATTGGCATTATTGCGGGTGTGGTCAGTTTTGTACCTTATTTGGGTTTGATTGTTGGCGTCCTGATCGCTGGTTTGGCGGTATTGTTTCAAACGCAGGATATTTTCAATCTGTTCTGGGTGTTTGCTGTTTTCGGTGTTGCGCAAATGATTGAAGGTATGTTGTTGACGCCACTGCTGGTGGGTGAGCGGATTGGTTTGCACCCGGTCGCTGTCATTTTTTCCGTGCTGGCAGGTGGTCAGTTATTTGGCTTTTTTGGCGTATTGCTGGCTTTGCCAGTCGCTGCCGTACTGGCGGTCATTTTGCGCCACTTGCACGATTCCTATAAGCAAAGCCAGATGTACCGTATTAATGTGGATTCCGAATGAGTCAGCTTTCCCTGAACATTGCCCTGTTGGATGGGTTTGACTTCGCGTCTTTTTACTCTTTACCTGAAAATGCGGATGTGCTGGCTTCATTGCAAACGTCTTTCTGGCAGACATTCCCACAGGTTTTTCTGTTTGGTGAGTCGGGCAGTGGCAAGTCACACTTGCTGCAAGCCTGTTGCTATCAGGCACAGGAGCAGCATGATTCCGCTGCTTATCTGTCCTTGCGTCAGTTGTCCGCTTACGGTGTCAAGGTGCTGGAGGGGTTGGACGCCTGTGCATTACTGGCAGTGGATGATCTGGAGGTGGTGATGGGTGACCCTGAATGGGAAGCATCCCTGTTTCATCTGATCAACCGCTGTCGACAAAATAAACAGCCCTTGTTGCTGGCGGCTCGCGACAATCCGCATGAACTGCCCTGTCTGTTACCTGATCTGGCTTCGCGCTTATTGTGGGGGCCGATTTACCGGATTAACAAGCTGGCAGAGGCTGATGCATTGAAGGCTTTCAAATGGCGGGCGCAACAACGTGGTTTTCAGATCACTGATTATGTTGTGAATTATATAGGCCGTCATTATGCACGGGACATTCAGTCATTAATGATGGTACTTGACAGGCTGGACACTGCCAGCCTGAACAAGAGTCGAAAGATTACCCGCAATTTCGTACAAGAAGTTTTTGGGGCGGGCTAAAGGGAATTAACGCTTGGGTGTGTTCGGTTAGTCCAGCAAAAAATCATCATCAAAAACATCTTTCAAACGCCGTTCCAGCGCTTTTCTTTCCAGAAAGTCTTCAATATTCCGTCTGACAACATGTGGTTTTACTTTTTTCAGTGTATCCGTCAATGGTGTCTGTTCGCGGGTATCATGTTCAAAGTCAGTATCTTCATCATGCATCATGTCCACTCCTGCTACCTGCTGGGTAAGTTTTTATTATTATCATCATTGTCAGTTTGAGTATAGCGCTTGCAGATGAATTTTTGCTGACTCATTTTCCGGTTTTTTACGGCTGGCGAACTTACGGGTTCGCCAACTTAGCCAGATTCTGAAGACGTTCGGCAAAGGCGGTCGCGTTTTCATAACCGATCAGGCGCTGGTTCTGGATTTCTTCGCCATTACTGTCGAAGAAGAGGATGGTCGGTGGGCCAATAATCCCCGCATGTTTGAGGAGTGCGATGTCCTGTGCATCATTCGCAGTGACGTCAGCCTGCAGTAGCACCATGTCAGTGGTTGCCCGGATGATTTCTTCACGTGCAAATACATTTTTTTCCATGCGCTTGCATTCGGTACACCAGTCCGCATAGAAATCAAGCATGGTATGCTGCTGGTTCTGTTGGGCAGTAGCGAGTGCCTTCTCCAGATCGTCTATGCTTTTAATCCGTTTAAACGTCATTTCTGCTTTTTCGTGAAGTGCACCCGACAGGCCGATATTCGCCAGTACGCCTTTAAGCGGTTGCAACAGGTTGGTGCTGCCGGTTGCGACACCCAGTAGTTGCAGGGCACCATAGAACAGCATGATCAGGCCGATACTTTTCCAGAATCGACTCCAGCCGGCCATTTCTTCATTAATTTTGTCGAGTGCCCCCATGTGGATGCCGGATGAAACCAGCAAAATGCCACTCAGTGCCATGATGATTTCAATCGGCAGGATACGGCTGAGCATCCAGATCGCCAGACCCAGCATGATGATGCCGAAAATGGCCTTGGTTGTATCCATCCACGCGCCTGCACGCGGCAACAGGTGGCCTGCCGAGGTGCCAACGATCAGGAGTGGAATGCCCATGGCAAAACCCATGGTAAACAGCGCTGCTCCACCCAATAGTGCGTCTTTGGTCTGTGCGATGTAAGTCAGCGCCCCGGCTAGTGGGGGCGCGACACAGGGGCCGACAATCAGCGTAGACAGGAAGCCCATGATGGCAGCACCAATCAGGCTACCGCTACGCTGTTTGTTGCTTAGTTCATTCAAGCGGGTCTGCAGGCTGTTCGGCAGCTGTAAGTCGAAAAAGCCGAACATTGAAAAAGCTAGCGCCACAAACAAAGCAGCAAATGTACCAATCGCGGCTGGGTGCTGTAGCGCTGATTGCAGATTGGCACCAAAAATCCCAAAAACAATACCAATGATTGCATAGGCGCTGGCACTGGCAGTGACGTAGGCAAGCGATAGCAGGAAAGCTTTTCTGGCGGACAGGTCGGATTGACCGGCAATCACACCCGAAAGAATCGGAATCATGGGGAAAATGCAGGGTGTGAACGCCAGTAACAGGCCGATGCCGAAGAATAAAACGATGGTTCCTGAGAAGCCGGCAGCGGCTATTTGGCTGGAATAGTCTTCACCAATAGCAGCATTCGTGCTGCTGCCATTATCCAGTGGAGCCGCTTTAGGAGGCAGGCCGGTTAATTGCAGTTCTGTTTGCCGCGTGACGGGCGGATAGCAAATGCCGGTTTTATTGGAGCAACCCTGATATTCTGTTTCTACCATGAGTGTGGCGGGTAGTGGCTGATCCGGGATGTTGTTTTGTAAAGGGATGCTCACGTCCAGGCTGTTGCTGAATACCTCCATTTCCCCGAAATATTCATCGTCGACCATGGTTCCCTGTGGGAATAAGGCTTCGCCCAGGCTGATGTTTTCGGGAGCTGCGTTGAGTGAAAACTTGATTTTGGCGCGATACAACTGGTGGTCGGGCTGAATATCCCAATGTGCAACCAGGGTTTCACGATCAAGTGCCAGCAGGTTGAACTGAAAAGCCTGTTCAACGGACAATGGTTTTTTATCTTGTGATGTGGCCTTGATGGTTCCGGGTTTGCGGGGCGGCGCTTTTTCTGTATCAGTGGTGAGGGGGGGCTCTGGTTCTGCAGCATCTGATTTTTCAGCAGGAGAGGTCAGAATCTTCGGAGTGGCATCAGAGGGGGTATCAGAAGAGGTTTCGGTGTCGAGACTAGCCAGTTTTATCTGGACTGTTTTGTTTTGTGGCGGGTAGCAAAGCCCTGCGTCTGCACAGCCCTGATATTTGCTTTTTAGTGTTAGTTCGACGGCTTGCTGTGCGCTGTTGGCGCGTTCGTAGGGTACTTCAATGGCGACTGCGCCATGGTATACCTGCAGTTTACCGAAAGTGGGGTCATCTTTAGTGTCACCAGCAGGAATGTCAGCCGCCGCAGCGTCGAGCGTCAAGCCATCACTGGCTGATTCAAAAACAATTTTGTCGCGGTAAAGATAGTAGCCGTCGGCTATCTTCCACTCCAGCTTGATCGTATTTTCGTTGATCGGGCGGGCAGAGAACTGGAAAGCCTGATCGGGCGGGAGCAGATCTTCTGGTGATAAGGCCTGTACGGGGGTGCCAAGTAAATACAACAAGCAGATTAACAACAGTTTTTTCATTGTGACGAAAGCTCTTTAGTACCTTGTCAAGCATTAAGGTATTTGGCTGAAAGTGTGGATATTGCTGCCCATCGCGCTGATCGGACGAGTCAATAGTAGTGCAAATGTGTACAGACAGCAAAAATCTTCGTTGCGAGCCGGACGGGTATCAGCAGAAGCATGCGAGAAGTATGTGTATGCGAGCATCTAATAAAGCAGGCGTACCTGTTTGCAGGGTCGTTATCTGCATACATGAATTGTCAAGTTAATTTTTTTTAATTTACAGGTGCTGCGTGTTTTTAAAACGGATTCCAACGAATAACAATCTTGAAGTATGATTGTTATTCGTTGTTCAAATATCCAAATAATTAGAGGCTCTAGGTCGATGCTATGGGATCAGCAGGTCGTCAAGTGTCTTACCCTCTGACAGGCATTTCTCAACCCAAAGAGGGCGTCTGCCACGGCCAGTCCAGGTATTATCCGGATTAGAGGGGTTGCGGTATTTAGGTTGTACTGTTTTACGAACGGGTTTTGCATCCAGAATCTGTTGCAAGGTATAACCCGAGCTTTCGACGAGTGCATCCAGCTGGTCGCGTACGGCCATCAATTCAACTTGCATGCGGTTATTAATCGCACTGTCAATGTTGTTCTTAAGACGATCTAATTCAGCAACGCTCAGTTCTGAAAGGTTGATTTCTGCCATGATTATTATCTCTCTACCATTGTTTGAAAATGGTAAAATATATTTAACTGCGGTGACTGTCAACTCTTGTTATATTAAAAAGGGCTGATAGTTTTAAAATAAGGCCAATATTAATTATTGGCAGGACTCGGTGGATGCTATGGACGGTCTGCATTGATGTGCAGGTTGCTTTTTGGATGCTCTGTCTTATCATTAGATCGGTCATCAGATAGACGGTGTGGCGTCTGGCAGGTATAAACGCTATAGTCATCAGGAAAATTTATATAAAAATAACTATAACCCGTGGGGGCGTGATGCGTTTCTTCAATCTACTCATTCCTCTTGCCCCGTTGCTGGCAGGGGTCGGGGTCGCGATCTGGCTCTATTACCAGACCGGTGATAACGGTTCTACGGTGGCCGTTTGGTCATTTCTTGGCTTGCTGGCTATTCAGAGTCTTATTCTTTTCCGGGAAAAGCTGCCGAGGTTGCAATCACTGCCTGCCAATGCATTTCGGCTGGGTGCGCTGGATGTAAAACCGGACACAACCGAGTGGATTCTGGAGGCACTGGCCGGTGGCATCGTCACGGTCAATGAGGCAGGAAAAGTGTTGTATATCAATCAAAGTGCAGAACGCTTGATTGGTTGTGACAGTCTCAATGCCTTGAATAAGCCCCTGGAAAAGCTGTTTAATATTGAAGACAGTAATGGCAAGCCATTGATCCCGCAGGTGCTGGCATCACACAATGAGCACCCGCAAAACCTGCTGCAGTTCGGGCAGGTGAAACTGTTCCCCCATAGTGGCGAGGTCAGCTTTGTTGAGTTCCATACAACTCACTTGCAAGATGAAAATAAAACCCTGGTGCTCATTCTCAGGGATGTAACGACTGATCGAAAGGTTATTAATCGTCTTTATCAGCAGGCATCGCATGATGCACTGACCGGTTTGATGAATCGCCGTAGTTTTGAGGAATACATCGAACAGCTGGCACATAATAATGTTGGCAGTGGCCAAACCAATGTGCTGGTCAGTATTGATCTGGATAATTTCAAGGTGGTTAACGATACCTGTGGGCATCAAGCGGGGGATGAGCTGCTCCGGCAGGTTGCACAGATGCTGAAGCGCTTTGTGCGCCAGTCGGACAGGGTGGCCCGATTAGGCGGCGATGAGTTTGCTATCTCACTGGAAAACTGCGCCATTGAAAAAGGCCGCAAGATCATGGATGCCATCATCGTCGAGCTGCGCAATTACCGCTTCAGCTGGGAGGGTAAGGTATTCAGTATTTCCGGCAGTATGGGGCTGGTCGAATTTATTCCATCCGGGGGGCTGTCTGTCAAGGAGCTGTTCGCTGATGCCGACAAGGCCTGTTATACCGCCAAAGCTTTGGGGCGTAATCAGACCTTTGTCCATCTCAATTCAGGGCAAGGTAGCCGCGCCGGACAGCGCCGTACTGACTGGGGCAGGCTGCTGGAAAAGGCGATGGAAGATGACCGTTTTATTCTGTTTGTACAGCCGATTGTGCCTTTACAGGCAGAGCGGGCATTTACCGGACTGCATTACGAGGTACTGGTGCGTTTGCCGTTTCGCAAGCAATTGCTGAGTCCGGGTAGTTTTCTGCCCGCCGCCGACCGGCTGGATATGATGAGCAAAATTGATCGCTGGATTATCCAAAAGGTACTGGAGACGATGGGCGAACACCGTTTCTGTAATGCCGAAGGGGTGCATTCCCGCTTCATGATTAATCTGTCAGCGCAGGCAGTGCAGGATACCGGGTTGTTCGAATTTATAGAAACCAATGCCAAGCGTTTTGCCGTCGATCCTGCTGTTTTGTGTTTCGAAATTGCCGAATCAGTCGCTATTGCCAATTTTGTCCAGACCAAATTTTTGATGCGCGCCCTGGATGCACTCGGTTGTCGGCTGGTGCTGGATGACTTTGGCAGTGGCTTTTCATCATTAAATTATGTACGTGATTTGCCGCTTAGCTACCTGAAGATTGATGGCAATTTTGTGCATAATCTGGTTTCTAATCCGATCGATGCGGCGATGGTGAAGGCAGTGCATGAAGTAGGGCAAGTGATGCACCTGATGACGATCGCTGAACTGGTGGAAGATGCGGAAACGCTGAGTAGTCTGCTGGATATCGGGGTTGATTTCGCCCAAGGGTACCACTGTGGCAAGCCGTTCCCGTTCCGGCAGCTATACGGACAGAAAACGGGTACCGGTTAAGTGGGCATAGATTAAGCACTACGTCGCCGGTTTCGGCAGGCGGTAACCTTGTGTTTATGGCGCAGGCTTGAAAAATCACCTTTTGAACTCGATACTAAGTAGTATCGTTACTTGAAAGGACTTGGGTTGTGCGTACATTCCCCCTGTTTGCTGTACTGTTTTTCGCGGTGCCGATCGTTGAAATCTATTTGTTAATCCAGGTAGGCGAGGTGATTGGTGCTTTTCCGACTATCTTGCTGGTGATTTCTACCGCTGTATTGGGCGGGTTCCTGCTACGCCAACAGGGTCTGTCGACCTTGGCACGTTATCAGCAGTCGGTCGCACAGGGGCAATTGCCCGCGACCCAGTTGTTGGAAGGCGTATTTCTGCTGGTAGGTGGGGTGCTGTTAATGACCCCCGGCTTTTTTACGGATGCGCTGGGCTTGTTATGCCTGTTGCCGTGGAGCCGCCGTTTCATGATTGCGCGTATGATTAAGCGGTTTCATGTGCGTACCTTCGGTGCATCTGCCCAGCATTCTCCTTCATCCCATTCACCAGAATCAGCCCCTACACGCGAAACATCCTCACCCGCTACGCTGGAAGGCGAGTTCATCCGCAAAGATGAGCCGTAAAAAAATTTCATGGCTTATCCCTTGACTTTGCTTATCTCGCCCTTATCATTAGCACTCGTTAAGACTGAGTGCTAACAACGTCGGTTGAACCGGTGGTTAGCACTCACCAAAATACTGTCTCAATAAATCTTTAGGAGTAAAAGAGCATGAATATTCGTCCTTTGCATGATCGTGTCATCGTGCGTCGCATGGAGGAAGAGCGTAAGACTGCCAGCGGTATTATCATTCCTGATAATGCAACTGAAAAGCCTGATCGTGGTGAAGTGCTGGCGGTAGGCCCTGGCAAAGTCGGTGACGACAACGAGCGTATTGCCCTGCAGGTTCGCGTGGGTGACAAGGTACTGTTTGGCAAGTATGCCGGCACTGCAGTCAAGGTGGATGGCAGCGAAGTACTGGTCATGCGCGAAGAAGATATTCTGGCTGTGATCGAACAGTAAGATTCGCCCGAAAAATACAAGATTTAAAGAGGAATAAGTAAATGAGTGCTAAAGAAGTACGTTTTGGTGATGATGCCCGTGCCCGTATGGTCAGAGGGATCAATGTTCTGGCGAATGCAGTGAAAGTGACCCTGGGGCCTAAAGGCCGCAATGTGGTGCTGGAAAAGTCTTTCGGTGCACCGACCGTCACGAAAGACGGTGTATCGGTTGCCAAGGAAATTGAACTGGAAGACCGCTTCGAAAACATGGGTGCGCAACTGGTTAAGGAAGTTTCTTCCAAGACATCCGATGCAGCCGGTGATGGTACAACGACGGCAACCGTACTGGCACAAGCGATCGTGCGTGAAGGCATGAAAGCAGTGACTGCCGGTATGAACCCGATGGATCTGAAGCGTGGTATCGACAAGGCGGTGATTGCAGCCGTTGAGCATCTGCGTGCTATGTCCAAGCCTTGCGCAGATAACAATGCGATTGCCCAGGTTGGCATGATTTCTGCCAACTCGGATGACTCCATTGGTAACATCATTGCCAGCGCAATGGACAAAGTAGGCAAGGAAGGCGTTATTACCGTTGAAGAAGGTACTTCACTGGATAACGAGCTGGATGTGGTTGAAGGCATGCAGTTTGACCGTGGTTACCTGTCGCCTTACTTCGTGAACAATCAGCAAAGCATGACCGCTGAACTGGAAGAGCCTTACGTGCTGCTGCACGACAAGAAAATCTCCAATATCCGTGAATTGCTGCCTGCTCTGGAAGGTGCGGCAAAATCAGGCAAGCCACTGCTGATCATTGCTGAAGACATCGAAGGCGAAGCGCTAGCTACTTTGGTGGTCAACAACATGCGCGGTATCGTGAAAGTAGCGGCGGTTAAAGCGCCAGGCTTTGGTGACCGTCGTAAAGCCATGCTGCAGGATCTGGCGATTCTGACCGGTGCGACTGTCATTTCTGAAGAAGTGGGCATGAGCCTGGATAACGTGACACTGGATGACCTCGGTCAGGCCAAGCGTATCGTGATCACCAAAGAAGACACCACCGTGATTGACGGTGCGGGTTCTGCCGATGAGATCAAGAGCCGTGTTGAACAGATCCGTGCACAAATGGAAGTGACTACTTCCGACTATGACCGCGAGAAATTGCAAGAACGTCTGGCCAAGCTGGCAGGCGGCGTTGCGGTGATCAAGGTCGGTGCTGCGACTGAAATCGAAATGAAAGAGAAGAAAGCGCGCGTTGAAGATGCCCTGCACGCAACCCGTGCTGCGGTTGAAGAAGGCGTGGTACCAGGCGGTGGTGTTGCGCTGGTGCGTGCACTGCAAGCGCTGGGTGATCTGACTGGCGAAAACCCTGACCAGAATATGGGGGTTCAAATTGCCAAGCGTGCCATGGAAGAGCCATTGCGTCAGATTTGTGCCAATGCGGGTGAAGAACCTTCGGTTATTCTGAACGCGGTTAAAGCCGGTGAAGGCAACTATGGTTATAATGCACGTACTTCTGAGTACGGTGACATGATCGCCATGGGTATCCTGGATCCAACCAAAGTAACACGTACTGCATTGCAAAATGCAGCCTCTGTTGCGGGTTTGATCATCACGACTGAAGCGATGATTGCTGAACTGCCGAAGAAAGATGCGCCTGCAATGCCTGATATGGGCGGCATGGGGGGTATGGGCGGCATGATGTAAGCATTTATTGCTGATCACAGTTCCCATACTGTAAGAAAAGGCTCCTTCGGGAGCCTTTTCTGTTTCTGGATCGTTAACTCTGGTCTGAGTGTGTTGGTCTGCTATTAACGGCTGATTTACCGCTATTTACCGCTTATTTGCGGTCATTTCCCTGCAGGCCATCGTTGATCACCGATACCGGGATTTCAAACAACTCTTGCAAAGGGGCTGCTGCGGGTTCAGTGGCGTTAGCCGATTCTGGGTTGTTACCATTGCCATTGTCATCAAAAGGCACAGGCGCGATGACAGGTAATTCATCATCAAAGGGGACTGGCGGTAAATCAATAACCTCAGTGGCCTGTGGTGCCGATGTTGGTGTCTCGGGTGTTGTCGGGGTTAGCGCCGGGACAACGGGTATACGGGCGGCGTTGGCTGGTAGTTCATCATCAAAGGGGACTGGCGGTAAATCAATGACCTCAGTAGTCTGCGGTGCCGGTGCCGGTGCCGGTGCCGGTGCTTGTGTCGGTGTGGGCAATACCGGCCTGGCCGTTTGTTCCTGTTGCTGTGGGGCAGCAGTGGCTGCAGGTGCAGGTGTCGGTGCCAGTATCGGGCTGGGGCTTGTAACGGCTGGTGCGGCAAGCACGGGGGTAGGTACCACTTCTGGCACTGGCATGGGTGCAGGTTCTGGTGGCACCAAAACGGGTTCGGTTGAAGCCTCTACCGGCATGTCGAGAATCTCTACCCCTTCTGTGGGCACCGGTGTACCATCGGCAGGCGGCAGCAGTACGGTGGCCGCCGGTGGCTGCTCACTAGCAGGTTGTTCCGGGGTTATAGTTTCTACCGTAGCGGGGGCTGTCGTGGCTTGCAGGTAATCAGCATCCAGTTTGGCTTGAGCCGCCTGCAGATTATTCAGCTTGTATTTGCGAATCAGGCGCTCGGTTTCACCCAGATAAGTACCGGCCTGTTCCAGCTCGCCGCGTTCAAGCGCCTGCTGGATGTCTTTTTGCCGGGTGCTAACGACTTGTGCAATCAAACGTTGGCCGTCCTGATTACCGGGCAACATGAACATCAGCTTGTTCAAGTGGCTGAGCGCATTGTCATCATTGCCGTCTTCACTGCTCAAATGGCCACGTTGCAGGGCAAGGCGTGCTTGATCCAGCAGTTCTGCAGCCTGCTCCTGTTCACGCACCCGGATTTCGGCCAGACTTTCCAACCGAACCTGATCCTGAATCCGGTCAGTTAGAATGAATTCACGAATTAACTGATCATTGTCAGCCAGGGTCTGTTTGGCATCATCCACCCGGTTCGCCTGAATCTGGTTTTCTGCCTGCTGTTGGCGGCGTTTCAGCAGCTGGTTGAGCAGGTCTTTAGTCGTTGCGTTCTGTTTGTCTAACAGCCAAGCTTCGCGTAACAGGCTCAGGCTGGCAGCCGTATCCGTCGTCAGGCTTGCGCGGGCCTGCTGGGTCAAACGCTGGATTTCCTGGGTGGAGTCTGCTGCTTCCGTGACTGCATCCACTGCCGGTTCTTCAGTGTTGCCCGTGTCTTCGGCTACTGCTGTTTCAGTGGCTGCCGGGGGTTCTTCTGGTGGCGTCTCTGCCGTAGCGGACTCAGGTTCTGGCTCGGCAATAGTGACTTCGGTGGTTTCTACCGGTGCATCCGTGGCCACAGGCTGCGCGCTGGTTGCGGAAGGTTCTTCGATAGGGCTGTCTGCCTCGGTGACGATTTCGGCAGGCGCAGGCGTATCAGGTTCCTCAGCAGCGGGTTCATTTACCAGTTCTACCGTGGTGTCAGGCGGCGCATCAGGAGCGGGTTGTGTTGCTGCGACCGGTTCCTGGTCGGGAGTCTGTGTCTGTGCAGCGGATTCGGGGGTGACTATGGAGGTGGCTTGTGCGCTGCTTGCGTTTTCCTGGGTCTGTGTGGCAGGTGCGATCGTGTCAAACAGAGTCTCCACTTTGGACAGCAGGTGATAACTGGCATAGGTCGCGATCCCCGCCGCTGCCAGCAGTGCCAAGGGGAAGAACAGCTTGCGTTTATGCTGCTTGCGAATGGCCTGGATGAGCTGGTCAGGGTTTTCCGGGCGCTGGTTACGCTGCAGTGCCAGCGCATTGCGCAAGATTTCCTTGCCCTGTTTGTTCAGTTTGCGCGTACTGGCCGGTAGGTCACCGCGTGCCGCCGCTGTGAGTGTACTTTGCCCATAAGGGGCATTGGCATTCAGCAGGTGATACAGCAGGCAGGCGACTGAGAAAGTGTCATCTTCGGTCAGGGGGATTTCACCCACCGCTGCGGATGGGCTGATGGAGGCCGAGTGCAAGGCTAAGGGCTGGCGCTTGCCTGCATTTTGACTTAACAATTGGTGCAGGATTTTTACCAGCGGGGCATTCAGGATGATGCAGTGTTGGCCGGTGTGTTGAATCGCACCGGCTTCCAGATAACCGAATGCGCCTGCCTGCACACTGCTGCTGGCGAGTGCGATGGCTTCAGCCGTAGTGAGTGCCTGTTCCAGCGGCATGCCGCGTTCGTCCAGTGCCTGAAGGGTTTCGCTCAGCAGGGAACCGGTGATGTTCGCATAGGCCAGCCAGTAAACGCCCTGGTCTTCGCCATAGGCGCTGATAGTCGGGTAGGCTTCGGCAGGGGGTGCCGGGCGTGCCAGTAGTTGTTGCCAGGTGTTGTGGAAACCGGCGGTGCTGCTCAAGGCGGGTTTGACCAATAGCAGGAGTACGATAGCTTCCGGGGTGCTATGGCTGATGCCGTGTAAATCGTTCGCCCAGTAAATGTCAGCCAGTGCGGTTTCCGCTATCAGGCGGCGCAAGGCAAAACGCTGCTGGATCAGGCGTGGTTCGTTGGCAGCGGAAGATTCCATCTGCGGTGTCAGCTCAGAGTTGGACATGGTGTCTATAGCCCGTCAATCATTGTTAGGTGCATTAGTGAGCCTCAGTATAGAGGCTTTCTCTCGTGGATAGCACCCTTAAGTTTGGCAGCGGGCTAGGTTGCGCGCAAGGTATCAATGTGGAAAAGTTGTCCAACCGGTTCGAGCGCAATCAATTCATCCGCCTCACCATCAATACTGATCACCATATGGGGTGGCACAAAAGCGCCTGCACCGTCTGCTTTGGGCGCGACGATCTGATGAGCCAGGGTGAGTTCTGGCGTAATCGCCGCCCGCATCGCTTCATAGGAATCATAATTACGCCGTACTTTGGCAACCAGAGTATCGAACAGCATCACCAGTGCAGGCGGCGGCGGGTTATCCGTGCCAAAACCCAGCGAGTGAAAAATACCCGGCTTTGCCCAAGTCAGCAATTCGGCCTGGGCATTCGATACCGCCCAGCTCTCACGCCCTTTGCGCGGTACCGCTGTCTTGATGAAGTGTTCGATCATGTCGGCACTGTCCCAGGGGCGAAATACCAGACCACCGCCACTGAGGGGGCGACCCGGCAGCCGATCACGCAGCGCCTGTAGCCAGTCGGGAGCCTCTTCCATTTCTACCCAGCGGTTTTGTTCGGTATTTTGCATATAGCCGTCGCTGCCGTTGCCGTAGTAATCGAGATGCTGGCCGTTTTTCCAGAAATCCTGTCCTTCATTCAGCAGGGCGCTGACTTTCGGCCAAACGGCGGCACCGTAAAGTTGGCTGATGCTGGCTTGATTTAACGGCACATTCAGACCCAGATTCAAGGCCAGATGCATGCCTGATTCAGAGCAATAGACTTGTGCCGACTGTTCATGCAGTTTGCGCAAGTCGTTATTACTGCCGAGCAACGCACCCAGCACGGTGCCACCCAGCTCAATGACTTTATCCAGCGTATAGGTCTGCAGGTTGTCATTGCCGTTGTAGTCGGGCGGGAACTTGGTGACTTTATGCACCAGCATCGACCAGCTGCGCACATTGTTGATATAGGCACGTTGTTCAGCGGCGCTGACATCACCGACAAAGCGTACCCGCCAGAGCAGCGCCGGGTAATCCTTGGGGTTGACGTGGCCAGCACTGTGCTGGTTGGCGTAGCTGCGCGGGCTGTCGGTGGCAACCGTGCCAGGCTTGCCGGCTGCATCGCGCACGCCGATGTAGTTGCGGATATGGGTGATGCTGAACTTGAGCATCTCCAGACCCTTTTCCTCATCCTGCATCACCTGGCGCGTGATCAAGCGGTTGCCGGGGTTGTGGTGTGAAGAACCTATATACCATTCACCCGGTAACACATAGCGCAGCAGGTCACGCTGCTTGGTTTGCCAGGTATTCTGGTAGGCAATCAGGCGGATGTCGGCATCACTGCGAATATGCGTGGGCACTTCTTCCCACTGCCCGCCGACTTCGATCATTTTGGTGAGTAAGTCCCGTTCGGTTTGCAGGCTGCTGTCTTTCCAGAGTTGCGCGGCACTGGCCGGGTCAAGGGTGTAGGCCGAAGGGGGCAGTGGCCGGTCATAGCGCTGGTCGGGGTGTTCGGTAAAAAAACGGTTGGCTGCTTCCAGACTTAATTCAGCCAGCTTGGGCATCTGGATGCTGGCGTTCGGGTCGGAAGTCACGGGGTTGCTGGAAATATTAATAGTGCGGGGAGTGTCCGCTGCGGCAACCAGTCGGGCTTCAAACAGCTCACCCAGAATACGGATGCGCTGGGTGAGGGCGGTACGATTGGGGTTGGCGGTGTCGTCCGGGTCGACCGAATCCCAACTGCTGTTTTTGTCTTTTTCCTCGAAGAACAAATAAGCTTCTTCAGCATTGATCTGCTGGTTGCGTTCGGAGTTAGTCAGTTCGGTCAGCTTGCCATTCACCATCGCCAGCCGGTGCCCGTCTTTTGCGGTCAGGGCAGCGAGGTCACTATTACTTAAGCCTGCCTGTTTAAGTTGCTGAGTGGTCGCCTGATCACGCAGGTCTAGCTCCAGGTTCTGGTAACGCTGGATAAAATCAACACGACGGGTGGGTATCTGGCTCATAATGTGGCTCCCTTGGTCAGCAGACTCTGTAAAGCCTGTTCCAGTGTTGTGAATTCTGCCGGTTTGCCCGCTGCCTCCGGATTGCTGCGATAAGTGAGCTGGCAGGCTTCTCCACCCATGCGCACTTCCAGGATTTCTGCGTAGGCGCGTTGGTGCGGGTCTTGTTCACCGAAGGTTTCGGTATTCATCTTGAGCACAGCGCTATCGCTGATCAGGGTTTGCAGCGCGGCCAGTTCTTGATGATCCAGACTGCGTTTGGTGGTGCGCAGGTCTGCTTGTGTCCAGCAGGGTTCGTTCCTGAACCATTGCGCACAGCGGTTTTCATGGTCAATAAAGTAGGTGTGAATCAGTTCACCTGCTTCAACCTTGATGTCGGTGTAATAACTTTCGCCATTGGTCGCATAGTGCAGGTACAAGTCGTCAGCATCGCTGGCAGAAGGCATGGTGTTCTCCGGATGATCACAGCCGGTCAGGCTGAGTAAACAAACCAGCAGTACGCTGTAAAGTCGGTTCATGGATAACAGGTGTCCTGGTGGTGTTAACGGGTTTAACGGGCTTTAACAGGTTTTAAATGGAAACAGGTCTCTGTTTGGAGGACTTCCTTTGCAAATAGTTCGCACAGTCCATACCCTTGCCTGGAGGGTACGTTCAGGTACTTTATTGAATATAGACCATTTATGGTTGGCAGACAGCTTGAATAATAGTCACTTGTATCGTTGCAGCATTCATCTGCCACTTAAGCAACATGGTTAGAATGTGACACATAACAAGTACAATAATAATGAGGGTGAGAATGGGGATGGTTATGGCACATAACCCCGCTAAACGTTTGCAGGTGGTGCCTGCCGAAATCGGACACGGGCCAGCACAGCTGTTTTACGGGCGCGATCAAGAGCTTCAGCAGTTAGAATCCGCGTGTCTGGACGAACATACCCGAGTAGTCAATCTGCTGGCTCCAGCGGGCACGGGAAAAACAACCCTGCTCTATGGCTGGTTGGCGCACTGCAATACGATCGACTGGCTGGGGGCTGATTATGTGTTCGCCTGGTGTTTTCCATCCACTCCGCCTACTTCATCCACTCAATCCACGGCTGCAGTCCAGGCAATGCTGGCTGATTTTTTGTACGAAGCCCTGCTTTGGTTGGGTGGGCAACCGGAAGGTTTATGCTGTGCTGAACAGGCGGAAGTGTTGGCTCTTTATCTGCAGCAACCGGGTGGTTTCCTGATTCTGGATAATTTGCCGCCCGCCTTTGCCCAGATAAAACAGGCCGACTATGCCGAGTTGTACGCCAGTGAAGATCACCCGGATAAGTCGGATAATGCACTTTTTGCGGTTTATCACTTACTGGTACAGGTCGCGAACCGACCGGCTACGGATAAACCGGGTATTTGTGTGTTGGCAGGGGAGCAATTGCCCCTGTTCAAGGCTGCAAATGAGGGTTGTGTACAGACCCTCGGCTTGGGCAATTTACCTGCAAGTGCCGGAGTACAATTGCTGCGCGCCAAGGGGGTTTCTGGCAGTAGCGCTGAACTGACAAGTATTTCTGCCCAGTTTGGGCATCATCCTTTGGCACTGACTTTGCTGGCAAATTATCTGCAGGAAGCCTGTGCAGAGGATCCGACCCCGCTTGATCCCCTCCCCAGCGGGCAACTGGATGAACTGTATGCTTTTCTGCAGGTACCGGCTGTCATGCACCGACTGCGCGGGGTCAATCGCTCCAACGGTGGGCATGGGCAGCGGCGTCTGGAGGGTTTGAATTTATTGTCACCACCGGCCAATTCTGCCATTTTTGATGGGCATGCGTTGGTGTGTAGTTACTTCTATCAGCAGCTCAAAACCCGGTTTCAGCCAGACTGCCAGCACACGGGCAAATTGGAAAAGTTGGAAAAGCTGGCGGCAGGGCATCCATCACATAATGCGGCAGGCATTCCGGTGGCAGATATTCCGCTTGCAGATCATCGCCCCTCGATAGGGAAGCATTCTGAGTTTGATCCTGAGTTTGATCCCGAGCTTGAACAAGACTTGCTGGCTATTGAATTGCAGATCAGGCAGGACAAGGCCGTGGCTGAGAAAAACTGGCCGCTGGCTTCTGTACTGGCAGGCCGGCTATATGAACAGTATTTGTTTATGCTGGAGTTATCCTCTGCGATGCTGTGCTTGCGGCAGAGTGCAGCTTATGCGTATTTGGCGCAAGATCAGGCGACTGTCCGGCACAGCCTGCAATTACTGAGGAATTTACAGCGGCAGTGCGGGATGAAACATGCATCCTGACTGCAGGAGGCGACAGCGAGACTACGGCAAGACCACCGTGTCTGCGGGTGTCTGACCTTAAGCTTGCAGGTCTACGCTGACAGCT
Organism: uncultured Thiothrix sp.; assembly: GCA_964293125.1. GTDB lineage: Bacteria > Pseudomonadota > Gammaproteobacteria > Thiotrichales > Thiotrichaceae > Thiolinea. Next base: position 156,282 of record CAXYXY010000003.1, on the reverse strand, counting down.
TGCCGAATCCGCGTTATGATACACATCTGTGTACCGCAAGCTTCAAGTCTGCGGTTTTTGTGTTTTAAACGGATTGAAATCGATGCGTGTATCCCAATTTCCTTTGTCCACCCTGCGTGAAACGCCTGCTGATGCGGAGGTGATCAGTCACCAGCTGATGCTGCGTGCAGGCCTGATTCGTCGCACTGCCTCCGGGATGTATACCTGGATGCCCTTGGGCTTGCGTGTCTTGCGTAAAGTCGAGGCGATTGTGCGCGAAGAAATGAACCGTTGTGGCTCGGTGGAAATACTGATGCCCTCGATACAGCCTGCTGAACTGTGGCAGGAGTCGGGTCGCTGGGAACAGTATGGGCCGGAGTTGTTGCGGCTTAAAGACCGGCATGACCGTGATTTCTGTTATGGCCCGACCCATGAAGAAATCATTACCGATCTGATGCGCAAAGAGCTCAGCAGTTACAAGCAGTTGCCGGTGAATTATTACCAGATCCAGACCAAGTTCCGGGATGAGGTGCGTCCGCGCTTCGGGGTAATGCGTGCCCGTGAATTCCTGATGAAAGATGCCTATTCTTTTCATTTGAATCAGGAGTCGCTGCAAGCCACCTATGACGATATGTACAACGCTTATGTCAAGGTTTTCACGCGCTTGGGGCTGAATTTCCGGCCAGTCGCCGCTGATAATGGTTCTATTGGCGGGGCTGGGTCGCATGAGTTTCATGTGCTGGCGTCTTCCGGTGAAGATGATATTGCCTTCTCGGACGGCAGCGACTATGCCGCGAATATCGAGATGGCGGAAGCTGTCATGCCTGCCACTGAACGGGCGGCACCGACTGAAGCCATGCGGGAGGTGCAGACACCGCAGGCGAAAACCATTCAGGCATTAGTCGAACAGTTTAAGCTGCCGATCGAAAAAACCGTCAAGACCCTGATTGTGGCGGCGTCGGATGCGGTGGATGCTGATTTTGTGGCTTTGCTGGTGCGCGGTGACCATGAGCTGAATGAAATCAAGGCCGAGAAGCTGCCAGAAGTCGCCGCACCCTTGCGCTTTGCCGAAGAGGCAGAATTGCGGACAGCACTCGGTGCCGGGCCGGGTTCACTGGGGCCAGTGAACCTGCCGATACCTTGCATCATCGACCGCATGGTGGCGGTGATGAGTGATTTTGGTGCCGGAGCCAATATCGAGGACATGCATTATTTCGGGATCAACTGGGAACGTGACCTGCCCTTGCCGAAAGTGGCTGACCTGCGCAATGTGCGGGCGGGTGACCCTAGCCCGGACGGTAAAGGCACGCTGTCTATTGTGCGCGGGATTGAAGTCGGGCATGTCTTTCAGTTGGGTAAGAAGTATTCTGAAGCCATGAATGCAACCGTGCTGGATGAGAACGGCAAAGCGCAAACCATGACCATGGGCTGTTACGGGATTGGGGTGTCGCGGGTGGTTGCAGCGGCTATCGAACAGAATCATGATGAGCTGGGTATTCTCTGGACACCGGCGATGGCACCGTTCCAGCTGGTGATTACACCGTTGAACATGCGCAAGTCGGAAGCCGTGGAACAGGCCGCCACCCAGTTGTACCAGCAGTTGCTGGATGCAGGTGTTGAGGTGTTACTGGATGACCGTGACATGCGTCCGGGGGCGATGTTCGCCGATCACGAGCTGCTGGGTATTCCACACCGGATGGTGGTGTCTGACCGTGGTTTGCAGGCGGGTGAACTGGAGTATAAAGCGCGTAGTGGTGGTGAGGCCGAGAAGGTGGCCATTGTCGACGTACTGACCTTTGTGCAGGATAAATTACAGGCTTGGATAGGCGCATAACCAGAGTATAGTCTGGTCTGCTGGCAGACTAAAAACCGGGTGCAGTTTTGATGGCTGCCCCGGTTTTTAGTGTTGTCTATGGGGCTTATCCCAAAGTCGCCTTGCAGCGATACAATTCATGCCCACTCAGGGCGTATTTTTTCTCAAATAATGTCAAATACTGGTCAGGTGTAAACGGCATGTCCGCCTGTGCGCTTTTCCCGGCCAGTATCAGTGCCTGTCTGAATTCTTCGATATAAATACGCCAGTTGCTGCGTACTTCCAGTGTTCCACCGAGTGCCAGTAAACTGGCAAACACCGGGTGACCGTGCCAACGGCGTTTAAGCTGGGCGGCTTTGGGGTAGGGGTTCGGGTAGAGCAGATAATGCGCCTGCAAGCGCCAGCCAGCCTGTTCAGTCAGCCGCCACAAGTCGACACAATCTGCCTGGATCAAGGTCAGGTTGGGGGGCGGGGCGCTGAGTGCGCGTTGCAAACGGTCAATTGAACGATCCATGCCAATCACCCAAGCTTCCGGATAGCGCTCGGCCAGCTGAAAACTACTCCAGCCAGTGCCACAGCACGAATCAAAAATCACCGCAGGAGGCCGGTCGGCCTGCTGTTTGATGAGTTGTGCAAAGGCTGCCAAGGTATGTGCGGCGGGCGGCTTGTGGAAGGAGTGTTCAAGGTGTTTGAGTACCGTGGCGGCTAGCTGCGGGTGTACATCATTCTGGTTGCTGCTAACGCGTTGTGATATAAATTCCATCAATTTCCGCTGTTTGTCAACTATTACGAAACTTGCGAGCAGGTTAACATTCTGTAACATGATGTGAAATTAATTCTTCTTAATTGCAGCCCTTTGTTGTAGGATTAGCCCGTTAGGAGGAGAGGACCTTCCTCGGATACTCGGGCACAGAACCCGTCAGGCATGCCTGACGGGGGCACGTGATTTAATGATATTTATGCTAAAAACCCAGCGGTTTTTCACCCGTTAATTCTCATATTTTTTTACAAGACATGAAATGTCTAGCCCATTTTTAGCCCATGTCTAAGCAGATCTAAACCTTCAGTCGTCCCAGCCGGTTTGCATTGGTCACCACCGTCACCGAGGACAGCGCCATGGCCGCCCCTGCGATCATCGGGTTCAGTAATAGCCCGGTGAGTGGGTACAAAACCCCCGCCGCAATGGGTATCCCCAGAATGTTGTATATAAATGCGCCAAACAGGTTTTGCCAGATATTGCGCGTAGTCGCTTTAGAAATGTGAATCGCTTTGCCAATTCCTGCCAGCGAACTGCCGATCAGAGTCACATCAGCGGCGGCAATCGCCACATCAGTACCTGCACCAATCGCAAAGCCGACATCAGCGCGAGCCAGCGCGGGCGCGTCGTTGATCCCGTCGCCGACCATGGCTACCTTACGCCCACTGGCCTGCAAGTCGGCGATCACCTTGAGCTTCTGCTCGGGTAACACTTCCGCGTACAAGGTCTGAATCCCGACCTGTGCAGCAATATATTCCGCCACCCCGCGCCGGTCACCAGTGAGCATGATCACCTCCAGCCCCTGCGCCTGTAGCTGGCGGATGCTGTCGACGGCATCGGCTTTGATGGCATCGGCAATCCCGACCAGCGCTAAAATCTGTTGCGGGTCAGCGAGAAACACGGGTGTTTGTCCTTGCGCATCCAGCGCGCTCAGTGCGGTTTGCCACGGCTCCAAACTCAAACCCTGTTGCTCCATCAGGCGGGTATTCCCGGCAAACCAGGTCTGGTCGGCATATTGCGCCTGCACACCCAGTCCGCTTAAGGTATGAAACTCGCTGACTTTGATGTCTTTAAGCTCGCGCTGCTTGGCAAAGTCACGAATGGCACTGGCTAACGGATGTTCCGAACCTTGTTCGAGGCTGGCGAGTAGTTGCAGCAACCGGTTTTCATCCTGCCCACGGGCAACCTGCACGGTTTGTACACTGGGTTTGCCTTGGGTAATCGTGCCGGTTTTGTCGAGCACCACCGTATCAATGCGGGCTGCCTGTTGCAGGGCATCGCCGTTACGGATCAGGATGCCATGCTGTGCGGCTTTACCGACCCCGGCGATAATCGCAATCGGTGTGGCCAAGCCTAAGGCGCACGGACAGGCGATCACTAAGACCGTCATCGCGGTGACCAGCGCATAACTCAAGGAGGGTTCCGGCCCCAGCCAGTACCAGAGTAGAAACGTCACCAGCGCAATACCGACCACCACCGGCACAAACACTGAAGCGACCTTGTCAGTGAGGCGGGCAATCGCGGGTTTTGAGCTTTGCGCCTCGCGCACCCGTTCAATAATCTGCGCGAGTACGGTGTCGGCACCAATGCGGCTGACCTGCATCAGGAACGAGCCAGCCCCGTTCAAAGTACCGCCAGTCACCCCTTCGCCACTGCGCTTCGCCACGGGCACCGACTCACCAGTTAGCATGGATTCATCCACATAGGACTCGCCTTCCACTAGCACACCGTCCAGTGGAATGGTTTCGCCCGCGCGTACCCGCAGGGTTTCCTGCAAGCCAATTTCTTCCAGTGGCAGGTCAATATCTGCCCCATTGCGGACTGCATGCGCCATGGGAGGCTGCAGGTTCATCAGGCTTTTAATCGCCGCCGAAGTGCGCCCGCGTGCCCGCATTTCCAGCGCATGGCCAAAGCTGACCAGGGCGATAATGATTAGTGCTGCCTCAAAGTAGGCATGCCGCGCCAGCGAAGGCAGCGCCTCCGGGAACAGCACTACCAGCATCGAATACAACCAGGCCGTGCCGGTGCCCAGGGCAATCAGCGTATCCATGTTACTGCTGCGCAGTTTGAGTTGTTGCCATGCACCCCGGTAAAAATGCCCACCTGAGTAAATCAGCACACCCAGCGTCACCAGCCCGGTCACGAGCCAAAACCAGCGGCCACTACCGGTTATGTCGGGCAACACATTAAGCAACATGTCAGCGATCATCAGGAAAGCGCCCGGAATCCCCGCGACCCAAACCCGTTTCCAGAGTTGCCGGTACTGCGCCTGTTCATGCGCCTCTTTTTCCGTCTCGGCAGCGCGCCCTTGCATGATGGCAGCATCATACCCGGCGGTTTTTACTGCCTGTACCAGTGCAGCAGGGTCAGGCTGGCCTTTCACCAATGCAGTGCGTTCGGCCAGATTGACATAGGCAAGATCAACACCGGGCACTGCTTGCAAGGCCGTTTCCACGGTGCTCACGCAACCGGCGCACATCATGCCGGCGATGGACAGGCGAATGGCTGGGGACGACATGAAAGACTCCTTGGTTATGCTTCCAGCTCGGTGGGATAACCCGCCTGGGTGAGTGTATCGATAACCGTTTGTGCATCGACTGTGCCACTAACCACCGCTGTTTTGGCGGCCAGATCCACGCTGGCGCTGTCCACGCCCTCCAGCGCATCCAGTTTTTGCTGGACGTTGCTCACGCAGCCGCCACACCTCATTTTTTCTACCTTAAAGGTCAAAGTGGTTGTCATGGCCATTCTCCCGGAATGTCTGTCAGTGTTTAGAGTTTAAATGTGTGGTATGGGGGCGCGTTCATGGCCTCGATCCGGCTAGGCACTCCAGTTCATCGGCTTGTCTTCAAAGAAATCGACAATACCTGTTTCCAGTGAGTATTCTGCGCCGACTATCATCAAGTCATCACGCATGATCAGGTGCTCCAGTATCTGTGAGCCATAGCGCAGATGGCTAACGGCTGCACGGATATTGGAACGCACGGCATAATGTGCCAGCACATCGGGCTGGTGGCGCAGTTCAGTTTCCAGCAGGGTTTCGACCGAGGGGCGAATCCGGTCAACAATCGAACGCAGGTGGGGTGAGCGGTTTTCGGTCGGGCGCTGCAGTTCCTTCAGGGTCGCATTGATGGCACCACACTGGGAATGTCCGAGGACAACGACCAGACGTGTACCAAACTGTTCGGCGGCGAATTCGATACTGCCGATCTGGGACGGCGCGACAATATTCCCCGCGACCCGGATGACAAACAAGTCACCTAATCCCTGATCAAAAACAATTTCCGCCGGGACGCGGGAATCTGAGCAACCCAGAATAATGGCAAAGGGTTTTTGACTTTCCTTGATGAGTCTGTGGCGACGTGCCTGATCAGTAGGGGCTTGGCCGCCTTCAATGTCAGACACAAAGCGAATGTTACCCTCGCGCAGGCGTTCTAGGGCTTCTTGGGCAGAAATCATGATGGGTTTTCCATGGAAAAAGGGGTTCAATACACTAATTTACAGTGAATTATCGCATAGTCAGCCTTGGGTGTACGATAATTTCCTGGCAATTTATTTTGGAGATGTTCAATGAGTACCCAATCTGCACCATCCACCCTGAAAAAACTGCACTCAGTGCAAGGCAGCCTGAGCAATCACTGGGTGGGTGACGGTTTTCCGGTGAATACTTTGTTGTCTTATGGCGGTGGCATGGATCAACTCCTCAGCCCGTTTTTGCTGCTGGATCATGCCGGCCCGCATGAATTTCCACCGACCAGCCAGCGTCTGGGGGTGGGTGAACACCCGCACCGTGGGTTTGAGACGGTGACGATTGTGTATGATGGCGAAGTGGAACACCGTGATTCTTCCGGTGGTGGCGGTAAAATCGGGCAGGGCGATGTGCAATGGATGACGGCAGCGTCCGGGATTGTCCATGAGGAATTTCATGGCCGTGAATACGCCGCGCGCGGTGGACGTTTTGAAATGGCGCAGCTGTGGGTGAATTTGCCCGCCAAAGACAAAATGACCCCTCCGGGGTATCAGGGGATTCTTAATAGCGATATTCCGGTCGCGGCCTTGCCGGACGGGCAGGGCAGTGTACGTGTGATCGCCGGAGAATTTGCCGGTGTGCGTGGCCCGGCACAGACCTATTCACCGCTGAATATGTGGGATATGCGGTTACAGGCTGGGGCAAGGCTGATGGTGCCTGTCCCGGATGGCTATTCGACGGCGGTGGTTGTGTTGGCGGGCAGCGTGCAGGCGAATGGTGACGCCCTGATCCAGGCCGAGCAGGTCGGAATTTTCGAGCATGCCGGTGCACATGTTCACTTGGCGAGTAGTGACGGGGCGACGGTGTTGCTGCTCAGTGGCGAACCCTTGAACGAGCCGGTGGCAGGCCATGGCCCGTTTGTGATGAATACCCAGCATGAAATCCGGCAGGCGCTGCTGGATTACCAAAGTGGCAAGATGGGGCATTTATAGGCTTATGTTTGGGCTTGCTTAGCCTGCTGTATTTTTCTCTACCCAGCGTGTATCGCCTGAACGTAAGGTTTCATGCTTCCAGAAGGGGGCGTTGTGCTTGAGTTCTTCCATGATCTGGCGGCAGGCCTCAAAGCTGGCGTTACGGTGTGCCGACCAGACTGCGACCAAGACGATCGGTTCACCGGGTAACAGATTGCCAACCCGGTGGAGTAGCAGGGCATGATCCAGTGCCCATTGTGCGGTGGCGGCCTGCACAATGTCCTGCAATTTGCGTTCGGTCATGGCCGGATAGTGCTCCAGACGCATCGCCTGTACATCATCACCTGCGTTGAAGTCGCGCATGGTGCCAACAAAGACCGCATTCGCCCCCGACTGGCTGGCGACAAACCCGGCTTGCTGCTGGAAGTCATGCAGGCGTGCCCACGGTGCAAAGGCGTGTTCAGATACTTCAATCTGGATCATTTCAGCCTCCGGTGACGGGTGGGAAAAAGGCAATTTCATCGCCATCAACCACCAGGGTCTGTGCATCACAGTATTCTTGATTCCGCGCAATCAGCACGTTATCGGGCAGGGTGCCTTGGCCAGTCGTTTGTTGCCAGAGGGTGGCGGTTGTCATGCCATCCTCAGCGCTGATATTCATGCTGCCGGTGCCGACCTGTTCACGCAGGCTGGCAAAAAATAAAACCTTGATCATATCCTGCTACTCCAGTCGCCAAAGGGCTGCACCGTCACTGTATCGCCCATCGCCACACCCGCATTCTCCTCGGGCAACAGGATATAGGCGTTCGCATGGCTCATGGAGGTCAATACCCCCGAACCTTGTTGCCCGGTACGTGCCACGCTGAGTGTGCCGTTCGGTTCACGCTTGAGGATGGCGCGCAGACATTCAGTGCGCCCCGGTTTCTTGCGCAAGCGTTCTGTGCAGACAGCCTGCACCCGTAACGGCTCATGGATGGGTTCACTGGTCTGCTCACCCGCCAGTTTCAGCAAGGCGGGTTTGACCAGCAAATCAAAGGTCACCATCACCGCCACCGGGTTACCGGGCAAGCCAAAAAACAGGGTATCCCCCGCCCCCAGTTTGCCACAAGCGAGTGGTCGCCCCGGTTTGATCGCAATTTTCCAGAAATTGATGGTGCCGAGCTCACCCAAAATCTGCTTGGTAAAGTCTGCCTCGCCGACTGAAACACCCCCGGAAGTAATCACCACATCGGCATTGCTGGCCGCCGTCTGAAAAGCAGCGGTCAGTGCCGCCGGGTCATCCGCGACAACGCCCAGATCAAGGATGTCCATCCCCAGTTGTTTGAGCATCCCGTAGAGTGTGTAGCGGTTGCTGTCATACACACAGCCTTTGCCCAGCGGTTCACCCAGCGAACGCAATTCATCGCCGGTTGAGAAGAATGCAACGCGGGGTGCACGTTGTACTTTCACTTCAGCAATACCCAACGAGGCCAATAAGCCTAGGTCAGCCGGAGTGATACGGCGTCCGGCGGTCAGGACGCGGGCGTGCAGGGCAATGTCCTCACCGGCCTGCCGTACATTTTGTCCAGGGCGTTCACCGCTGCCCAGACTGACCCGCCCGTCCCCCGTGACTTGCGCATGTTCCTGCATGACGACCGTGTCAGTCCCGGCGGGCATCGGTGCACCGGTCATGATGCGCACACACTCACCGGGCTGGCAGGTCGGCTCGAACGTTTGCCCGGCGAACAGGCTGCCAATGATACGGTAACTACGCAGCGTATCGGTGGGCAGATCCGTCCCGGCCAGCGCATACCCATCCATCGCCGAGTTGGTGTGTGCCGGGACATTGACCGGCGAAATTACATCCTCCGCCAGCACCTGCCCCAGTGCATCGCGCAGTGCCCGTTTAAGTGGCGTGGCGAGCGGCTGGATCATACCCAGAATACGGCTACGCGCCTCATCCAGACTCAGGCTGCCCGGTTCACGCGCATCAGCGCAACTGGCCGCCGTGCGGATTTGAGGGGCACCGGATTGGTTGGCAGAAGATTTATTGATCACCGTGTCCATGATAAATCGGACAAAACTCGCCGGTTGATTGATGTCCAACCGGGGCAGTGCGCGGGCGTCACGGGGTAACTCAGGTTCGCCATCGGTCGCCAGCGCGACCACGTAAGGATCCGTCGGGAACAGCAGCGGTTTGTGCAGGGCGGGGCGGTGTAATTCTATTTTCGGGTAATGTTCATGTTTGAAGCCTTCCACCAGAATCAGGTCAGCACAGTCGCGGTTAACGAATTTCAGTGATTCCTGCAGCGAGGGTTCCTGCTGGGTATGGCATTCCTGCATGATGGCCGCCCGCTTGCTGGAGACTAGCACCACCTGATCGGCACCGGCTGCACGGAATTTGTAACTGTCCTTGCCTGGCTGATCCAGTTCCAGCGCGTGATGCCCGTGTTTGATCACAGTCAGGCGCAGCCCTTCGGCTTTCAGGAGTGGAATCAGGCGGGTCAGCAACGTCGTCTTGCCGGTACCGCTGTAGGCACAAATACCGATAATCGGCAGGTCGGTTTGAATCATGTGCGTTCCTGTTCCATCTGGTTTTTTTGCTCGGGTGTGTTGATATTGCGGAACATGGAAATACTGTCAGAAAAATCCACCGCTACCATGTTGTGCTGTGCATACCAGCGGTCAATTTTGCGTTCGCCACTGGCCAAAAACTGTTGCAGGCTCGGTAGCAGACTGACCGGGAGTAATGCGTGCACCGGCTGCAGCCGTTCACCATCATGAGCCACCGCGAGTTCAGCCGGTTCCCGCATCAGGGCATTATACAGGCGTTCTGCCAGATCAGGAGAAATGACGGGTGCATCACAGGGAATTGTCAGGATGTACGGTGTACTGGCGGCCTGCATGGCGCTGGCGAAACCGGCGAGTGGCCCCTGGTAATCGTCCAGTTGGTCGCTGATCACGGTATGCCCGTAAATTTGATAACGTTCCTGGTTACGATTAGCATTGATCAGAATCAGCCCGACTTGAGGGCGCAGAGCGGCTAACAGGTATTCGACTAAAGGTCGGCCTTGCAATTCGATCAGACCCTTGTCCATTCCGCCCATACGGCGACCCTGGCCTCCGGCGAGGATCACGGCAGTGATGGGTAATTCGGGTAATTTGGGTAATTCTGATTGGGTCATGGTGTCCGGCGCGGTTAGAGTAATGTTCAGAGTTCAATTAAAGTATCTGTATGGGAAAATAGTATGACAGAAAAATCGTTAAATCATGACAGTCAAAAGCCAAATAATATGCTTGGCCAGTCAATAGAGCTTCCTTGTGGTGCAATTCTCAAAAACCGGCTCGCAAAGTCAGCGATGTCAGATTCACTGGGGAACGGCATGGGTGATGCTACTAATGCACAGTCCCGCCTCTATGAGCGCTGGGCAGAAGGTGGCGCTGCCTTATCACTTATAGGCGAAGTACAAGGTGATTTTCGCTATCCGGAAAAACCCGGAAATTTGGTATTGAGTCGAATGTCCGATCAGAAGGCATTGAAGACGCTGGCGCATCGCGGCGTGATTGATGGCGCACATTTGTTGCCACAGCTCGGTCATGCCGGTGCACTTTCGCATTTAGCCATCAGTCGACCCAAGGGGCCGTCTGCGCTGGATCTCGAAGGCCTCCAGTGTGCAGGCATGTCAAGCGAAGATATTCAGGAATTACCGGGCTTATATGCAAGGGCTGCCGTACAGGCAAAATCTGTTGGCTTTACGGGTGTGCAGATTCACGCGGGACACGGTTTCTTATTCAATCAATTTCTATCGCCTTTATTTAATCATCGAACCGATGAGTATGGGGGTTCGGTTGAAGCACGCTTTAATATTATTCATCAAGTGATAAACGAAGTACGGCAAGCTGTTGGCCCGACATTTCCAATCGGCATTAAAATTAACTCGACGGATAAGCTGGAAGGTGGCATAACAAATGATGATGCTTTAGAGGTAGTTCGAATGCTTGATCAAACTTCGGTTGATCTTATCGATGTGAGTGGCGGTACCTATTTCCCCGGAGCGAAGTCAAGTTCTGATGAGTCATCGGATGAGGGACCTTACTTCATCGATTTTGCACGCCGCGCCAAAGGAGTAACCAATATACCCGTGATGGCAACGGGAGGTTTCGAAAAACGTGAACAGGCAATCGATGCGATAGCGCGTGGCGCGGTTGATATGGTGAGCTTGGCTCGTGCTATGGTTCTGAATCCCCGGTTGCCAAAAACCTGGTTGACTAAAGAAGGGGGTGATCCTGAGTTTCCTGTATTTGACTCTCCGCCGCGAGGTGGCGTAACCGCTTGGTATACCCTGCTAATTACAGCTCTGGGAGAGGATAGAGAAAATGAGTTTACTCTTGACCCCCGGTCTGCCTTACACCGCTATGAAGAACGCGATGCACAACGTTGCAGCAAATGGTTAGAAAAGTTCTCATCACAAATTGCATACATTCCATAAAACAGGTTTAAACTCTGTTTATTTGCAGGGTATGATAAGCCCATGATGGGAAGTAGAAAATGATATGTCAGCACTAGATTTGGCGGGTTATTTACAAAAACGCCTGAAGGAACTGGGTTTGACGACGGTGGCGGCGGCTGAACGATCCGGCCTTTCCCGCCAAACCTGGCACAAGTTGATGCGTGCCGAAATTGATGAGATCAAGTTGTCTACCTTGGTCAGGGTAGCGAACACGCTTGAAACCCATGTTTTAAGCATGCTGGAATTGTATTTCCACGGCAAAAGTCTGACCCCGGCTTCAGTGGTGCCGGGTGCGAAAAAATTCGCGACGGGTTTTGTGGACGATGTCACCTTTCCTGACAATGAAACCGTTTACACCGGGCAAGTGTTTCAGAAAGTCTGGGAAATTGTGAACTTGGGCACTGAACCGTGGATCGGTTGGCAACTGCAGTGTATCGATGATCATTTACGGATCAGTATCAATCCGGAGAGTGCTATCTATCAGCCGCCTGCTACCGAGTATGGCCTCAAACCCCTGAGGAACCGTGTGCCCATCCCGGATACCCTGCCGGGTGAACACGTGCGCCTGCGCGTCGGCTTTCGTGCGCCTGATCTGCCTTGTACGGTGATTTCATACTGGAAGTCGGTGGATCGACACGGCACGATCGTATTTCCGGAATTAACCGGGCTTTATTGTCTGGTCAGGGTAGTTGCGCCGTAAATGTGTTGGCTGCCGTGACGGTAATGGTGGTTTGCCGTGTTTGGATAGCCGCCTGTTCCAGGTGCAACTCCTGATCGGCATATACCCGAAAATACTCGGGGTCATGGCTTGCGACCAGCAAGGCCATACCCTCGCTGCGTAACTGCCCGATCATCTCCAGAGTGCGCTGGCGGGCGGCCTTGTCCATGTTGGCGGTGGGTTCATCCAGGAGCATCGCTTGGGGTTTGCGTAACAAGGCGCGCGCGATGGCGACCCGTTGTGCTTCACCCCCCGACAGGCTTTTTGCATTCCCGTCCAGTAGCGCTCCGAGTCCGGCCCAGTCGGCCATCTTGTGAATATGGGTCTGCTGTTGCGCGCGACTCAAGCCGCGTGGCAGGGCAAACGCCAGATTATGCTGTACTGATCCTTCGAACATATACGGCTGCTGATGCAGGTACATGATCTGTGCCTGTAACTGGCTGCGGTATTGTCGCCACTGATAACTGCCCCCGTTGGTATTGATCAGGCACTGATCCGGTTTTTCCAGCCCGGCCAGAATGCGCATCAGGGTCGTTTTGCCGGTGCCGTTTTGCCCGGTGAGCAGCAGGCATTGTCCGGCTCGAAGTTGCAGATGGATGTTACTGAGAATGCTGCGTTTGCCGTAATGTTTGCTGATCTGGCTGAAATTAAAGCTTGTCATGGTGCGATGTGCCCCTTGCCCTGAAAATAGTGCAGCAGCAGGTTAAGCGTAAAGGCCATTAGCAGCAACACCATGCCCAACGCGATGCCTTGCGCAAAGTCTCCTTTGCTGGTTTCCAGCGCAATGGCCGTCGGGATATTACGGGTGTAATTGAGGATATTGCCGCCGAGCATCATCGAGGCGCCCACTTCGGCAATAATCCGCCCGAATGAAGTCAAAAGCGCAGCCATCAAGCCGAAACGCACTTCAAACATGAGGGTAAACAGCGAACGGGTGCGCGAGGCACCGAGCATGCGGGCGGTTTCCCAGGCACGGCGGTCAGCGGCTTGCAGGGCGGTATGCCCCATCGAGACCAAGAGCGGGAAGGCGAGCGCAAACTGCCCCAGTACCATCGCGGTTTGGGTGAATAACAAACGCCATTCACCCAGCGGGCCTTGGCGCGACAGGAGTAAATACAGGGTCAAGCCGACCACAACTGCCGGAATTGATAGCATAGTCGTGAACACCGAAATCAGTAAGCGCCGCCCCGGAAATCGCCCGAAGGCCAGCGCAAACGCCAGCAGTAAAGCCGGTGGCACTGCCAGCACAATTGCCAGCAGCGACACCTGAAAGGAAATACCGACGATTTTCCATAAGGCCGGGTCGCCACTGAACAAAAGCTGCAGCGCAGCTAAGGTTGCGCTGCTTAAGGCTTCCATGTCGCTTCCATGTCGGCAGTTTAGTTTTTAGCCGGTTCGGTGGCTGCTTCAGCGGGTTTGTCAGTAGTTGTGTCAGTAGGAGCATCAGCCGGTTGGGCATTGGGGGTGAACAGTTGCTGGTCGTTGATTTTGAAATCGCCAATCAGTTGCTGGCCGTGTACAGAGGTGATCCAGTCGATCAGCGCCTGGGCACCGGCATGGTTAATATCGGCATAGCGTGCTTGGCTAACGGCGATAATGCCATAGGGGTTAAACAGGGTTTTGTCGCCTTCCAACACGATTTTCAGCGGTGACTTGTCCATCGACGCCAGCCAGGTGCCCCGGTCAGCCAGTGTATAGCCATCCAGCTCACCGGCCATTTGAATCACTTTGCCCATGCCTTGTCCGGCTTCGCGATACCAGTCGCCCTCTGGTTTTACGCCTGCGGCTGCCCACAGTTCCTGTTCTTTTTTATGAGTACCGGAATCATCGCCTCTGGAAATAAACACCGATTGGGTGGCGGCGATTTTCGGGAAAGCTTCCACAGCGGTTTTAACCGTTTTAACCCCGGCAGGGTCAGCGTCTGGCCCGAGCAGGATAAAATCGTTGTACATCACGTCATGGCGTGCATCACCAAAACCGGCTTCGACAAATTGGTCTTCCGCCGCGCGCGCATGTACCAGCACGACATCAACATCACCGTCCTCACCCATTTTCAAGGCCTTGCCGGTGCCGACCGCGATCACTTGCACGTTGTAGCCGGTTTCTTTTTCGAAGACGGGTAACAGTTCTTTCAGCAACCCTGAGTTTTCGGTGCTGGTGGTGGTGGCCATTTTCAGAATGGGATTTTCGGGTTGGGTGGAGTCTGCCTGGACGGGTAGCATGAAACAGGCGGATAACACGACAGCGGTAAACAGTTTACGCATGGATAACTCCTGATAGGGATAAATAATGATTCCGGGGACGGTTTAGCAAAAACAGTGCCATCTTGAGTGCTATCTTGCCGATCACCCGGTGGGTGAAAGGTAGCCCGACTGTCCAGCCTTGGTCTGTAGTATCAAGGGAATCAGAGAAAACGGCAATAAATCTAAGTCTATTGGCTTGCTTATCTGCGTGCTGGGTTATAATGTCGCGTTTTTGTGATTAGCTTTGGTATATTTTGACCCATGAAATCCATTCTTGTGCTTGATGATGAACCGGGTATCCAGTCTTTCTTGCAGCGCGGCTTAAGTAAACGGTTCGGTATGGTAGAAGTGGCCGGTGATTTGCAGACGGCGACTGAATTAACCGGGCGTTGCCACTTTGACCTGATTATTTCCGATATTCGTTTGCCGGATGGCTCTGGGGTTGAATGGGTGACGCGCCTGCGTGAGCAGAGCAATCATACGCCCGTCATGTTCATGACCGCCTATGCCGATTTGCAAACCGCGATTGATGCCTTGCGGGTGGGAGCTATTGATTTCCTGCTTAAACCTTTCCGGCTGGAACAGATTCAGGCCGCTGTCGAGCGCAGCCTGGAGCATGCCCAATTGCGCCGCGAAAATTATGTTTACAAGCGCCAACTCGAACAGGATTACGATGTCTCCAGCATGATCGGTGAATGCCGCGAAGTGCTGATGGTCTGCCAGATTATCAAGCACGTCGCACCGATGCCGTCGACCGTATTAGTCGAGGGTGAGTCAGGGACGGGCAAGGAACTGGCAGCGCGTGCCATCCATGAGCTCAGTGGGCGCAAAGGGAATTTTGTATCGATCAATTGCGGGGCGATGAGTGCCGAATTGCTGGAAAGTGAACTGTTTGGGCATGTGAAAGGCGCATTTACCGGTGCCCATCAGGCGCGTGAAGGCCTGTTTGCGTTTGCGAATGGCGGCACGCTGTTTCTGGATGAAATCGGGGAAATGCCGATGTCGATGCAAGTGCACCTGCTGCGGGTGCTGGAAGAGCACAGCATTCGCCCGGTCGGTGCCAACAGCGAGATCAGGATTGATGTGCGGGTGTTAGCGGCGACCAATCGCCATCTGATCGAAGAAGTGAAAAAGGGGCATTTCCGCGAAGACCTGTTTTACCGCCTCAATGTGTTGAGCTTACGCATGCCACCCCTGCGGGAGCGGGTGGTGGATATTGGCCTGTTGGCGCAGCATTTCATTAACAAGCTGGCGATTGATCTGGGGGTCGCCAAACCACGTCTGGATAAAGCCGAAATTCGGCGACTGGAGGCCTACAAATGGCCGGGTAATGTGCGCGAATTGAAAAACGTGATTGAGCGTTCCTTGCTGCTCGGGGTGTTGCCCAGCCAGTGCATCTCGGGTTTTGCCGGTTCAACGCTCGCCAGCGAGACAAGCCCGGACGAACCAGAGGACACCTTAGCGCTGGAAGCAATTGAGAAGCGCCACATTCTGCGGGTGTTGGCGCTGGAAGACCAGAACAAGTCAGCCGCTGCACGTCAACTGGGGGTGTCCCGCAAGACACTGGAGCGCAAGTTAAAAGCCTGGGATTTGTTCGGGTGAAGGCTTGGCATCGGCTGCATAAAATGCCCAGTAAAATACTCGGTAAAGTACGCAGCAATGTGCGTTACAAACTATTGCTGCTGGTGTTGTTTCCTTTGCTGGTGATTCCGCTGGCGGTGGGGGCGGCCATTTACTGGGGGCATAGCCTGACCTACGAGCAGTTGTACATCAAGGTCAATACGGATCTCTCGGTTTCGAATAATATTTTTCAGCGCCTGCAGGATGATTACCTGCGCCAGCTGGAGCGTTTTGCCGAGTCTTACGCACTGCGCGCGGCGCTGGATCAGGGTAATCAGGCGAGTATTCAGGCGCAAGTGAACCGGCTGCAGGCAGCGGGCGGGTTTGATTACCTGTTGTTCAATGAATCCTCACGTTTCCAGTCAAAGGTTACACTGACAACTACACCGACAACTACACCGAAGGATAACCGGCCACTCGGCAAGCCTTCACGCCTGCAGACAGCGGCTTTGCAGGGGCGTGCCGGAACCGGTATTGAGCTGTTCAGCCCGGCTGACTTGCAGGCGATTGATCCGGCCTTGTCGCAGCGGGTGCGCTTGCCTTTGCTGCCGACTCCTTATGCCCGCCCGACGGAGCGAACGCTGGAAGATAGGGGCATGCTGGTGCGCGCCGTTTATCCGGTGCGGGACGCAGATGGCAAGGTTCGGGCGGTACTGGACGGCGGTGTGCTGCTGAATGGTAATTTTGAGCTGGTGGATGCGATTCGGGAACTGGTCTACGGGCAAGGCAGTTTGCCGGAGGGCAGTATCGGCACGGTGACCATTTTTCTGGATGATGTGCGTATTTCGACGAATGTGCCGCTGCATCCGGGTGAGCGTGCGTTGGGAACCCGGGTTTCGACGGCGGTCTACCAGCAGGTGGTGGATCGGGGCGAAAACTGGGTCGACCGTGCTTTTGTGGTGAATGACTGGTATATCTCCGGCTACTCACCGATTGAAGATTTGAACGGGCAGCGGGTGGGCATGCTTTATGCCGGGTATCTGGAGGCACCGTTTCGAAATGACTTGTGGTGGGCGGTGTTGGCCTTGCTAACCTTATTGGCAGCGCTCAGTGGTTTGTCGCTGTTTATTTCACTGCGCGGGGCACAGTCCATTTTTCACCCACTGGAACAGATCAGTCAGGTCGTGCAGGAGGTACGTGCCGGGCAGGGCGCTGCGCGGGTCGGGGTGGTGGACAGCGAGGATGAGCTGGCTGAGCTGGCCCGTGCGTTTGACGGGATGCTTGACCTGCTCCAGCAGCGCAAGCGTGAAATAGAGCGCTGGGCGGGTGAGCTGGAAACCAAAGTGGCCGCCCGCACCAACGAATTAACCGCCAGAAACGAAGACCTGAGTAATACCATTCAGGCCTTGCGCCAGACCCGGCGGAAACTGGTAGTGGCCGAAAAATTGGCCGGGCTGGGGCAGCTGACGGCGGGGGTGGCGCACGAAATCAATAATCCGGTCGCGGTCATTCTGGGCAATATTGATATGCTGAGCATGACGCTGGGGGAGGCCGCTACCCCCGTGCAGCAGGAAATTGATCTGATTATTGAGCAGATTTACCGTATTCAGGAAATTATTAACAACCTGTTGCAATATGCGCGCCCCGGCGAATTTAGCAATTATCTGGAAAAGATCGATGTGAATCAGGTCGTCGAGCAAACTTCACGCTTGATTGAGCATTTGCGCCGCCAAAAACCTTTCCAGTTACAGACCGATTATCAGGCCAGCCAGTTCGTTGAAATCAACGCACACGAACTCCAGCAAGTGCTGGTGAATCTGATTCGCAACGCGGTCTATGCTATTCCGGCGCAGAATGGCCTGATTCAGATCACTACCCGCGACTGGCAGGACAAAGGGGTAATCATTACCGTGCAGGACAATGGCGCGGGTATCCCCGATGAGCAGCTGGACAAGATTTTCAGCCCGTTTTTCACCACCAAGCAGCAAGCGGACAGCGAGGGGACAGGGCTGGGGCTGTCGTTGAGCTATAGCCTGATCCACCGCTATGGTGGACACATCAGCGTCCAGTCACCCCCCGGTCAGGGGGCGCTTTTCACTATCTGGCTGCGGATCAAACCGCAAATGATTGAAGATGAACAGACCTTGGTCGAGCAGTTATTTGAGATTGAGCAGGCGCAATTCAAAAACCCGCCGGATCAATCACCCCACCTGCACAGGCCGGTTGACCGGCTGACGGAGCCTGCTTCAACAGATCATTGACTGTTGTTTTGGCGATATTGCCGCGCAGGTTGATCCAGAGTTCGCTGATCATTTTGCCATCACAGCGCACATTCACCTTGTCACCCGCGCCCGTGCCGAAGCCCTGATCAAAAGCCTGCCGGATTTGTGCAGCACTCAGGGTTCTGCCGATGTGGTTGGCAAACAGGTCGCGCACGGCTGATTTATTCAGTTGTTCCATCAGTTGCAGTGAGTCGCGGTAGTAAACCTCCGGTTCACCGTAACAGCTGCCGTGTTTATACCATTCATGCCGTTGCAGGTTCGACGCAGTGCCGGGCATTACCTTGTCCAGCTCATGGCGCAGGCCTGAACTTAAGGGCAGGGCGGGCAGCAGGTGCCAGGCACTGCGCCGGTCGATGGCTTTATGCGTGCTGCTGACATTGCAATAAGCGTTGTTTTGCGGTTGCGGCCACAGGCCGTGCAGCGCCAGATTCACCGCGTCATAGCGCTCGGCAGTCTGGCTTTTGCATTCGGCTTTGTCCTGATGCGTCTGGCAAAAGGCGGGTTGCCAGCTGACCGCCAGCAAGTAGTCGGCGTTATTGCCTGCGTCAGTGCCTGCACGAGAGGGGGTGCGTGCGTTTGGCGGGCTGGCCGCGCTGTTCTCACCGCTGGGGTTAGCCGCGTTTAACTGGCCACAGCGGGTCGCAACCCAGCGCTGCTGGTCACTGATCTCGATCAGGTAATGGGTGGGGGGCGTTTTGTTTTGTGCCTTGACAACATACGACTGACCCGGCTGCAGGAACAGCTTTCCGGGGTTGGTTTCCTTTTTGATCGAATGCAAAGCAGGGCAGGCATCGCTGGCCAGCAATGAACCACTGAGGGGTTGGTTGGCTTGTGCGCCCAGCGGCAGCCATCCGCCGACGCTGATGGCGATGAACAGGAATAAGGCAGTGAAGTGTGTTTTCATTTAGTTTAGCTCTCATTGATTCTGTGATTCCATTCTACTGGAGTTTCCAGCCGGTTCCCCCCGCAAAAGCTGCGCCACCGTCAAAATACGCCCAAACTCCAGGTCATTCATATCGCTAAACTTGTGCAAATTGCTCTCGGTTGCACTGGTGGGCGGCCAGGCGGGCGGTTCGGCCTGCCATCTGCCATTGGCCGTGCGCATGTGGCGGCGGTCGCTCAATAACCGCGTCACGTACTCCCCGGCGGGCATGACCCGGAGTCGGGGTATAAACCTCGGTTTCAGCTCACCTTCATCCAGAAGTGACTGGCAGAAATAATCCGCCACGGCGGTACAAAAGGGCAGGGTGGTGTCAAAATCAAGGATATAACGGGCAGCATCCGGTGCATGCCACAGCAGCACGACATGGTAATCCCACAGCAATGGCTCGTCTGGCGCATCGGCAGCACGCTGGCAGAGGATAGGGAAAAAATCACCCCTGGATGCCATCACGATCACCTCACTGTCCCGGAATTCTGGTTGCTGGCAGAGGTACCAGATATTCTCCTCGCAGTAGAAAGGCTGGTAACGGTAGGTATCTCGCTCAGGTCGCTTCACTCAACGCGCCACATAATACTGATAATCTGCACACTGCTTAATCACATCCTTGAAATACTGCGTATCCTCATACCCGCGTATCTGTTTGAAGTAAGTACCCAGCCCGTTTTTCTTGGCGAATTTCACCGCAGTGGCATAGGTGTCGTCACGACCATGCGGCCAGTACCGGCCAAGGTCAGTCCCCTTTTTCTCCTGCTGCAGATAGAATTCGTTTTCCTCGATTTTTGCCAGCGCATACAGCGTCTTGACCTTTAGTTCGCGGTTGCTGGTCTGTTTTAAAACGCGTTCGTAATGCGCGCGTGCCCGGCTGAAATCGGTGTCACCCCTGGCCCACGAGATAGTCGAGCGTTCTGTCTTGAACAGCATCGGCGAATTCCCGAACCAGGTCAGATTGTAATAGGCCGTGCCCAGCAGGAACTGGGTCTGGGCGTCGCTGGGGTCGCTCTTGGCCTTGCTCTCCAGCGTCTGCAGGGTATTGATCACCTCCAGCAAAGTCATGGCTTTGGACTTGACGCGGTTATTGCCACTGCGCCCCGCTGTGAAC
Source organism: uncultured Thiothrix sp. (assembly GCA_964293125.1). Classification (GTDB taxonomy): domain Bacteria; phylum Pseudomonadota; class Gammaproteobacteria; order Thiotrichales; family Thiotrichaceae; genus Thiolinea. Next base: position 135,958 of record CAXYXY010000003.1, on the reverse strand, counting down.
GGGTTATAGGTGGTTTTGAAAATCTTGTTCCGGGCGGCTTCGGCGGCGGTTTTTGCTGGCGCCAGTAAACCGGCGGACAGGTACTTTCTGGCAATCAGTTCATCTGGGTCATTGTTCAGCACAAATGTGTTGGTTTCATAATCGATCCCGCCGAATGCTCGGGCAAAATCAGCCACCATTTTTTGTTCCAGACGGTTGGGGTCTGCTTTGGCTTGCAGCGCCTGCAGTCCGCGGATTTCGCCCACCTTGATGTCGTCCAGCACCACATCGCCGCGCTGTTGGGCGAGGTAGGCCTTGCCGGGCTGTTTGGCACTCACATACAAGGGCGCAAGCTTGGCATAGGTGTAGGTCATGATGTCTTGAGTGCGGCGTTTGTATTCATTGTTGTATTCGTTATCTCCGCCCTCTTGATTGAGGTTTTTCTCCAGCGCCTCCACTGCCGTGATGTCACTGGCCACTACTGTCTCACTGGCTGGGTCAATCGCGCCCAACTGTTCCAGCGCCACCCAATGTTCCAGTGGTTTGACATAGGGCAGACGCGCATCCTGCGGGTAGGCGGACAGGAAGCCGCTGACATCCGCTACGGTTATGGGTTGCGCGGACAACAGTTTCAGGTAGAGAGCCGCATAGTCGGACAGAAACAGATCCTTGCGCTGTTTATCCTGCCTGACCTGTTCCACCAGTTGGCTGAGTTTGGTCAGGTAGCGGCTGCGGCGGTCACGCAGTTTTTGCCTCGCCGATTCGGTTTTGGCGTCCTCATACGCTTTCAGATCGTCGATCAGGACGGCTTGATTGATCCCACGGGATGCCTGCAACCACGGATCTTGCTCATTGCCGGGCAGATGGTCGGCAAACTGGACAAACTCCAGCTCACGGAACAGCAGGGCATCAAACCAGTCGGAATCCGGTGCCAGCGCATAGACCGACTTGAGTTCCTCCAGTGAATTGGCATTGACCCGCAAGGCACGCACAAAATGCATCAGCGCTTTTTCGTCGTCGCTGTTGCACAGTGCCATCAGCGCCGTCCATTCGGCGTCGGTCTTGATGCTGAAATTAAGCTGTGCCTGCAGTTTTTTGGTGTCGGTTTGGGCGAAACGGGTCGCAAACTGATAGGCCGCCTCTGCCCGTTGGCCAGTACGTTGCAGCGCCCCGGCATACAGCAGGTCTGTCCAGATCGCGACTTCCTTGTCCGGCTGGCGGATGTCGGGTGCGTAGTGCTGGTAGGCGCTCAGGACTTCCGTGTATTGGCGGGTGTAATGCAGGGTGCGGATCAGCAGGTAGGCGTAGCGCTGACGCAGGAAGGCATCCTGTTCTGTTTCCAGCTGCGTTTTGATGTCGCTCAGGACGGCTTTGCCGAGTGTTGCGTTTTCAGCCTGTTGCTGCTGTTGCTCTTCCTGGCTCAGCCAGCGTGGGTCGCTTTGGGTGGCGACCGGTTCCTGTTGGGCCACGATGCCCAGATAGGTTTTGACCGCTTCCGGCTGGGTCGCCAGTTTTTCCTCATTTCGCTCGTAGACAATGGCTCGTGCTTCTTCCGGCGACACCTTCAGGTAGTTGCCCCAGGCTTGCAGGTTATAGGTTTCTGTGACCTGCGCCTCATCGTATTCATCGCTATTGTAGGAGCCGGGGAAGTAACTGCGGCGGCGTACAAAATGCTGCTTGACCAGCTCGCCATAGAGAATATCGAAGCTTTTGGAGTAGTAGAAATACGCCGGTTCATCCCAGCCGCAGGACAGCACCACCGTGGACGACAGGACACTGGCGAGTGCGGCACTCCAGAACAGTTTTTTCAGGTATTTCATTTTGGCGGGTTCCTGGTTCGAAAATGGGCGGCGAGGGCGGTCAGTTCACGCGGGGTGAAACGTGCGGCATCCTGCAGGCTGTAAAAAATGATTTCATCGGGGTGCATGACAGCGGTCAACTGCCCGACGGCTTGTTGCAACAAGGGGAGATCGACCGTATCCAGACGCAACTCATCGTCGGGATAGAGGTAGTATTCCTGCCAATAATGCCCTTGCGTCACCCGGTAATGCCGGGTATCCAGACGCTCGGTGTGTGCCACGTTCACTTCAACACTGTTGAGCAACTGCACCAGTTTGCCCTGCCGGATCACCCGTGTTTGCTGGTACAAGGGCAACGCAAGGTCAAGCGGGAGCGGGTATTGCTCAAAGTTTTGCAGGTAGCGCTGGCCGACGGCGGGGTCGAGGATGTAATTGTTGATGTCGGGGTCGGTAATATCGCTCATGTTGTAATACATCAGCGCCGCCCGCTCCACCGGTGGCACGCCGGTACGTTCGGCATATTTGACCTGATGCAGGCGCAGGGTAGCGCTCAGGTGCGGGTAATCTGCGCTCAGGCGCTTCAGGAAGGCGAAATAGGTATCGCGTGTCTGTTCCGTCCAGTCACAATCGACCTGCAGGCGCGGGTAGGTGTGCGGGGGAATGTGGGTGAGAATTTGCGCGTATACCGTATCCAGTGAGGCATTCTTCAGCGCGTTATTATCCAGATACACCACCGGCGTGACGGGTATGGACGGCGGCGTGCGGATAGCAGTCGGATTGATAGACAGCTGTTTGTCCCGATAACCAATGTCCAGCAGCTTGAGATACAACTGTGCGGGGGCGTAGGTGTGCAGACGCTCAGGGTCGTCGCTATAGCGGTTCGCCCAGTGGTAATAACTGATCGTCGGGGGAGCATCCGGGGCTTTGGCCGCGCTGGCGGGCTGCCCATAAACCGCCAGCAGGATCGCAGCCACCGCCATAGAGCGAAAAGACCGTGAAGTCAAGCCGTGCAATGCGTTCAACATGGTGTCATCCGTGCGACCCTCGCGTCGTTATACCGGTGGTTTTTGAATCGGAACACAAGGTTGATTATAGGCTGTTCTTTGGGGCGAGTGGAGGAAAGTCATCATGATTTTGTTGGTTGGGTTTGGTGAGAAAGTATATACTAAAAATATATATTTTAACTTGCCAGAGGTCAGTCCATGCAAACTGCAACCCTTTTTCAAAATGGCGCAAGCCAGGCCGTGCGCATCCCTAAGGAATTCCGTTTTGAGGGTAAAGAAGTCGAAGTGAAGAAAATCGGCAACAACCTGATCCTGCGCCCTATCTGCCACTCATGGGAAAGCATGTTCAATAGCCTTAATCAGTTCTCCGACGATTTCATGGCGGAAGGACGAGAGCAGCCCGAACAACAACAACGCGAAGACCTGTTCGCATGAGTTACTTGCTGGATACCAATATCCTTTCCGAACCTACCAAAAAGCAACCTGACATCAATGTCCTGCACCAGTTGGACGTTCATGCGGGTGAATACTGCACTGCTGTTACGGTCTGGCATGAAATGCACTACGGCCTTGAACGGCTGGTCGATTCCGTTCGCTGATGGCGAAATTGCAGCCATTGCCTTTACCCAGAATCTGATACTGGTCACCCGCAATGTGGATGATTTCAGCATGTACGCACAGCTGCAGGTTGAGGATTGGTTCCGGGCAGATGGGATTTTACATTCAAGGAGATAATCATGTCACAAACACTCGTGCTATACCCCGCCTTCGTCATGGCACTGCTGACGTTCGTCGTTGCCGTCTGGTTACTGCGCTGCCGGATCAAGGCCGTCAAAGCCGGTCTGACGCCTGCCTATTTCAAGCTCAACCACGGCGCAAGTCTGCCAGATTATGTGGTGCAGGCCACCCAGCATTACGATAACCTGTTTGAAATGCCGCTGCTGTTTTATGTCGTGGTGGTGCTGACTTATGTGACACAACAGGCGGATTGGGGCTTGGTGTTGCTGGCTTGGGCATACGTTGGCGCACGCATTGCCCACACTGCGATTCACTTGACGCACAACAAGCTGCGCCTGCGGATGCGGGCGTTTTTGCTCAGTTATGCGCTGTTGGTGCTGATGTGGGGGTGGTTGTTTATTCGCTTGGTAACAGCTTGACCATAGCCAACAACTTGCTGACTGTATTCCAGTTGCGGAATCCCAAGGTTATTCCACCACCTTGCCCAAGCGTTCCCAGCGTATCGTGCCCTTGTCGCTGGAAAACCAGAGCTGCCGCGCTTTGCCGACCACATCTTGCAAGGGCACGGTGCCAAGTAACCGTCAACTTTTACATTTTTCGTGAACGTTGTATGCGTATAATGTTTGAAGACTTCAAACAGGCGGAATTTCAAGGTGTTTCGCTGAACAATCCAGCCCATTATCTGCTGACAACGCAACTGAGCCAGCTTGAAACTTTGTTGGGTATTCTTGTCGGGAAGGCAGCCAGCTTTGCGTTCTGAACAGGCGCATCAGCATCATGTGACGGGTTCCGCAAGTGCCGAATTCTGAACAAGGCGATCGTGGCCGCGTACGGTGACTGATTATGGCATCTGCCAGGTGGGGGTGAGCGATGACGATACATTTTGTGGGGTTCTGGCCGGACTATGAGGCGGCGTTTTTTGCGCAAGCGAATACGAACTGGGGCAAGGGGGAGATTCAGGTGTTCAATCTCTTGCAGGAGAGCCAGCGCATCCCCGGTTTTTCGCTGTTACCGCGTTCGTTGCGCAACTGGCGGAACCGTGCGGCGATTGTGCGTTACCTCCGGTGTCATCCTGACGATCAATTCATTGTGCATGAACACCGTTTGGTGCTGGAGACCTTGCAGGGTTTGAATGGCTCGCCAGCGGCTAGCCGTATTTCCATTATGATGCGTAATCCGGTTGACCCAAAGGGCAAAACCCTGCCGATTATTCAGCGCTTGCAGACAGCGGGCTGTGGGGTGTGGTCGTTTGATGGTGCGGATGTCGAACGCTATGGTTGGCAGGCATATCGACAGTTTATTGAAGTACTGCCCTCGGTGGCGGCGGTGTTACCGGTGTATGACTTCGCTTTTGTTGGTAGAAACAAAGGGCGAGAGGTTGTGCTGGATGTGCTACAGACTCGCTTGACCGAAAAGGGTTTTAGTGTCTGTTTGGACATCCGCAGCGACTCCATGCAGGGGCAGAAAGTGCATGTCACCTACGTCGAGTACCTGCAGAAAAGCCTGAGCGCTCGTTGCATCATTGATATTAACCAGGCAGGGCAGGCAGGCTTGACCCTGCGCCCGCTGGAAGCGTTGGTGTATGGCCGCAAGCTGCTGACCAATAATCCCGAAGTGATGAAACAGGCTTTTTATCACCCGGATAATGTGTTCGTGCTGGATGAGGGTTTGACACTGGCGGGGGTCGAGGACTTTATGGCGCGGCCTTGGGTGGCGATGGGGGAGGAGATTCGGCAGGGGTGCTCGGTGGCGGGGTTGTTGGCGAGCCTGTCCGGAGAAACACCATGACCCCCAATCTTCCTCAAAGGTCGCTGGCTTAGGCTCCTTGCCGGGAAGGCCGCCAGCTTTGCGTTCTGAGCAGGCGCATCAGCATCATGCCCAGCATATTCCTGTCTACCGACTGTGCGGAAAGCACGACGACCCCGGTGTTGGTCTGCGGGTCAAGTGCCAGATACGCACTGTAACCGCCGACTTGCCCGTCATGCCAAACGATGGCAGCGTTGCCGACAAAGCGGTCTAGCGGGCTGGCTTGTATCCAACCGATACCAGTCTTGGCTGAGCCTTGCCGGATATGCGTGCGTTTGAGCAGCGGGGTAAGCGGGTGGTTGCCGTCCAGATTGGCACGCATGAAGGACAGCATATCCGCCGCGCAGGAATGGAAGGCACCGGCACCCCCTAAGGCTGCGAATGTCCAGAGGCTGGCAGGCTTGCCTTGTCCGTCATAGCCTTGCACCAGGCGTTCCTGCATGACAGGGGGCAGGTCGATGCTGGTGTGGGGCATGTTGAGTGGAAGCAATAGGGTTTCTTTGACCAAGGCATCCAATGGTGTGCCTGTCGCCTTTTCCAGCAGATGGCCGAGCAGGCCAACCCCGTAGTTGGAATAGGCAAATTGCCCCGGTTTGCGTAACCCCACCGGGTTCTGCAAATACGCAAGAATTTCGGGTACGCCAAGGTGGCTATAGGGGTTTTCCATCAGCTGGTCTTTGCCTACGCGTGCTTCCAGCTTCGTCAGCAGCGGTTTGGGGACACGGGGAAAACCGGCAGTGTGGGTGGCGAGTTGCCGCAAGGTGATGATTTTTACCCTTGGGTCGAGCGGGCACGAGTCATCCAACAAGGTTTCCAGCGTGGTATCCAGTGTCAACTGGCCTTGATCGCACAGTCGTTGCAACGTGGTGGTGGTCAGCACTTTACTGATCGAACCTATCTGAAAAATGGCCTCGGCATCCGGTGGCCTTGGGTTTTGCGTGCTGACTGAGCCATAGCCTTTAGCCCATGTTTTACCTTGTTTATAAACACCGACGATCAGGCCGCCAGTCAGCCCTTTGCGGGTGAGCTTGTGGATTTCCTGTTCCAGTGCAGCTTCTAGGTCGCCGTTATCCGGGGTGCGGTGCAGGCGATAACGCAAATACAACACATACAACACAGCAACCGCCAGTGCCAATATAATGAGGAAGACATAAATCATGGGCTGGTTCCTTTATTCCGTATCGTTCGGATTGTCCGTTTCAAACACCAGAATATCCCCCGGCTGGCAGTCCAGCACCTCGCAAATCTTTGCCAGTGTTTCAAAGCGGATGCCTTTGACCTTGCCGGATTTGAGCAGGGAAACGTTTTGTTCGGTAATGCCGATGCGTTCCGCTAACTCTTTCGAGCGCATTTTGCGTTTGGCGAGCATTACATCAAGGTTCACAATAATAGACATAGGGGTCACACGATCTGGCGGTTGTCTTCGGCGATGGCGGCGGCTTCTTGCAGGGCATGGGCCAGCATAACCATTAGCATCCCGATTAACACTACCAACACGTCATTCATGACGATACTGATCGCGATAGCCTTGTGACCTGCCGGATTCTCCAGCGTGACCGCCAACACCACCAATAAGCGCACCAGTGGGTTAGTTGCTCCAACGACCAATAACACCAGACCAAAACGCCGTAATTGTGCCGCAACCTGCGGGTGGAAATATTCGCCTTGCGCCAATAAGCGAAACACACTCGCCATCGCCCAAATCCCAAAAGCCATAATGCACAGATGCAGAGTAGAAATTCCCCAGCCCGTCCACACGGCAAACGGCGTCATCTGAATGGTTTCGGCGGTCAGGGTTGCAAAGTTTTTTACCACGATCGCTTGCCCATCCGGCAGCCACCACAGCAAGGCGTTGGACAAGAGCAGCAGTGCTGCAATCCATTTGGCCACAGGGGATAGCCAGTGTTTCAGACGGGTGGTGGGAAATTGCATGGTGGTAACCTGAAATTCTTGTTGAAAGTTAAAATATTATCGTAATACAATCATTTTTTCAAATAAAACGGTATGCTCTCATGAAGAAACTACTTGCTGTCGCAACAGCTTTATTGCTGGGTGCTTGCACCGCCATTCCCATTAAAACACTGTACAAACTGGCGACCACTGACTTGATGACGGTTGACCCGCGCGTCTTGCGGGTCGCTGCACAAATGCCGGATTGGGTTGCACCGCGCCCCGGTGGTGTGAAGCTGGAACTGGGGATGAACCGCACGGGCGAAAAGCCGCTGACCGAGCGCTTCATTCTGGAGGCTGTGCCAACGGCGCTGGAAGGCAAAACTCTGAACGATGCCGCCAAACCGGGCTATCAATTGTATGCGTACCGGCTTGCCCCGCAGGACATTCCGCGTCTCCAACAATTCCGCAAGGTGGCGAAGGCAAAAAAAGCGGAAAGCGGCAAAAAACCCAAAGGTTCGATGGGGGTAGGGGTGGATGCGTGCCGTAAAACCGAATTACCTGCCGGTAAAATCCCCATGACGACCTTCCTGCAACTGGACAGGGAATCAGGCTACTTGCCACTGGTGGTGGATTACGACCTCAAGCAAGAGGTGGATGGCAAAGACCTGGCCGCATTAATTCCGCCGTGCCAGTAAAAGATGTGCAGGGTGTCAGTTATTTCGTCAAACTCGCAAACAAGGTCGGCAACTGCTCTGGCAACCTATCCACATGATCCACAATAGTATAATTACTCTGCCCGAAGATCCGTTTCACGTAATCATCGGCGTGCGGGTCTAGTGTCAGGCAATAGGTCAGTACGCCTTGGGTGTATAACTCCTCGACTGCTTTTTTGGCATCAAAGCGCAAATGTTGCGGGTCGCGTTCATCAATATCCGCCGGTTCGCCATCCGTCACCAACAGAATCAGTTTGCGCCGTTCGGGTTGCTTGAACAGGTGATACCCAGCATGGCGCAAGGCCGCGCCCATTCGGGTCGAAAGCCCACCTTGCATGCCAGCCAGCCGGGCTTTGGCCTCGTCATCAAAATGCTGGTTAAAGTCTTTCAGGCGGTAATACTGCACATCATGCCGCCCATCGGAGGAGAAACCATGAATCGCATACGGGTCGCCAATGCCTTCCACCGCCGTTGCAACCAGAGTAGCGGCTTCGCGTGTCAGTTGCAGCACGGTTTTATCCGAGTTTTGCAGTGTTTCATTGGTCGATTCGGATAAATCCAGCAGGATAAGCACGGCCAGATCACGGCTTTTTAGCACATTGCGCAGCGTAATGCGCGGGTTGGGCTGGGTGCCCATGCGGATCGAAATCATCGCATCGACGGCGGCATTCAGATCAATCTCGTCGCCATCTTCCAGCCCGCGCTGGCGCTGTACACCTTGCGGAGTGAGCAGGTCGATGATCTGTTTGATCCGGTGTGCGACCGGGCGATACGCCTCGATAATTTCACGAATCGCCTCCGGGTCGCCCCGTTTCTGGCGGCGCTCATACAGCGTTACCCAATCCGGGCGATGCAGCTGAATCTGGTAATCCCATTCGTGATAATGGACAGGCTCGGATACTGGCTCCTTGCCCCACATCGCGTTGAAGCTCTTGGTATTATCCGTCAGGTCATCTTCATACGGGCGCATCTCGGTGGTGCAAGTCCAGATTTCCTGCGCATCATCACCCGCCAGCTCACAGTCGACCTCATTCGCCATCTCAATCACGCTCACCTGTCGGCGCACCTGACGCTGGCTGGCGGGCATATATTCAAAGCCGGTATCCCAGGTCAGTTCCTCAAATTCCCAGATAAAGCGGTTATCGTCCCGGTACGGAATCCGGATGCGTTCCAGAATGCGCAAACTGGGCACTGCGCGGCGTTCAGCAAACAGGTTGAACAACCTCAGGCCTAACCGCCAGCTGTATTGTTCATCATCCTGTCTGGCTGCAATGTGCGCGTGGAAGGCATCGGCAATTGGCTGGAGTTCAGCGTCATCCGTGTTTGCCGTGCTATCCAGCAGCAGTAAAGCGGTCTGTTCCAGCACCGCCAGTGTCGGGTGCTCAACCTCGCCTGCATAGTCGAGCGTTAGCAGCTTGCGCCACAAGGTTTTCAAGCCGGGAAAGGCTTGGATGGCCTTGTATTCAACCCGTGCATCTTCCAGCAAACCGATAAAAAACAGTTGTGCCGGGCTGAGCTGTTCGGCGGATAATGCCGTGCGGGTATACATCAGATGCGCGGCCATGTGCGCCGCTGTGGCACGGTAGAGTTCCAGCCCCGGCACCCCCGCCAGATCATCGACGGCATCCGGCAGGTGGAAAACGCGGTGTTCAATGTACGGGCGGAAATCGGTGTAGTCGGCTCCGGTCGGACGCAGGAAGAAATCACGCCCCCACAAGGCACGCAGGTAAAAATTCAGTTTGCGCTGGGTTTTGACGAACAGCACGCCGCGCCGTTCTTTTTGCAGGGTTGCGCGGCTATCGGCGGATTCCAGATTGAAATAAGCAGTCAGGTTACTAAAGTCACGCCGGTAAGCTTGCACGCCAAAATTCGCCCAGCGACGCAAACCGCTTAAGGTCAACTTGGATAGTAATTCATCCAGATGGTTGAACATCGGGCGCAAACCGCGCGCCGCCGTCGAAGACAGTTGATGAATAAAGGTCAGATAACCGCGCACCAGTTCAGCGTCGCCTAAATGCCGTGAAGCGGTCGGCAAACTGGCGAGCAACAGGGCAATCACTTCCCCGGAGGTCATGGACGACAGCTTCATTGCCGCGCTGACACAATCGGGAATAATATCCTCACCGCATTCACGCGCCACTTGCGGCATTTCCTGCAGGTAGGTAATCACCAGATCATTGCCTCGGCCCAGCTGACAGAGCGCTTTGGCTCCGTCCAGATAATCCTGCAAGCCCGCAGGCGACATCACGCGGCTGGCATCCTGATAGGACTGATCCAGCACGGCGCGCACTTCCGGCGTTATTTTTTCCAGGAATGCCTGGTATTCTTCAAGGTGAATGGCCATTAGACCCTGCCCTATCCAAAAAACGTCTGGACGGCGGCATTCAAGGTATCGCGCATATCCGGGTCATCGGTGAGCGGTGTGACCAGAGTCATGGTACAGGCGGCTTGTGGGGCGATGCCTTTACCGATCAGTTGTCCGGCATAAACCAGCAGGCGGGTAGAAATACCTTCGTCGAGGCCGTGGCCTTTCAGGTTGCGGGCGCGGTGGGCAATCTGCACCAGTTTGGTTGCAGTTTTTTCATCGACACCGGATTCTTTGGCGACGATGGCGACTTCGATCTGTTCACGTGGGTAATCAAAGTCGAGGGCACCAAAGCGCTGTTTGGTCGATTGCTTCAGGTCTTTCATCAGGCTTTGATAGCCGGGGTTATACGAAATCACCAGCTGGAAATCCGGGTGTGCCTGAATTAACTCCCCTTTTTTATCGAGTGGTAAAGTACGGCGGTGGTCGGTGAGCGGGTGAATAACGACCGTCGTATCCTGACGCGCTTCAACCACTTCATCCAGATAACAGATGGCACCGATCCGGGCGGCGGTTGCCAGTGGCCCGTCTTGCCATTTCGTGCCGTCTTTATCCAGCAGAAAACGCCCGACCAGATCAGACGCCGTCATGTCTTCATTACACGCGACCGTGATCAGGGGGCGCTGCAGACGCCAGGCCATGTGTTCGACAAAACGTGACTTGCCGCAACCGGTGGGGCCTTTAAGCATCATCGGCATACGGGCGCTGTAGGCGGCTGCATAGAGGCCGATTTCATCGCCGACCGGTTCGTAATAAGGTTCGTGTTTAACGATGTACTGATCAGGGTCTATAGTATGGGCAGACATAGGCTTTGCTTCTTCTTTGTCAGTTAGAAAATGTCAGTCAGAAATTGGGTGTGAATTGTTTGGCTGGTTTGGTTGTTTTACCGGCTTGCTACTTGTCATCTTCCAGTTCGTGTTCGCCTGACCAGCCTGCCGCCTGAGCAGCAGTCAGCGCGGCACCATGAATCCGCTGGTGGCGCGCCGCCAGTTCAGGGGGCAGATGGCTGACCATACAACCGTATTTATCCCACTCGTTATTGACCTTTTGTAATAAAGCGTCAATGCCAGCAAGGTTCCAGCCCTGGCAGGTTTCAGTCTCGGCGATCAGGCCAAATACCCAGGCATCACGGATGATTTTGCCGATATTGGTCATGCCGCCATTGATTTCGTTATCAATGCCGATGTAAGTATTGGGTCTGCTCATGCGTCTGCCTGCGTTTGCCGGTGTCTGGTATGGGGAAGCACGCTGCACGCACTGTTGGTCACTGTTTGCGCAGCGTGTTGTCTTCCTGCTAGCGGACTAGTCTATACGGTTTTGCCACGATGGATAACCATGCTGGCACCCGCCGACTGGGCATAATTATCAAAGCCGAGCAGACGAATGTGGTTCTTCGGGTGTGCCTCCCGGCAGTTTTCGACTTCGGCCAGAATCGCATCGACACTGGTTTCGCCGAACATGGGCAGTTTCCACATATACCAGTAGTTGCTGCGCGCATTGGCGGGTTCGGTATGCTCAATGCCGGGGTTCCAGCCCTTATTGACAATATACTGAATCTGCTGGCGGATTTGCTCATCCGTCATCGGTGGCAGGTAAGAAAAAGTTTCAAACTTGCGGCTGCTGGTGTCGCTTAAGCTTGATTGGTAATCTTGCACATTGCTCATGTGATTTCACTCCAGATAAGTTGTAAAGTTCGCTATTCGGATATTCGATGGCTAGTGGCTGATCATTACTTGTGGGATACGTCCAGCTTGTCAACGGTGTCGAATTCAAACTTGATTTCTTTCCAGGTTTCCATCGCAGCCGCCAGTTCAGGGCTGTGTTTGGCCGCGCTAGTCAGGATGTCCTTACCTTCTTTTTCCAGTTCGCGCCCGGTGTTACGTGCTGCAACGCACGCCTCAACCGCGACCCGGTTGGCAGCAGCGCCTGCAGCATTACCCCAGGGGTGACCAAGTGTGCCACCACCGAACTGCAACACCGAGTCATCACCAAAAATGCTGACCAGTGCAGGCATGTGCCAAACATGGATGCCACCGGATGCGACGGGCAACACGCCGGGCATCGCACCCCAGTCCTGATCGAAGAAGATCCCGCGTGAACGGTCTTCCTTGATGAATTTGTCGCGCATGATGTCGATCCAGCCCAAGGTAGCTTCGCGGTCGCCCTCCAGTTTGCCAACCACTGTTCCGGAGTGCAGATGGTCGCCACCCGACAGGCGCAGGCACTTGGTCAGGACGCGGAAATGAATGCCGTGGTGCGGGTTGCGGTCGAGCACGGCGTGCATCGCACGGTGAATATGCAGTAACATGCCATTATTCTGGCACCACTGCGCCAACTGGGTATTCGCCGAGAATCCCCCGGTCAGGTAGTCGTGCATGATGATCGGCGCACCGATTTCTTTGGCGTATTCCGCGCGGCGCATCATTTCATCCGCCGTCGGAGCGGTCACGTTCAGGTAATGACCCTTGCGCTCGCCGGTTTCGGCTTCTGCTTTATGGATCGCTTCCATCACGAAGTCAAAACGGTGCCGCCAGCGCATGAAAGGCTGGGAGTTTACGTTTTCGTCGTCCTTGGTGAAATCCAGACCACCGCGCAGGCCTTCGTAGCAGGCACGCCCGTAGTTCTTGGCCGACAGACCCAGCTTGGGCTTGATCGTGCAACCCAGTAACGGGCGGCCATATTTGTTCATGATGTCGCGTTCAACCTGAATACCCTGTGGCGGGCCATTACAGGTCATGACATAGGCGATCGGGAAGCGGATATCTTCCAGACGTAAGGCGCGTAAGGCTTTGAAGCCAAAGACATTTCCGACCAGCGAAGTCAGCACGTTAACCACGGAGCCTTCTTCAAACAGGTCGATCGGGTAAGCAACGAAGGCGTAGAAACAAGTATCATCACCCGGTACGTCTTCGATCGCGTAAGCGCGGCCTTTGTAGTAATCGAGGTCAGTTAACAGGTCAGTCCAAACAGTTGTCCAGGTGCCGGTGGAAGATTCTGCGGCCACCGCTGCTGCAACTTCTTCACGCGGTACACCGGCCTGTGGGGTGATTTTGAAGCAGGCCAGGAGGTCGGTATCCTTCGGGGTATAGTCCGGCATCCAGTAGGTTTCACGGTATTCTTTAACACCGGCGTTGTAGTTTTTAACTGCCATTGAAGCGCCTCCAGGCGAGTGATGTAATGAAGTGTGCTTAGTATTAATCATTTCTAATATAAATAAAACTAAGATTTACTCTGCTATAATATAAGCATTACTTATGTTTGGTGATTCTTATGCATCTCAGTTTGCGACAAATTCAGGTTTTTGAAGCGGTTGCACATTTTGAAAGCTATACGCGCGCGGCTGAACGCCTGCACATGAGCCAGCCTGCGGTTTCGATGCAGATTAAACAGCTGGAAGAAGACACCGGTTTGGGGCTGTTTGAGCGGCAGGGCAAACGCATGCGCCTGAGCAGTGCCGGTCGGGAACTGCTACAGTATACGAGCCGGGTGGTGCAGTCTTACAATGACATGCTCGGTGCGATTGATGGCATCAAGCAGGTTAATAGTGGCCGTTTGGTGGTGTCAGTCGCAACCACTGCCAATTACTTTGTGACTAAACTTCTGGCAGAGTTTTCAAACCTGCATCCCGGTGTGACCGTGACGCTGGATGTGACCAACCGGCAGCGACTGCTGGAGCAGCTGGAGAACTATGAGCCTGATCTGGTGATCATGGGTGAACCTCCGAAGGGCTATAACCTGCAGTCAGAACGTCTGATGGAAAATCCGCTGGTCGTGATCGCTTCCGCGCAACACCGGCTGGCCAAACAAGGCCGGATAGCGCTGGCCGCTGTGATGAATGAGCAGTTTATTGCCCGCGAAAAAGCGTCAGGCACGCGCAGTGCCATTGAACGCCATTTGCTCGAATACGGGTTTGTCCACAAGACCTCGCTGGAAATGCGCAGCAACGAAACCATCAAGCATGCGGTCGAGGCGGGTCTGGGGTTGGGGATCGTGTCTTTGCATACGATCCAGCCTGAATTGGAGTCTGGGCGGCTGGTGGTGCTGAATGTTGAGTCATTCCCTATTCAGCGTTATTGGCATATTGTAATACGCAAGGGTAAACATTTATCACCGGTTGCGCGTTTGTTTCGGGACTATGTCAGGCAACAGGCACCCCGTTTTTTGCAACAATCAGTCGATCAGTGAGTTGCATTGGGCTAAGCTGGTGAGTCGTAAATAGGGATATTGCTAACATTCATGCCACTGGTATGCTGTTAGTACGACATTATTGAGGTTTTTCATGATGAAAAAATTGACTGTGCCCATCGCATGTTTACTGGTGTTTAGTGGGCAGTCTGCCCTGGCTGAGACAGTTTATCAGTATCCTTCCCAGTTACCCGTGTATACAGCACCGGTTGCACCTGCCGTAAGCCAGACTTATCCGGGGTATCCGGCACAGTATTTAGCCTATCCGCAGCAACCTGCCTATTACTACCCGCCGCAGTATCTGCCCGCTTACCCTGCCACTCAAACCGGTGGCATGTTGCCGTATGCTTACCCGCAGCCAGTCACGCAGAACATGCAAGCGGCGCAGCCCGCGCCACCTGTTTATGCCAGCCCGTATGACCCGGGCAAGGCAGCTACACCTGGCCCGAAAGCACCGCCGCCGCCCGTACTGAAAAAAGAAGTCAAGCCCTGGGGTGATACCCGCTACATCTGGCCGGATTTCTATACGGAGGCTACCGGTGATTGGTGGGACAAGGTGATCAATGCACCGAATGAAATGGGCTACATGCCTGGGGGGTGGCGCTTCCCGTCATTCAGTTCACCTGACCCGGTGACGGTCGGTGATGCGATTGCCAATCAGGTGCCGCCAGTGTTGGAGGAAGTTCCCAATTTTATGGATTTTGCGAACTGAAACTAGCCTGATTTTATAGCGTTATATAAAAATTAGATCATTTAACCAATAATTATTGATGAATTAGTACTAAAGGAGATGGGGATTATGTCGGCCAGACTGCTGTTGAGCGGAGTTTTTTTGACGGGGTGTTTAGGATTGGTAACTGGATGCAGTTCCAGCCCGAAAAAACCGGACACCACGGCCAGTGTAGACCAGCAAGAGACCGCCGAAGAGGCGGTTGACTATGCGGTGAAACCCGCGCCGCGCCCACCATCGGCGGGGCGTGTGCCTGCGCAGAACAACCCACCGCAGTCTGCTGCACAACAGAAACTGGCCGCTCTGAAGCAACGGCGCCATCAGGAGTGGGAACAAAAACAAGCCCAGCAGCAGCGGCAGGCACAATACCAGAGTGAATGGCAGCAAAAGAAGGCTCAACAACAGGCACAGGCATCTAGTCCTGCCAGCGGTGGCCAAAACCCGGCGAGCGTGACTTATGGCGGTAAAGGGGTTGGTAATTACTCTGCGGCTAGCTTGAGCGGTGATTTTGCGGGTAACCGACAATTA
Source organism: uncultured Thiothrix sp. (assembly GCA_964293125.1). Lineage (GTDB taxonomy): Bacteria > Pseudomonadota > Gammaproteobacteria > Thiotrichales > Thiotrichaceae > Thiolinea. The sequence goes on along the minus strand of CAXYXY010000003.1, from coordinate 120,218 downwards.
CTGGCGTTCATTGAGCGCATGTCGCAACGTGGTTTTAGTAAAAACTACCTCTACGGTGTGTTCTCACAAACCCGTAACCGCGACGATGTCGCCCGCCTGTGGGGGAATACCGGCGGCGGTGGCGGCAGTGGCTGGTATAACTACCGCTCGAAATTTGTGACGGCGGGCAATATCCAGAAAGGTGCCCAGTTTTGGCAGCAGTACGGCGGCCATATCCAGCGTGCATCACGCCAGTATAACGTTGATCCCGAATACATCGTGGGTATTATGGGGGTTGAAACCCGCTGGGGACGCATCCTTGGCAAGCACCGGGTGATTGATGCACTGACAACGTCTGCGATTGTCAATCAGCGCCGCAGTGATTTTTTCTTTGCTGAGCTGGAAAACTATTTGCTGATGACGCGCAGTGAACGTATGGATCCATTAGGCCCCAAAGGTTCGTATGCCGGCGCGATGGGCTATGGTCAGTTTATGCCGAGCAGTTTCCGTGCTTATGCTGTCGATTTTGATGGCGACGGTGTGCGTGATCTGTGGAATCCGGTCGATGCGATTGGCAGTATTGCCAATTACTTCTCAAAGCACGGCTGGCGTTATGGTCAGGAAGTAGCGGTGCCTGCGATGGTGTCTAACGGTGCCTATGCCAGCATGCCGGATGGGTTTAAGGTTAAGTATTCGCCAGGCAGTCTCAGCAATAAAGGCATTCAACCGCGTAACGGACGCTGGAGTAACACGGAACGGACGCATCTGTTAGCCCTGACAACGGTGCCAGGGGGTGTCAAGGAGCCATGGATCGGGTATCAGAATTTTTATGTGATCACACGCTACAATCACAGTAATTACTATGCGATGGCTGTCCATCAACTCGGACAGGCGATAAAAGGTCAGGTCGGTGGTGGAAAATACGCCGCCCGTTAGTCGGCAAGAATAGCCAGCTTAAGCAGCCCAAGCTAGACTTGGGCTGTAACAATAAAAAAATAAAGCTATTTTTTAGTCTACTATTTAAAAATAGTTCAGTGCCGCCGGGGCTTTCGGCTGTATTTTCTTCAAATTGGGTGAAATATGCACAGTTTCGAACGAAAAAATAATGTTATTCTCTACGGGTTTATTTCTTACTGTCAGTTTGGTGATGTTTGCCTATGAACGTACTCACATTTAGTGAGGCTCGTCATCTTGTGTCCCGTACCGGGCTGGGTGTGGAGTGGGGTAGCATAAAACAATTGGAGGGTTTGTCCAGGAGCAAAGCGGTTGAATTCGTTTTGAATCCTGCGCAGTCGCCTGTCAGACCCATTGCTCCCATGACCCCCTGGAACAAGTTGGAGCCGATGCGCGACGAAAGCGCCAAAGGGCGTGCAGATGCCTGGAGAATTTCGAAGTCTGAGGGAGAGCGACTTCAGGGTTGGTGGATTGAGCAGATGCTCACCACCAAGTCACCGTTTATCGAACGGATGACTTTATTTTGGCACGGTCTCTTCACTTCATCGATTCAAAAGACTTTACAGCCTAGTCTGCTGCACAAGCAGAACCTGACCTTGCGGCAGAATGCACTGGGCAGTTTCCGCCAGTTATTGCGTTCGATGGCGCGTGACCCCGCCATGCTGGTTTATCTGGATGGTTACGAGAACATCAAAGGCCAGCCCAACGAAAACTTCGCACGCGAGCTGCTGGAGTTATTCACAGTCGGTCGTGGCCAGTATACACAAGCCGATGTAAAAGCCGCTGCCCGGGCATTTACCGGTTGGGGTGTTAATCCCGACAGTGGCCAATTCCAAATCCGCGCCGACCTGCATGATAATACCCGCATCGCTTTCCTGCGTCGTACCGGCAACTTCAATGGTGACGACATCATTGATATTCTGCTGGAACATCCCAAAACGGCTGAACGACTGGTAGAGCGTTTCTGGTTGAATTTTGTCAATAATGGTTCACGCCCCAACACCAAACTGATCCAGACATGGGCGAACCAGTTCCGGGCGGCGGATTACGACATCAAAACGCTGTTACGCCTGGTGCTCAACAGTGATGAATTCTGGCAGGCTTCAAACCGTGGCACGATTGTCAAGTCACCCATTGAGATACTGGTAGGTACGGTGCGGATGGCCAATTATCCGCGTGAAAGTACGCAGGAAATGGTTAACTTATGCCGATTGTTGGGTCAACAGTTGTTCGATCCTCCCACGGTCAAAGGCTGGCGGGGTGGGGAACACTGGATTAGTACCCAGACTTTGCTGGTGCGGGCTTCGTATCTGGCCAAAGTGTCCAGGGGTAATCTGAATCGCCGGGTAACAACGGATTTGTACCTGCCTGCGCAGAAACCGCAGGACATGATTGACTGGATGCTGGCAGTGCCTCCGGTGAATGAATTGCCTAAAGTGCCAGGGAGTCGGCGCTTGGCGAATGCTTTACTGTTGGATCCAGCTTTTCAGGTTGCCTGAGTAATAAAAATAAAAGTGCTGGATAGAGTGACTACTGAGGGTTTTTTGAGGAAATTGTATGGAAAGACGGAATTTTTTGAAGCTGGCAAGTGCATTGCCAGCCGCTGGGCTTGTGCCCAATGTTTTGTGGGCAGCAGGGGGAAGTGCTTCTAGTCCGACTACTATAAATAAAACTGCTTCGGCAGGTAAGCGCAAAAAAACCATTGTACTGATCAAGTTGACAGGCGGGAATGACGGTTTGAATACCCTGATACCCTCCAATGATTATGCCCGATATGCAGGATTTCGACCGAATGTTGCCCTGCCAAAACACAAGCTGGTTTCGCTGGATGGCAGCGGCATGGCGCATAACCCTTACATGGCCAAGCTGGAACCCTGGTGGAAAAAAGGTAACATGGCATGGATACAGGGTGTTGGTTATCCCCATGCCGTATTGTCTCATTTTCGTTCCAGTGATATTTGGGAAACAGCAACCGACGCGTTTGAGCAGTCTGAAATTGGCTGGCTTTCCCAAGTGTTGCCCAATTACAAAAAAGGTTTGCACGGTATTATTTTAGGCGAAGGTCTGGGGCCGATGGCGGGCAAGGACTGCTACACGATTGCGATGCAAAGCCCCCAGGTATTTCTTAACCAGGTCGATCTGGTTCAGGACATCAAACCCGGGAAATTCTCCAGCTCCAATGCGGCACTCTCCCACGTTGTCAATATTCAGCACCAGCTACATGATGCCGGAACGCAGCTCAAAGAAAAAATGGTGCATCCCAAACCGTTAGGTGCAGAATTCTCTACCAGTGTGTTAGGGCGCAGGCTGGAATCAGTCGCACAAATGATCGTCAATGATGTTGACACAGCGGTCTATAAAATCGAACACAATGGCTTTGATACGCACGCCAAACAGCTGAATACCCATAATAACCTGTTGTTTGAACTGTCGGTTGCACTGGATTCCTTTGCCAATGCCATGCAGCGTCATGGACGCTGGGATGATGTGCTGGTGGTGACGTATTCCGAATTCGGGCGGCGTGTACAGCAAAATCTGGGGGGTGGTACGGATCATGGTGCGGCTTCAGTGCAGCTGGTCATGGGCGGCAAGGTACGGGGTGGGGTCTATGGCGATAATCCACGCCTGAATGATCTGGACAGAAACGGCAATTTGCACATGACGACTGATTTTCGTTCGGTTTATGGCACGCTGGCCAGTAAATGGTTCCGGGTCGGTAATCCGTGGTCGGAATTTGGCTCGGTTCCCTTTATTGTTTGAGTGCGGGGTTTGCTTCATAATCGCAGTCCTTTCAGCGAAATGAGCTATAACCCGCATGTGGTTTAAAAATCTGTATTTGTACAAGCTGCAGCAGGATTTCCCGCTGTCAGCTGAAGAGCTGCACGAACGGCTTGAGATGCGCCCATTTGCGGGTTGCAGTAAAGAGCAACGTGAAAGCAGTGGCTGGGTGCCGCCGTTAGGGCGACAGTCCGAAGTGTTGGCACATGGCAGCAATGGTTATCTGTTGCTGACGATGGCGCATCAGGAGCGCATGTTGCCATCATCCGTGATTCGTGAAGAACTGGACGAACGCGTTGCCGAGATTGAGGATCGCGACAGCCGCAAAGTCAGCAGCCGTGAAAAGAAAGATCTGCGTGAGCAGATCGAGTTTGAATTACTGCCACGTGCTTTCACCCGCACCCGTATGCTGGATGCCTGGATTGACCCGCACGGTGCGTGGATGGTGGTCAACACGTCCTCTGCTTCCCAAGCGGAGCGCCTGACCGGTCTGCTGCGCAAGACGATTGACAGTCTGCCGGTTGTTACCCCCGAGACCAAAAGTTCACCCACGCACCTCATGACGCAGTGGCTGACGGACGGTATACTGCCCGCGCCCTTTGAACTGGGTGAAGAGTGTGAAATGCGCAGCCAAGGTGATGATCAGGGTGTGGCCGTTTTCAAGAAGCATGAATTGCTGTCTGACGAAGTACAGTCCAATCTGGACAGCGGCAAGCTGGTATCCAAGCTGATGCTCACCTGGGATAACAAGATCAGCTTTATGCTGACCGACAGTCTGCAACTAAAGCGCCTGAAATTTCTGGATGTTTTCGACGAGCAGCTGGACGAACATGACCCACAATCGCACGCCGAACATAAGGACATTGAATTTACCCTGATGACTGGTGAGGTGTCTTTGTTGCTGGCAGATTTACTGGCGGTGTTTAACCCGCAGCAGGATCAGCAAGATCAACAAAATACTGAAGAAGGCGATTTGCCAAGCAGCCAAAGCTAGGGAAGAAAGCCCACAGAGAATGACCTTCCAACGTTGTATTAGCGAAGGTCATTACTTCTATTGGGTAAGTATTTCTCCGGCAATCACTTCTCCACGTTAGCGTTGCACGAAGGCCATCCTCTGCGGACTTTCTATGCATTATTATAGTACAGTTTTTTGAAAGTTGTATGTCATGCCTGAATTTTTACTGACTCACTGCACACAAGAACGCCATGCAGCCGCCATTCTGGCTATTTTCAATCATACGATTCTGCATTCGACGGCATTGTACGACTACAAACCGCGCACGCTGGACAGTATGCAGCAATGGTTTGCGCTCAAAGCTGCCGGGAATTTTCCGGTGTTGGGCTTGGAAGATGAAACCGGTGCTTTGCTCGGATTTGCCAGTTACGGCGCTTTTCGGGTGCAACCCGCCTATAAATACAGTGTCGAGCATTCGGTCTATGTCCGTCATGATCAGCGTGGCCAACATCTGGGTGAGCGCTTGCTCCGGGCGCTGATTGAGCAGGCCAAAGTGCAGGACTATCACCTGATGGTCGGGGTGATTGATGCGGCTAATCCGGGGAGTATTGCCCTGCATGAAAAGCTGGGCTTTGTGCATGCGGGCACGCTCACACAGGCGGGTTTTAAATTTGGTCGCTGGCTGGATGCGGCTTTTTACCAATTGACGCTGGATACACCCACCCAGCCAGTCGATGGTTAAGATTACGTGCAAACTTTAACAATTCTGCTGATTGGTTTTTCAGTATGCAGTGCGCCTTTGCTGGTGTTGACTCATTTCTTCGGGCGCGATAACTATCGTCAATACACGGTGGCCCGGACGATGGGGATTGTCCTGCTGATCGTGCTGACCGGTCTGCAGGGAATGCATTTTGCCTATCTGCAATACGGTGGGGATGGCGTGCAGAGTGCGCCTTACCGGATGTTACTGTTTGCAGTGGCTCCGGCCTTTTACCTGTTCAGTCGTCCTTTGCTGCGGGCACAGGACACGCTGCGTGCTGTTGATCTATGGCATGCCCTGCCGGTTGTGCTGGCGTTCTGGCTGCCTTATTCACTGGCGTTGCCCTTGTCGTTTGCGGTGGGTGCCGGTTATTTGTTCTGGCTGGCTTACTGTGTTTATGCGCTGCGTGCCCAACGCAGCCGTTTCCAGCTGGAGTTGCAGTTGCTGGGTGTCGTGTTTGTCATTGCGGTGGCGGTCATGTTTCTGGGGCTAGCAGTGCCGCTGATCTCCGAAAGGCTGTTTTTTATGCTCTATGCCAGTGCAATTGGTGGCGCGTTTTTGTTAGTGAATCTGGCCTTGGGCTATGCGCCCCAGTTATCGACGGATGTGACGGAGGCGGCGCGGGAAACTTACGCGACTTCTACACTCGGTAATGTCGATCACCGCGCTGCGCTCCAGGTTTTACAGACCCTGATGGACAAAGAGCATCTTTATCGCCAATCCGATCTGGATCTGACTACGCTGGCAGCACGCATGGATTTATCGACGCACCAATTGTCTGAGCTGATCAATGTCCATTTGGGCAAAGGGTTCTCACGTTATATCCGTGAGTGCCGGGTAGCGGCTGCACAAACCCTATTGTTGCAAGAGCGTTCGGCATCGGTCTTATCGGTGGGCATGAGTGTCGGTTTTACCTCACAATCCAATTTCTACGCGGCTTTCCGGGAAATTGCCGGAATGACACCGGGGCAGTATCGCCAGCTACCTGTTTCTACTCCGAAATGATCTTTTTGCACTAAAAAACTGTTCCTGATCTACCAAAGCGGAAGCGGGGTGGGTGTGTACTGCTTATGCTGGACACTTAATTAAGCGTGTTCAGGCGATAAGCCGGGAGTAAAGCAGCATGAAGATCTTATTGACGGGTGCGACAGGTTTTATAGGTGGGCATATTGCACGTGGCTTGCAGCAGGCTGGGCATCAAGTGCTGCCGGTGTCCCGCCAACAGGGTCATGATTTCAGGCAAATGTTGACCGAAGCGGACTGGCTGCCGCTGTTACAGGGGGTGGATGCGGTGATCAACAGTGTGGGGATTATTGTCGAGACGGGCGGGCAGACGTTCGAAAACCTGCATTATCGCGCACCTGCCGCCCTGTTTCGTGCCTGTGAGCAGGCCGGTGTACGCCGGGTGATCCAGATTTCAGCCTTGGGTGTGGATGATCAGGCATTCACCGCCTACCAGCTTAGTAAAAAAGCGGCGGATGATGTGCTGCGTGGCCTTGATCTCGACTGGTTTGTACTCAGGCCGTCACTGGTTTATGGTCAAGGCGGCAGCAGTATGGCGATGTTCCGGCAGATGGCAGCGCTGCCGGTGATTCCACTGGTAGGCGATGGCCAGCAGCCAATCCAGCCGGTGCATGTTGATGATGTGGTGGCCACGGTGATTCATTGCCTGCAGGCTCATCCGGCGCAGCGCACCCTAGACGTAGTCGGGGCACATGCATTGAGTTTTGTTGACTGGCTGCAATTAATCCGTACCACTGGCGGAAAAAAGCGGGCACCGGTGTTATCGGCTCCAGTCGGGTTGATAATGGCGAGCGCACAATGGATGCGTTTTGTAGTGCCTATCCTGCATCCTGATAATCTGCGCATGCTCCAGAAGGGCAATACGAGCGATGTTGCCCCACTGTCTGCCTTGTTGGGGCGCGTCCCCTTGAGTCCGGCGCAGGGGTTGGAGCAGCTGGAGCGTGAGGTGTGACTTATTTGCTGCTTAAGTATTTGCATATTTTAAGCATGGTCGTCTTGTTGGGTACCGGCTTGGGAAGTGTGTTCTATAAATGGATGGCAGACCGCAGTGGCGATGTGCCGACCATTGCAGTGACCAATCGCCATGTGGTATTGGCCGATTGGCTGTTTACCACCCCGACTATTATTTTCCAGCCGCTGAGCGGTGTGTGGATGGTTTATTTAGCAGGCTTGCCGCTAAGCACACCGTGGGTCGCGTTGAGTCTGGCGCTGTATGTGCTGGCCGGTTTGTGTTGGCTGCCGGTCGTCTGGTTGCAGATCCGCATGCGTGATCTGGCAGTGCTTGCCTGGCAGACAAACCGTGAATTACCCGCTTTGTACTGGCATTACACGCGCATCTGGTTCTGGCTGGGAGTGCCCGCCTTTATCGCCATGGTGACGATTGTGTTGCTGATGGTATTCAAATCCAGTCTGGGAGGCTGATATGAATCAACAAACCCTACAACATGCGCAAACGCCAGCAATACCCCTGATGCAGCAAGCGCTAGGTGTGCAATGGGAACAATTACCTGCCTCCTTGCAGGCGCATTATCAGGCCGATAACAACACCGATATTGGCGCGCTGGATATTGATTACCCTCCCTTGATGCAGCCGTATTTGAGCTTCATGCGTTTGCTGGGCGCTTTGGTCAATCAGCGCGGCAAGGCAGTACCGACCAAGGTCAGCAAATGGATGGAAGGTGATGTGCAACGCTGGAAGCGTACTATTAGCTTTCCGCATGGGCGCACGATTTTCTTCAAGAGCCACTGGGTGTATGCCGGTGGTAATGAGCTGATCGAGTATGTGAATCCGTGGGTGGGCTTGCGGATGGCGGTCAGTGTGCGGGCGGGCGTGTTGTGGTATGAGGGGCGTCACTTTGTGCTGAAACTGGGGAAGGTATTATTACCTGTCCCCGAATGGCTGATTCTCGGGCATACCACCATCGCAGAAACGGCGCTGGATGCTGACCGTTTCAAGATGGATTTTCGCCTGCAGCACCCCTGGTTTGGGCAAATTTTCAGTTATGCCGGTGAGTTTCGTACCGAAGTATCAAAGCGGTAAGCCCACCAGATCAGGACGACGCCGATCAATAGCATGGGTACGCTCAGTAACTGCCCCTGGGTCAGCCAGCCGAAGGCGATGTAACCCATGTGGGCATCCGGCTCGCGGAAGAATTCGACCACGATGCGGAAAATGGAGTAAGCAACCAAGAACAGCCCGGCCACCGAGCCTGCCGGACGTGGTTTGCGGGTAAACCACCACAGCAGGGCGAACAGCACGAAACCTTCCAGAAAAGCCTGATACAGTTGCGACGGATGGCGCGGGAGATGATCCACTGCCGGGAAGACCATGCCCCAAGGAACATCCGTGTGCCGACCCCACAGTTCACCATTAATAAAGTTGCCAATGCGTCCGGCACCCAAGCCAATCGGGATCAGTGGAGCCACAAAATCAGCCAGTTGGAAGAAACGTGTTTTCCATCTCCAGGAGAGTACCAGCATGACGATAATCACACCGATCAGCCCGCCGTGGAAACTCATGCCCCCATCCCAGACCTGAAAAAAGGACAGCGGATTAGTGATAAAGGCTTTCAGGTTATAAAAAAACATATAACCAATGCGCCCACCGAGGACGACGCCAATCGCGCCCCAGAACATCATGTCGTCGACCTGTTCGGGTTTGAACAGGCTGCCGGGGCGGCGGGCACGGCGTTTGCCGATGATCAGGAATCCGAGGAAACCGATCACATACATCAGCCCGTACCAATGGACTTTCAGGGGGCCAATCGCTAACGCGACCGGGTCAAATTGTGGGTGTGTCAGCATAAATAAATTAACTCTTCCTGAAAAACAGGTCGTGCAGGGCCGCACCGGGATCGGCAGCGCGCATAAACGCTTCGCCCACCAGAAATGCATGGATGTGATGTTCGCGCAGCAAGGCAACATCTTCACGGGTATGAATACCGCTTTCTGTAACCAGCAAAGCATCGGCTGGCACCTGTGGCAGCAGTTCGATACTGGTGTTCAGGGAAGTTTCGAAGGTACGCAGATTGCGGTTATTGATCCCCAGCAGCGGTGCCTGCAGCGGTAGCACCCGCTCCAGTTCGGTACGGTCATGCACTTCGATCAGCACATCCATGCCTAAGGACGTTGCCAACTGGTAAAGTTCTGCGAGCTTGGTATCGTCCAGCGCGGAGACAATCAATAAAATACAGTCCGCACCCAAAGCGCGGGCTTCATACACCTGATAGGCATCGACCATGAAATCCTTGCGGATAACGGGTAAATCACAGGCAGCGCGTGCCGCCTGCAGGTAGCGTTCATGTCCCTGGAAATATTCCGCGTCGGTCAGGACGGATAAACAGGCAGCGCCCGCTTGTGCATAGCTGTGTGCGATAGCCGCCGGGTCGAAGTTCTCACGAATTAGCCCCTTGCTCGGCGATGCTTTCTTGATCTCGGCAATCACGGCAGCTTGTCCAGTGGCCAGTTTGTTACGCAGAGCCTGCAAAAAACCACGGGTAGGTGCTGCTTTGGCGCAGTGCTCCTGCAGCTGTAACTGACTGGTTTGCTGGCGGCGGGCGGCAATTTCCTCGTGTTTGGTCGCGAGGATTTTTTGCAGGATATCGGGTGTGCTCATCAGTGGGATAGTACTCTGTTTGTTCAGGTCGGCGGATTCAGGCCGGAAACTGTTGGGTCAGATCAGCCAGCTGCTGGATGCGTGCCAGCGCACTGCCATCAGCCATCAGCGCCAGCGCCTGTTCGACGCCCGCCTGATGGCTGCTGGCCAAACCGGCCACATAAATAGCGGCTCCGGCGTTCAGGGCGACAATATCACGCGCTCCACCGGGCTGGTTGCCCAGCGCCTGCCTGATCATCGCCAGACTTTCCTGCGGGGTCTGAACGCGCAAGCTGTCCAGCGAACTGCGGGTCAGGCCGAGTGCTTCCGGCGTAATGTCATATTCACGCACCACACCCTCTTTCAGTTCGGCGACATGAGTAGGCGCGGCAATGCTGATCTCGTCCAGCCCATCGGCGGCATGCACGACCATCACATGCTGGCTACCCAGAGCCTGCAGCACTTCCGCCAGTGGCCGTACCCAGTCCTTGCTGAATACACCCAATACCTGATTCGGTGCACCCGCCGGGTTGGTCAGCGGCCCCAGTACATTGAACAGGGTACGTACTCCCAGTTCACGGCGCGGGCCAATTGCATGCTTCATCGCACTGTGGTGTTTCTGGGCGAACAGGAAGCCCACCCCCAGCTGGTTGATGCAGGTGGCGACCTGTTCGGGGGTCAGGTTGAGATTGACGCCCGCCGCCTCCAGCACATCCGCACTGCCCGATTTGCTGGAAACCGAGCGATTACCGTGTTTGGCGACCCGCGCACCAGCCGCTGCCGTGACAAAGGCCGTTGCCGTGGAGATATTAAAGCTGCCAGAGGCATCGCCGCCCGTGCCACAGGTGTCTACCAGGTGTTCACTATCCACGGTGACCCGAGTAGCGAGTTCACGCATCACACTGGCGGCGGCACTGATTTCAGTGACCGTTTCGCCGCGCATGCGCAAGCCGATCAGAAAGCCTCCGATCTGGGCGGGTGTTGCCTGTCCGGTCATTATGGCGCGCATGGCCGCTGTCATTTCCTCACGATCCAGCAGTGCGCCTTCGGTGATCTTGCGTATGTAAAACTGAAAATCCATACTGCCCTCGCCCTCAGTTTGATTGGTGTTTAGAACGGGATGTCGTCGTCGAAGTCTTCAAAGCCACGGTCGGCAGGCTGGTTACTGCCCTGATTTGCGGGCTTTGCAGCAGGCTTGCTGGGTGCAGCAGGCCGGGTTTGACTGCTGTTGTCATGGCCACCGCCGTAACTATCGCCATCATTCGACTGGGGCGCATTAAAGTTGCCGGAACCCGTGTTGTCGCCATCAGAGCGCCCCCCCAGCATTTGCATCTGGTCGGCAATGATTTCAGTGCTATAGCGGTCTGTTCCGTCTTGCGCTTGCCATTTGCGGGTTTGCAGGCGGCCTTCGATATAAACCTGGCGGCCTTTGCGCAGGTACTGCCCGGCGATTTCAGCCAGACGGTTAAAAAATACTACGCGATGCCATTCGGTGCGTTCCTGTTTTTCGCCGGTATTTTTGTCTTTCCAGTTCTCGCTGGTCGCAATACTGACGTTGGTGACAGCGCCACCGCTGGGCATGTATTTGGTTTCCGGGTCACGTCCAAGCGTGCCGACCAGGATTACCTTGTTAATTCCTGTCATGTTCTGTTCCTTTAAGACTGATCATACTAAGTTGATACTGATTCGCTAGTCCGGTTGATTTTACGCAGATGCGCCCGAAAATGCACGGAGCGCGTCATCATCCAGCTCGGCCTTGTCGACTTTCAGGTAAGCCAGCCGTTCCTGGGCGACAATGGCGACCTCACGCACGCCGCGCACGGCACTGAGTTGGGCGTGTAATTTTGGCCAGTCGGTTTGATCTGCGTCCAGTTTGAGGATGCGGCTGGCGTAAAAAGTCGGTTGCGGCAAGCCATACGCAATCCAGAGCCAGGCTGCTGCCATCAGTGCACTGAACGCGAACACGCCGCTGGACCCCAGATAATGATTGATCAGCCCGCCAGCGCTGCCACCGATAAAAATACCCATGAACTGCGCACTATTATAAATACCCATCGCCGTACCTTTGGTGTCAACGGCAGAGTACTTGGCGACTAGTGACGGTTGAACCGCTTCCAGAAAATTAAAGCCGATAAAAAATACCAAAAAGGCGAGGAGTAAGGGCAGGGTATGCGCAAACTCCAGCGCCATCAATAATTCAGCCAGCAACAGCAGGGCAATGGACACCAATAACAGGCTTTTGATCTTGTGCTTTTTTTCCGCGACGATGATCATCGGTACGGCACAGGCGAAAGACAGCAGAAAGACCGGCAGGTAAATTTTCCAATGGTCGACGGATGGCAAGGCCAGCTGGTTCTTGAAAATAGTGGGGATCACCAAAAAATTGGCGGTCATGATCAAGTGCAAAATAAACACACCGGCATTCATGCGCAATAGCGACGGATTTTGTAAAGTAGCACCCACAAACCCCCGCAGGATACCCGCATCCCGGTGCGCGCGGATATGCACCGGCGCAGGCACGGCAAAGGCGACCAGCAATACACCGCACAAGGCCAGGATGAGCGTGAACCAGAAGATGCCGGAGATACCCACCCAGGCATTCAGTAATGGCCCCAGAATCATCGCCAGCATGAAGGACACGCCAATCGTCATGCCAATAAACGCCATGACCCGCGCCCGGTTCTCCTCACGGGTCAGGTCAGCAGCCAGCGCCATCGTCGCCGCTGCAATCGCCCCCATGCCTTGCAAGGTTCGGCCAATAATAATCAGCCAGATCGAATCATTCGCCAGTGCGGCCACCAGGCTACCGAACGCAAACATCAGTAGGCCACCCATAATCACCGGCTTGCGTCCCATTTTGTCGGAAGCCAAGCCCAGTGGAATCTGGAACAGTGCCTGGGTCAGGCCATAAACACCAATCGCGATACCTGCCAGAAAGTCGGTGGAGCCGGGCAGAGTGTGGGCATACAGGGCGAACACGGGCAATATCATGAACAAACCCAGCATGCGCACGGCATACACGGCAGACAATGACACGGCAACACGCCATTCCAGAGCATTCATGGTGGAGGGAATCCATCCTTGTGTGATTTCAGGGAGGCTAATAGTACCGTTTTCACACTGAAGAGAACAGAACTTCACAACGCTGCACGCCGCGCACCCGGTTGGGTGGCAGCGATGGGCGGCAAGGGGATATTAGCAACAGCTAAAATAAGGTTTTTTCTTGATGCAGCGCAATGTAAACTGATGGCGTTCAGGTATTATGCCCTTGCCAGTTACCCCGGATTAAAGGTTTTCTATGAGCACTGTTCACGTTATTCAGCCCAAAAATGCGATTCAGCCGCGTTCCATCAAGGGACGTTTCCGCACCATCAAGACATGGATTACTTTTGTGGCCTATGGCGCGTATTTCCTGCTGCCATGGCTGCGCTGGGAGCGGGTGGTCGGGCCGGATCAGGCGATTATTTTTGATATTCCCGAGCGGCGTTACTATCTGTTTAATCTGGTGATGCATGCGCAGGATATTTTTTGGCTGACAGCTTTGCTGTTTCTGGCGGCGGTGCTGCTGTTCTTTGTGACCAGCCTGTTCGGGCGGGTGTTTTGTGGTTATTTCTGTTTCCAGACCTTGTGGACGGACGCTTTCCGCTTTATTGAAAAGTGGATTCAGGGTGACCGGGTGGCGCGGATTCGGCTCGACAAGCAGATCTGGAACACGGAAAAAATACTGAAAATCGGTAGCACACACGCGGCCTGGTTATTATTGTCGCTGTGGACGGGGCTGACGTTTGCCCTCTACTGGGGGGATGCGTTTGAGTTGACCGCCGGATTTTTTACCCTGAGTGCTCCTAGTGCAGTCTATGCCACGACCTTTATCCTGATGGCCACCACTTACCTGGCAGCGGGCTGGATGCGTGAGCATATCTGCCTGCACGTTTGCCCGTATTCACGCTTCCAGAGTGTCATGTTCGATCAGGACACGCTGATTGTCTCCTATGACCCCAAGCGTGGTGAAGGCAGCGCCGGACGCGCTATTCCGATCAAGGATTTGCGCCAGCGTGAAGTGCGCCAGGAAAAGGGGCATGGGGACTGTGTAGATTGCGGTTTGTGTGTGCAGGTCTGCCCGACCGGGATCGATATTCGCGAGGGTCTGCAGGTCAGTTGTATCCACTGTGCACTGTGTATTGATGCTTGTGACAGCATTATGGACAAATACGGCTGGGAACGCGGCTTGATCAGTTACACCTCTGACCATGCGCTGCAGGGGGGCAAAACCCGTTTTCTGAAGTTACGCACCATCGGTTATGGTGTGGCGACCCTGCTGGCGGTAGCTTATCTGGTCTGGAGTATCGCCAGCACCAAGCTGCTGGAGGCAACGGCGGTACAGGTGCGCAGCCCCTTGTTTGTCACCTTGTCGGATGGCAGTATCCAGAACAGCTATGAAATCAAAATCAACAACAAGACTCAGGAAAAGGCCACCTATCGGCTAGTGCTGGAACAGTTGCCACGTACCCAGTTGAGTTTGGGGGAATTTGATGCCAATCTGATCACGCTGGAGCCGGACGCCAGTGTGCGGTTATTGGCGAAAGTTCGCCAGACCTTGCCGGAAGCCGGTGGCAAGAAAAACCGTGAGTTTTATTTCAAACTGGAACCACTCAGCGGTAAAGTGACTACGCCTGTGTTGATTCCTTCGCAGTTCATCAGGCCTTGATTATGGAAAACCATGGAAAACTTTAGTTTGCTCACCACACTGGGAAGCGGGGTTATTGCCTCTTTTGCCCTGTTTTTTTTGTTTTATCGGGGTTTGCGCTGGAATAACAAACTGGCTGCACTGGTAAGCATTCTACTGGTGCAGGCGGTATATGTGCCATTGGCGGTTATTCACTGGGCGGGGATTGATGTGTTCGCGATTCATTTCGCGTTCTTCGTCATGAGTGGTTACGGCTTGGGGATTGTCACCAGTCAGCGGGGCAATCGCCGACGTCTGAACACACAGATGGGACAGATGGATCAGGCGGAAGCCGGGACGGAAACGGGTTCAAACACGAAGGGCTGGTTTCACTGGGCGCCTGCGCTGATTGTTGGTTTTTTCCTGACGCTGGCTGTGGTTGATTCGACCATTATTACGCTGGCCAGCAAAGGCGCCAGCCCCGAATTTATGGCGCGCTTCCTGCCTGCGCCGCGTGGTGGTGGCAGCCAGGTTTCATCGGCCTTTCCGGGGGCGGTGTCGCATGATTTTCAGGAAAAGTATGCCCAGTTCAATCATTATATGTCCCAGCTGGAGACTCAGCGCGAGCGGGGTTGGGTGGTCGAGAATAATGGCTGGCAGCAAGCGCCTGAGTCGGGCAAACCCGCCGTGTTTAGCCTGAGGGTCAAGGATAAATATGGCGAACCGCTGACCGGGGCTGAAGTAGAAGTCAGCTTCCTGCGCCCCGGTGACAAACGGCTGGATCAAACCCTCGCACTGCCGGAAGCCGGGAATGGTACGTACGGGCAAAACGTGCAGCTGGAAGCGCCGGGTGCATGGACGGTCGTGGTTGTCATCAAACGCGGTACGGATGTGCATGAAGTGAAAGGACAAACGCTGGTGGGAGCGCCTGCGGGATAACGCATGAGCACACATTCCCCGATTGATTGCTTTCATTGTGGTTTGCCAGTACCCGCCGGTACGCAGTATCAGCTGGAAATTGAGCAGCAGATGCGCGCCCTCTGTTGTACCGGCTGTCAGGCGGTGGCCCAAGCGATTGTTGACAATGGCTTGACCGATTTTTACCGGTTTCGTACTGATGTGGGCAAGCACCCGGAAGATCTGATTCCGAAGCCATTACGCGATTTGCAGGTCTATGATTCGGCTGAATTGCAGCGTTCGTTTGTGCGTAGTCTGGGTGCGGACGCCAGTATTCGTGAGGCTTCGTTGATACTGGAGGGGATCGTTTGTGCGGCCTGTGTTTGGCTGAATGAGCGTCACGTCAAAGGCTTGCCGGGGGTGCTTGATTTTCGGGTGAATTACTCGACACAACGCGCCACCCTGAAATGGGATAACGCCCAGATCAAACTGAGTGAGGTCTTGCAGGCGATTAACGCCATCGGTTACCACGCCCATCCGTTTGACCCTGGCCGTTTGGAGTCCCTGCAGAAAAAGGAAAAATCAGCCGCATTGCGTCGTATTGCTGTGGCAGGCTTGGGGATGATGCAGGTCATGATGGTGGCGATTGCGCTCTACATCGGCATTGATTCTGACATGAATACGGGCATGCAGGGGTTTTTGCGCTGGATCAGCCTGGTGATGGCCACCCCGGTGGTTTTCTATTCTGCCCAGGGCTTTTTTGCTTCGGCCTGGCGGGATTTGCGCCGTGGGCAGTTGGGAATGGATGTACCCGTGTCACTGGCGATTGGGGTGGCGTATACCGCCAGTGTCTGGGCAACCTTCATGGGTGGGGGCGAGGTTTATTTTGACTCGGTGACCATGTTCACGTTTTTCCTGCTCGGTGGGCGCTATCTGGAAATGGCGGCTCGCCACAAGGCGGGGCAGGTGGCCGAAGAGCTGGTGCGATTGATGCCAGCAACTGCGACGCGCATCACAGCTAATGGGCAGGAAGTCGTGCCGGTCGGTGAGCTGGCGATCGGCGACCGGGTGATAATCAAGCCGGGTGAAACGGTGCCGGCTGATGGCTGTGTGCTGTCGGGGAGTAGCAGTGTCAATGAGTCGTTGCTGACTGGCGAAAGTCTGCCCTGCCACAAGCAGGCGGGTGACCCGCTGGTGGGCGGCACCTTGAACATGGAAAGTCCGCTGACCCTGCGTGTTGAAAAACTCGGAGATAGCACGGTGCTGGCGGCGATTGTACGCCTGCTTGACCGTGCGCAGAGCGAGAAGCCGCGTTTGGCAGTGTTGGCGGATCGGGTCGCGTCCTGGTTTGTGTTGTTTATTCTGGTGTTGGCGGTGGCGGTATTCGCCGGGTGGTATCAGCATGATCCGGCTCAGGCATTTTGGGTCACGCTCTCGATGCTGGTCGTGACCTGCCCGTGTGCTTTGTCGCTGGCGACTCCGACTGCCTTGACCGCCGCAACGGGCTTGCTCACGTCGCACGGTGTGTTGACCACGCGCGGCCATGCGCTGGAAACGCTGGCGAGTGTGGATTATATGGTGTTTGACAAAACTGGCACCCTGACCCACGGTCATTTGCAAGTAGTGAATACCCGCGTGTTGGGTGATGTGCCGCTCGAAGTTTGCCAGCAGCTGGCCGCCGGGCTGGAAATGGCTTCTGAGCACCCTGTTGGGCGGGCGATTGTGCGTCTGGCGACAGTCACTTCGACGGTACCTGCCCAGCTGCTGGAGCTGCATGCCGAAGGGGGGCGCGGGATGCGGGGTGAGCTGGACGGTCAGGAATACCGGATCGGTACGGCGGGTTTTGTGGCGGAGATAACCGGGCAAGCTTTACCAGCGTGGGGTAAGGACGACCGGGATCAAGGTAAAGATCAGGACGGGAGTGAGGGCTATTCGCGGGTTTATCTGGGTTCGGCAACGGGCTGGCTGGCCGTGATTGAACTGGCCGACCAGATACGCAGTGCAGCGCCTGCCGTGGTGCAGGGCTTGGCAGCGCTGGATGTGCAGGTGATGCTGCTCAGTGGTGATCGCCAATCGACGGTGGACAATGTTGCCCGGCAGTTGGGGATTGAACGCGCGTTGGGTGAGCGTTTGCCTGCGGGTAAATTGCAGGAGTTGCGTAGTTTGCAGGCAGGGGGCGCAGTGGTTGCCATGATCGGTGACGGGGTTAATGATGCGCCCGTGCTGGCGGGGGCGCAGGTTTCGATTGCGATGGGCAGTGGCTCTCAACTGGCGCAGGCCAGTGCGGATATGGTGTTATTATCTGAGGATTTGCAGCAGTTGCCGTTTGCGATTCGGACGGCGCGCCGCACGCAGGCGATTATCAAACAGAACTTTGCCTGGGCGATTGGCTATAATCTGGTGGCGATTCCCTTGGCGGCGAGCGGTTTGCTGGCACCCTGGATGGCGGCCATCGGCATGTCGGCGAGTTCGCTGGTGGTGGTGCTGAATGCGCTGCGCCTGAAAAATCGTGGATGAGTATTGTGTGATGTGTAGACTGGAACCGGTGTGGGTGGTTAATTAATGGAAGTGTTGTATCTGCTGATCCCGATAGCGATCGGAGTGATGATCGTGGTGGTGATTGCGTTTATCTATACGGTAAAAAGTGGTCAGTATGATGACCTGGAAGGCCCGGCTCATCGTATTCTGATGGACGATGACGATCCACGCATCCCCGGCTACCCGCGCGATAAAGCCACTGAACAGAGCGTAAACAAGCGGGAAAAGCCTGAGAAATCCAGCTAATGATCGTTTTTTATGGCGATTTCTACTTGATCCCTACCTTTGGTCGTAAAAAAAAACGGCTTTGTTAATTCTTAAGCATACCACCCGTACAGAAGTGTTCTATTCTATGGGATAGTCTTTATTCCAGAACTTGATAGAGAAATTTTATAGATGGGTGTTTTTTATCGTTAAATTAAACGGTAATATCTGGTAATGGATGACCGGTTGGTTAGTTCAGGGAATAGTGAGATAACCCCCTCTCACACCTGATATAGCAGTGTCACTAACAAGGAGAACAGTTTTACATGTCAGACAGAAGATTACAGGTCTTCCACGCGGTTGCGCGCCTTTTGAGTTTTACCAAGGCCGCAGAAGTGTTGCATATGACCCAACCCGCAGTGACTTTTCAGATCAGGCAGCTTGAAGATCAATTTGATACCCGTCTGTTTGATCGTACTCATAACCGCGTTTCTTTGACAGAAGCCGGGCAAATTGTGTTCGAGTACGCCGAAAAGATTTTTGAATACTACAACGAGATGGAAAACGCCATTCGCGAGATGACCGATGACATCAGTGGTTCCCTGACCATCGGTGCCAGCACGACGATTTCCGAATACATGTTGCCTGCCTTGCTAGGCGATTTCAAAGCAAAAAACATTGATGTCAAACTTCGCCTGCGTGTGTCCAATACCGAGGGCATCGTGTCCATGGTCGAAAACAACGTGATTGACTTAGGCGTAGTGGAAGGGCCGGTCAACAACAAGAATCTGTTGGTAGAAGTATGCCGCACGGATGATCTGGTGGTGATTGTACCGCCTGCGCATGAGCTGGCCAGCCTGAGCAAGGTGACGGTGAAAGACCTGATGAAGCATCCGTTCATTTGTCGGGAAGAAGGTTCAGGCACCCGTGAAGTCACCATTGATTACCTGTTGGCACAGGGGGTGGACAAGCATGCGGTCAACTCCTGTCTGGAACTGGGTAGCCCGGAAGCGGTGAAAGGCGCAGTCGAAGCGGGTATGGGTATTTCAGTGGTTTCCAGCGCCAGTATCAGCAAGGAAATAAAACTGGGGATTCTGGCCGCCATTCCACTGGATCCACCCTTGACACGTGATTTCTCCTTCGTGCGCCAGCGCCAGAAGTTCAAGGTGCCTGCCATGGAAGAGCTGTTGGAGTTTGCCCGTAGCTATTGTCAGAAAGCAAAAAAAGTCGAGATGTGAGTGTGTGGATGTTTTCATTCTGCGGGTAACGCCCGTAGAATACCGGCAACTGATTAGAGAAAGGGCTTATGTTGCCAATCATGAAACAGAATGGAACTGCTGGCGAAAAGAAGCTGCGTGAGCTGTTTCGCAAGTTGGGTGAGCACGAACAGGACATGCTGTTACGGTTTGCTGAATTTCTTTCGACTTCCCCGGCTTCTGCAGTCGCTCCGGTTAGGGAGGTACTGCCCGAGCCGGAAGGTATTGAGCGTCCGGCTCAGGAAAGCGTGATCAAGGCCATCAAGCGTCTCTCCGCCACTTATCCGATGCTGAACCGGGATCATCTGCTGCATGAAACCTCTGATTTGATGTCCTCGCATGTGCTCAAGGGGCTACCCGCCGCTGAAGTCATTGATGAGCTGGAGAGTATGTTTGCCAGACACTATCAGCTTTTAAAAACCCAATTCGAGCAGAACTGCTGACCCGCTGCCGGGTCTGAATAACCATGATTAAACTGCTAAACGAATGGTATACCCAGCACTTTTCCAATCCTCAGGTCGCAATTCTGGCATTACTGCTGTTATTCGGTTTGGGTACGGTGGTGTTCGCCGGTAATATCCTCACCCCGCTGTTAGCGGCGCTCATTATTGCCTATTTGCTGGACGGTGGTGTCGACTTTTTCCGCGTCTGCAAAGTGCCGCGTTTTATTGCGGTGATTCTGGTGTTCAGCCTGTTTATTTTGCTGCTATTACTGGTCATTCTGGTGCTGGCTCCGTTGCTCTTGAAGCAAACCACCCAGTTCGTGATAGAAATTCCCAGCATGCTGGCTGCCGGGCAGGGCGCGTTCATGCTACTGCCCGAAAAGTACCCAACTATTGTTTCTGAGCAATTGATCATTGAGGTGCTGGCCGGTTTGCGTGTGCAAATGTCGCAACTGTCACAGCAGGTACTGAGCTTCTCGCTGGCCTCGGTGTTCGACCTGATTGCCTTTATGGTCTATCTGATCGTGGTGCCGCTGCTGGTATTTTTTTTCCTGAAAGACAAGCGCAGCATCATGCTCTGGTTCAGCAAATTTCTGCCGCGTGATCGGGTGCTGGTGGCACAGGTCTGGAATGAGGTGAACAGTAAAATTGCCGGTTATGTGCGTGGCAAGTTTCTGGAAATCCTGATTGTCTGGGTAGTGACTTTTACGGCCTTCCTTTGGTTTGGCCTTGAATACGCGTTTCTGCTGTCGTTTCTGGTCGGGATTTCGGTATTGATACCCTATGTAGGGGCAGCGGTCGTCACCATTCCTATTGCCATCGTTGCGTATTTCCAGTGGGGCTATAACTCGGACTTTATCTGGGTGCTAGCGGTCTATGGAATTATCCAGTTTCTGGATGGCAATCTGCTGGTGCCTTTACTGTTTTCCGGGATGGTCAATCTGCATCCGGCCGCCATTATTACGGCCGTGCTGTTTTTCGGAGCAATTTGGGGTATTTGGGGGGTGTTTTTTGCGATTCCCCTGGCGACGCTGATTCATGCGGTGATTAATGCCTGGCCGACGGTGCATGATCTTTGAGTGAAGCCCTGTTTTATCTGGGTTTTACTTGAGTTTTACCTGAACTGCTCAGCGCATGCCTCCAGCTGGGCAGCCGTCAACAGGAAGACACCGTCACCCCCCCGCTCAAACTCCAGCCATTGAAAAGGCACCTCCGGGTAGGCAGCGGCCAGTGCGACCTGGCTATTGCCGACCTCGACGATCAGAATGCCGTGCTCAGTCAGGTGCTGGCGGGCATCACGCAGAATCCGGTGCGCGATGTCCAGCCCATCTGCGCCGGCTGCCAGCCCTAGAACGGGTTCATGCCGGAATTCAACGCTCATCGCTGTCAGGTCTTCTGCGTCCACATAAGGCGGGTTGCTGACAATCAGGTCATAGCGTTTGCCGTCCAGTGCGGCAAACAGGTCGGAATGAATGGCGTGCACCTGCCTCTGGGCGGCATGGCGTTTGATATTGATTTGCGCGACGGCCAGCGCGTCGACCGAAATATCGCTTAAA
Organism: uncultured Thiothrix sp.; assembly: GCA_964293125.1. Taxonomy (GTDB): domain Bacteria; phylum Pseudomonadota; class Gammaproteobacteria; order Thiotrichales; family Thiotrichaceae; genus Thiolinea. The sequence continues at coordinate 98,614 of CAXYXY010000003.1, read as the reverse complement.
TCAACGGTTGCATGCGGGAAGGCATACGCACAGGCGATACCGATGCAACCGCTACCAGTGCATAAATCCAGCACATTCTCGACCTCATCCTCTACTATCCAGGGATAGAACTGTTTTTCTACCCACTCCGCCAAGGGTGAGCGGGGTATCAATACCCGTTCATCGACATAGAAGGGCAAACCGGCAAACCAGCCTTCCTGGGTAAGGTAGGCAGCCGGTTTGCATTCATCGATACGCCGCCGCAGGATCTGCACAAGCTGCTGTTTTTCTGCGTGGGTAAGGCGACTGTCGAAATAAATTTCCGGCGTATCGACAGGCAGGTGCAGGGTACGTAACACCAAGTAGGCAGACTCATCCAAAGCCGAGGCCATGCCGTGTGAAAAGCTCAAGCCTGCCTGCATGAAGCGGCTGGCTCCCCAGCGAATAAAGTCACGGATGTTACTCAGTTCATGCAACTCGGATAATTTGGGTACTTCGGATAATTCGACACGCTCATTATTGGGCACAACAGTATTCCTTCTGAATAATTTGCCGTATCATCCTGCATTTACCAGCCATTTTCCAATCTGAATGAACCTTTCTGACTATTTTAAAGCTTGGCCACTGTATGTGTTGCCCCATCACTTCCTGTCTCGCCTCATTTTTCGGCTGACCCGTATCAAGTCACCTTGGGTGCCTGCCGTGATTCGGTGGTTCGTGCGCACCTTTAAAGTCGATATGAGTGAAGCGCTTGAATCCGATCCGAACGCTTATCCGACTTTTAATGCCTTCTTTACCCGTGGCCTGAAGCCGGAGTTGCGCCCCTGGGCGATGGATGAGCAGGTGCTGGCTAGCCCGGCAGACGGTACGATTAGCCAGCTGGGCGCTATTCGGGATGGGCGTATTTTTCAGGCAAAAGGGCATGACTATTCTGTACTGGAGCTATTGGGGGGCGATGCCGAGCGCGCTGCACCCTTTATGCAAGGGCAGTTTGCGACTATTTATCTCGCGCCGCGTGATTACCACCGGCTGCACATGCCCCTGAGTGGCTGTCTGCTGGAGCAGGTTTATGTGCCGGGTCGACTGTTCAGTGTGGCCGGGCATACGGTGCGTACCATCCCGCGCCTGTTTGCGCGGAATGAGCGGGTGGTGACGGTGTTTGATACGGCCTATGGGAAGATGGCGCTGGTCTTGGTGGGCGCGATCAACGTGGCCGCGATTGAGACGGTGTGGGGGGGGCTGGTTACCCCCCCGCCCGGCAAATCGATTCGGCAGATCCGTTACAGTGGCATCAGCCTGCAGAAAGGCGAAGAAATGGGGCGGTTTAATATGGGTTCCACCATCATCGTCTTGTTGGAAAATGCTGATTTACGTTGGGAGGGGGCTTGTCAGGCGGATAGCCCGGTACGTCTTGGCCAGGCGCTGGCCACTCTGGCCAAGCCAGCATGATGCTGGCGCAACTGAGAGCTTGCCTGTGATTTTTATTGTTATGTCATTTTTATGTGATGAGTAGGTAAACCGTGAAAGACTACCAACAAGCTTTCCTCGATTTTGCAATAGCACAACAGGTGCTGCGGTTCGGGGAGTACACCCTGAAATCAGGGCGTGTCAGTCCTTATTTTTTCAATGCAGGGTTGTTCCAGACCGGGTCAGCCTTGAGTCAGCTCGGGCGTTTCTATGCTCAGGCCATTGTCGAATCAGGTGTTCAGTTTGACATGTTGTTTGGCCCGGCCTACAAAGGCATCCCCCTGGCGGCGGCGGTAGCGATTGAGCTCTATCAGGAGCATGGCCGTGATTACCCTTACGCCTTCAATCGTAAAGAGGCCAAGGCGCACGGGGAGGGTGGCACGATTGTCGGTGCTGCTTTACAAGGGCGCGTGCTGGTGGTGGATGATGTGATGACCGCCGGGACAGCCATTCGTGAAGCGGCTGATATTGTGGCGGGGCAGGGTGCGCGGATGGCGGGTGTTGCGATTTCTCTGGACAGACAGGAGCGCGGGCTGGGTGAGCGTTCGGCGGTGCAGGATGTGCAGGCAACCTTAGGTGTGCCGGTTGTGAGCATCGTGGGTTTGACCGATGTGATTCAGCATGTCGGGACTGCGTTACAAGACCCGGCTTTGCTGGCAAAGATTGAAGCTTACCGGGCACGTTACGGCGTTACGGGGGAATAGATCCTTGCTGTAAAGCACAACTCCCCTGTTTCCTGATGAATCAGAGGAGTTGGGTCGTATTGCTTGTAAACAGTGGTGCCTGATTACAGCAGGTTGTGGCGTTTAAGTTTTGTGCGCAATGTTGCACGGTTAATGCCCATGCATTGCGCGGCTCTTGACTGGTTGCCGTGAGTGTAACGCATCATAATTTCAAGCATGGGGCGTTCAACCTCATCCAGCACCAAACGGTAAATATTGCTTGCTTCATGGTCGCCTAAAGTATCCAGATAATCTTGGAGGGTACGGTGTACCATTTCAGATAACGATGAATCCAAGGCACGAGTTGCTGTATTCATTTCATGTAACCTTTTTTAATATTAGCTCTGGCAGCACTTAAATAAGTATCCGTGACAGCCGAGAGCTGTTTATTGGGACACGTAATCGCGAACATCCTGTTCTTGTGATCTGACTCATTGGTGATCCTGTCCAGGTACCATCCGATATGTTTCCTTGCAATTCGGAGACCAGCTTCCACGCCGTAAAAGTCATGTATAGCCCTGATGTGATCAACTACGACACGAGTTCGGATATGGACATCAGGCAAGTCGGTAAGTTTCCCTTCATCGAGAAACGCACGCAGTTGCTCAAAAATCCATGGCTGCCCCCATGCAGAACGACCAATCATCAGTCCATCAGCTTGCGTGTAGTCCAGAATATAGGCAGCATCGTCAGGATTACGGATATCCCCATTAGCAATAACGGGTATTGATGTACTCTGTTTTACCTGTCGTATTGTCTCGTATTCCGCCATGCCTCTGAATTTATCAGCACGGGTTCTACCATGTAACGCTATTGCTGCGATGCCACAATCTTCTGCCAATTTGGCAACGAAGGTGGCATTTTTAGCGGACTCCGACCATCCGGTACGGAATTTTAATGTTACAGGGACATCAACTGCCGAGACCACTGCCTCCAGAATTGCCTTGACCAAACCTGTATCTTTCAACAGGGCTGAACCGGCTGCTTTGTTGCACACTTTCTTTGCCGGGCATCCCATGTTGATATCAATCACCTGGGCACCAAGACGAACACTTTGTACAGCAGCATTTGCCATGACTTCGGGGTCGGTGCCTGCAATCTGAGTGCTGCGGGGTTCGGCCTCTTGCCGGTTAGGCAAACGCGTTCTGGATTTTTTGCTTGTCCACAAATTCGTATCAGCCGCCAGCATTTCCGAGACTACCATGCCCGCACCAAAGTGCCGACAGATGTCGCGAAAGGGTAGGTCGGTAATGCCCGCCATCGGGGCAAGTAACAACCTGCTTTGTAGTTGATATGAACCTATTGAAAGCATCTACTTAACGCATAACTTGGATAAAAGAGTACCAATGGTTTACAAATTAGTCATTTTTGCTCGGATGTGCTGTGCAAAAACGACGATAAACGGACAAATGGATGATCATTGCAAGTAGATGCCAAGACGAACATTATCCTAAGCTTAATCTTATTATTAATTTTGTGACAATAAAAGAATTTGCTCGATAAATCACCCTCTTGCTTGAATTTTGTATTATATGTAACAAAAAAACCAAGGAATTGTAGCACTTAAAATCGATAAGTTAAGCTTGTGGACACAATTACCGGTTTTCTTGTCAAATCCAGCGGGCATAGTATAGCGCGGAAGAGGCTTGGGCGGCTAGCCCTGTTGCAAGAATCTGTGTGTGACAGGGCTCTTGTCAGGCCTTGTGCCGCTGTCATTTTTTATTTTTTATTAGTTATTTTTGCACGCGCAGGCAAAAATGACCTGATCCAGCGCCCAGCGCTAAACTGGTACCAAGCACCGGCCTGGTCTGGCACTTACTGCCAGCCGGGTGGGGTGCTAGAGTCTATACTATCAACCTGTCTTTTTGGTGAAGACCTAATTCGTGACTCTGGAGAGGATTTTATGACTGATCGCATGGAAACTTATGATGCTGCCGCTGCTGTTGCCGGGGATAGCGCTCATGTCTGGCATCATCTGGCGCAACATAAGCCTCTGGTAGGCAAAGGCCCGATGATGATTGTCGAAGGTAAAGGCATGAATGTCTGGGATGCCAACGGCAATGAGTATCTGGATGCCGTATCCGGTGCGGTCTGGACAGTCAATGTCGGCTTTGGTCGTGAGAGCATCGCCAAGGCGGTGTATGACCAGCTGCTAAAAATGAACTACTTTGCGAATGCGATGGGTAATATTCCCGGTGGTTTGTTTGCTGAGCGTCTGATTGCGAAAATGCCCGGTTTAAGCCGTGTTTATTATTCCAACTCTGGCTCAGAAGCGAATGAAAAAGGCTACAAGCTGGTGCGGCAGCTGGCAGCGATCAAGAATGATGGCAAGAAGCACAAGATCCTTTATCGTGACCGTGATTATCATGGCACGACCATCACTGCCCTGAGTTCCACGGGTCAGTCACAGCGTAAAGACCAGTACGGGCCGTTTACCCCCGGTTTTGTCGAATTCCCGCATTGCATGGCCTACCGTTCACCGAACGGGAATGATCCTGATTTTGGCGTGCAGGCAGCGCGTGAGCTGGAAAAGGTTATTTTGCGCGAAGGCCCGGACACCGTCGGTTCCATCGTGGTGGAGTCGATTACTGCGGGCGGCGGGGTGATTACGCCCCCTGAAGGTTATTTTGAAACCGTGCAGGAAATCTGCAGCCAGTACGGCGTACTGATTCATATTGATGAAGTGGTGTGTGGCATGGGACGCACCGGCAAGTGGTTCGGCTATCAGCATTACGGCGTTAAACCCGACATCGTGACCATGGCCAAAGGCGTTGCCAGTGGTTATGCGGCTATTTCTGTCACTGCGACTACCGAAGCACTGTTTAAGGAATTTCTGGCGGAACCGAGTGAAAAACTGCATTATTTCCGTGACATCAGCACCTTTGGTGGTTGTGCGGGTGGCCCGGCAGCCGCGCTGGAAAACATGCGCATTATCGAGGAAGAAAACTTGCTGGATAACGTCAACAAGATGGGTGATTACTTCATGGATCGTTTCCATGAACTGCAGGAAAAATACCCGGTGATTGGTGATGTGCGCGGCAAAGGTTTGTTCCTCGGACTGGAAATGGTCAAAGACCGCCAGACCAAGGAGCCGGTCGATGAAAGTGTGACGGCCGGGGTAGTGGCGGACTGTTTGCAGCAAGGTGTGATGATCGGGCGCACCAACCGCAGTTTTACCGAGTTTAATAATACCCTGTGCTTTAGCCCGGCGCTGATTTGTACCCAAGATAATGCAGACCAGATCGTGCAGGCGGTGGATAACGCCCTGTCACGGGTCAAGTTGTAAATCATTTTGTAAGTTATTATCCCCCGCTGTTGTTACTTCGGCAGTAACAGCAGCGGGGCATTTGTTTTACGCTGGGTCACCAGTGCATCAAGGCGCAAGGGTTGCTACTGCAAACAACAGCAAGGTAACCACCAGCGTCAGGTGCAAACGCAAAATGGCGTAACGTGAATTCAGTTTGCGAAACAGCAGCTGGGCATCAACCCCATACGCGAGCAAAACCAGTAGCGCCAGCACAAACAACGCCGTTTTAATCGGCAGCAGCAGCACAAACCAGGCAACCAGCCCCGGCAGTACGCTGTAGATCAGCAGGTTGCGAGCATCTTTGGGCATCAAATCTTCCATGCCTAAGACAACCCCCCAGTGCACCGCCCCGATAAAGCTCAAAATGATGGAGGTGTAAGACGCCAGCCACCAGTCAAGACGGGCACCTGCCAGATAGGGTAAGGGCTTGCCGAGCAGCAAAGCGCCCGACAACAATAAAAAAGGTATTAACCCCCCATAGCCCAATGCCCACGCAATCCCTGGTAATGGTTTCATCAGTATCCCTCGTTTTGTCAAAATGGTTTTTAGTTTTCAGGGTAGATAACCTCCGCAAGCCCAGTTCCTTCTGCAGCGCTGTGTGATGTTCGAATCTCCCCGCTTGAACAGTAAAGATAGCTGAAGGTTCAAAAACTGTCCATGACAATCAAGACCCGTGAGAGCCTGTTAGCTTCTCAAATAATCAGTAAATAGGCACCAAATAAGCATTGTGAGGCATTTTTTGCCCTGCTAAACTTGTTCAGTCTGGCTTAATACTTAGGCAAAACGACAGGGTGTAAATCAATACTTGCTTCTTGCAGCAGAGGCGGGAGACAGCAATGAAGACCATCAGCGATTTGGTAATAACCGGTGTGATGCTGGTTTCATTATTTTACAGTGGCCTTGCGCCCGCACAATCATTAACTCCCAAGCTGTTTGGGGTTCATTTGCGCAATGACCATCGGCCACTGCCCGATAACTGGGCTTCTCTCGTCCAAAACAGCGGCTCAAAAATTGTCAGAATTCCGGTGCCTTGGGGCTGGTTTGAGCTGGAAGGCAAAGGTAAAACACCCGCGTGGTTCTGGCCACAATTGGATGATCAAATTAACCAGGCGCGAGATGCCGGGCAGAAGGTATTAATCACTTTTTTCTCGACACCTTGCTGGGCTACGGTGGCCTACAGCAGAAAAAGCTGCACCCAGTCTGTATTGGGTGCGGGCAGCTGGAACTTCAATATGCCCCCAGCCAGCGCTACCGATTATGCAACAGCGCTGGCTCGCATTGCTTCCCGATATCAGGCCAATGCTCAGACCCGGAACGTAGTCATTGCCTACGAAATCTGGAATGAGCCGAATATTATTACCTTCTGGGCGAACACCAAACGTCGCACCGTACCTTACGAGTACAACGACGGTTATCGTTTCCATGTCGACAGTGCCAGCGCCCGTGCTTACACCCAGCTGCTCATCGCAGCTTACCAATCAGTCAAGTCGGTAAACCCCAAACTTAAGGTGATAGCAGGTGGTATTGCCGGGAGTGACACTTACTTTCTGGATGAAATGTATCAGGCAGGGGCTAAAGATCACTTTGATGCGATTTCCTTTCATCCTTATCCCGACGTTATTCAGGCTGAGCGTCACCCTTATTATGGCCGTGCGGCCAATGCGAATGACTGCATCAACCTGAGCGCCATTCCAACCGCCGGCTGTTTTAAAGAGGCGGTCGAGGCTATGCGCAGCAAGGTATTGAGTTACGGCGACAACAAGCCGTTCTGGTTTACCGAGTTTGGCATTTCCTCCACTCCCGACTGGGGTGGGGCGGGCAAGACAGGGCATTCAGTCAGTGCGGCAGAGCAGGCTCAGGCAGATGAGGTTTACAAGATGATCCATCTGATCAAGAGCTGGGATTTTGTAGAAACGGCTATCTGGTACGAGTTCATTAACCGGCCTGCCCAAGATGACTATGCCAGCAATATCTGGGCACAGGTTGAACCCTACTTTGGCTTGTACCGTGAGGATACTTCCAGCAAGCCGGTACTGGCCGCTTATCAAAATGCAGTTAATGCCGACCCCCTACCGGTACAGCTGTCTCCTGCCGGGCAGGTTTCCAGCCAAGCTTATGCAAAAGAATTTCGTTGGCAGGCGGTGCCCAATGCAAGCGGCTATGTGATCTGGTTGAATTACCTGACAAGCCCGGCACAGAACGGCAAAATCAATCGCTACGTGACCGCAGCACAAGCAGGGTGTGCCAGTGGCTATCTATGCAAGATGGCCGATAGTACGGTCTTTGCGAACAACATCGCTAGCACCTGGTGGGTGAAAGCCTTTTTTGCTGACGGCACTTCACGCGATAGCCGCGCCGTTAACTTCAAGCTGATTGCACCGGATGCGCCTGCCCTGATCAGTCCCAAAGGTAATACGTTTGCCACCACCTCTGCCGCAAACAATGCACCAGCCTTTATCTGGAAACCTTTTCCGGGGGCTGTCGGTTACAAACTCTGGGTACGCGGGTATACGCCTTTTGGTGTTGATCACCCGGATCAAACCGGCGATGAAAACAGTCTATATCAGACCCTGACCCCGGCACAGGCTGCTTGCACCAGCCAGTCCTGCCGCTATCTCCCCGGTGGTCTCAGTCTGGGGTACTCACCATCCCGGTGGGCGGTGACCGCTGTGTTGGCCGGTGGCAAAGAAGTGGTTTCCCCTCCGCAGGGTTTTACCCTGTACCCATCCCGCACCCTGTTTATGAAACCGGCACAGATTGCTCCGGAAGGGATTATCACCAGCGAAAAACCGGCTTATACCTGGGCACCGGTTGCCGGAGCAGACCGTTACCGGCTCTGGGTCAATGGCGGCAACGGCGCGGGTATTATCAATCAAACTCTGCCCGTATCGGTGTGTAATGCCCGTCAATGCAGCTACACGCCGGGCGTTGCGGTGGGACGTAGTGAGGGAGCCTGGTGGGTGACGGCGCTGTCCCCGGCAGGTCAGGAAGCGGCCAGTGATGGGATGTCGTTCCGGGTGCCATAGGCAGCGGGTAAAGCTGACAGGACTATTTTTGCAGGCGGGTATGCATTAACACCCACGGTAATAGCAGTGTCAGTCCGACGATCCGAAATAAATGATGTGCTGCGATGTAGGCGGGGTCATAGTGTAAAGCCATCGCCAGCGCCGCCATCGCTTCAATCCCGCCCGGCGCATACGCGACCCACACTTGGCCAAACGGCAAACCCAAGCCCCAGGATACCAGTGCTGCCGCGACAGCGGCGATCATGCTGCTTAAAGCGACACTGACGGCGGCGGCGAGGGCAAACTGTTTTAATTCACGCAGTTTAATGCCGCGAAAACGGGCACCGACTACGCAACCGATGATGACAAAAGCGACATGTACCACGGGTATGGGCAAGCCACCCTGCAACCAGCCACCGGCATGGCCGAACCCGCTTAAAAACAATCCGGTGAGAATATAGGCAGCAGGCAGTTTAATCCGATCCAGCATCTGGGCAATAGCGAAAGCCGTGAGTACCAGGGCGGGCACGGCATGCCAGACCAGTGTTATCGATGGGTTGTTGTGAGTGCCCCCCGTGCCATGCAAGCCCAGACCGTTGATGATCACCGGCATGATGGCCATCACCAACAGCAGGCGTATGCTTTGCAGCACAATCACGGCGCGTATGTCACCTTTGCCACTATCCGCCAGTGCGACCACGGTCGAGAGTGCGCCCGGTGTAGAGGCGAGTAAACTGGTATTTTTGCTATGCCCGAAATAACGGGTTAGCACCCAGGTACTGACCCCCATCATCATGACAACCGTGACCGCCAGCGCCAGCAAACTTAATGGCCAGCGGCCAATCAGCTGCAGCATTTCCGGGGTGATACCGCTGCCCATCGAGCAGCCGAGAATCGTGAAACCGATGTTGCGCATCAATACCGGCATCGCAAGCTGGGAGGACAGCGGCGTAAAAGCCAGGCAAGCGACCAGAATCGCACTGCCCAACAGCGCCGGAACCGGCAGATGTACGTAAGGTGCCAGCGCTGCGCCGATAAAGCCGACTAACAACGTCAGCAGAATCGGGCGCAGTGCCTGCAGAATAGCGTCAGATGGCTTTCCGAGCATTGCGACGGCTGATCAGGATGGGGATGAGCACCACCAGTATGGCTAGGATATACAGAACGAGGATAGTCATTTGCATTCAGCATATCGCAAAGGCCGGATTAGGTCACACCTTTTTGTACAGTAACACCGCCGAAGCCGGGCAGACTCCGGCATACTGTGTGGTCTGTCGAATTGCAGGCGGCGCTTGTGTGCGTTCACACACCCGATAGCCCCGGCGTATAAAAAAATCGGCTGCCGTCGTCGTCAACAGGTAAAGTGATTCCATCCCCTGTTGGCTTGCCCATGTCTCGGCATGAGTCACCAGTTGCTGCCCGCAGCCCTGTTGACGGACGCTATCAGCCACGACCAGTGACCGTAACAAACCCACTGTGCCATAGCGTTCTACCCCAATCAGGCCAATGAGTTCAGCGCCGGTGTGGATGCCAAATAACTGCAAACTGGTTTGTGCCTGCAGATCATCCGCCGGTAAGTCAGCGGCGGCCAGCAGTGACTGGATGGCAGGGGAGAAATTGAGGGGTAGAATAGTTAGGTGGGTGTGCATGGTGGGTTACTCCAGTGAAATCGTCGCGTATGACAATTTGTCTTTTGTTAAGCCGTGGCTGAGTCACTACTTTTTTAGCGTTCTTGTTCTTTTGAAAAAGAACGAATAGACTGGTCATCTAACTAGTCATATTGGAATGATATTATGCAAACATGGGCTGTTCAAGATGCTAAAGCACGTTTTAGTGAGTTCCTTGATGCGTGTCTCGCCAAAGGGCCACAAATAGTCACCCGACGTGGAACTGAAACTGCAGTGCTTATACCTGTTGAAGTCTGGCGTAGACTTCAGGCAGCGGCAAGACCCTCGCTAAAGGATTTATTGTTGTCTGACTCAGGACGCGGTGATCTCGTATTGCCAGAGCGTGGGCAAGCCCAGCGGCGACGTGTGCAAGAGATTTTATAAATCATGTACTTATTGGATACCAATGTCGTGTCTGAATTAAGGCGACAAAAACCACACGGTGCCGTTGTCGCATGGATTCAGTCAGTGGATGACAAAGATTTATACCTGTCTGCAGTGACACTAGCCGAAATTCAGGCTGGCATAGAAATAACTCGGGATCAAGATACGCAACGCGCCGCCGAGTTGGAAGTATGGCTTGATAAAGTAGCCGCTACGTACAATATTTTGGCTTTGGATGGTGAAGCTTTTCGTGCTTGGGCAAAATTGATGCATAAAAAATCGGACACTTTATATGAAGATGCCATGATTGCAGCAATAGCTAAAGTGAATAAGCTAATTGTGGTCACTAGAAATGTCACTGATTTTTATTCTTTTGATGTTAAGTTATTGAATCCATTTGAGCTTCAATCCACCACAGACCCATCACTCACATCAACGTCATCATCAAAAACCCCGTAAAGGCCGCATTACTCGGGCTTAAATTGGGGTCAGTCATGTCCTTGAGCTGGTCAAGGAGGTCTGAATACTCCCGATAGAAGCCGTAACTGGGGCGCGGTTTGTACACCAGTTCAGTCACTTCAAAATAGCTCAGGATGGCCTTGGTGGTATTCGGTTTGATGAACCAGTGGGTGGTCGGGGCGTAATAAAACGGGAATAAGCTGATCAGTGTCCATTTGGCCAGTTTCAGCGGGGTTAGCTGGTTAAGCAGTTGGTTAAACCCGCGTTCCTGATCACCGTGCAATAGCTCCTGCAAGGCATTGGCCAGCAGCAGGCGGTCTTTCGGTAACAAGGCGCGCACATCATCCCGAAAACGCGGTTTTTCAAACAGCGACACCATCGAGGATTTGGCGACCAGTTGGATCATGCTGTCGGTCACTGCGCCACTGAACGGAAACTGCTCGGGTGCAAACGCTGCTTGTGCGAGTTCGGTGCACTTGGGCACATTATGTTTTTTGGCGATTTTCATCATATCCGGGTCATTAAAACCCTGCGGATAGCGTTCCAGAAAATGTGCCTGTAATTCAAAAACTTTTTCCAGTTGCATGTCCGTGTTACCCAATCATGCCAATAATAAAATCCCACTCGGTTTGTTCTATCGGCATGATCGACAGCCGATTACCGCGTTTTAACAGGCGCATCTCGGCCAGTTCCGGCAGGGTTTTAAGCTGCTTCAGGCTGAGTGGCTGCGGGTATTTCTGCACAAACTTCATATCGACCAGCATCCAGCCGGGTTTTTCCCGGTCACTTTTAGGGTCGTAGTATTTGTTATCAGGATCAAACGCGGTCAGGTCAGGATAAGATGTGCTGGCCACTTCACACCGACCGGCGATGCCCGGCTCAGCACAGCTGGAATGATAAAAAAACACCTGATCACCCGGCTGCATTTGGTCACGCATGAAATTACGCGCCTGATAGTTACGGATGCCGTCCCACGGCTCAGTGCCGACCCGCGCCAGGTCATCGATAGAAAATACATCCGGCTCGCTTTTGATCAACCAGTATGACATAGGCCTGCTCCCAATAATTAATCGCCCAGTTTAACACTGCTGCTTAAAGAATTTGGCGTTTGCTCACACTAAAAAATCATGCAGAATCGCATTGAACAAGGCCGGTTTTTCTAGATGCACCGCATGCGCACAACCCGCCACCACACTTAAACCCGCGCCGGGTATCCCCTGCCAAAGCGTCTCCGGTTGTGGCCAGCGATAGGATTGATCCTGATCACCCCACAACACCAGTGTCGGCGCGGTTATGCGGTTAAGCGCCGCCAGCCCAGACCAGTGTTCCATCGCGGTCAGTCCGGCCAGAGCCGCCTGCTGGCTGGCCATGACCGCAATCTCGGCACAAGCGGCATAAGCCTTTTCATGTTCGCCGCCAACAAACCATTTGGCTGCAATCCGGCGGGCAGTGGTCGTAACGCCCTCTACCTGTATTCTGTGCCGGGACTCTGCAACGGTCTCAAACCGCCCCGGCATCATACCCACTGGCCCGGTGCCGTACAGCACCAGTTTTTCCACCCGGTGCGCCGCCAGTTTCATGAACTCCTGAGCGATCATGCCGCCCATGGAATGCCCCACCAGATGAAATGAATCAATACCCTGATGATCCAGTGCGTCGAGCACATATTCGGCAAAACCACGCAGGCTGTCCGGTGCGTGCCGATGGGCATTAAGGCCAAAGCCCGGCAAGTCAGGCGTAATGATCCTGAAATCATCCGCGAGCGCTGCACGTTGCTCCGCCCATTGGAGGCTACCACCCAGGTAACCGTGGACAAAAACCAGTGCGGGTTTGTTGATAATCCACCTCCATTAACCATAGATGTTTAAACAGCGGGCTAGAGTATCCCGCTGGCCTTTCTGGTGGCTTTCGCCGTATACTCAAAACCAGCCAGATGGTGATCGTCACTTGGCTGTCACAAGTCCCTGCTATTTTCTCCCAGCGTTGAATTGCGTATCAATATTTAAGGAGACACTCTGATGTTCAAGCCCGAAAAGTCCCTGTTAGCCTGCACCATAGCTGCTTTGCTACTCACCACAACCACTGCCTCTGCTGAAGACCTGGCTGCGCTGGAAACCGCCGCCAAGGCCGAAGGTATGTTGACGACCATCGCCTTGCCGCATGACTGGTGTGGTTACGGGGGTGTGATCGAAGGTTTTAAAGCCAAATACCCCGACATCAAGGTGAACGAATTAAACCCGGATGCCGGTTCCGCCGATGAGCTGGAAGCGATTCGTGCCAATAAAGACAACAAGGGGCCACAAGCACCGGACGTGATCGATGTCGGCTTCTCGTTTGGCCCGGCAGCGACCGAAGAAAAACTGCTGATGCCGTATAAAGTCTCGACTTGGGATACCATCCCCGACAACGTCAAGGATGCCGATGGCCACTGGTACGGCGATTATTATGGCGTACTGTCGTTCGCAGTCAACAAGGATATTGTCAAGGAATCGCCACAAGACTGGTCTGATCTGCTCAAGCCTGAATTTGCCAATAGTGTCGCACTGGCGGGTGATCCGCGTGCTTCCAATCAGGCGATTCTGGGTGTGTATGCTGCCGGTCTGGCAGCGGGCGCAGAAGGCGGTGAGGCGATTGGTAAAGCGGGTCTGGATTACTTCGCGCAACTGAACAAGGCGGGTAATTTTGTGCCGGTTATCGGCAAGGCCGGTACTCTTGCGCAGGGCGCTACCCCGGTGGTGGTCTGGTGGGATTATAACGCACTATCCGGGCGCGACACGCTGAAAGGTAACCCGCCAATGGATGTGGTGGTGCCCAAGTCCGGCGTGGTGGCCGGGGTGTATGTCCAAGGGATCAGCGCCTATGCGCCACACCCGAATGCAGCCAAGTTGTGGATGGAATACCTGTATTCGGATGAAGGCCAGTTGGCCTGGCTGAAAGGTTATTGCCACCCGATCCGCTTCAATGATCTGGCGGCGAATGGCAAGATCCCGAAAGACCTGCTGGATGCACTGCCACCGGCTGCAGCCTATGAAAAAGCCGTGTTCCCGACCCTGGCCGATCAGGAAGCCTCCAAGACGGTGATCACCGGCAAGTGGGATGAAGTCGTGGGTGCGAACGTCCAGTAAACGCTGGCTACGCACTACTAACCAGAAAACCCCTCCCGGACACGGCAGCAATGCCCCTCTACAAAGAAATAGAGGCCGGGAGGAGGTTTTAAAGTCTCTCATCCCCTTGGATTTGCGTGAGTATGACTGAACACAAAATCACCGTGGCGACACCGCTTGCCGCACCGCGCCGCTCGCTATCGCTTGCCTGGCTGGGGGTGGTGCCTTTCCTGCTGTTTGCCTTCCTGTTCATGCTGTTGCCCACCCTGAATATTGTGGTCGGTGCCTTTCAGAATCAGGCCGGTGAGTTCACGCTGGATAACCTGCGGAACCTGTTCGAACCGGCTATTTTGGCCTCTTACTGGATCAGTATCCGCATCAGTGTGGCGTCTGCTTTGCTGGGTTGCGTGATTGGGTTTTTTATTGCGGCGGCTGTGGTGCTGGGCGGTTTGCCGGGCTGGATTCGTTCACCGTTGATGACCTTTTCCGGGGTGGCCTCCAACTTTGCGGGTGTGCCGCTCGCGTTTGCGTTTCTCGCGACACTTGGGCGTTTGGGGCTGGTGACGGTTTTGTTGCGTGACGGGTTCGGGATCAATATTTATACCCTCGGTTTCAATCTGCTCAGCTTCTGGGGCTTGACGCTCACTTACCTGTTTTTCCAGATTCCGCTGATGATCCTGATCATCACGCCCGCGCTGGATAGTCTCAAGCGTGAATGGAAAGAAGCAGCCTCGATTCTGGGGGCTTCCGGTTTTCAATACTGGCGGTTGGTGGCCTTGCCCATTTTATGGCCGTCCTTGCTGGGGACGTTTGCGCTGCTGTTTGCCAATGCCTTTGGCGCGGTCGCAACGGCGTATGCGCTCACCGGCAGTTCGTTGTCGATTGTACCGATTTTGTTGTTTGCACAGATTCGTGGTGATGTGCTGCAAGACCCGCATCTGGGTTATGCGCTGGCGTTTGGCATGATCATGATTACCGGCATCGCTAACCTCATTTATATCTGGATGCGCTCCCGCAGTGAACGGTGGGTGAAATGAGCAAACGCATCGGGGCATGGCTGGCGCTGGCGTTTGGCATGCTGTACTTCGGCCTGCCTTTGCTGGGTACACTGGAGTTTTCATTGCGCATGCGCCGGGGTGAATACAGCCTGGATGCATACTGGGTGATTCTCAGTGATCCGCGTTTTCAGGCCACTTTCAGTTATTCGGTGTTGATGGCCGTGTGCACGATTATCATGGGTGTGCTACTGGTGGTGCCGACCGCCTATTGGGTGCGCCTGAAGCTGCCGCGCTGGCGACCGATTATTGAATTTATTACCCTGTTGCCGCTGGTGATTCCGCCGATTGTGGTCGTGTTTGGTTATATTCGCCTGTATAACACATCCTCCATTTTACCGCTGACGGGCAGCGCACTGGGTACTGATGCCCTGATGATTTTCGGGTATACCGTGCTGGCCTTGCCGTATATGTACCGTGCGGTTGATACCGGTTTACGCAGTATTGATGTGGCCACTTTGACCGAAGCGGCAGAAAGTTTGGGGGCAGGGCGGTTGACCATCATGACGCGCATTATCCTGCCCAATGTATTGGTGGCGGTATTGTCGGGAGCCTTCCTCACTTTTGCGATTGTCATTGGTGAATTTGTGCTGGCGGCGCTGCTCAATCGTCCGGCCTTTGGCCCGTTCATGCAGCTGATCGGTGCCAACCGCGCCTATGAACCCGCCGCACTGGCGGTGATTGCCTTCGCGATTACCTGGATGTGCATGGGACTGATCCAGCTGGTGACGCGTTTCCAGAAACATACTCAAGCAAGGCAGTAATCCCTATGGGTTTTCTTGATATTCAACAGTTGCAAAAAGACTTTGGCAGTAACCGGGTGGTCAGTGACTTTAATCTGGAAGTGGCACAAGGGGAATTTGTGTCCTTCCTTGGCCCTAGCGGTTGCGGCAAAACCACGGTGTTGCGGATGGTGGCGGGTTTTGAAACACCCACAGCGGGGATGATTCGCATCGATGGCCATGATGTGGTTAATCTCAAGCCTAACCAGCGCAATATCGGCATGGTGTTTCAGGCCTATGCGCTGTTCCCGAACATGACGGTGGCACAGAATGTCGCTTTTGGCCTCAAAGTGGCTGGCAAACCCAAAACAGAAATCAAAGCCACCGTTCGCGAAATGCTGGCGCTGATCAAGCTGGAAGAACTGGGGGGGCGCTACCCGTATCAGCTCTCCGGCGGGCAGCAGCAGCGGGTGGCACTGGCGCGGGCGCTGGCGGTCAAGCCCAAGGTCTTGTTACTGGATGAGCCACTCTCGGCATTGGATGCGAAAATCCGCGTTTCCCTGCGTGAAGAAATCCGCGCTATCCAGCAGCAACTGGGGATTACCACCATCTTCGTGACCCACGATCAGGAAGAAGCCTTGTCGATTTCAGACCGTATTGTCGTCATGAAAGAGGGCAAAGCTGACCAGACCGGGACACCGTTTGAGATTTATAACCGGCCTGCCACCCGTTTTGTCGCGGGTTTCGTGGGCACGATTAACGTATTAAATGGTAAAGTCATTGACCCGCAGGCTGGGACATTTAGCCTGCATGATACCGCGCCGCTGGCATTAGGTCGACCCTTGCGCGGGCACCCAGCCGGGGAGAAAATTGCGCTGGCATTACGCCCGGAAGCGGTGTCATTGCTGCACTCCGCCGCTGTGTCTGGGAAGAACATGATTCAACTGGCAGGCACGGTACAAAAGGTGAATTTTCTGGGGTCGGTGATCCGCGTGCAAGTCAAAGTGGGCGACGATGTCTTGTCACTGGATAGCTTTAACCAGCCATCCGTGCCGCCTCCGGTGGTCGGGCAGCAGGCGACGGTAGGCTTTGCGGTAGGGGATTTGTTGGTGTTGGGGGAATGATGTCTACACCTTCTCCCAATGCACCGACATCTGCGGGAATGGAATCGTCAGTTGGTGGGCATTACAAACTGCGACGCAGGCACCTTGCAGGATGCGCTCCAGCTTCTGATAGCGTTCGGCTAATTGTCGGTCGAAACTCACCCAGATTTGCAAATCCAGTGAGGAGGCGTTTGCCGTTTTGAATTCAACGGCGACATTTTTGTACAGTGTGCTATCAATACCCGCAGCCGCCAGTGCCTTGGGGATCTCCGCCTTGATCAAGGCCGGGTAATAATCAAGGATTTTATCCTGATGCCGATAATCCAGCCCAAAGACGGTGGTAACACCAAAGTAGTCGTTATGGCTGAGATTGGTCAGGTTGAGTTCAAAAAACTGGCGGGCTGTGTAGTTGATCAATGCCCCGCCGCGCAGGCGCACAATGACGCGTTCGACACTTTGTTGTTCAACGACAACCAGCGTGCCATCAGATAATAACAGGGCGTCGCCCGTCCGACTCGGGAACCAGTGTTCATGCTTCACCAAGGGGCGTGAGAGCAAGCCGCCGAGTTGTTCAAGCGGTAAACGTTGTACACCGGACAGGTACGGATTGGATAACACCGAGAACACGTTCAGACTCTGTACCAGATAAGGGATACCTTCATAGTTTACCCGCTCCCCCTCGCGGGCGGAACCCATGTTCAAGAGGAGGTTAACCTCGCGGATAAACTTGGGGAGTGTGCGCTGCAGGCCGATGAGTCCAGCCAGCAAGACAATCACGCCCAGACCCAGTAACAGTACGTCGCCGCGTATATAAAACACGGCAAACACCGTACAGACCACAAACAGAGTGACGAACGCATGCGAGACATACATCAGGAAACGGTAGAGCGGCGCAGTGCGGCGGGTGGCCTGATTACGCCATAACCAACGGTTCAGCATACGCAAAAATAGCCAGACCAGAATGCCAAGGCCGATACCCAGAAACAAGGTCAGCAAGCGCCCGGCAAAAAAGTTATCCAGTGAAGTAGCGATGGATTTTTGCCAGTCGGTTTTATCCTCGGTTAATGCCTGTAACTGGCTGATGGCCACATCCTTCTCACGTCCCAGTTCCGCCATGCGCTCTTGCCAGCGGTATGTCAGTGCGTCGAGACTGGCAGCCAGTATTTTATCATCGGTCAGCTTGCGCTCATGTTCGATAGCGCTTAGGCCTTTCTGCAGGGTGATTTGTTGCGATTCAGTCAAACTGATTGTGCTGCGAAATTGTTCAACTTGCCGGGGCTTCTCAGTGAGTTGCTTCAAGGAGTCAATCAAAGGGCGGGTAATGTCGACCAGTTCTTTTTGCCAGTCAAAGTTACTGGTAGCCGGGTTGATCGATTCTATCGTCAGGCCGCCCGTGGCAATGAGTTCCAGTGAGTTGCGTAAACGCGCCAGTTCTTCGTTTTCTGTCTGAATAACAGCGAGTAATTCGGCTTGTTGGGACGCGTCAGCTTTTTTCAGCTCTTCTTTTCGCAGATTGAGCTCTTTGGTGGCTGCCGTGAGCGCCGCCTGGATATTCAGCAGTTTTTCGGTACTCGGATTGGGTGTAGTGGGCGGCTCTTCTGCCATGCCCTGCAAAGGCAACGACAACAACAGGCAGCATAACAGGGTGCGGGTCAGCAGGAGCAGCATGGGACGAGATTCCTCGCTAGAGCAAAAGATATGCAATTGCAACAGAAAAGCGGGCGGGCGTACAGTTTCCCCCAACGACAAAAGGCCACTCCATAGGGAATGGCCTTTTTCACTAAAGTGCTAAGGTGTGTTCTCGGTTAGGTCAGTTCAGCAAACGCAGCCGAGAGCAGCTCCAGACCTTCCGCCAACACATCCTGCTGGATCGTCAGTGGGGTCAGAATCCGGATCACATTGGCACGCACACCGCAAGACAACAAAATCAGGCCTTTCTTGGAGGCGGCGGCCACCAGTGCTTTGGTTGCGACGGGGTCAGGCTGGTTGGCATCACCGTTTTGCACCAGTTCCATTGCGATCATCGCGCCTTGGTTACGGATATGGCCGATGCGCTCCGGGTACTGTTTTTGCATGTTTGCCAGATGCGCCATCACCGTTTCACCGATGACAATCGACTGGGCGCACAGGTTTTCTTCTTCGATCACATCCAGCACCGCGAGTGCTGCGGCGATACTGACCGGGTTGCCAGCGTAAGTGCCACCCAGCCCGCCGGGGTTGGGTGCATCCATGATGGCTGCCTTACCCACTACCATCGCCAGCGGGAAGCCACCGGCCAGACCTTTGGCGAGTGTCATCAGGTCGGGTTCGACACCGTGGTGTTCGGTCGCGAACATTTTGCCGGTACGGCCAAAGCCGGTTTGGATTTCATCTGCAATCAGCACGATGCCGTGTTGGTCACAGATTTTGCGCAAGGCGACGAGAAAAGAGGTAGGTACCGGGTAAAAACCACCTTCACCCTGTACCGGCTCAATGATGATTGCTGCCACGCGCTCAGGTTCGATGTCGACATGGAACAGGGTATCGAGTGCCGCCAGCGACTGCTCAACGGTGACACCGTGGTATTCAACCGGGAACGGCACATGGAAAATGTCTGCCGGGAAGGGGCCGAAACCGGCTTTGTACGGTACTACTTTACCGGTCAGACCCATGGTCAGGTTAGTCCGGCCATGGAAACCCCCGTTGAATGCAATCACGCCCGGACGCTTGGTATGAGAGCGGGCGATTTTGACGGCGTTCTCGACCGCTTCAGCACCGGTGGTCACAAAAATGCTTTTGGCATGACTGATGGGCACTGCTGCGTTAATGCGCTCGGCCAAGGTGACTGCTGTGCCATACGGGCTGACCATCACGCAGGTGTGGCTGAAACTTTCGATCTGCGCGATGGCAGCGGCGACTACTTTCGGGTGGCTGTGGCCAGTGTTGACCACGGCGATACCCGCAGAAAAGTCGACATAACGCTTGCCTTCTTCATCCCAGACTTCCGAGTTGAGGGCGCGGGTGACATAAACCGGAGCCATGTTGCCTTGGCCACGCGCAATGGCTTTTTCCTTGCGCTGTTGTAATTCGGTGTTGCTTGTCATGATGTTCTCCGTGACATGATTGTGCAGGGGAGGGGTTAAGTGCTCAAACCACCCATGCACAGGTATTTAATTTCGACAAAATCATCGATGCCATAATGGGAGCCTTCGCGCCCGAGGCCAGATTCCTTGACACCGCCAAACGGTGCGACTTCATTGGAGATGATGCCCTCGTTGATGCCGACCATGCCATACTCCAGCGCTTCGCCCACCCGCCAGACGCGGCCAATGTCGCGGCTGTAGAAATAGGCGGCCAGGCCAAACTCGGTGTCATTCGCCATCTGGATCGCTTCTGCTTCCGTATGAAAGCGGAACAGGGGCGCGACCGGGCCGAACGTTTCTTCACGCGCCACGATCATGTTGGGGGTGATGTTGGTCAGGATGGTCGGCTGGAAGAAGGTGCTGTCACTGGACAGGCGTTGCCCACCGGTCAGCAAGCTGGCTCCTTTGTCGAGTGCGTCCTTGATGTGGCTTTCGACTTTGCTGACAGCCGCTTCATTGATCAGCGGGCCTTGAGTGACGCCTTCGTCCATGCCATTCCCGACTTTCAGCTTACTGACGGCCACCGCCAGTTTTTCCGCGAAGGCGTCATAAACTTTGTCCTGTACCAACAAACGGTTGGCGCACACGCAGGTCTGGCCAGCGTTCCGGTATTTGGACGCCATCGCACCGAGTACCGCCGAGTCCAGATCAGCATCATCAAACACGATGAAAGGCGCATTCCCACCCAGTTCCATCGACACTTTTTTCATGGTGCCCGCACAGGCCGCCGTGAGCAGTTTGCCGACGGCGGTTGAGCCGGTGAACGACAGCTTGCGCACAATCGGGTTCTCAGTCAGCTCTTTGCCGACGGCGGGCGCGTGTTGGGTGGTGACGATATTCATGACTCCCGGCGGAATCCCGGCACGTGCTGCCAGCTCTGCCAGTGCCAGCGCACACAAGGGGGTGAGTTCAGAGGGCTTGATCACGACCGTGCAACCGGCTGCCAGCGCTGGTGCGCACTTGCGGGTGATCATCGCAATCGGGAAGTTCCAGGGGGTAATGGCCGCAACGACGCCAATCGGTTGTTTGATCACGACCAGACGCCGGTCATTGGCCGGGGACGGGATGACATCCCCGTAAATGCGCTTGCCTTCTTCGGCAAACCATTCAATAAAGGACGCACCATAAGCGACTTCGCCCTTGGCTTCGGCCAGCGGTTTGCCTTGCTCGGCGGTCATCATCCGCCCCAAATCATCCTGATTAGCCATGATCAGATCATGCCAGCGACGCAGGAGGGTGCCGCGTTCTTTGGCGGTTTTGCTGCGCCATGCAGGCCAGGCAGCCTCGGCAGCTTCAATCGCCCGGCGGGTTTCGGCAGCACCCATATCGGGTACGGTCGCCAGTGTTGCGCCGGTGGCCGGATTGGTGACGGTAATGGTCGCGCCGTTGTCAGCAGTGACCCAGTCACCATTGATATAAGCGGATGTTTTGATAAGCGTTGAATCCTGCAGCTGCATAACCTTCCTCGTTCGTTTCAGTGGCTGAAACGACTGATTGTAGAGAATAATAAGATGGTGAACAGATTAATTAGCGCAAGCAAGGTCAGCAATACTGCAAATGCGGTACTGCTTTTAAGTCAGTGCTTGAGTCAATGCGTCCCATAAATCCGTTTTTCTGCATCACCCAGCGTTCACTGCTGACATGATCCTTGAGCGGCTGTGTTAGTCTATGCCCAATCTTTCCTTTGCCCTGAACCCCTACCGAGATTTGTTGTGGCCATTAAACCCACCATTTATAAAGCAAGAATTTCCCTGTCTGATCTGGAGCGCAATTATTACGATGCGCTGAATCTGACCCTGGCTCGGCATCCTTCCGAAACGCTGGAGCGGATGATGGTGCGGGTGCTGGCGTTTTGCCTGAATGCGCAGGAAGGTCTGGAGATGACCAAGGGCCTTTCGGAAGTGGAAGAGCCTGATCTGTGGGTGCGCAGCATGGATGAGCAAACGCTACTCTGGATTGATGTCGGCGAACCGACAGCGGAGCGGGTGAAAAAAGCCACGCATCGGGCGCGTGCCGTGAAGGTCTATAGCTTTAATACCAAGACAGACACCTGGTGGGCACAAGGGCAGGATAAATTCAGCCGCCTGAATGCTGCCTTTTATCAGTTCCCTTGGGAGCAAATCGAGGCGCTGGCTGCGTTGATGCAGCGCACTGCTGATCTGTCGGTGACGATTACTGGCGATTCGGCGTATGTCGCGGGTGATGCGGGGGAGGTGGAAGTGCATTGGCGGGTGTTGCAGGCGCAGTAAGGCGTTAGCTACGCGCCTTGGTTTTGCGGGTGGGCAGTGCCTGCAGTGGGTCATCCGGCCAAGGGTGTTTCGGGTAGCGGCCTTTCATGTCCTTTTTTACATCGTGGTAAGACGAGCGCCAAAAACCAGCCAAATCCTGGGTAATCTGTAAAGGTCTGCCTGCCGGGGATAACAGGTGAATCAGCAGGGCTACCTTGCCGTTAACAACGGTCGGTGATTGTTCGCAGCCGAACATTTCCTGCAGTTTAACCGCCAATACTGGCGGTGATTGGCTATAGTCGATGGCGATTGACGAACCGGATGGCACCGGTAAACGGTTGGGTGTTAGCTGGTTTAACTGTTGCTGCTGCGCCCAAGGCAGCAAATGGCTCAGTATTTCCCCGAGTGGCAGCTTTTTGAAATCCTGTAACAGGCTAATGTCATCCAGATACGGTGCCAGCCAGGTTTCCAGCGTGGCCAACAAATTCGCCTCACTCACATCCGGCCAGTCCGTATTACCCGTGTTACCCATGACTGAACGCACTAACAGCACCCGTGCACACCATTGCCTGTCTGCCGCTTGCCAAGGGAGTAAATCCAGCCCTGTTTGCCGGATATGCGCGACCAGAGCGGCTCTTTTGGCAGCTATTGGCACCTGGTTCAGGCGGGTTTTGCGTAGAATCAGCTCACCCAGTTTGTACTGCTCCTCGGCGACAAAGCGCTTGGCCTGTTTGTCCCATTCGGCGAGGGTGATCGGTTGAATGTTCTCTTTTAAAGCTGTCTCAAACAGGCTTTCGTCCAATGCCGCCGCCGAGTGAATCAGGTCACCTTTACCGCTCATACTGCTGACTTCTGCGACCGCAAGCCATGCGCTATTCCCGAGTGCATGTTGCCCGGACAGATGGGCACTGCGCCCATTACTCAGCTGATAGCCACCGGAGTGACGCCGCCGGGCAATCCGGTCGGGGTAAGCGCAAGCGAGCAGGTAAGCGATGGCCTGCTCTGGCTGAAGCAGATAAGCCGGTGGGTGGGCCAGTTTGGTAAGGTCGGTGGGGTGAGTGAACTTATCCAGTTGTTGGAGTTGTTCGTCAAATTGCCCGGCCAGTTGGCGCGTGCGGTGTAACCAGCCCCGGTGCTGGGCAGGGCAAGCCCTATCACCGTTCAGCAGGTCAATCCGCAGGCTGATGTCCGGCTGGTCGCGCCCCAATGGACCACGTTCAGACAGAATCGCGGCCAGTTGGCTGGCCAGTTGGCGCTGGTCATGGCAGGCACCACTGAGCAGCAAATGCGCCAGACGCGGGTGGACGGGCAGGGTAGTCATGGCGCGTCCGTGCGTGGTCAGCACTCGGGCTTTGCCCTTGTGTTCCAGCGCACCGAGCGCTTGCAGCAGGTCAAGCGCTTGCTGCCATGCCCCGTTCGGTGGTGCATCCAGCCAGCGTAATTCAGCCGGGTTATCCACGCCCCATTGCAATAACTGCAATGCCAGCGGTGCGAGGTCAGCGGTGAGTATTTCCGGGGTGGTGTGTGCGGCCAATTGTTGCTGTTGGCTTTCTGACCAAAGGCGGTAGCATTTGCCCGGACGTAACCGCCCTGCCCGTCCGGCACGCTGGATGCTGGCGGCGGCAGAAATACGCACGGTCTGCAAGCCGGTCATCCCGGTGGACGGGTTAAAAGTGGGTGCGCGTGCCAGACCGGAATCGACCACGATATCCACGCCTTCGATGGTCAGGCTGGTTTCGGCGATATTGGTCGCGAGCACCACCTTTTGGTCATTGGCTTGTGCACCGGACAGGGGGGCGATGGCCTGCTGCTGCTCTTCAATCGACAAATTACCAAACAGAGGGTAGAGGTGAATACCGTTGATTTTGCGTTCCAGCAGCCAGTTGGACAAAGCTTCGGTAGTGCGCTGGATTTCGGCCTGCCCCGGCAGGAAAGCGAGCACGCTGCTGGTCGGGTTCGCGGTGAGTGCTTGCTGGATAGTCGTCGTCATGCGTTCGACTATTCTTTCTCTCGGCTGGCTGGCATGCCCGTAAATCAGGTCTACCGGATAGGCGCGGCCTTCGCTGCTCACCAGTGGAGCATCGTCCAGTAATTGCGCAATGGCGTGGCTGTCCAAGGTGGCCGACATGACGAGGATTTTTAACGGATCGGTAGTAGTTTCATCATTTCTGAACAGGCTACGACCTTGCAGGCACAGGCTCAAGGCCAGATCAGCATCCAGACTGCGCTCATGAAATTCATCAAAAATGACCAGACCGACTGACTCCAGCGCCGGGTCATTTTGCAGCATACGGGTGAGAATACCCTCAGTGATGACTTCGATGCGGGTGTGCTGGCTGACCTTGGTATCAAGGCGCATGCGATAGCCGACGGTCTGTCCAACGGCTTCATTCAACAGACTGGCCATGCGATGTGCAGCGGAACGTGCCGCAATCCGGCGTGGCTCCAGCAACAGGATTTTCTTGCCTACCAGCCACGGTTCATCCAGCAGAGCCAGTGGCACCCGCGTGGTTTTACCCGCGCCGGGTGGTGCTTCCAGCACGACTTCGTGGCGCACGGACAACTGTTGTTGCAGAGTGGGGAGAATGGTTTCGACGGGTAATGGCATGTGTTGTTGGTTTGGATTATCTCAGAGAGAGGATGATACACTGAAATGCCATCAGAGTACGTGCTAACTGTCTATACCCTAGATAGGGGAGTGGTTTTCTTAAACAGCACGAACTTTTCCATATCCTGATCCCCTAAATAGGGGAGTTATTTGTCTAAAAAATACACGTATTCTGAATAAATATAGACCAATACATGATTTTTGGTCTATATTTGAATAGTATTTCTAATACTTTGAGAAATTCAAGGGAGGGTGTATGTCTAAGGGTATTTCTCTACACATTGGATTGAATCAATTTGACCCGGCACATTATGGTTCCTCCGGTGTGTTAAAGGGTTGTGAAAATGATGCGGGTGATCTTGAAAAAATTGCTGGGCAGCAAGGATTTCAGACGCAATGCTTACTCACCACTCAGGCTACACGTGATGCAGTGATTATCGCTGTACGGCGAGCGGCTTTTGAGTTACAGAAGGGTGATATTTTTCTGTTGACCTATTCGGGGCATGGTGGGCGTTTGCCAGATCGGAATCGCGACGAGGATGATCTGCTGGATGAAACTTGGTGTTTGTATGACGGGCAGCTGATCGACGATGAATTGTATGTGCTCTGGATCGGTTTCAAGGCCGGTGTTCGGATACTGGTCATTTCTGATAGTTGCCACAGTGGTACTGTGTTAAAACCAGGTGAGCCCTTACCGCAGCAGCCAGATACGGATGCTGTGCCACGTTTTCTCCCCTATCAGCAGGCTGAGGAGGTTTATCGTCGGCATCGAGCCAGCTATGAGGCTTTGCAGCCGGTGCATAGTGATGTCCGGAACAGGGAGATTACGGCAAGTGTGCGGTTGTTGTCCGGTTGTCAGGATAATCAGTACTCCTATGATGGCGTGAATAACGGTGCATTTACGGCAGCCTTAAAGCGTTCCTGGGATAACGGTGGTTTTAAGGGAAATTATGATCGTTTCCATCGGCATATCCTGGCGCAGATGCCGTCTTACCAGTCACCGAATCATTGGATGGTCGGGGTGAAAGATCCTGAATATGATGGGCAAAAACCGTTTACGATCTGAGATGGCTTGATTTGTGTTAATTAGCCAGGGCCGGCGAGTCGCACTCAGGGGACGAGTGCATGAAATGGGGCTTTTATTATGGGTACTCAGAATGGGTATGAGTACGAATATGATTATTATATTTCCTATGCGGAAAGTGATGCTGCTTGGGTCAATGGTTTTTTAATTCCTATTTTGGACGGGCATGGTAAAAAGCATCATTCAAAATGTCAGTATCAACTGGGTGCTCCTAAGATTAAGGAAATGGAGAGTGCCGCCAAAAATAGTCGACGTATTCTTCTAATACTTTCTCCAGAGTATTTATCCGATCCTGAAAATGCATTCTTTGAATTTATGGCTCATGAAGTTGCAATCAATCAGAACAAATATCCAATTATTCCTGTTTTTCGACAAAAAATCGAGCTTCCTCTTAGATTGAAATTCTTGGTGGGTCTGGATTTATCAAGCTCAGATGTTGAAAATAATGCTATCGAAAGACTGCTGGAAAGCTCGTCATTACCTTTGTTAGAAAATGATTTTATTGAACCTCCTTATCCAGGTCTTTCCAAGTTTTATTCAGAACAAAAAGATTATTTTTATGGCAGAGAGCAAATTATACGAAACTACACGCAATTCTTGCTTGACGAGAGATGCCTCTTTATTGTGGGTGCATCTGGCTCTGGTAAGTCATCTTTGGTTCATGCCGGGATCTTGCCTAAATTATTATCGAAGCAGTATCAAGTAGATAAAGATGGTTGGTTAATAAAAATATTAGAACATCCTGAAAATAAACCATTTTCAAAATTAAAAGCAATTCTAGGAGAAAGTATAGCAATTGATGAAGATTTAACTATAAGAAACCTGTTAAGAGAAAATAAAAACAGTAAGCTTCTACTTTTTATCGATCAATTAGAAGAAGTATTTCAAGATGAAAATAATGAGAACTCTGAGTTCTTTGAGACTATCTTAAAAATAAATAAATTAAGTCAAGTTTATTTGATCTTCACATTCAGAGCGGATTTTTATCATTTTTTAACGAATAGTAAGATTTCTGGGCTAACTGAGAATCACCAAAAATCTATAAAAGCTTTAACAAAAGAAGAACTAAAATCAGCTATCGTAAATCCTGCTCTTAGCAAAAATGTTTATATTGATCCGATTCTAGTAGAACGCCTTTTATCCGATGCAGGAGATGAACCTGGTATTCTTCCATTTATACAGATAACAATGAGGATTTTATGGAAAGAACGACAATTGAAATGGATTCCACTTTCTAAGTATGAAGAAATTAAAGATGATACTGGATCAGTAGTAGGTCTGAAAGCTGCCATATCAAAACATGCAGATATAATCTTCAGAAACCTTCCAAGTAATCAACATAAGATAACTGCTAAAGGGATATTTATTAAATTAATTAATTTTAGTGATAGTTATGATGATGATAATAGACGCCCTAATACGAGCAGGCGACTACTAATTTCTGAAGTTATGAGTGATGATAATGGTTTTATTTTTGATGAAACTCTGCATCTACTAGTTGATAATAGATTGTTAACTACTAATGAAGACATCGTAAGCTCTAATGTTATAGTTGATATTTGTCATGAATCATTAATAGAGCATTGGAAAATTTTAGGTGAGTGGGTTGAGAAATATAGAGGTATTGAAGAAGAAAGAAGAAGATTATACCAGAGAGCATTAAGATTTAGGACATTAAAAGAAAAAGCAAGTTACTTGGATGATATTGAAGTTGAATTAGCAAAAAAATGGTACTCTGATATGAAGTCGTTAGAGATTGGTATAGATGTCATTATAATTGATTTCTTGGAGGCTAGTTATAAATTTTCTTTGCGAAAAAAGATTTTTCAATGGCTTCAGCCAATTTTAATATTAATTGTTGTCGTATTTTTATATTTCTCATATTTATCTCTTTATCTTAAATATTTATTATGGATGTCGGAAAAACTTACACCAATGATACCATTTGATTCTGGAAATCTTTATTTTAAAAAGAATGATGCTTCAGCTCTATTTGAAAGCAAAGAGAATTTTGAAATTTATTCAATAAAATCATTTAAAATTGACAAATATGAAGTTTCTAATCAAGCCTATTGTTTTTGTATAAGATCAAATTCGTGTAGAGATAATATTGTGTATGATGCTTGTGATGAAAAATTAAAATCCATACCAACCAACTGGATAAGCTTCTATGAGGCAAGAGATTTTTGCGAATGGCAAGGAAAAAGACTACCAACTGAGGTTGAATGGGAGTATGTAGCAAAGAATCTTGAAGGAAGACTTTTCCCATCCGGAAGTGAAATCCCCAACTCATTTGACTTTAACATTGATCGTCCTGCCGAGGGACCAATTTCTATTCATAATTTAAAAAAAGATAGTAATAGGGGCATGGTAGGTTTAACAGGAAATGTTTCAGAGTGGACTCTTTCTAAAGGGATATCCTCATCAGAAGCAAATATAAAAACATTTTTTTATGGCCTCTCACTTAACAAAGGAGATTCAGATAAAGTAGTTATTAGAGGAGGAGGTTTTTTGTTTAATTATAAAAGATCCTACTCAGTTTTTCGTAGTTACTATATCGCAAATGGTAGAGAATCTGAAATTGGATTTAGATGTTTAAGAGCTAATTAATAGGAGTATTTGACATGGCTTTTGAAATGAAATTTCAATCTGATATAAAATATAATGATTTATATGAAGATGGTGATCACTACGTGGGTTCTTATATTTTTAGAGAGCCAAATTTAAGAATGGAAATAAATGTTTTTGGTAATAAAGAAAGTGTTTTGGCATATCAAGGAACTAGCCTTTCTTTTGTAGTCAAAGAACAAGAAAATGATAATAAACTTGAATCATCTATATGTAAAAATACTTTTAGATCATTAGCCGATGATTTTTGCAATAAAAAAGAAGAGAGCTACTCAAATAGTATTGATGTATTGAAAGATTTTTTAAAAGATATCGAAGAAAAAATTTCGATGACTCAAGCTTTCGAGAAAGAGATAGATTTGGCTAAAGATAGAAAAATAATAATAAAAATAAATACTCAGAATAAAAAATCTCTAATCGTTAATATGAAGACAGGATGTATACACATCCCTATGCAGTCAAGAGATGATTACGAGCTTGATGGCACATGTTCTAGCGTTAATTTTAGTGAATGTAATAATGTTAATTTGGATGAGTATTTTTCATCCTATTTATTCAGCGTTGCTAATAGAAAAAGATACTTGGGTAAGTATAAAATGAGTTTTTCTTGTGTCGTTAAGCAAATTGGTTAACATATTTAAAGGAAATTCCATGTTAGAAAGTTCTTTTTTACCATTTGAATTTTTCAATTCAGACAATAAATACATAAAGCTTAAAGCTGGTATGTATAGTGGGAGCATGGTTATTAATTTTGATAGATATCAAATTGTTTCAGATGTTACTAAATTAGCAACCATCGCTGACCCACGTCCGCCACCCCCCAACCGGGGACTCAACTTCACCATCGTCATCAACGCCGACAATGTCACCCTGCGCAACCTGAAATTCACCGGCAAACATGCTATTTCCTTGCGCATCAACGGTGACAACTGCACCTTGGAAAATCTGATATTCGAAGATGTCATGATGGCTTTTGTCGCTTCTGGCAAAAACCTGCGCTTTAAAAATATCACTATCCGTCGTTTTAGCGAGGATGGTTTACGTTTGGCTGGCGATGGCTTCTATGGAGAAAACATCCGGATTGAGGATTTGTATGCCGCCAGTCAGGAAGCCCACCATGACGGGATTCAACTGTATGCGGGCAAACCTGGCTCTCCGTTACGCTCCGCCGAACGCTTTGAGGGTCGTCATGCCTTGAATAAGGGCACGCTGAAGAATGTCAGTATCTGTTCCACCACCGACATCCAGCGTGATCATGTCGGCCAATTGCAAGGTATTTTCTCAGCGGATGGCTTCATGGACGGCCTGCATCTGGAGGATATACAGATAGAAACTCATAACTGCCTGCATGGCATTACGCTACGCGGTCTGCGCACAGCACCGGATGGGACGCCCTCTTGCCTGAAGAGCATCACAGTGCAGCAGACACCGGGAGGCACCGGACAGTCCCCCCGCATCAACCTGTTACCTGCACGGCGGTTGGCTCCTATCCGGGATCCGGCTTTGCTACCCCCTGAACCGGGAGACGAAGCACAGTTATATGACCTGCTGTTTCCTCCCGATATTTTCCGCACCGAAGAAGCGCCTGCGGATCCTGAGCAGCGACCCGGCCCACCCCTATGGCAGGATGTTGCCAATGGTGAACAGGATGAATTGCAGCAGCGCATTGTTAATTATGAACCCTTGCTGGAACTAGTGGATGCGCCCTTGTTCCAGCGTTTGCATGTCTGACAACCGAGGAGTCCATTATGGAACGTAGTACTTTTTATGATCATGTCCGTCAACACCTGTTTGCTGGGCGTCTGATGCAAACCCAGGTCGATGGCCTAGAAACTTTGCTGAATGAATGGGAAAACCGAGAACTGACAGATACCCGTTGGCTGGCCTATATTCTGGCGACCACTTTTCATGAAACTGCACACACCATGCAGCCGATTGCTGAATATGGTTTGGGTCGTGGCCGTCCGTATGGCTTATCTGACCCGGAGACTGGGCAAGTCTATTATGGACGTGGTTATGTACAACTGACTTGGGCGAATAATTACCGGCGTTTTGCCGAACGCCTGGAAGTTGATTTGCTGAATGAGCCGGATCGAGCCATGGAGCCGGAAATAGCCACCAAGATCCTTTTTGAAGGCATGATTCACGGTATGTTTACTGGTCGGAGTTTGCGTCGTTACTTCCAGGAAGAAAGCGACTGGTATAATGCTCGCAGTATTGTCAACCGTCTGGATCGGGCGGAAATGATCGGGCGCTATGCCCGCCGGTTCTGGTTTTCGATATTGATGGCCGAAGGGCAAGTGGAGCAAGCGTTGCAGGTACCCCGCAATCTTGATGTCCAGCCAGACCAAGACACCTCGGCCACTGTCGAAATCGAAGAACTGGCTCGTGAGTTCGCTTTACCCAGCGAGTATTATTTCTGACCATGGAGAGAGCGCCATGCAGGCTAATCATCATTTCGCACTAGTTATCGGTATTGCCGCTTACTCACATCTGACGCCGCTTAGCTCGGCTGTGATCCGGGATGCGGAAGCTGTTTACCAGCTACTGTTGAATCCGGATTATTGTGCCTATCCGGCTAGAAATGTGCTGGTGCTGCAAGACGACGATGCAACGGCTGTCAACCTGCGCAATGCTCTGGACTGGTTGGCGCAGCATACCCAGACTGACAGCATTGTCACCCTCTATTATTCCGGTCATGGCGGACGGGTGGCGGAGGGTGGGCAGGAGCAGACTTATCTGTTGCCGGTAGATGCACGTTTTATCGATGGCAGTCGGCTAGACAATGTTATTTCGGGAGCAGAACTTTCAGAGTGCTTGCGCCGGATTCCAGCCCGTAAACTGGTGGTGGTGTTTGACTGTTGTCATGCCGGTGGGATAGGCCAACCCAAGTCTGGAGACCAGCCACTGCTGAAGCAGGGTTTTGATGAACACTATTATCAGCAGTTGGGCAGCGGACAGGGACGGGCGATTGTTGCATCATCGCTGGAAAATGAGACTTCGGCTATTCTATTTGGCGAGAATCACAGCCTGTTTACCAAGCATCTGTTGGCCGGTTTGCAGGGAGGGATTCTCAGCCATGACGGTTTTGTCCGAGTGTTTGAACTGTTTAATTATGTCCAGCAACAAGTCAGGGCCGAAGCACAGCAAAACCACCTGCAACAATCGCCTTTTTTTCAATGCGCCCTGCAGGACAATTTTCCAGTTGCTCTCTATCGGGCTGGCCGTAAGGAGGCTTATCTGCCTGATGTTGCTGCTGTCGACAGTGGCGGGCTTTACGACTTTGATGTATATGTCAGTTACTTGTTGCAACCGGCAGACAACGATGATCTGGTTTGGGTTGAGGATGAACTGATCCCGACCTTGATTCGGCATAACCTGAAAGTGGCTTCACAACGCGATATTGCTGTGGCGGGGGTAGCCCAACTGGATAGTGAGCGCACTGGCATGACCCGTGCAAAACGTACGGTTGTGATTGTTTCTCAGAAATCGGTTCATAATGAGCTGGCTAGTTTTGAAGGCCTCATGGCTCAGTACATGGGGCTGCGCGAAAGCCAGTATCGAGTCATTCCTGTCTACCGCGAGGTTGTGGATGAGGTGCAAGTGCCTTTGCGACTGGGCATGTTATCCGGTGTCAATCTGGCGTCCCGACGCTCAGAACAGGAAATGCAGCGTCTGATCAAAGCATTGCAGTCTCCATTGCCCTGAAAGCTGGGTTCCCAACCCGAATGGATCGTGATTTAAATGAACTGAAAACTTGTTTGGGATAGTAGATACTTTTGGTCTGACGGGGTTGTCCGCCAATCGTTGAGTAATTTTCAGCGTAATGCGCCAACAATCATTTGCTGGGTATCGAGCATCGAGTCGGCGATGAACAGTAAAAATGGCAGCATATCCCCATCATCCGCTGCCGCAAGGGTCTGCAAGTAAAGTCGCCGTTTGGCATTACGCACGATCACGGGTGTGTAGCCTTGGATCAGCAGAATCAGATTCATCAGAATCCGTGCTCCGCGCCCGTTCCCGTCATCAAACGGGTGAATTCTCACCATATTGTAATGCGCCACGCCTGCCACCAGCACGGCATGCTGCTGGCCAAGCTGGTTATTCACCCAGTCACACAGTTGCTGCATTTCCAGAGGAACCTGTAGCGGTTCAATGTAGTGGTGGATGGAGCCATCCTGCTGCAATACGTGATTCGGCTGTGTTTTGTATTGTCCCGGTGTGGCAGGTTTCTGAACTCGGCGACCTTGCGTGTCCAGTGCAGGTGTCGATTGTACCCCCGCCAGTAGCAGTGCGTTGATTTCCTTAATCAAGCCTGCACTGATCAGGCGCTTCTGGGCTACCACATCAAACAGCATGTCAATCGCTTCGGCATGATTGCGTGCATCCAAAAAATCCTTAAACGGCTTGCCTTCAACCGTTAACCCTTCCTGCAGAAAAAAAATAGTCTCACCCAGCGTCAGCGTACTGCCTTCAATGGCATTACTGTCATACGTCCATTCGGCACGGAGCTTTTGCTGGATCGCCGCCCAGTAGTCAGGCTTTTGCACGCGCAATTGCCGGGATTCGTCGAGCAAGGCATCAATTGCCGCCAGTTTATTGTTTAGTGGAGGCGTGATCTGAAAAAAATAGGCAGTGTTAGTCATACATCTACAGGCATTGGAGATCAAAGGTTTGATTGTAGTCTGCGGCTGATGGCGGTGCTATCCTTAATTCTCTGTAAATGATGGAGGCGAAAAACTCACCGTGAAAACAGATGCACTGGTTCAGTTCCCCCTGCTGTCCCTACTGGGTTCCCTGCTAGCTTGCACTCCGTTCAATCCTGAAAAAATGGCTGCCCTTGCCACAGTGAATAATGACCCTGGTGCCCTTTACGCGCTTGACGACATATTCAAAAAAGACAAGGATGTTGCACTTGCCGCCATCAAAAAAGACGCCCATAGCCTGTTATACGTGCATGATACCTTGAAACGGGACAAGGAAGTAGTGCTTGCAGCCGTGAGCAGGGTCGGTATTCTGTTGGTTGATATTGGCGCAAATAACCCCTTGTACGGTGACCCTGAGGTCATTCTGGCGGCAGTCAAAGACAACTACCCCGGAGCCGTCAGTCTGGCCAGCGGAGCATTAAAAGCTGACCCGGAATTTGTCATGCAAGCAATGACGCTTGACGTATTTTCCTTGTGCTTTGCTGCTGATCAATTGCAGCGGGATAAAAAACTGATAAAATTTTTTCTGAACAAAAGTCCGGATCGAGGCTGTTCAAACGGCTGAATTCGCACGGATGTTCTGTGTGTTCTTCATCCGCTCCTTATATTTCTCCATTAGCACTTCAAATTGATTGACTGTTCAGTCAACGCTATTTACTATTTCAGGATTAACATTCCGGTAGGTGGAGCAAAAACCATGAGTGAAAGACCAGCACGCCGAGGTGGCGGTGGCCGCAGCGGAAAGCATGCATCCCGACAAGTTTCCCAGACCAAAGAGTCTTCATTCATCGAGCGCAAAATCCCGTATTTTGAGGTGCTAGGCGAAGAAGCGCTGGCGACTATCGAGTATAACGCGGACACCCTGCTGGAAGAAATTGGTATTGATTTCCGTGATGACCCAGAAGCCCTGGAAATCCTGAAAGCAGGGGGCGCGGATGTCAGCGGCGAACGGGTGCGTTTTGCGCGGGGTTTGTGCCGCTCCATTATTCAGGCAACCGCACCGGTAGAATTTACCCAACATGCGCGCAACCCGGAACGCAGCACCATTATCGGTGGCAAGCGTACCGTGTTGGTGCCTGCTTACGGTTCGCCGTTTGTGCGTGACATCGATGGCGGGCGGCGCTATGCCTCGATTGAAGATTTCCGTAATTTTGTCAAACTGGCCTACATGAGTCCGGGCTTGCATCACTCCGGCGGTACCGTCTGTGAGCCGGTTGATCTGCCGGTCAACAAGCGCCATTTTGACATGATCTATAGCCACCTCAAATACAGTGACAAACCTTTCATGGGGTCGGTCACGCATTTCTCGCGGGCACAAGATACCGTCGACATGGCGAAGATTGTGTTTGGTGATGACTTCGCCCAGAACAACTGTGTCACCACCAGCCTGATCAATGCCAACTCGCCGATGACGTATGACGACACCATGCTCGGTGCGCTCAAGGTTTATGCGCGTAACATGCAGGCGACGGTGATTTCACCGTTTATCCTGGCCGGTGCGATGTCTCCTGTGACGGTTGCCGGTACGGCGACCCAGATTCTGGCCGAAGCGATGGCCGGGATGGCGTTCGCGCAAATGGTGCGCCCCGGTGCGCCCGTGGTGTTTGGTACGTTCGCGAGTGCGGTGTCGATGCAATCCGGTGCGCCGACCTTTGGGACGCCAGAACCGAGTCTGGTCATGTATACGGTGGCGGCACTGGCACGGCGTTTGAACGTGCCGTTCCGTAGCGGGGGGGGCTTGTGTGCTTCCAAACTGCCGGATGCACAGGCGGCGTATGAAGCGGCCAATACCTTGCAAACCGCTGCTTTGGCGGGTGTTAATTTCATGTTGCATACGGCAGGCTGGCTGGAAGGTGGTCTGGTGATGGGCTATGAAAAGTTCATGCTGGACGTAGACCAGGCAAATATGATGTCGGTGTTGCTCGGTGGGGTGGACATGAGTGAAAACGGCCAGGCGATGGATGCCTTCCGTGAAGTCGGCCCCGGCAAGCATTTTCTGGGTTCGGCGCATACGCAGGCTAATTTTGAAACGGCGTTTTACCGCTCGACACTCGCGGACAATAACAGCTTCGAGCAGTGGCTTGAAGAGGGCGGGCTGGACGCAGCGCAACGCGCCAACAAGCAGTGGAAGCAGAAGCTTTCCGAATATGAAGAACCTGCGCTGGATCCGGCGATTGATGAAGCCCTGTTGGACTTTATCGCTCGTGGCAAAGCGGCTTTCCCCGACAAAAACTATTAATCCGTACACATAAATTGACCGTATTAGTTGAATTTACGAGAGGTGAAAAACGATGGCTGATGATTACGATGATGGTGATGAGCTGATTCTGGCCGATTTGCCGGATGATGAGCTGGTGGCACAGATGCATGACGATCTGTACGACGGCATGAAAGACGAAATTATGGAAGGCACCAATATCCTGCTCGGGCGGGGTTGGGGGCCAGACAAGGTGTTGGCCGAAGCGCTGGTAGAAGGGATGCGGATTGTCGGGATCGATTTCCGGGATGGCATTCTGTTTGTACCGGAAGTGCTGCTGGCGGCGAACGCGATGAAAGGCGGTATGGGTATCCTGCGGCCTTTGCTGGCAGAAACCGGTGCCAAACCGATTGGTAAAATGGTGATTGGTACGGTCAAGGGCGACATCCATGACATCGGTAAAAATCTGGTCACGATGATGATGGAAGGTGCCGGTTTTGAAGTGATTGATCTTGGTATCAATAACTCGGTGGAGAAATACCTGGAGGCACTGGAAGAACACAAGCCGGATATTCTGGGGATGTCAGCGCTGCTGACGACGACCATGCCGTACATGAAAGTGGTGATTGATGCCCTGATCGAAAAGGGTATTCGGGAGGATTACATCGTGCTGGTCGGTGGTGCACCTTTGAACGAAGAGTTTGGCAAAGCCGTCGGTGCTGATGCGTATTGTCGGGATGCGGCTTCTGCCTCGACCACCGGGCAAGCGATGGTTAAACAGCGGCGTGCTGCGTAAAGCACAGAGTAGATATGACCACGATTGAACCGGTACTTGCACCGATGCTGGAATCCGCACAGGAACCGGCATTGGTCATTGCCTGTGGTGCTTTGGCGCGTGAGATTCAATACCTGAAAGTGCTGAATGGCTGGACACACCTGAAGATCCGTTGCATAGAAGCGGATCTGCACAACCGGCCTGAGCATATTCCGGGGCGGGTACGTGCTGAAATCCAGCGTTACCGTGCACGCTACGAGCATATTTTCGTGGCGTACATGGATTGTGGGACGGGTGGCTTGCTGGATCGGGTGCTGGAGGAAGAGGGCGTGGAGCGTCTGCCGGGCGCGCATTGTTATGCGAGTTATGCCGGGCAGGGTGCCTTTGCGCAGATGGCTGAGGAGGAACTGGGTAGTTTTTATCTGACGGATTTTCTGGCGCGTCATTTCCAGCGACTGGTGGTAAAAACCCTGAAACTCGACCAGTACCCGCAGCTTAGAGATGAGTTCTTCGGGAATTACAAACGGCTGGTCTACCTCTCCCAAACGCAGGATGCGGCTTTGCGGCAGGCAGCAGAGGCCGCTGCCACTTATCTGGGTTTGGAGTTTCAGCAGATTCACACCGGCTACGGTGAGCTGGAAACGGGTCTGGTGAAGTGGATTGGCAAAGGACAAGCGTCTGGCAACGCAACGTGAACAACGAGACATCAACCGAAATATGAACCGAGAGATAAACAATGGCTGAAAAAATTCTGGTCTACTGGCGGGATATTCCTTCACAGGTGATCATCAAGCGCGGGCGGGTGAAGGGCAAGGCCGTCCTCAGTGACCGTTTTCAGGAGGCCATTGACCGCGCCGCGATGCGCGCTGGCAAGGGTGGCACGGATGATTATATTGAAGAGTGGCGGCGCGAAGCGACCCCCATCGAGTGCGCAGGCGATCTTAATGAGTGCGCCCATGCGGAAGCCGCTGCACTGGAAGCCCACTTCACCCCCGAATTGCTGGACAGCATCATCCGCAACAAGGGCTTGATGCCCGCCGCCTGAACTGAAGGAGTGTTTCCCCATGTATAAAATGCGGCGCTGGTCAGCACGCCATGCTGGAATTTTGCATGTGCTTTATAACGGTTTTGAACAGCTGCTGGTCAAGGTGTACCCGCAGGTCGAAAAAATCGGGGTGCAGCGGGTTGAGAAACCACTGATGTTTGTCGAAAAGGCCACGAAAAGCTTTCTGTTTGATTCGCAATCCTGTGGGCAATGCACCCTCGGTTCGACCGGCATGTCCTGCCCGATGAACTGCCCGAAAACCATTCGCAATGGCCCCTGTGGCGGGGTGCGTGCCAATGGCAAGTGTGAAGTCAAGCCGGAGATGGATTGCGTCTGGGTGGTGGCTTGGGAAGGTACGCAGAACCTGAAAGCGGAAGACCGTGCCATTCAGATTGTGCAGCCCATGCTGGATTGGCGGCTGAAAGGCAAGTCGGCGTGGTTGCGGGCGGCGGAGCAGAAAATACGGGAGATGCAGCGGTAGGCGCAGGGCAGAGGAGAAGGCAAGCCCACTGCCGGAGCGCCGTTCAAATACCGGTCTTTCTCTTTCAGGTCACAATTTCCATCAGTTGGGTGAAGTCTGTAACCACTTTGTATATGACCTGCTCTTGCTTCGCTTCGCTGTTGATTTTGGCAAAGAACTTATCGGCGCATTTAATTTTGGTTTTTTCGACTTCCCGTAATTGAAGCGTCGACATGGTGCCCTTGGTTTCTGCAACAAAGTAGATGTGTTTGATCTGGCCTTCCTGAAAAGCAATCGCCCAATCCGGGTTATAGTCACCGACCGGCGTCGGTATCTGGAACCCTTTGGGCAGCTTGGCGTATACCACTACCTCCTTGCTGGTATCCAGTTCAGCCACAAAACTCCGCTCTGTTTTGGAGTCAGTGACCACGTAATCATAAATATGCTTGGTGAGTTTATGCCCTGCATGGGTGAAATCCTGTTTGCTGGCTCCTGCGGTAAAAATGGCGCTGTCGTGCGTCTCAGACAGCGTGTCGTAACTAAGATGCTCAATCACCATCGTTGCTTTTTGCTCCTTGATGATGCGTGAGCATTCGGCAATAAAATGTTCCGGGTTTTGCCGGAATTGCTGGAACTTCAGGGGCTGGATACCTACTAGAATCTGACCGATCGTCTGGCGGGTTAGTTGGGTTTGTTCAGCCACTTTACCCAACAAGTCGTATTTGATGCTGGAATGCACGCTGCCACGGTGGGTTTCAACAGCGGTGCTTTCCAGCTTGAAACTGCTGCCTGCTTTCAGCTTGTCATCCGTCATTTGCTGGTGTTGGGTTCCGGCCTGAATGGTGTATTGCAGCGGCGCGACGTGTAATTCAGTGTCCAGTGCACCGATCGCCTTACCGATCAGTTCCTTGGAGTCAAATTCCACCTGATACACCGCCTTGCGGTTGATGCGATGCCACAGTTCCTGAAAGGCCTGCCTCTTGAAGTTATCGTTCAACGGGTTTTTCTTGGGTTTGCGGTCATCGCCCGGCTGTGCCATTTGCGATTCACTGAATACACTGTCAATCAGTTTGAAAACCTGCTCTGCATAGGGCTTTAACTCATCCGGCAATGGAGCCAGCGTGCCCTCTGCCTTGGCGGCATGGTAAGGCTCGGCAATCCGGTCATCATCGGCGGTGTAATCGTTTTTCAGCAAATAGCGGTAGATTTGTTTCGCCATCGCTGGCGTGACTTCCTGTGTACCGCTTTCGGTTTCGATCACCTTACCCGTGAAATAGGCTTCATCCGCTTGGCGTGGTCGTGCTGACAGGGATTCCACCATTTCCTTTTGCAGGTGGGTGACAAAATCCTTGTAGCTCTCGCTGGCCACCACCGTCAGCACATTGATGTCATGCACGGTGGCAGGGTGATCCATGCGTTCACCGTGCTGGTTCACTGACAGACGCAAACCACGCCCCACCTCTTGACGGCGGGAAATGCTGTTGTCGCTGTGTTTGAGCATACACATGACGAATACATTCGGGTTATCCCAGCCTTCACGCAAGGCAGAATGCGAAAAAATAAAGCGTACCGGCTCGGCAAATGACAATAGCCGCTCCTTGGCTTTCAGGATCAGCTCATAGGCATCCACATCATCCGACAAACCCGCCTCTTCACCGCGTTTTTTAACGGTAGGGTCTACCAACTGCTTCTTTTTCTTGTCGATGGAGAAATAGCCGTTATGGGTGCGCTCAACCGGCAGCCCTTCCAGATAACGTTGATAGGCGTCGCCATCCAGCGGTAGCTGACTCAGTTGCTCCTGTTTCAGGGCTGCGTATTCTTCTTCAAACATACGCGCATACTCACCTTTTTCGTCCTCGCGGCTGTAATCGCGGTACTTGGCGACTTCATCAATGAAAAACAGCGTGAGTACCTTGATACCCTGATTGAACAGAAACAGTTCTTTGTCGAAGTGGGCTTTAATCGCTTCACGAATCTGGATGCGGCGTACCATCGCTTCAGACACATCACCCGTTGCTTCCCCGGCAGACAGCACGACGCCATTGGTAAACGCCAGCGTATCTTGATTGGCGTCGATTTGAGCGATAACAAAGCCTTTGTATTGCTCCAGCTCATTGGAAATGACAAACAGGTCATCGCCCTTGTGCAACTTACGAACAATGCGCTTGATGCCGTTATTTTGCTTCACTTCCAGTTCGATGCGGGCAATCGGGGCTTGTTTGGAAATCTCAATCGACTCCAGATAAATATAGGCATGGGTTCCCGCCAAACCTTTCACCGCAATGCCGCGCACGGCAATTTTCTTGACCAGCTTTTCGTTGTAGGCATCCAGCGCGTCCAGCCGATGAATCTTGTTATGGGTAGTTTTGTGGGTGGCGGAATAGCGCAGAATCATGAGTGGATTAAACTTTGCCAAGGCTTCCAGTGTTTTCTTGCCTTCCATTTTCTGCGGTTCGTCCAGAATCAGGATGGGCTGGTTCTTGCTGATCACGTCAATCGGGCGGCGCGACTGGAAGTCATCCAGCTCGTCGTAAATGCGGCGGTTATCCTGCCCGGTTGCATTGAATGCCTGAATATTGATAACCATGACATTAATGCCCGCATCTGAGGAAAAGCTTTCCAGATGGTGCAACTGTTTGGAGTTGTAGATGAACGCACGGACTTTCTTGCCGTAAGTTTCGGTGAAATGCTCTGCGGTCATTTGCAGCGATTTCTGCACCCCTTCGCGAATCGCGACACTGGGCACGACGATAATGAACTTGCTCCAGCCGTACTGTTGGTTCAGCTCGAAAATAGTCTTGATGTAGCAGTAGGTTTTGCCGGTGCCGGTTTCCATTTCCACGTCAAGATTCAGCTTGCAGGCGGGGCTGGATACCAGCTTGTCCGACAGCGGCAGGTTCTGGTGTTTTTGCACGTTAACGATGTTTTGCAGCAATTGCGTCCCGGTTAGCGTCAGTTCCGAATTTTTGAAGCCATCCAGTTCGAGGTTACGCGGCTGGGTATGGCCGGAGCGTGTTTTGTCTGCGCCGGTGTCGATGCGGTATTTCACACCCGACAGATTCGGCTGACCGGCAAAGCAATCCACTACGGATGTCACCGCGTGCGTTTGGTAGGGTTGTATCTTGAACTTCAGTTTCATTGGCTTTCTTTCTTAAATGCTTTCTTAAATGCTTGTTTTCTTTCTTAGATTACTGACACAAGCCACCTCCAGCCGATATTGACTGCCCATGAAGGAAAAAATTTCTCCAACGAGTGGTTGGAGTTTTTCCTGCTCTTTGTACTCCATGAAAAACTGACGCATGTACCAGAGGTTCTGTACCGAAAAGCCCGCAGCATCCGGGAATTCCTTACTACTTTCCTTGCTGCTAGGCTTTTCCTTGCTCATATCGCCTTCACATCCGTACCCGGTGACATTTGTTTGAATAACTGTTCGGCGTTGATTTTGACGGCATCGGAGGCAAAGCCGTTATCGCGGAAGACGACGCGCAGGGGTTGGTATTGGGTGAGTTCGCGGATCAGGTCTTCGGTGATGTTTTTGTCGAAACAGGCGATAAGGTCGTAGGGTTCGTGGTTGACGAAGAATATAGTTTTGCCCTGAATGATTTCCTTGCGGATCGGTAGGGTGAGGTCTACGCCCCAGTCTAGCAGTACTTGGAAGAGCAGGTCTTCGGGGGTACGGTCGGCTTTGATGTTGTCGGTGAACATGCCGAGTTGATCTTGGTTGATTTCATCCGGTGTGTAATACACATCTTCAATATTCGAGGTATCCACCTTCAGCACCCTGAAACCGATGTCCAAGTCTTTTTTAACCACGGAAGAGTCGGAAGGGTCATCGAATAAATCGTTTTCGTGTGGTTTCGTGCTTTCTGTGGCGAGTGATTCTTTTATCTTTTTACCGGCGCGACGAATCCGCTCTTTACTGATTTCTGCAATATTGTCATAACCCGCTTTACGCGCCTCTGACTTTTCTGGTGTAGGCTCAGGAAGCTGAACCATAATAAACTGACGATTCCCTCCATCCTCCGCATTCAACTGCATCACCGCATGAGCCGTCGTCGCCGACCCCGCAAAAAAATCCAGTATTATCTCGTTACGATTTGAACTAGCAAGATTGAATAAGTTTCTCAAAAGTTTTGTTGGTTTTGGGGCAGAAAATGGATTGTTTTCGTCAAAAATATCTTTT
Source organism: uncultured Thiothrix sp. (assembly GCA_964293125.1). Classification (GTDB taxonomy): domain Bacteria; phylum Pseudomonadota; class Gammaproteobacteria; order Thiotrichales; family Thiotrichaceae; genus Thiolinea. Next base: position 56,604 of record CAXYXY010000003.1, on the reverse strand, counting down.
AGTTCTTTTGTTGCCTCTCTGTTTTCCCCTGAGAACTCATAAGACCACCATGTCCATGCGACCATTCCGTTATCGCTTTCTGACCAGAATTTCTTTCGCTGAGCCATTCCGCCGCCATCTTTGCCAAAGTAAATACGATTATCAGCTTTTAATTCCTCGAATTTTTCTTTTGTTGTACTCCAGCAACGTCCAGCAGGTGGCATTAGAACTCGTCCACTTGGTGTAGTAATAGGATATGTCAAATTTGGTCGAAGATTTGGCGCATGAAATGGAATAGCTAACCAATCCCCTCTAGAATCATTATCACGATTGGTATATGTAGCTCTTTGTTTGTTATCAGGTGGTAATTTATTAAATGATATATTATTTATATTTTTTGCATAAATTACAATATGTTCATGCGCATTAGAAATTAGTTTAGCATCATTTCGCCGAGTTAATGTCTTTTGCCATGCAATTGTAGAGATAAAATTTTCCGAACCAAAAATCTCATCTGCCAACTTCATTAAATTAGCCACTTCTACATCATCTATAGATATAAATATAACTCCATCCTCAGCAAGCGTATTTTTAGCGAGTTTTAGGCGAGGGTAGATCATAGAAAGCCAGTCGGAGTGGAAGCGTCCGTTGGATTCGGTATTGGCGACAAGGCGGTTGCCGTCTGCGTCTTTTTGGTTGGAGCGTTTGAGGAATTCGTCGGTGTTTTCAGCGAAGTCGTCTTCGTAGATGAAGTCGTTGCCGGTGTTGTACGGCGGGTCAATGTAGATCATCTTGACCTTGCCGAGATAGGTTTCCTGCAACAGCTTCAGCGCATCCAGATTATCCCCTTCGATAAACAGATTCTGCGTGGTGTCGAAGTCAACACTTTCCTCCCGACACGGGCGCAAGGTCTTGGCAATCGGCGCATTCGCCGTCAGCAACGCCTCCCGCTTGCCCGGCCAGTTCAGATGATAGCGCTCCTGCGCCCCCTCCACGATGGACTCGGACAACTCCTGCCGCAACTGGTCAAAATCCACCGCCAGCCGCAACTGGCCATCCTCACCCTGCGCCTCCGTCACACAACCGGGAAACAACTCACGAATACGCGCCATATTATCCTGCGTCAGATTCGGGGAGTGCATCTTCAACTTATCCATCGGGCATCCTTTATTTTTTAACCAATCAATCTTTCCAGTTCCTGGGTCAAGGTGCGGATTTCCGCATTGATCGCTACCTTGCGATTGAACTGTTTTTCCTTATTCAAGCTATTGCGGCACTTCTCAAGCTCACGCTGTTTGGCACGGATCAACTCCAGCCGCGCCACCTGCGCCTGCAAACCCTCAGCAGGCCGGGCAGCAAACGGTAACAGCGGAGCCAGCAGCCGTCCATACAAAACACCCAAATCCAGCACCACCGGCAACGGCTGGCGCGACGTATCAGCAGCCAACCACTCGCTGGCAAAATAATCGCTCACCACCCACTTACCAGCATCCACCTCACTCGGACGCTTATAAGCCGCCATCACCTTCACCTTATCCCCATCCCGCAACTCAAACAGGATAGGCAACGGAATCGCCTGATCAATACAACGCAGCACATCAGTATGCAGCTCACCCGCCTTCAGCGTTAGCGCAAAAACCTGAATTTCCGGCACCGCCGCCGTCGCCAGCAGGTTAACCGTTTCAGTCGCCAGTTTGTACTGCCAAACCATCTGCCCGACCTGCTCCACAAACAGGCTTCTCACCTTGGGGCTGGGTTTCGCCCGCTCATACATCTTGTTCTTGGGCAACACCCGCCCAAACTTCGCCGCCGCCGGATACTCAAACAAAGCACTCATGCGCCCCCCTGAATCACCAAAAACGCAATCAGCTCGAAGTCCTCCAACCCGGAAATGGTATTCAGCAACGCCGTGGTTTTACCCCCGGAAAACAGGCTATCCAAATCCTTGTCCTCTTTAACCTCAATCATCGAACGAATCGCCATACTCAACAAGTCGGAACACACCTGCATATTGCGCCCATCATCAGTGTGCTGATTAAAACGCTGACAAACCTCCTGTAACGGCTCAGAACGCCCTTTGCAACTGCTGCGGGTCAGATCCAGCAGGGTTTTGACCTCAGTATGATCAGCGAGGATTTCCCCATCCATACCGATATACACCAAATAATAAGGGTGCAAGCGGTTGTGCTGATGGAGGTTTACCCCATCGCTGCGGTTGCGCAAGTTGACATCCTCCCCACGGCTAAAGCCGGGGGATTCCTCCTGCGAGACGGCAATGTCCTGCCGTGAGAATGTTCCGGGCTGCATTGACATCTCTGTCGTGCAGCTCCCCACAGTCGGGGCATGTCCATTCTCTTATTCCAAGTCCTGCTCTACCTTTCGGACTGTTGACAGAAATACTTCCGCAACTCGAACAAGCTTGGGTACTGTACGCTTCGTTGACTTCGAGAAACACGCCTTGCATCGCTTTCGATTTTGCATCAAGTTGTGTTTTCAGCATTGACCACCCGGCATCCAATACAGACTTAGCCATATTGGTTTTAATGAGTGCCTTACTGCTGACGTTGCCGACAACGATCAATGAGTTTTCACGCACCAGTTGGGTGGTGAACTTGTGCAGGTGGTCAGCCCTGCGGTTTTTAACCTTGGCGTGGATAGCCTTGACGCGCTGCTTTTTGTTGGCGCGTTGGGCTACCGCCAGTTGCTGTTCAGCGTTGCGGTAGAACGGCTTTGATTCCAGTTTTAAACCGTTGCTACAAGTGGCAGTGTCTTTCAGACCAAGATCAATCCCGACTTCACCGCGCCCTGCGACTTCAACAACGGGAACTTGCACCACGACATTGAAATACCAACGTCCCCGCGCATCTTCCGTGAAAGAGCCAGACCTGAAAGCATATTGTGACAAGCCGTAGCTATCGAATACCTTGAAAAAATGCTTGTTGTAGCGAACTTGCCCATTCTTCCACACAGCAGCACCTGATTTGAATGGAATCCAGCCCAGTGAACGACGGCTACCGCCAGACACACGCCAGCGTAGCTTGTCCGTCTTGAATTGCTTGCGGGCTTTAGCGTGGGTGGCAATGACTTCTTGAATGGTTTGCGAGTGCAATGTGAAGCCCCGTTCGCCATTGAAACCCTTCATGACCTTTTGCAGATCGAATGCCGTGAAGGTGTTACGAATCCAACCAACACCCGCAACAGGAACATAGCTGTAGTCTGCGGTGGTTGCATTAGCTTCATTCCAAACTTGGTTACACTCGAATGCCCACTGCTTTAGGACAGCAGCGTGCTTGTCCTTGACGCGGACTTTGAGTGTTTTCAGGATGGTGGCTTCGGCTTCCAACTATTTTCCCTTCTGTTGTTCAATGTATTGTTTGATAGTAGCTAACGGTGCGCCACCAACAGTGGCTACAAAGTAGCTGTTTGTCCATAACGTCGGTAGACGTGTTTTCAGTTCTGGAAAATTACCCCGCAGAACGAAAGAGCTTCTACCCTTGATCTGTTTCACCAATCGGTGAATCCCGTATTGAGGGTCAACCGCAACCAAGAGATGGAAGTGATCGCCGCCCCCTTCCATCTCAAGGATGGTGGCGTTGCGTTCTTCACAAACGTCACTCACTATTTGCTTGAGAGCCACCTCAATTTCTGATGACAGTACCCTGCGGCGATACTTAGTACACCATACAACGTGGTACTTACAGTCGAAAGCGATGTTACCATTTGTTTCCATGTGCAATATTATACAGGCTTAAGCTATCTAGTGCGGCACGTATTTTGTTTTTAGCATAAGACGCTTATATCCCCATGCCTAAAGGCAGGGGCATTACGCGAATTTTGGTAAGTCGTGGTAAAGGGGTCTTCCAGCCGATTCACCATATTGGAAACAGCATCGCCTTTTTGATACCCCAAATCCGCTGCGGTGAAACCTTGTAACGGCATGTAGGCAACGTCATGCCCATCGCTTTGTACACAAGCGAATTGCTGCATCGGCGCTTTGGTCTTATTGGAACGAAATACCGCTTTGCGCTGAATCCAGTCGGCACATTCCCGCGCAATAGCCCGCTGGGTCAACTGGTTACGAAGCTGAATTTCAAACTCGGAACCGTACAGGCTACTTTCCCGGTTGGTTTTGGGAATGAAAAACTCACGGCGCTCTTTGCGGAATTTGTCGGTGGCATCACTGGGAACAAAGGTTGGAGCCGTGAAAATGAATTCCAGCGAATCCACGTTGGCCAGCTCTTTTTTCAGAGCCTCATAGGCATAAATGGAAAAGCAGGAGGCGGCGATCTTCAGTTTGCTGTTGCGGCTCAATGTACCCTTCAGGTCATCGCCCAATAGTACGTTGATGTTATCAATGACTTTCAAGAAGCAAACTCCGTTATGTATGAAGAACCTTGTGCGATGCCTTGCCCCGAAGTCATCCCGGCCTGATGCTGGCGTTATTTTAACCCGGCCTTTCAGTTGAAATACAGGTCGGTGTGATTTTACGTTATGACGGTCTTGCTGCGTCTGTGATTTTCTGCCTAATCAGCCCACTTCATACTGATTGACTGTTCAGTCAATCATATTTACTATGCGACCAAAGCAGGCGCAAGCAAGGCAGGCCTGTCTGAACAGAGTGAAGGCACACATGCAACAAGCCAATCCGGGAGGTTCGTGGTGGAGGGTAGCGTAATGAATGACGGTGTAAACACGGTGCGTAGACAACGGATTGTCAAGCCGCTGACCCACGACGATGAGCCACCACCGGGTTATAACCTGCCCATTCTGCCCGGCCATTCTTCGCCCGGTCGGCTGGAGCGTGTGTTACGTTCCGGGCATTTTGCCGTGACCACCGAAATCGCGCCGCCGGATTCAGCAGACCCCAACGAAGTCTATGCCCGTGCCAGTCTGTTTGATGGTTATGTCGATGCGATGAACGCGACCGATGGCTCGGGGGCGCATTGCCACATGTCCAGCGTAGGTATGTGTTCGCTGCTCACGCGCAAAGGTTACGCGATGGTGATGCAGATTTCCTGCCGTGACCGCAACCGCATTGCCATTCAGGGCGATGTGCTCGGTGCGTCTGCGATGGGTGTGGCGAATATTCTGTGCCTGAGTGGTGATGGCGTGCAAAGCGGCGACCACCCGGAGGCCAAGCCGGTATTCGACCTTGACAGCATGACGGCCTTGAACACGATTCGCATCATGCGCGATGAAAGCCGGTTTTTAAGTGGTCGAAAACTGACGTATGCACCCCCGGTTTTTCTGGGCGGAGCCGCTAATCCGTTTGCCCCACCGTTTGATTATCGCCCGTACCGGCTGGCGAAAAAAATTGAAGCCGGGGCGCAGTTTGTGCAGACCCAGTATTGCTTTGACATCGGCATGCTCAAAACCTACATGGCCAAAGTGCGTGACCTCGGGCTGGACAAGCAAGTCTTTATTCTGCTGGGCGTGGGGCCGCTGGCTTCAGCCAAAACGGCTGAATGGATTCGCAGCAACGTTGCCGGGGTGCATATCCCCGACAGCGTGATCAATCGCCTGAAAGGGGCGCAGAACCAGAAGCAGGAAGGCATTAATCTGTGTATTGACCTGATTCATGAAGCACGCGAAATGGACGGTATCCACGGCGTGCATATCATGGCTTACCGGCAGGAACAGAATGTCGCCGAGATTGTGGAGCGTTCCGGCGCGCTGGAAGGCCGCACCCCCTGGCATCCGGGGCTGTACCAGCCGAATAGTGCTTTTGAGTTTGAACAGGCTCCCCATATTTCTCAATCTCCCCCATCATCGCAAGCAGCAGGAAACCCGTTATGACCGTTACGATTATCACCTCACCCACCAAGGAAGTACGCATCGGCTTTGACGAGCCATTCGTGATTATCGGTGAGCGCATCAACCCGACCGGCAGAAAGATTCTGGCCGAAGAAATGAAAAACGGTGACTACAGCCGGGTGGAGGCCGACGCGCTGGCGCAGGTGCTGGCGGGTGCGCACATGCTGGACGTGAACGCCGGTATCCCGCTGGCCGATGAGCCACGTATTCTGGCGGAAACCATTAAATTGGTGCAGTCGATTACCGATGTACCTTTATGTATCGACTCGTCTATCATTGCGGCGCTGGAAGCCGGTTTGGCGGTTTATCAAGGACGTGCGCTGGTGAACTCGGTGACGGGTGAAGATGAAAGCCTGGAACGTGTGCTGCCGCTGGTCGCCAAATACGGTGCGTCCGTGGTGGCGATTTCCAACGATGAAACCGGTATTTCTGAAGACCCTAATGTACGTTTTGCGGTCGCAAAGAAAATTGTGCAACGGGCGGCAGATCACGGTATTTCGCATGACCGTGTCGTCGTTGACCCGCTGGTGATGCCGATTGGCGCGATTAATAGCGCTGCTGTGCAAGTCATGCACCTGGTGCGTCGCCTGCGCGAAGAGCTGAAAGTGAACACGACCTGTGGTGCTTCAAATGTCAGTTTCGGCCTGCCGAATCGCAATGGCGTCAACAGCGCTTTTTTGACGATGGCGATGGGGGCGGGGATGACTTCGGCGATTACCAACCCGCTGCATGCTGAAGTGGTGCAGGCGGTGATGGGGGCTGATGTGATGCTGGGGCATGACCCACATTGTGCCAACTGGATCAAGAAATTCCGTGAGCCTTCCGCCGGTGATGATGAGCGCAATGCGCGGCGTCGGCGTCGGGGCTAAGTCAACCATAACGAGTAAACCATGAGTACCAGCGAAACCGCCAAAGTTGTTTTCATGCCCTCCGGGCGACGCGGAGAGTTTCCGCTAGGCACCCCCTTGTTGCAGGCTGCGCAAAAGCTGGGAGTGGATATTGATTCCATTTGTGGCGGGCGTGGCCTGTGCGGGCGCTGCCAGATTCTGTGTGCGGAAGGCTCCTTCCCCAAGCATGAGATTGAATCGCGGCTGGAGCACCTGAACGGTATCACCGCCGCCGAATTGCGTTATAACAAGGAGCGCAAACCGCTGGCGAGTGGGCGGCGGCTGAGTTGCCATACTTATCTGGAAGGCGATGTGGTGATCGACGTGCCCGCCGATAGCCAAGTGCACAAGCAGATTGTGCGCAAGGATGCCGAGTTGCGCGACATCATCCTCAATACTAGCGTGCAACTGCACTATGTGGAGGTCGAAGAAGCTGACATGCACCAGCCGAAAGGCGACCTGCAGCGCCTGTTTGAAGCGCTGGAACGCGAATGGCAATTGACTGGCCTGGATTACGACATGAGCCTGTTGCACACCCTGCAGCCGGTATTGCGTGCCGGAAAATGGGCGGTGACGGTTGCGGTCTACCAGCAGGCGCAGATTATGGCGGTCTGGCCGGGCTTCCATGAGACGGTTTATGGGGTGGCGATCGATGTGGGGTCGACGACCGTGGCGGCGCATCTGTGTGATCTGGTGACCGGGAAGGTGATGCAATCCGCCAGTATGATGAATCCGCAGATTCGCTTTGGCGAAGACCTGATGAGCCGCGTGTCGTATGTGATGATGCACCCGGAAGGGGCGGACGCGATGACCCAGGCGATTCGCAGCGGTCTGAACGGTTTGCTGGAACAATTGACGACTGCGCAGGGTATTCAGCTATCGGATGTGCTGGAAATTGTGCTGGTGGGTAACCCGATCATGCACCATATTCTGCTCGGTATCAGCCCGGTCGAATTGGGCGGTGCACCGTTTGCGCTGGCGACCGATGAAGCGGTTAATACGTTGGCGAAGAATCTTGATTTGACGATTAACCCCGGCGGCATGGTGTATATCCTGCCGTGCATTGCCGGGCATGTCGGGGCGGATGCGGCGGGTGTGGTGCTTTCGGAAGAGCCGCAACTCAAAGATGAAACCACTTTGCTGGTCGATGTGGGTACGAATGCCGAGATTGTCCTGGGCAACCGCCAGAAGTTGTTCGCCTGTTCCAGCCCGACCGGCCCTGCGTTTGAAGGTGCACAAATCAGCTCTGGCCAACGGGCGGCACCTGGCGCGATTGAGCGGGTACGCATTGATCCGGTGACCAAGGAAGCACGTTTTCGGGTGATTGGTTCCGAGCTGTGGTCAGACGAAGCCGGCTTTCTGGATTCGGTGGCCAAGTTCGGGGTGAACGGTATTTGTGGTTCCGGCATCATCGAGGTGGTGGCAGAAATGTATCTGGCCGGTGTCATTACCACGGATGGCGTGATTGATGGCAGCCTGGCCGGGATGTCGCCCCGGATGATACCGAATGAACGCACCTGGTCATACGTCTTGTATGACGACGGGAGTGGCCGCGTGATTTCGGTCACCCAGAACGATGTGCGCCAGATTCAGCTCGCCAAGGCGGCACTCTATGCCGGGATCAAGTTGCTGATGGATAAAATGGGTGTCACGCAGATTGACCGTATCCGGCTGGCCGGTGCGTTTGGTAGCCATATCGATGTCAAACACGCGATGGTATTGGGTTTGATTCCGGATTGTCAGCTTGATCATGTGGCTTCTGCCGGGAATGCGGCGGGTACGGGGGCACGGATAGCCTTGTTGAATCAGGAAGCGCGGAGCACGATTGAAAGCGTGGTGCGTCAGATCGAGAAAATCGAGACGGCGGTAGAGCCGCAGTTTCAGGACTATTTTGTGGGCGCGATGGCCTTTCCGCACAAAACCGACCCATTCCCGTTATTGTTCTCGGTGGTGGAGCGTCCGCCCGAAAAGGAGATAGCAGCGGGGGGTGACGAGGGTGGATCACGTCGGCGGCGGCGGAGGGGATAAGCAATGACTCATTATAACGTTGGCATTGATACCGGCGGCACCTACACCGACGCGGTCATCATTGATGCAGACCAACGCGCCGTGATTGCCTCAGCCAAGGCGTTAACGACGCGCGGCAACCTTGGGCTGGGGGTGATTGAAGCCTTGGGCAAGGTGCTGGCCGCCACCGCCGGGCAAGTGGCACATGAAGCGATTACGCTGGTGTCGCTGTCGACGACGCTCGCGACCAATGCGCTGGTTGAGGGCAAAGGCTCGACGGTGGCGGTGGTGCTGATCGGCTTTGATGAAGTGATGGTGGCGCGTACCGAGTTGAAAACGGCGATTCCGGGGGCGCGGATTATCCGGGTCAAGGGTGGGCATAAATACGATGGCACTGAGCTGGCCGCGCTGGATGAAGCGGGGTTGCTGGCTGAATTAACAGCGGTTAGCGGGCAGGCGGATGCTTATGCGGTTGCTTCGGTGTACTCGGTGCGTAACCCTGGCCATGAACGGCGGGCGCAGACCCTGATTCGTGAACACACCGGCTGTCCGGTGACCGCCTCGTGTGATTTGTCAGAAGCGCTGAACGGTCCGCGCCGTGCCCTGACGGCTGCGTTTAATGCCCGTATTATCGCCATGATCATGGCGCTGGTGGCCGCCGTGCGTGCCGTGATGGCACAGGAAAAAATTAACGCACCGCTGATGATCGTGAAAGGGGATGGCTCGATTGCCAGCGCGGATACAGTGGTGGAAAAACCGATTGAAACCATTCTGTCTGGCCCGGCTGCGAGTGTGATTGGTGCCAACTTTTTGTCGGGTCTGAAAGATTTCATTATCTCTGATATTGGCGGCACGACTACGGATGTGGCGATCGTGCGCAATGGCTGGCCCGCGCTGAATGAAAAGGGCGCTATGGTCGGTGTGCATCGCACCATGGTCAAGGCGATTGACATGCAGACCATTGGCCTGGGTGGCGACAGCGAGATTGCACTCGATCATAACGGAGTGGTTTCGCTGCAAGCCAACCGGGTGGTGCCGGTGTCGCTGATTGGCGCACAGTGGCCATCGGTGAAAAAGGCCTTGCAGACGGCCTTGGGACAGGGCATGGGTTTGGGCATTGCGACTTTGTTCCTGCTGCGCCCACAAGGTTTTAACCCGGCGCATGACCCGAAAGACCTGTCAGCGCTGGAAAGTGATTTGCTGGATGCGATTAGCGAAGAACCCCGGCCTTGGTCAGACGTGATCAGTTCGGTGTCAGACCGTTATCGGGTGATGCGTCTGGTCGAGCGCGGTGTGGTGCAGCTGGCCGGGTTTACGCCGAGTGATGCCGCGCATGTGCTGGATCGGCAGTCGCAGTGGTCGCGGGAAGTGGCTTTGCTGGTCTGTCTGATGATTGGCCGTTCTTATGGCAAAGTGTCCTTTAATGATGCGCAGATTGAAGTGGAATGCCGGGCGTTTGCCCAGGAAATCTTCGATGCGATGGTTGCAAAAAGTACCCATGTGCTGATTGAGCAGCTGGCGGGCTGTTCGTTTGCGGCGAATGATCCGCTGATCAGTCTGATCACGCGCGGTCATCAGCAGTTGGGTGATCTGCAGATCAACCTGCAATCTGCCCTGCCATTGGTGGCGGTGGGTGGGTCAGCGCCGGTCTTTTACCCGGAAGTAGGGCAGCGCCTGGGGCTGGAAACCGTGATCCCGGTCGGTAGCGAGGTGGCGAATGCGATTGGGGCCGCGATTGGCCTGATCCGTGTCCATGCCGTGATTGAAGTTACCAGTAATGAAGCGGGGGGGTATAGCGTGCATCATGCCGGTGACCCGCTGGTGTTTCTGGTGGCGGCGGATGCCTTGGCGCATGCCGATGCTTTGGCGCGTTTGGCGGCTGAGCGCAAGGTGCTGGACATGAATGGGCAGGTGCTGGATGTGCTGGTCGATGTAAAGCGGCTGGATATTCCGGGAATGGAAGGGGATCGGGGGCTGATTTCAGCCACCGTGACTGCTGAATGCATGGGCAAGCCGCTTTAAGTGCCAAAGAACGGAGCAAACAGCATGGAAAAGGTAGTAACAGGTGGTTGTATTTGTGGCGGTGTGCGTTATGCGGTAAGCGGCCCGCTGCGTCCGGTGATTGCCTGCCATTGCGAACAGTGTCGGCGTTTTAGCGGTCATTTCGTGGCGGCGACTGCCACCCGCAAACAGCATTTTCAATTCACCCAACAAACTAGTCTGAAGTGGTATAGCTATCTGAACGGCTATCGGCAGGGGTTTTGTGGCGAATGTGGTTCCAGCCTGTTTTTTGAAGATGAGAACGGCGAACGCATTTCAATTGCTGCCGGTTCGCTGGATGAGCCACAAGGCCTGACGATTGCCGCGCATATTTATGTGGCGGAACAGGGTGATTATTATTGCATCACTGGCAGTCCGGCCAGTGCTGTCTCCATGGCGGCAGGCGGAGAGCATCAGGTCGCATTGCCCTGAGCATTAGCTATCCCAGATCCATCCCACCCTAGCGCCATTCGCGCTATACTGGGTGCACAACCAAGTACAGGAGGATGGAGTCATGCTAGGTCAAATGATGAATAAGCCGTTGCTGATCAGTGCGCTGATTGAGCATGCTGCGCAGTATCACGGCGATACGGAAATTGTGTCAGTGGAGACGACGGGGGGGGTGCAGCGCACCGATTGGCGTGCGGTGGCCGCGCGTTCACGGCGGTTGGCCAGTGCACTCGAAAAGTTGGGTATTGCGCCAGGTGCCAGCTGCGGCACGATTGCCTGGAATAATTTTCGGCATCTGGAAATTTACTTTGGTGTCTCCGGGAGTGGCCGGATTTGTCACACGATTAACCCGCGTCTGTTTCCCGAGCAACTGATTTACGTGATTAATCACGCTGAAGATCAAGTGCTGTTTGTGGATAAAACCTTCCTGCCTATCGCAGTCAAACTGCGCGAACACATACCCGCTGTCAAAGCCGTCGTCTTGATGAGTGGCCATGATGCAGAGGCCGCCGCGCAGTTGCCGAGTGTCCTGTTTTACGATGAGCTGATCGAAACCGGGGCGACGGATTATCAATGGCCAGAGCTGGATGAAAATGCGGCGTCCAGCTTGTGCTATACCTCCGGCACGACCGGCAACCCCAAAGGGGTGTTGTATTCGCACCGCTCGACGTTGCTGCATACCTTCGCTATCAGCCTGCCGGACAGCCTGCATATCTCCGCGCGTGACAGCATGCTGCCAGTAGTACCGATGTTCCATGTGAATGCTTGGGGTACGCCGTATGCTGCCGCCATGGTCGGTGCCAAGCTGGTGATGCCGGGGCCGGGTCTGGATGGTGCCAGTTTGCTCAAGCTGATTGACAGCGAGGAAGTCACGGTAGCCTTAGGGGTGCCGACCATCTGGCAGGGTTTGCTGGCTGCGCTGGAACAGTCTGATTCGAAAGTGCCAAGCCTGCAGCGTAATGTGGTCGGTGGGGCTGCGTGCCCGCCCTCGATGCTGCAGCGGTTTAAATCTTATGGCGTGGAGACTATTCATGCCTGGGGTATGACTGAAATGAGTCCGGTAGGAACAGCGAATGCCTTGCTACAGAAACACATGCACCTTTCAGTGGAAGAGCAGACACAGCTGCGCTTCAGTCAGGGGCGTCCACCGTTCGGCGTGGAGCTGCGCATTATCGATGATGAGGGGCAGGTGCTGGCGAATGATGGTGTGCAGCAAGGGGAGCTACAGTGCCGGGGGTACTGGATCATCGACCGCTATTTCAAGGCGGAGCAGGAAACACTGGATGATGGCTGGTTCTCAACCGGCGATGTGGCTACCCTTAATGCCGATGGTTATCTGACAATTCGCGACCGCTCGAAGGACATTGTTAAATCTGGCGGTGAATGGATCAGCACGGTCGAGCTGGAAGGGATTGCGGTTGCTCACCCCGATCTGATCGGAGCTGCCGTGATTGCCGCCACACACCCGAAGTGGGATGAGCGCCCCTTGCTGATTGCCGTGAAGCGCGCTGGCTGTGAGCCTTCGGTAGACGATATATTGGCTTTCTATACCGGCAAGGTGGCTAGCTGGCAGATTCCGGATGATGTGGTGTTTGTCGACAGCCTGCCACTGGGGGCAACCGGTAAGTTGCTGAAGCGGGAATTGCGCGTAACCTACGGAAATTACTTGCAGGACAAGCAGGTTTAAGTAGCTTTAAGCGTTTTTAAACGTTAAACGTTAAACGTTTTCCGGCTCCCACACCCCCGATTTCCCGCCTGACTTGTGCAGCAGGCGGGTATGGCCAATCACCATGCCCCGGTCGACCGCTTTGCACATGTCATAAATAGTCAGCAGGCTGATTTGTACTGCGGTGAGTGCTTCCATTTCCACGCCCGTTTGCCCCTTGGTTTCTACGGTAGCCCGACAGATAACCCGTGGGGTCGGGCTATTGTCTGTTTCCAGTTGAATATCAACCCGAGTCAGTGCCAGTGGATGGCAGAGTGGAATCAAGTCAGCGGTTTTCTTCGCGGCCATAATCCCGGCAATCCGGGCAATACCGAGTACATCCCCCTTTTTATGATTGCCCTGCAGGATTTGAGCCAAGGTGCTTTCGAGCATTTCAATCGTGCCTTCTGCGACCGCACGGCGCTGGGTTATCTGCTTGGCGCCGACATCGACCATGTGTGCTTCGCCCTGCGCGTTGAAATGTGTGAGTTCAGTCATGGGTTGAATTCCTGCGAGAAGATTTAGAGATTGATTGGTTTAAAGATTCAGATAAAAAACAGCCTCCGGGGTGGAGGCTGTTTGCTTGGTTTTTAGCAGCTTTTACAGCAGCTGCGCAGGCCTATAGCACCTTGCCTTTGTCCGCGCTAGCCGCCGTCGCAGCCGCTGGTTTGTCACGGTTAATCACCAGATCCATGCCTTTCAGAATGTTGAGCGCCTCAAACAACTGGTAGTCTTCTTCTGCCAGTGACTTGTCTTTGGCTTCGCCTTTCTTGATATCAGCAGGGAGAGTGGCTTCAGTGTCTGAACCGGTACTTGAACCCGTGTCTGACCCAGCTTCTGAATCGGTCTTTGACTCTGTCTCTGGCTTTTTCTCACCCTCGGCCTGGGTGGGGTTGCTCAGGTGTTTTTCGAAATCAGCTTCCGACAATGGCGCGATATCATCTTCCGCAGCCGCGCCGTCGACAGTCACCTTCAAAGGTTTGATTTCGATATCGGGCTTGATACCTTCGGCTTGAATGGAACGCCCTGCCGGGGTGAAATAACGGGCAGTGGTTAATTTAAGTGCAGTGTTTTCATCCAGTGGCAACACGGTTTGCACCGAACCTTTACCAAAGGTTTTCTGGCCAATGATCAGGCCACGCTTATGATCCTGCAAAGCACCCGCAACGATTTCCGAGGCGGAAGCAGAGCCTTGGTTAACCAGAATAACGAGGGGTGCGCCATCCAGTTCATCGCCTTCCTGTGCGTTATATTCCATCTTCGCGTCTTCCACCCGACCTTCGGTATAAACAATTTTACCGTCATTCAGGAAAGCATCCGAGACACCGACCGCAGCATTCAGCACGCCGCCCGGATTGTTACGCAGATCAAGCACCAAACCGCGCAAGGGTTCCTTGTTTTCGGTGTTCATCTTTTCGATAGCCTCGATCAGCGAATCAGTTGTCTTTGACTGGAAGCTGGAGATGCGCAAATAGCCATAGCCGGGTTCCAGCATGCGACTTTTGACGCTTTGTACCTTGATAATATCGCGGGTTACCGTGATTTTTAAGGGTTTGTCACTGCCTTCCCGCACAACCAGCAATTCAATGTCGGAACCGGGTTTACCACGCATCAGTTTGACTGCGTCATTCAGGGTCATGCCTTTGACTGGTTTTTCATCCAGACGGATGATCAAGTCACCCGCTTGAATACCGGCACGTTGTGCAGGCGTGTCATCAATCGGAGAAATCACTTTAACGAAGCCATCTTCCATGCCGACTTCAATACCCAGCCCGCCAAACTCACCGCTAGTGCCCACTTGCAGTTCTTTGAACGCTTCTTCATCCAGGTAATCAGAATGGGGGTCAAGGCCCGTCAGCATGCCACGGATGGCGTTATTGATCATTTCCTTGCTGTCGGGTGTCTCGACATAATCGTTTTTGACACGCGCATACACTTCGGTAAACTTTTGTAACTGCTCAAGTGGCAGTGTGTTGTCATCCGTCGTTTGCTTGAACGCAAATACGTTGAGACTGATGCTGGTCGTGACGCCGATCAGTGCGCCAGCCAAAACCCCGACTGCGAGGCGATGATTCGAATGCATTAGATTATTCTCCAGGCAGTTATTGCCGTATTCTTTAACTATATTTGTGCATTGGCCCCGGAATCAAGAGTCGTGACTTTATCTGGTGGCATTAATTGACAGTCTAACATTCTAGCGTAGCCATTGTGCAGGATTTTGTGGCTCTGTCTTGCGCCGGATCTCAAAATACAGCCCATCCTGGCTTTGGCCACTGGAGTTCCCGACGGCAGCAATCACATCATTGGCATTGACCAGCTGGCCTTCGCGCTTGTAAACCGCCCGGTTATAGCCGTAAAGGCTCAGGTAGTTCTGGTCATGTTCAATAATCAGCAGGTGACCATAGCCATCCATCCAGCCGGAAAAAACCACCCTGCCACGCGCTACGGCGCGTACTTTCGAGCCACCGGGTGCCGCAATCACGACGCCCCGCCAGCGCTGTTTCTCATTGCGGGATGAACCATAGGCGTGAATGATCTGGCCTGTAACCGGCGGAGCCAGCTTGCCTTTAAGGGTCGAGAAGGGTTTATTGGGTGTGAAGCTGGCGATTTCCGGGCGTGCCACGGTGGCTGCGACGGGTTTGGCTGCGGGAGCGGGCGTTGCTGGTGTGCGTTGGGCGGCTTTGTTGTTAGCGCTGGCAGCTGCTGCAACCTGCGCCTGTGCCGCTTTGGCCTGTGCCGCCTTTTCTGCGGCGGCTTTTTGCGCGGCAGCCACTTTGAGTTTTTCTTTCTGGGCGGCCCGAGCCGCCAGACGATCAATAGTGGCTTGCAGGTTGGCTTCTTCCTTGCGCAGCTGGCTGAGCTGCGACTCTTTGCTGCGCACGTCGCCTTGCAGTTTGTTGAGCGCAGCAGCACGCGCACTTAAGGTGCCCTGTATCGTTTTCTTTTGTGCAGACAATGTTTCTTCCAGCCCACTCAATTTGAGGCGATCCTGCTCCATGGTGCTGGTCAGTGCTTTTATTTTCCCGAGTGTGTCATTGATTGCGCTGATTTTGGCGGTACGGTGTGTGTTCATGTACTCAAAATAACGCAGGGTACGGCTGATGTCGGAGGGGTTGTCCTGGCGGAGGAGCAAGCGCAAATGCGACTGTTCACCGGCGGTATACATGGCTTGCAGCTGCTGTGCGAGGCCAGAGCGCTGGGTGTTCAGCTCATCATCCAGTTTGAGTTTGCGTTGATTGGTCTCTTCCAGACGGGCTAGTGTGCCTTCAATTTTCTTTTCGGTATCATGTTGCTGGCGTGAAATCTCGCCCAGCTTTTTCTCCATGCTGGAAACTTCAGTGCCCAAGCTGGAGGACTCTTTCTTTTGCTGGTCAATTTCGCTGGATAAAGTTTTTATGTCGCGGTTGAGTTGCTGCTGTTTGTTGGGCGTTTCTGCCCACGCGGTAGCGGTAAAGCAAAGTAGCAGGCAAAACAACCGGCTTTTGATGGCGTATGTGCAGATCGGTTTCACCATGAGGTTTGCAGGATTTTTTAATAGGTTATCTGAGGCAGCGACCATCCGTTGCCATGACTGATCTGTGATCATAGGTAGCCTGCGCCCGCTTGTCCAGTAACAACATGGAGAAGCTTCCAGCAGCAGACCCGGTAATAATTGTGCTGGCCGGGTAAGGGGTTTAAGCTTTAATCCAGTATATCATTGTATCCCTTTATGCTAATATACGGATATAACAGCTGTCTCCAGGCAGCATACACATCACAGTATTTTGCAAGGTTGAATTATGCACTACGAAATAAATGAAATGAGTTTGGGTGGCGGCTGTGACGCCAGCGTGCCCATGATGGCCAAGGATGAGGATATTGACCGCGCCTCCCGGTCACTGAAGGCCATTTCCCACCCGCTACGGCTCAAAATTCTCTGTGTGTTGGGCAACCAGGAAGTGAACGTACAGGATATCGTGGACTCTGTGGGGACTTCCCAAAGCAATATTTCCCAGCATCTGGCGATTTTGCGCGACAAAGGTATCCTTACTTCCCGCAAGGATGCCAATCGCGTCTATTACAAGGTGGGGGATTACCGTACTTTACGCCTGATCAGCATGATGCAGGAGGTTTTCTGCCCGTCGCATTGAGGGCAAGATGGCTTTTATCCTGTCTGATTGCAGCAAAGGGGTTTACGCTTTGCGCGCATCTGTATATCTTTAGCTCCAATTTCTGGAGAACCTCACTGTGAACGAATATATCGTATTTGCCCAAAGCCATCCTGTTCTGGTGATGGGCTTTATTGCCTTGCTCGGCCTGATCCTGTGGACAGAGTTTGGGCGTCTGACCCGTAAATATAAGCAACTGGATGTTAATCAGGCCGTTTTGTTGATGAATCGCGACGATGCGGTGGTGCTGGATGTGCGCGAAGACAAAGAGCTGAGTGAAGGCAAAATTCAGGGTGCCAAGCATATTCCCTTGGGTCAGCTGGGTAAACGGGTGACCGAACTGGAGAAGAGCAAAGGCAAGCCCATGCTGGTTTATTGCCGCACGGGCAACCGTTCTGCGCAAGCCAGCTCCCTGTTGACCAAAGCCGGTTTCGAGCAGGTACACAATCTGGGCGGTGGTTTTGTCGCCTGGCAAGCGGCCAACTTGCCGGTTGCCAGGCGCTGAACAAGTGCTGAATCGTAATGATGAACTGGACAAGTTACTAGGGAGGGTTTGATATGTATATTGTTTGCCCCCATTGTCATAAAACCAATCGCGTGCCGGTCGAGAAGCTACATGACTTGTCGCACTGCGGTGCCTGTGGCGATGTTTTGTTTATAGGCAAACCGGTGGAGCTGGGTTTTAGCGAGCTACAACACCATGTCCGCAAGAGTGAAATTCCGCTGCTGGTTGATTTCTGGGCGCCTTGGTGTGGCCCCTGTCGAGCCATGGCACCTGCGTTTGCGGCGGCTGCCGAGCAGTTGGAGCCTGAATTCCGTCTGGTAAAAGTCAACACGGAAGAGGATCAGCAGGCCGGGATGGTCTATGGCATCCGCAGTATCCCCACCATGGTGCTGTTTCATGGTGGTCAGGAAATCAGCAGGGTGTCCGGCGCGATGAGTGCCCAACAGATCGAGAGTTGGGTCAGGCAGAATCTGGTGGCGGGTACATGATCATCCATGCTATCCGTGCCAGAACGCAATAACTGCCGTATCAATAGTCAGTTAAAAGATTAAAAGATTAATTTAAAAGCAATATCAACTATCAGGAGTAAGTAACCGTCATGACAGAAGAAACTCAGGCACAGCCAGCCGCCGCGCAGCCAGAAGCGCAGGAAGCCCAATTTATCATTCAGCGCATTTATGTGAAGGATGTCTCGTTCGAGGCGCCCAATTCACCGGCGGTGTTCACTGAAGAATGGAATCCGGATACGGATCTTGATCTGAATACGAACGTTAATGTGCTGCAAAACAGTAATTATGAAGTCGAACTGGCGCTCACTATTACCGTCAAGAGTAACGAGAAGACCGCATTTCTGGTCGAAGTCAAGCAGTGCGGTGTGTTCTTCATTAGTGGTTATAGCCAGGATCAGCTCAATCACCTGCTGGCCGCTTATTGCCCGAATACACTGTTCCCGTATGCGCGCGAAGTGATCGCAGGTATGGTTTCCAAAGGGAGTTTCCCGGAAATGCACTTGTCGCCGATCAACTTTGATTCCTTGTATGCCAAGCGTCTGCAAGAACAGGCCGCCGCAGCGGCTGCACCGGCGGCGACTGCCGAGGCCTGATGAGTACAAACGACCCTATTCGTTCGATTGCGGTCTACGGTGCCGGCTCCTGGGGGACGGCACTGGCTTTGCAGTTGGCGCGCAATGGCCTGGAGGTCTGGCTCTGGGATTTATACGGCGAACACATTGAACAGTTGCAGCAGGCGCGTGAAAACGTGCGTTACCTGCCTGGCTGTGCTTTTCCGGAGAATATTCACTGTCAGGCCGATTTGGCACAGGTTGCCGCCAGTGCTCACTTTCATTTGATTGTCGTGCCCAGTCATGGTTTTCGTGGCTTGTTATACAGTCTGCAGCCGTTTTTGGGCAACGATGATGTTATTTTTTGGGCGACCAAAGGGCTGGAGCTGGAAAGTGGCAAACTGCTGCATGAGGTTCTGCAGGAAGTGTTGCCCCTGCAGCGCGCGTATGGTTTGGTATCCGGCCCCACCTTTGCGACCGAAGTGGCCAAAGGTTTGCCGACTGCCATGACCGCCGCCGCGACCGAGCCGTTGCTGGCGCAACAAATGGCGGCTGCCTTTCATGGGCAGGGTTATCGGGTTTACACCAGCGATGATATTGTCGGCGTTGAGCTGGGCGGTGCTATCAAGAATGTGCTGGCGATTGCGGCGGGTATTTCTGATGGGCTGGGTTTCGGTGCCAATGCACGGGCGGCGATTATTACCCGTGGCTTGGCCGAGATCATGCGCTTGGGGCTACGCATGGGTGCGCAGCCAGAGACGTTGATGGGGCTGGCGGGTGTGGGTGATCTGGTACTGACGTGTACCGACGATCAGTCGCGCAACCGGCGGCTGGGTCTGGCACTCGGTGCGGGCAAAGATATGGAGACGGCTATCGCGGAGATTGGTCAGGCGGTTGAAGGTGCCAAATCAGCCCGTTCGATTGGCAAACTGGCGGAGCGGGCAGGGGTGGAAATGCCGATCTGTCAGCAGGTCTACCGCATTCTTTATGAAGCGCTGCCACCCCGGCAAGCTGTTCAAGAGTTAATCTCCCGTGATTTGAAAGCAGAGTTCGAGGCTTTATGACTACCTTAACCACCACCACACCTACAGCCACTACACCTACCCGCACGCTCGGGATCATCATGGATCCGATTGAGCATATCAATATCAAGAAGGACAGTACTTTTGCGATGATGCTGGAAGCGCAGCGGCGGGGCTGGTCGGTATTTTACATGCTGCAAGCCGATCTGTTCGCTGATAACGAGGTGGTTAAAGCGCACATGGTAGCCGTGACGGTGGAGGATAATCCGGAGCAGTGGTTTCAGCTGGGTGAGGCAGTAACGCGACCCTTGCATGAACTGGATTGCGTGCTGATGCGCAAAGATCCGCCGTTTAATATGGAATACATTTACAGCACTTACCTGCTGGAGCTGGCGCAGCGCCAGGGTTTGCTGGTGCTGAATCGCCCGGACAGCGTGCGCACGGCCAACGAGAAGCTGTTTACGGCCTGGTTCCCTGAATTTAGTCCCCGCACCCGCGTAACGCGCAATATGGCGAGTATTCGTGAGTTTCTGGCTGAAGAACAGGCGATTGTGGTCAAGCCGCTGGATGGCATGGGTGGCTCCATGATTTTTCAGGTTAGGCAAGACGACCCGAACCGTAACGTGATTCTGGAAACGATCACTGATTATGGGCGGCGCACGGTGATGGCGCAGCAATTTCTGCCCGCGTTCAAGCAGGGCGACAAACGTATTTTGCTGATTGACGGTGTGCCCTTCCCGCACGGTTTGGCGCGGATTCCCGCCGAGGGTGAGAGCCGTGGTAATCTGGCGGCAGGCGCTACCGGTGTCGGTTCTGATCTGACAGCGCGTGAGCTGGAAATCTGCGCTGCGCTGGGGCCGGTGCTCAAGGACATGGGTTTGACTTTCGTCGGGCTGGATGTGATTGGTGATTATGTGACCGAAATCAATGTGACCAGCCCAACGGGGATCCGTGAGCTGGACAAGATCTATCAGGCTAACATTGCCGGATTATTGCTCGATGCCATCGAGGCACGCCTGAGTAGTCGTTAGGCGGTCAGGTAGTTATTATTGCCAGCAGCTCATCTTTCAACAGCAGGCGTTTCTTCTTCAGTTCCTCAGTCACGTTATCGGCGGGTGTTTCGATCTCCTGCTGGATGCGGTGTAACTGGTGATCAAGTGTATGGTATTCCTCGAACAACTGTGCGAAATGCGTGTTTTCCATCTTGAGCGTATGAATGCGCTCCTTGTGCTCAGGGAATTCGTGTAGCAGATCATGGGCTTCACCAAACATTGTTTTTCTCCTTGTTATCAAACCTTGTTTTCAAATCAGCCCCAGACTAACACTGTACCGGGCACCGAATCATGAGCCAGGTCAAGCTGGCATCATGTTGTGCCGATGATTAGAATGGGGGTTTATCATTTATCACATCAGGATGGATATACGCATGAAGGCACGGGTTAAATGGCTGGATAACATGAGTTTTGTCGGCGAATCGGCGAGTGGTCACTCGGTGGTGATGGATGGCCCTCCAGAGGCGGGTGGTCGTAACCTGGGTGTACGCCCTATGGAGATGTTGCTGCTGGGCTTGGGTGGTTGTTCTGCCTTCGATGTGGTGCTGATTCTGCAGAAGTCACGCCAGCCGATTCTGGATTGTGAGGTGCTGGTGGAGGCAGAGCGGGCTGACAAAGACCCGAAAGTATTTACCCGCATTCATCTCCACTTTATCGTTACTGGCAAAAACTTGCCGCGCGAAAAGGTTGAGCGGGCGATCAAGCTGTCTGCTGATAAATATTGTTCTGCATCGATCATGCTGGGCAAGACGGCTGAAGTCACGCATGACTTTGAAATCATTGAGATTGAGTGAACTATAGTTAATGTTTGGCTGATTGTTAGCCAGGTCAGCATTATGAATCTACTTGATTAGCTGCCTGAACTTCTGCATAGTTCGCAGCAATCCGTCCAGTGGAGGAGGCGGATCAGTGTAAGCTTTGACCAGCGTGTCTCGAAAGAGTATTCTGGTTTACGCACCTGTTTTTTCGGAAGGATGAGAGGCCTTCAAGCAAAGAAAAAGGATTCCCCGGTTTGGTTGAACGTCACCAGAAACAGATCAGGTTGCACGGGTTTAACAACCTGACAAAAACTCTGAGTTTCAACATTTATGATATTTGCTATGCGCATAAGTCTGAGCACCGTGAGGAATATCTGGCTTATATCGATGAAGAATATAATGCTGATCGTTTGACGCAGATTCTGACCGATGTGGCCGACATTATCGGTGCCAATATTTTGAATGTTGCCCGTCAGGATTACGAGCCACAGGGCGCCAGTGTAACTATTCTGGTGTCTGAAGAACCGGTACTGACTGCGGAACAGCTGAGTAATTCGGCCAGGCCCGGGCCATTGCCCAACTCAGTAGTCACGCATCTGGATAAAAGTCACCTGACAGTGCACACCTACCCCGAAAGTCATCCTGATAACGGTATCAGCACATTTCGTGCTGACATTGATGTTTCAACCTGCGGGCGTATTTCCCCGCTAAAAGCCCTTAATTATCTGATTCACAGCTTTGACTCTGACATCGTCACCCTGGATTACCGGGTGCGAGGCTTTACGCGGGATGTGAAAGGCAGGAAGCATTTTATCGATCATAAAATCAATTCTATCCAGAATTTTATTGGGCCGGATACCAAGCGTATCTACTCCATGTTTGATGTCAATGTATACCAGGAATCCATTTTTCATACCAAGATGTTGCTGAAAGAGTTTGATATAGATAACTATCTGTTTGGCCTTGGTAAGTCAGACTACAGTAGCCACGAGCTGCATCAGATTGAACGGCGTCTGCGCAAGGAGATGTCAGAAATATTTTATGGGAGAAATACCGGCTCTATATAAGTTATAACTAATATAAAAAGCTCAGTGCATGTTACAGACCTTATTATTTTTGTTCAAAATAAGATTTTCTAAGGTTATGATAGAGAAAATAATGAATTTTGCTGTACGTCAACATCAAATGGGCGCTCCATGCATCAGGATGATGTGTTGTTCTGAGTGAAACGGATTTCAATTTCACCGTGTTTGAGGGAATTCATGAAGATGAAGGGTATGAAAATGAGAGGCATGGCCGTGTGTACGCTGAGTTTGTCAGTGGCGTTATTAAGCGGTTGTACAACAGCACCCACTGATTTGGGGCCACGTCCGCAGGTGGCGGTGGCCAAGCAGTCCACCAGTTATGTGGTGAAACGGGCATCGATCCGCACGCCTAGCACAGACAGGTTGCAACAACAGTCCCGTCAGGTTAATTCTGCGCAGGTACGCCAGCAGGTCATGGCACAGGTTAACAAGGATTCAGGCCTGACCTCTGAGCAGTACCACGCACGTTATCAGGCTGAGCTGCGTGCCCAAGAGGCCGAGCAGGCGCGTTTGAAGGTCGCACGCGCAGCGGCTGAGCAGCGCGAGAAAGAGGCGGCTGCGGCACTTCGGCAGAAAGAAGCTAAAGAAGTAGCGTTGCGGGCTACTTACAAGGCGCAGTGGGACAAGCAGCAGGCTGCGCTGAACGTCCGCAAGGCGCGTGCCTTGGTAGCAGAAAAGAAAGTGGAAAGTGTAATCCGTAATGCGAAGAGCCAGATAGGAACTCCGTATGTATGGGGAGGAGCCAGCCCCCAAACAGGGTTTGACTGCAGTGGTTTGGTGCAGCATTCTGTCCAGCAGGGCGCAAGTATTCGCGTGCCAAGAACGGCTGCCGAGCAATACCGGGCTTCTGTCAAGGTAGGCAGCAATCAGGCCACACGCGGCGATCTGGTATTCTTCAATACGCGCGGCAACAGTGTGAGCCATGTCGGGATTTATCTGGGAAATAACAAATTCCTGCATGCCCCGCGTACCGGAAAAACGGTGACCACCAGTGATATCAGTGGTTACTGGAAAGAACGGCTGATCGGTTTTGGGCGTATCCCTGGTGCCTGTCGCCTGCCTGTTTGACGCTATTCAGTCCGTTGCACTTTAAAAGAACCGGGTGGTGTTTGCCCCCGGTTTTTCTGTTTTAAAGGCTTGGTTTCAGAATGTTAGTTGCCCCAGCCAGCTGGCTACCCGCCGGGTGAGTTCTTCCCCCTGGCCATGAAAATAATGATCAGCCTCCGGCATAACCATTTGCTGTGATTGCGGGTTGCCCGCTTTTTGCAGCATGGCGAGTCGCTCGGGAGCCATCTTGAGTACGGAGGGAAATTCTTTTTCACCGTACAAATCCAATACCGGCACTTTCATACTGTCCAGTGGAAAGGGCTTGTGCATGAACTGCCCATAATCAGTGGCGCCCATGCCCAAACCTACATAAGCCGCAATGTCATTATCGCCCTGTTCACGTACCCATTGCATGGCCATGTGTGCCCCGCAGCTATGCGCAATGAGAATAATCCGTGTGAAACCCTGTTCCTTGAGGTGGGTTATGCCAGCAGCAATCCTTGTGCTGGCTTCATGAAAAGCGGTACGTAATCATTGTATTTGGCCTCTTTGGCCAGAACCGGCATCTGTAATGACAGGGTAGTCCAGCCATCAGCCGCCAGACCGACCCGCAAGGGGTTGGCGACATCCACCCAGTCAGGATGATAGCCGCGTCCGTGGGCAATAATGACTGCACCGCGTGCGGCTTCTGCATCGGTTTGCAAGGCGATGAATTCATGCCCGCTGGCCTTGAGGCGGATCACTTCTCCGTCGAGTATCGCGTCACTGATCTCACTGGCAAGGCGTTGTTCCCGTGCGTAATCCGGCTGGCCAATAGCCCCGGATTTGTCCTCCGTGGCGGGTTTCTTTTCTTCTGCAGGAGCCGGGTCTTGCGCTTTGTCTGGAACAGGGACGGGGGTGTCAGTGGTTTGATCGGTGGTTTGATCGGTGGTTTGGTCAGTAGTTTGGTCAGTAGTTTGGTCAGTAGTTTGATCGGTTGCATCGGTGGGGGCGCTAACCGCCTCGTCCGGTGTGGCCTGCTGGGTAGCGGGTGCTGGGCTATTACTTTGGGCGGCGGGTTCGACCGGAGGGCGCATGGCCATCAGGACAACAAGCGCGACAGCGCCTAGTGTATACGTGGTTGAGGCTAAACTCATGGGTGTTGACTCCATTACGGGGCGGAATAGACTAATACTTTCATTGAGTATCATTTATACTCGATATCCTTATCCGGACAATGTCCATCTTACCTAACCACAGCCGGAATGTGTTCTGTTTACTCGATTAATGCATTCAAAATATACTGTTGGACGTATGATGCGCCTTTGTTTACAGTGATAAGAGATAAGTCATTCAAAGTAGCTACATGTTGTTAACCAACTGATAAAGAGGAGTCCAGAAAATGGAACTGAAAGGAAGTAAAACCGAAGATAACCTGAAAGCGGCCTTTGCCGGTGAGTCACAGGCCAACCGTCGTTACCTGTATTTCGCAGCCAAAGCGGACGTTGAAGGCTACAACGATGTCTCCACTGTATTCCGTTCCACGGCTGAAGGCGAAACGGGCCATGCACACGGTCATCTGGAGTATCTGGAAGCAGCGGGTGACCCAGCTACCGGTCTACCGATTGGGCCGACTGCAGCTAACCTGAAAGCGGCTATCGCAGGCGAAACGCATGAGTACACTGACATGTACCCTGGCATGGCGAAAGCAGCGCGTGACGAAGGCTTTGACGAGATCGCTGACTGGTTTGAAACATTGGCCAAGGCCGAACGTTCTCATGCCAACCGTTTCCAGAAAGCGCTGGATACCCTGGACGCTTAAAGTGCCTCCCTTCAGTCCCTCGTTGTTTGATGTTATTCAATGAGGGAAGCTGGCAGTAATAATGCCGTTATGCTCCTCCCCCTCTGATCCGGGGGAGGCTGATCAAGATTTTTTACACAGGAGAAAAACAGGATGGCAACAACAAAACGTGAAGGCAGCCTCGAAGCACCCACCCGGCATGCACTCGATTGGAAAAACCCTGAGTTTTATAGCGAAGAAGCGGTTCTCCATGAGATGGAGCGGGTATTCGATCTGTGCCACGGATGTCGCCGTTGTGTCAGCCTGTGTAATTCGTTTCCGACCCTGTTCGATCTGGTGGATGAATCACCAACATTTGAAGTGGACGGGGTCAAGAAAGAAGATTATTGGCAGGTAGTCGATCACTGTTATTTGTGTGACTTGTGCTACATGACCAAGTGCCCGTACATTCCGCCGCATGAGTGGAATATTGATTTCCCGCATTTGATGTTGCGTGCCAAAGCGGTCAAATTCAAACAGGGCGAAACCAAAACTCGCGACAAAATCCTGAGTTCAACCGATACGGTGGGCAAGCTGGCGAGTATTCCGGTCGTTGTTGAAGTCGTCAATACCCTCAACCAGAACCCTGTATTCCGCAAGGGGCTGGAGAAGGTATTGGGTGTACACCCGGATGCCAAAGTGCCGTCCTATCACAGCAAGACCGGGCGCAAGCGGGTCACTGCCGGGCGTTCGCTGGATGAAGCGGTGGCAACTGCGACCGAACGCACCCAGGGTAAAGTTGCCTTGTTCACCACCTGTTACGGTAATTATAACGAGCCTCATATCGCCGAAGACCTGTTAAAAGTGTTTGAGCATAACCAGATTCCGGTGACCTTGCTGGACAAGGAGCAGTGCTGCGGGATGCCCAAACTGGAACTGGGTGATCTGGAGGCAGTGGCCGCTGCGAAAGCGGCGAATATTCCACAGATGATCCAGCTGATTGATGCCGGTTGGGATATTGTCGGGCCGGTGCCGTCCTGTGTGTTGATGTTCAAGCAGGAATTGCCGCTGATGTTCCCGGATGATGCCGATGTGCAGCGCGTCAAGCAGCACATGTTTGATCCGTTTGAATACCTGATGCTGCGGCATAAGGACGAGCAGCTGAATACCGATTTCAAGCAGTCACTCGGTAAAGTCAGTTACCACACCGCCTGTCACTTGCGGGTACAGAATATCGGTTACAAAACCCGTGAAGTGCTGGAACTGGTGCCGGATACCCGGCTGGAATTGCTGGAACGCTGTTCCGGGCATGATGGTACTTACGCGGTGAAAAGCGAGTTTCATGATATTTCCATGAAAATCTGTCGCCCGATTATTAGCAAGGTGCAAAAAGCCGAATCTGATTATTACGGCAGCGACTGCCCGATGGCGGGGCACCAGATCGAGAATGGTCTGGACAAGGGGGCAAAAGCACCCACGCATCCCATGACTATGTTGCGCATTGCCTACGGCTTGTAGGCAGCAAAAGGATACAACGAGGATATGAAAATGAGCAAACTGACACGCGCCGACCTGATGAGTCTTGAGCAATACGCGACTGAGCGTAAGGCTTTTCGCGAAAAAGTCATCGCCCACAAGGCGGATCGCAAGATTCATATTGGCCCGAATGCGACCTTGTATTTTGAAGATCGCCTGACCATGCAATATCAAATTCAGGAGATGTTGCGCATCGAAAAGATTTTCGAGGCAGACGGCATCGCTGAAGAACTGGAATCTTATAACCCGCTGATTCCGGATGGCAGCAACTGGAAAGCGACCTTTATGGTTGAATTCCCGGATGAGGCCGAGCGTAAAGTCCAGCTGGGGCAGTTGATCGGTATCGAGAGAAAAACCTGGGTACAGGTCGCAGGCTTTGACAAGGTTTACCCGATTGCGAATGAAGACCTGCAGCGTGAGACTGAAACCAAAACCTCAGCCGTGCATTTCCTGCGTTTTGAGCTGACCCCCGACATGGTGGTGGCTGCGCGTGATCATGCGTCGGTCACGATGGGGATTGAGCACCCGAATTATAAGCATGCGGTCACGCTGTCTGAAGCGGCCAGGGCTTCGTTGGCGGGGGATTTGGCGTAATGGCGTTGCCCAGATTTTAAAATGGGAAAGGATGACTTTGGTCGGAATAACAGAACAGGATTCAAAGAAGATAGGTTAAACTGTTGATAAATTTAGTATGGCTCATTATGTGTTTCGGGGTCTTGCCACATGAACCTTGAAACCGCTGGTAGAATCCCCAACTGATAAACATCCGACAAGCCAGTGAGGGAGTCAGATGGGCAGTTTGATTAGCATAGCCAGCCTGACCAGTGGTGAAGCTTGCTACCTTGTCCTGATTATCCCCTATCCATGAGAGGCTTCGTTCAATGCTTCAGCTATCAGTGCATCAGATACACCATGCCGTTTCAGACTGGATACCAAGGCTGACACAGTGTCGTTATCCAGATGTTCAAGATCACGCCGCAAGCCCTGCCCCACATAGGTCTTTAGCAATGCCTGGTAGCCGGTAAACCCCAAGACGGGCGCTATCCGCTTTAAGTCCTCCACCACATCAACCGGCATTCTTAGCGTGACCGTAGTCATTGGCCGGTCTTTGGTGAGTCGCTTTTTCAGTTGTTCAATCTTCATAATATTGCTGTTCCTGCCGGGTTGCCTTCCGTGCTGAAATAATTCTGATACGGTCATCTTCCACTTGAATATGCACCACGAACAACAAGCGCCATGTTCCATCCATGCCGATGATTGCATCCCGGCTTTCATCGTTTCTACTGGCATCCACCAACTGGATGAACGGGTCAAAGAATGCTTGTGCAGCCTGTTCAAAAGTAATCCCGTCATGCTTGTTACGGTTGGCCGCTGCCTTGCTGGAATCCCATACAAACGTTATGCCGCTGTATGCGTGTATCACATCCATTGTATAGCCTTGTGTGTTGTATTTGTAAATACGTCTATCCGATTATACCGTCTTGCGCTTGAACGGCACCACATAGGCACCAGAACGCAGCCCATCCAAATAATCCGCCCATGCCTGCATCATCGCGATTCGTTCAGGCAGGTACTTAGCACGATCATCGGCGCGTTTAACGGCACTACCCCACTTGTGCCCATGTTACAGCTCAATGATTTTTTCGTCATAACCCAGCTCATTTAACAAGGTATTCGCCAGCGCCCGGAATCCATGTGGATCCATTACGCCCTTTTCTTAACCCATAGAACGCAGCGCTAACCGAATGGCATTATTCGACAATGTCCTAGAACTACCGCGCGGGCTTGGGAACAGGTAGGCACCGCGCCCGGTGTACTGGTGCAAGTCATGCAGGGTATTGAGCACTTGAGACGACAGCGGAACCAGCAAAACATCCTCTGGCCTATTCGCCTTTTTAACGTGAGTGGGTAGTTTTCGCCGTTTGGCGGGTAGTGTCCACATCGCCGCCTTGAGGTCGAACTCTGCCCATTCCGCATCTTTCAGCTCGGAAGGCCGAAGGAATACCAGTGGCGACAGCTTCAAAACGGTACGCACGGACAAACCGCCGTGATAGCCGTCAATGTTCCGCAACAGTTCACCGACCTTTACCGGGTCAGTAATCGCCGCGTAATGGCCTTTGATGCGCTTGGGGAGTATCAGATTCACATCAATATCTTTTGCCGGGTTGCGTTCTGCACAGTGGCAGACAGTGACCGCGTAATCGAATATCTGACTGATAAAGCCATACACGCGCCCAGCCGCATCAATCGCCCCACGGTCACGAACCATTTTGATGATGGGAATAATGTGCTGTGCTGTAATTTCGTTGGCCTTCATCGCTGCCAGCTGGCCATCTTCCCGGATAATATCCCGGTGCAGGTAGCCGATGACTCGGGATGAATGCGATTTTGAGAGAGGCTTGATACATTCTTCAAACCATGCCATTGCAACAGCTTTGAAAGCATCTTCCTGTACCGGCTCCACCTGATAGCGCAATGCCTTCATCGGGTCTATTCCTTGCCGGACAAGTTCCCTCACCTCATTACGCCGCTTTCTGGCCCTGCTGAACATGGTACGTGGAGAAAGCAAACAATGGACTGTACTGTTACAGGTTGTGGTCTGTTCAATCTAAGGCCTCTGTCTAAGCCTAAGGGTGTACCCATTACAGTGCCATTAGAGCATGTGAGTACCATAACCAGTACCTATGTAGCACCTGTACCTTTATAAACGATTCTAGGGGCTTAAAGACACCTTCCTGACTACGTATGAGCCAATAACTAATAGGTGCCAGCAGATTTGCTGTGTCTGGTCAGTGCAACACCTGCTTAATTTACAACCCTGCGATACAGGTACAAAAATTGGTCAGTAGGGTTCTGGTCAGGGTGGACGGTTATATGGGTATTTAAACAGCCACGAAAATTTCGTGCCTGTATAAGTGTGTGTATGAGCCAATGAATACAACACCTATGGTTCTCTGTACAGGGTGCCGGTTATAGAGGCATAAATCTCTTGAAAGCTATGTGTAGTAAGGGTTGTAGCTATGCCGGATGGTTCTCTACAGGGTGCGCGGATATTGAGGGTTAAAACCCTTGAAAGCTATGTCTGGTAAGGCTTGTAGCTATGACGGAGAACCAATAATTAATAGCTGCCAGCAGATTTGCTTTGGGCTGTACAGTGCAACGGAGAACCAATAATTAATACCTGTGACATCTCCGTAGGTATGTATGAATACAACACCTATTGTTCTTTGGTCAGGGTGACTCCCTTCAAACTGCGATTATATTAAACGGCATGACACACAGACTGGTCAAGAGAACCGCCCGTCAGAAACGATGAAGCGTGTTTCCGACGGATCGGCTCTTGACAAGTCTGGTGTCACAACCGTCGCCCGGTTGATCGCAAGGTTTGAAGGGATTCCACCCCTTTCTCTCTCTGTTTCCTGTTCGGTGCTCTCCTGAAATCTCAGGAGTGCTACTACCTACGGTCGCTAAATTGACTACCGTAATTTGTGTGCATCTGCTGGTTTACTTCGTTCTTCTGTTCTACAGGAGGAATATCAAAATTGAACATAATCTTGCCTTATACGCACACATCGACGCTGAATACCTCGGTATGCGTATAAGGAGAGATTATGTGTAAATTTTGATATGAGCTTGTTAAGCATTCCAGCCAACAGCTCACTGATGGAATACGCTCGTCTTGCTCGTTAATCCTATTCCATCAGCAATCTGTTGGCTTCCATGCGTACCCGGTTGGTACTGTTGTTTAAGGGTTTATTGCTTGAATACTAGAGCCTAAAGGCTAGCACTGTACTCAAGCAATAAGCCCCTTAAACACGCAGCAGGGGCTGTCTGTGGCTGTCAAATAGACCTTGTGTGCTGCGTTATGCACTCGGACATACCGCCTGAGACTGTTTCACAGACTCAGAGTCGCCGAGCACTGCAATCGTACTCGGTTAGACCTCGTGCGGCTCCAAGAGCAAGAGCGTGTCTGCATGGCAATGTGTTGATCTGGTCAACACAATTCCCTATTACCAATTCTCTCAGAGCCTACTGCCGTACAACCGGTGAAGCTGGTTGACGGGGTTAGGTTGGGAAGGCTGAAGTCTTCCTGTTATCCGAAGAGCTTAATCCTCCATTTAATCTTTATTTTAACAACCACGGAGTGAGTGGCTGGTCAGTCTGCATCAAACGCTTTAATATGTCGCCACATTGACCCACCACAGAGGCAGGAAACGAGTGTCACGTCTTACTGATCTTATTGCACAAGCCAAAGCCAAAGACCCTCAGATGGGGGCTGATTTGGATCGTGAGTTTAAAGCACTTTCTTCCCGTCGTTCATTTGGGTTGAACTTTGAACGACATAAGCCAGAAGTGGTTGAATTGCCAGAACGACCAGTACGCAAAGGGGATAAGGTCAGGGTGCTTCCTGAGCGTGGTTCTACTGCGAAAGGTGATCATCGGTTGTGGTCTGTTCAGCGTATTCAACGCGAAGATGGTGGACGCATTGCCACGTTGAGCTTACTGGGTAGCAGTGAGCCAGAAACGCAACGGGTGGCTGTTGATGATTTGATGGTGATGGCTGAGTTTCGTGATCCGATCTATCCGGGGTTGGTGAGTACCGGCAAAGTTGAGCGTGGTGATGGTAAGCCGTTTCATACGGTGATCAATGGGGAAAATTATCATGTGTTGAATGCGTTGACTTATACGCACCGGGGGAAGGTTGACGCTATTTATATTGATCCGCCCTACAACACGGGAGCGAAGGACTGGAAGTATAATAATGATTATGTCGAGTCTGAGGATAACTACCGTCACAGTAAGTGGCTGGCGTTTATGGAGCGTCGGTTGCTGATAGCCAAGCAATTGCTGAATCCTGACAATTCGGTGTTGATTGTTACTATTGATGAGAAGGAATATTTGCGGTTGGGAATGTTGTTGGAGCAAACTTTTCCAGACGGAAAGATACAGATGGTAAGTTCATTAATAAACCCTGCTGGAGCAGGTAGAGACTCTGAATTTAATAGAACGGATGAGTATATTTTTTGTGTGAGATTCGGGAGCTGCGTTGTTTTAGCAGAGCAACGTTTAGAAGAAAAACGTCCGGTCACTTGGGATACACTTCGTCGGAGTGATATAGCTTCCAAGCGAGGTAGCAAGAAGGGAGGAAGCTCCCAGTTTTACCCTTTTTATGTAAACACCATAACTAAAAAAATTGAGTCTATCGGAGATCCTTTGCCCCATGACTCTCCAAGAGGGAATGCTCCTAAGCGCAAAGGTTGTGTGGCAGTTTTTCCAATCAGGCCAAATGATATAGAGATGAACTGGGGAATCACTCCAGAATCAGCTAAAAAGCGACTTGAAAAGGGTTATATAAGGGTGGGTCGTCATAAACCAAACGAACCTCAAGAATATGTTATTTCGTATCTAACTGGTGGAATTATTAATGACATAAATACTGGTAATGTCAGGGTCACTGGGCAAGCTGGGGATGGCTCTATTGTTGCCGAGTATGTAACTGGACGTTTCGTAATGCCGACGACCCAATGGGGTTTTGCTTCTCACGATGCTCAACGGAGTGGAACTGAAATTATCAAAGAGGTAGTGCCTGGTAGAAGGTTTCCGTTTCCAAAAAGTCTTTATGCAATTGAGGATGTTTTAAAGCATTTCATCTTGAACAATAAATCATCAATGGTACTCGATTTCTTTTGTGGTTCAGGAACCACTGCACATGCTGTGATGCGTTTGAATCGTCAGGATGATGGTAACCGTCAGTGTATTTCTGTCACCAATAACGAGGTGGCTGCTGATGAGCAAACTGCACTGAGAAAAGCAAAACTTCGTCCTGGTGATCCTGACTGGGAGCAATGGGGTATCTGTGACTATATTACTAAGCCACGGGTTGAGGCTGCCATTACCGGCATGACCCCGGAAGGCGAACCCATCAAAGGTGATTACAAATTCACTGATGAATTCCCCATGTCGGAAGGTTTCAGTGAGAATGCTGAATTCTTCACGCTGACTTATGAAACGCCTCTGGCTATCAGTCACGATAAAGCATTTACAAGAATTGCTCCACTGCTCTGGATGCGAGCCGGTAGTGAAGGCACACGCATAGATAAACTGCCAGAAACAGGCTGGGAAGTAGTTGATACCTATGGCCTGCTGAATGATCTGGATCAGTCGTCTGCTTTTATTACCGCTGTAGCAAGCGTGGAGAAGCTGAAAATAGCTTTTATCGTCACCAATGATGACCGTCGCTTTCAGGCCATTGCCAGACAACTACCTGATACCGTTGAGCCGGTACGTCTCTATGAGTCCTATCTGTCTAATTTCCAGTTTGCGAATGGGGAGTGAGCCATGAAATTTACGCTGAAAGATTATCAGGATGAAGCCGTTCGTGATGCTCTAAAAAATTTACACAAGGCCAGAAAACGTTGGCATGAAGAGGGGGATACTCATTCGTTCTCACTAACAGCTACCACCGGAGCCGGTAAAACCGTTATGGCTGCTGCTGCATTTGAAGCCTTATTTCATGGCGATGACGATTTTGATTTTGATCGTGATCCGGGTGCTGTGGTTATTTGGTTCAGTGACGATCCATCATTGAATGAACAGACCCGTTTCAGACTGATGGAAGCATCTGATAAATTAAACCATTCAGATTTGGTAGTGGTGCAACCTACCTTCAATCAGGAAAGGTTTGATGCCGGGAAAATTTATTTCCTGAATACCCAGAAGCTCAGTAAGAACAGTCTATTAGTGCGTGGTTTTGATTACGGTGAAGGGGGCGATTTATTTCCAGAAACGCGCCCTGATATGCGTTCCTTCACGATATGGGACACCATACAAAACACCATTGATGATCCTGAATTAACGCTTTACCTTGTCCTTGACGAAGCTCACCGGGGGATGGGGAAGTCTAAGGGCATGGACAGGGCAACCATCGTCAAACGCTTAATTAATGGTATCGGATCGGTTCCACCTATTCCGGTTGTTTGGGGTATCTCAGCAACCGTGGATCGTTTCAATAAAGCAATGGCAGTGGCTGAAGGCAGAAGCACCTTGCCCAATGTCGTCGTTGATTCAGCAAAAGTGCAGGAATCCGGCTTGCTGAAAGACAATATATTGCTTGATATTCCTGATGAAGTGGGGCCATTTGATACGGTGCTGGTTCGCAGGGCGACCGATAAAATCAGAGAATCTAGCCTTGCTTGGGCAGATTATGCAAAGCAGCAGGGGAAATCTGAAATGGTGAAGCCCCTTATGGTTTTGCAAGTTCCGAATACACCTAACCCTAATGATATTGGTCGAGCCATTGATACTATTTACAAACATTGGCCCGAACTGGAAAGTGGTGCTATTGCTCATGTTTTTGGTGACCATAAACCGCAAACATTTGGTGCTCATACGGTGCAATACATCACCCCAGAACGAGTAGAAGAGTCGAGTCATATCAGGGTATTGATTGCAAAGGATGCCATTAGCACCGGCTGGGATTGCCCCAGAGCTGAAGTCATGGTGTCGTTTCGTCCTGCTGTAGATCAAACGCACATTACCCAATTGCTGGGACGTATGGTGCGAACACCACTGGCAAGGCGTATACCCGGTAATGACCGGCTGAACTCTGTTGATTGCCTGTTGCCATTCTTTGATGCAAAGTCAGTGAAAATGGTGGCTGAAGCATTGATGCAAGGCAGCTCTGACTTTGGGGATGAAGGGCTGGAAGGCCGCAGGGTGCTGATAAACCCGATTGAGGTTAAACCCGATCCATCTTTGCCAGAATCGCTGTGGGAGAAATTTCTAAGCCTACCTTCACAAATGCCACCTCAACGAGGGGCTAAGCCTGTAAAGCGTCTCACCATTCTTGCCCATGAATTAGCATTTGATGGCCTTTTGCCAGGTGCTGGGAACTCAGCCCATCGAGAAATGAATAAGGTGCTGGATGCAGCTCAGGCTCGCTATGCTGACGAAATTACCAAGGCACGTGAGTCAGTGCTTACCGTTGAAGGCAAAACATTAAACGCAGACATGCAGCAGCAGAAGAAGTCATTTGAGAATTTTGTTGAAGAAGCTGATTACACCGTTATTGAAGATGCTTACCGTCGTGCAGCACGTGCTCTGAGTCCAGCTATCACCAAAACTTACGCAGAGCATTTGGCAGCTAAAACCAACAGTGATCCGGATGAGTTTGAAGAAGCCTTGATGGATGCACATACTGATATTGCTGCCCTTGGCCTTATCTCCGATGTTAAAAATTACCTGGACTCAGAAGCTGATGCACTCGCCAAAAAGTGGTTTGATGAATACCGGGTGCACATCAAAGATTTATCAGACGAACGTCAGGAGGCTTACCGGCAAATCCAAGCCTGGAGCACTGAGCCACAGAATGTAGCGATTACCAAGCCAACATCATGGATGGAAGCCAGCATGATTCGTGAAGCAGATGGTACTGAAAAGCCAATCCCCACTTATGAAAATCATTTGCTATGCAATGAAAACGGAGCGTTCCCGGCAGAGTTGAACCTATGGGAACGGGCTGTATTGGAGAAGGAAGCATCACGTTCCGGTTTTATGGCATGGTACAGAAATCCTGCTCGTTCAAGCCAGGACTCTTTGGGTGTCGCTTATTTGTTAAATGAACAGTACAAAATTGTGCGTCCTGACTTCATATTTTTCTCAGAAAAAAGTGATGGTTCCGTTGTTGCAGATATTGTTGATCCACATGGCCATCACTTTGCTGATGCGTTGCCCAAACTGAAAGGACTGGCTAAATATGCTGAAGAAAATGGTCACCATTACAGACGTATTGAAGCTGTTGCTGAAATTGATAAGCAATTGAAGATTCTGGATTTAACAGATGCTAATGTAAGAAGTGCTGTTGTTAATGCTCAGGATGCCAAGAGCCTTTACCAAAGCTCAATTGCAAGCGGCTTTTAGTTCTTCGAATTTATCCTGAGCCATAGCCAAATGACGCTCTCTGGCTATGTTGACTTGATGTTGCTTCTCATCAATCACGACATCATCATCAATATCCAACATTAACTGGAGTTCTAAGTCGTCGTAATGATCATTGATCTTCTCTACAGCTTGTCTGTAAGACAACTCGATCTTCTCTACAGCTTTATTGTAACTATCAATAGGCGGGGTGTTTTCTGCAATAAGCGCCTGCGCTTCGTCAAGTGATCCAGACTCCAGACGTTCAACAGGTCTGTCATTTGTTCGATGCCCTACAAAGACACCGCCTATGATGATGAGTAAAGCTATCACTGCTGCAACAGCTAAACCCACAATGGCGACCACGATGTTTATTATAAATGTGCATCCTGTGACTGCTCCCCCAATGAAAGCAGGTATGACCATAAACGGATTCTTAAAGGTAAACAAGGCAACCACAGCAGAGATTGATGCAAATATAGCTAGTAGTGTCAGTAGTAATCCCATGCTGTCGTTCCTATGTGTATTAATACTATTATTGTTGAGAGTAAAAAGCAGCTATCAAGATGCATTTGACACAGGTTAGCCTTATACACTTTTTTGGTAAAATCTTCCTGATAAGCTGCAGACCTCAGGTACAAGTAGCCACTCTCATTTGTACTAACTTACTAAAAGTTTTTATCAAAACCAAAGGCTATCTGTTGCTAAGCTCAAACTAAACATACCCTAAACACTAACCGCTGTTTTTCTAGGTTATCCATTTCATATCAATCTAAACACTAACAATAAGAATATTAGCACTTTCTACTAAAGTCACCCTATGGTGTAAAACCTGTATTTTTTATATTTTGGTTCGTGTTTCTTTGCTAAAAAGCTAAGTGTTTTCATCTACTTATGAACTTACTTCGAAAAGTTATAAGCAGAATTTTATAAAATTAGAATGATTCAAGTTCTTTGCACTGGGAAATCACAAACCAAACCCAAGCCCCCCGTACCTTCAACTTGTAAAAGTTGACCTCTCTTTTTCAAGCAACACAAGAGCAGTACACAAGGAAGAGAACAGGGCAGTGCCTCCGGCACTTCTTTCCATCCTGTACAGATGCACTCCCTTCAAGTTATGGCACTTGCCTTAACCACTGGAGCTACACATGCATACCATTGAAGACTACTACACCATATACATGGATGAACTGTACACAGACAGAGACAGAGCTATGGAAGGAGAGGAACCAAGACATAATGCTCATGTACTAGCGTACTACTACACCGTATCTGCACCTATCAACGATGACGACATACCTTATTAATGTCATGACTTCCTTCGGGAAGTCTTTATGCTTTCTTTAGAAGTGAGAAATATTAAGAGTCTAGGGGGTATTCCCCTTAGTTTTCCCCTTAGTTTTCCCCTTAGAGGGTGATCGGTAGTCTGTGGTTATTCGTAAGTTGTTGATTTTATTGGTCGGAATAACAGGATTCGAACCTGTGGCCTCTACGTCCCGAACGTAGCGCTCTACCAAGCTGAGCTATACTCCGACTGCTTTTGCAGTTCGCGATTAATCAGCTATTGCGGTTAATCGCGAACCATGCCAGTGCTTCCATAGCCTGCCGGTAGGGGCTATCAGGCAGGTGTTGCAGGCTGGCAACCGCCTGTTCAGTTTCCTGCCGGGCGCGCTCTAAAGTGTAAGCAATTGCACCGGTTTCGGCAATTGCCTGCAGAATAATATTTATATGTTCCAGCCCGCCTTGTTCAATGCACTGCCGCAGGATGGCGTTTGTTTCGCCTGTGCTGCGTTGTAAGGCAATAATCAGGGGTAGGGTGGGCTTGCCTTCGGCCAGGTCGTCACCGACGTTCTTGCCCATCTCTGCGCTATCGGCGGTGTAGTCGAGTACGTCATCGACCAGCTGGAAAGCCGTGCCCAAGTGGATGCCATAACGGGCGAGTGCGGCTTCTTCTGCGGCGGGGAGTTCTGCCAGTACCGCACCCAGCTGGCAGGCAGCCTCGAACAGCTTGGCAGTCTTGGAGTGAATCACATCCATGTAACGTGCTTCGGTGGTATCCGCATCGTGACAGTTCAGGAGCTGCAGCACTTCACCTTCGGCGATGGTATTGGTGGTAGAGGCCAGAATTTCCATGACCCGCATGCTCCCGACCGAAACCATCATTTCAAACGAACGGGAGTACAGGAAATCCCCGACCAGCACGGCAGCCTGGTTGCCCCAGACATTGTTGGCGGTTTCCTTGCCCCGGCGCAGGTCAGACTCATCGACCACATCATCATGCAGCAGAGTAGCGGTATGGATAAATTCAACAATGGCTGCAATATCAATGTGCCTGTCGCCGGAATAGCCGCAGGCGCGCGCGCAGAGAAGTGCCAGCATCGGGCGCAGGCGCTTGCCGCCACTACCGATAATGTAGTGGCTGAGCTGGTTGATCAGGACGACATCAGAGTGAAGGCGCTGTTGGATCAGCCCATTCACTGCTTGCATATCTTCCTCAACAAGTTTAATAATTGCGTTAAAATCCATTACACTACAAACTACCTGAAAGCACCGCATGCTAGAAACAGGTGGCAGCTGTGTCAAGTGATACTATGGGAAAGGATTCTTTTTCTATGTCAAACGATCAAATTCGTTTGACCTTCCTCCTAATCAACAGTACAATCCTGCGGCTTTTCACAGGACATTTTTTGGAGCTACAGAAATTTATGTACGCGGTTATTGCAACAGGCGGTAAACAGTACCGTGTCGCACAAGGCGACGTTATCCAGATTGAAAAACTGGATGCAGAAGAAGGCTCTAGCATCGATTTCGAAAATGTCCTGATGGTTGGGGAAGGCGAGTCTGTTAAAATTGGTGCACCTTATTTAGAAGGTTCAAAGGTTACAGCGACTGTAAGATCCCAGATGCGTGGCGAGAAACTTGAGATTATGAAGTTCCGTCGTCGTAAGCACCATCAGAAGCGTACTGGCCATCGCCAGTATCTGACACTAATCGAAATCAATACGATTACGGCATAAGGGGTTTTCGGACATGGCACACAAAAAAGCAGGCGGTAGTACCCGCAACGGACGCGATTCAGAATCGAAACGTCTCGGCGTCAAGCGCTACGGTGGTCAGTTTGTACTGGCTGGCAATATTCTGGTTCGCCAGCGTGGTACCCAGTTTCACCCAGGCGAAAATGTAGGCTGTGGCACGGATCACACCCTGTTTGCCAAAGCGGACGGCGTGGTGACTTTCCAAAAGAAAGGGCCAAAGGGTCGCAAATTTATCAGCATTCAGCCTGTCGAGGCAGCTGCACAGAACGGCTGAGTTATTCATCCGGTTTGTAAAAAAAGCCCCGCTCGTCGGGGCTTTTTTGTATGCTTAACAGACGTAAAGTCGAGGCAAGATTATGCAGTTCGTTGATGAAGTGGTTATCCAGCTCAAAGCCGGTGATGGTGGAAATGGTGCGGTCAGTTTCCGCCGTGAAAAATACATTGAGTTTGGTGGCCCTGACGGGGGCGATGGTGGCGATGGTGGCGATATTTATCTGGTGGCCGATCGCAATCTGAATACCCTGATTGATTTTCGCCATCAGCGCCACTTTGAAGCAGCACGCGGTACTAATGGTGCCGGGCGCAACATGACTGGCCCACGCGGAGAAGACAAGCTGATCCCAGTACCAGTGGGCACCATGGCCTATGACGACGAAACGGGCGAGCTGATCGGTGACTTGACCGCGCCGGAGCAACGTCTGATGGTAGCCAAGGGTGGTTTTCACGGCTTGGGTAATTTGCGTTACAAGAGCTCTATCAACCGTGCGCCGCGCCAATCCAAGCCCGGTACACCGGGTGAATGGCGGCAATTGCGTCTGGAGCTGAAACTGCTGGCGGATGTGGGTTTGCTGGGCTTGCCGAATGCAGGCAAGTCGACTCTGATTTCAGCCGTGTCTTCTGCCCGCCCGAAAGTGGCCGATTACCCGTTTACGACCCTTTATCCGAATCTGGGGGTAGTGCGTGTCGGGCAAACCCAAAGTTTTGTAATGGCGGATATTCCGGGCTTGATCGAAGGTGCGGCAGACGGTGCCGGTTTGGGGATTCAGTTCCTCAAGCATCTGGCGCGTACCAGTTTGCTGTTGCATGTGGTTGATGTCGCGCCACTCGATGAAACACATGAGCCGGTGCAAGCGGTGCGCACGATCGAGCAGGAGCTGGAGCAGTATAGCGATGAGCTGATTGAACGCCCGCGCTGGCTGGTGCTGAACAAAATCGATATTCTGCCAGAAGAAGAGCGGCAGGCGCATTGTGATGCGATTGTCGAAGCCTTGGGCTGGGAGGGTGAAGTATTTTACATTTCTGCAGCGGCAGCACTGGGTACGCAAAATTTGTGTTATCACATCATGCAGTATTTGCAGGGTTACGCCGATGAGGTCTGAGTTTCAGACCCGTTCACGGCGCTGGATCGTCAAGATCGGTAGTGCCTTGCTGACCCGTGACGGGGCGGGGCTGGACAGAGAAGCACTGGCCGACTGGGCGGGGCAGATTGCCCGTTTGCGCAAATCGGGGATTGAGATTGTGCTGGTCTCTTCCGGTGCAGTGGCCGAGGGTATGAGCCGGATGGGTTGGAAACAGCGCCCGAAGGCTTTATTTGAACGTCAGGCCGCAGCGGCTATCGGGCAAATGAGCCTGATTCATGCCTATGAGGTTAATTTTCAGCAACACGGTTTTCATGCCGCCCAGGTGCTGCTTACTCATGACGATCTTGCTAACCGGCATCGTTACCTGAATGCGCGTAACACTCTGCGCACCTTAGTCAAGCTCGGTACGATTCCGGTGGTGAACGAGAATGACACGGTGGCCTCTGAAGAGCTTAGGCTGGGTGATAACGATACGCTCGGGGCGCTGGTGGCGAATCTGGTGGAGGCCGATCTGCTGATTATTCTCACCGATCAGTCGGGTCTGTTTGATAAAGACCCGCGCAAATATGCGGATGCAGAACTGATCAGCGTCGGGCGTGCCAAGGATGAGCGTTTTCTGGGTTTTGCGGGTGGAGCAGGCACACTGATTGGCAGTGGCGGCATGCGTACCAAGGTATTGGCGGCGCGGCTGGCAGCGCGTTCCGGGTGTGCCACGCTGATTGCTTCTGGCCGGGAAGCTGCGGTGCTCGAACGGATTCGTGCCGGGGAAGAACTGGGTTCGCTGCTGATGCCGGATGAAGCTCCTCTGGCCGCCCGCAAACAGTGGATCGTCAGCCAGTTACAATCCAATGGCAAACTCTGGCTGGACGAGGGGGCTGCCAACGCGATCCAGACGACCGGGCGTAGCCTGTTGCCGGTCGGTGTCGCCAGCATCGAAGGTGACTTTGGCCGGGGCGAGGTGGTGACCTGCATGAGCCATGAAGGTAAAGCACTGGCCAAGGGTTTGGTGAACTACAGCAGTGAAGAAGCGCAACGTATCATCCGTCATCCTTCACGTGACATTGAAGTAATACTCGGCTACGTCGATGCACCTGAGCTGATTCATCGCGATAATCTGGTTCTGTTGTGATCTGCAGCAAGGTGCCGGATAATGTCAGCAATCCCACTAATTTGACGGTATCAAGTGTATGAGTGCTCCACAAGCTTACGACATCCAGGTTTCAGTCGAAACGCAATACATTGAACATGAGTCTGATCCGACCCATGACCGCTATGTGTTTGCCTATACCATTACCATTATCAATCAGGGCACGGTGCCCGCTCGCCTGCTGAGCCGTCATTGGGTGATTACCGATTCCAATGGCATGACCCAGGAAGTGCGGGGCGATGGTGTGGTCGGTGAGCAGCCTTATCTGATACCCGGCGAGGGTTTTCGCTATACCAGTGGCACGGTGCTGGACACGCCGATTGGCTCTATGTATGGCAGCTACCACATGCGCGCCGATGATGGTGAAGAATTTGATGCACCGATCAAACCGTTTGGTTTGTCTGACCCCAGAATTTTGCATTAATAAAAAAGCCCGTGCTTTACAGCACAGGCTTCGTCGTTGCGGTATCACTGTCCATATGAGTACCCGCGAACCTTGCAAAACCCATTCTCCTGCACATTAGTGTAGGCCAGTTTTTGTAAGTCAGGTGATCATTCTAGCATTACATTTATTGGGCGGGCCTTTGCCATCGGGATGGACGGTGGCGATCTTGTTATGAATCCCTTGTTGGTGCTGCCACTTGTCTTTTATAGGGTGACAAGTCGCGCTTTTTTTCTTATAACTAAATTAAATAATTTTATGTGCAATGACCCTAACCCTCTCGTCCTTGTATTAATCAATAATAATCAGAGTCTAATAAGAAGTAGAAAAGATGAGTACAATCGAGCTTAATCGCGCCACCTTGAAAAAGTGTTTTTTGCCGTTGGTATTCGCCATCACCACCGGCACCAGCCAGATAGCTATGGCTGATATTTATTCCTATGTGGACAAGGATGGCACTCTTTGGCTGACCAATACGACGGTAAAAGGTAAAAATGCCAAGCTTATTGCCCGTACCCCGAAGAAAAAGCAGGCTCCTGCCGCAGCATCGGCCAGCGGTGGTACGACAGCCAGTGCGGGTAGTGGCAGAGTGAATAGCTGCATGCGCCTTAGCCATGCTCAGGTTGAGCAACGCACGGCTCCTTATATGGATGCGATTGCCAAATACGCCAGTCGCTATAATGTAGAGGAAAATCTGGTGCGTGCGGTGATTCGTCAGGAATCCTGCTTTAACAAGGATGCCCGCTCGCATGTGGGTGCGCATGGCCTGATGCAGTTGATGCCGGGCACTGCCGACATGATGGGTGTGGATAATTCCGCTGATCCTCACCAGAATATTCAGGGGGGGGCTAAATACCTGAGTCGCCAACTGGACAATTTCGGGGGTGACAAGCAGCTGGCTTTGGCTGCTTATAATGCCGGGCCGGGTGCTGTGAACAAATACGGTGGCATTCCGCCTTACCGTGAAACCCAGGATTATGTGGTCAAGGTGATGGCTGAATACAAACGACTGGAAAAGCGCCAGAAACAAACCAGTTACATCCGCAGTGCTGCGGAGATGTTGCCTGAGGGCATTACCCGCTCAGAATAAGTCGCCCGCTTTATCCGTTCCAGCCCGAGAGTCTTGCCATGCATACTGGCAGGGCTTCTCAGGGCTTCTTTTTGTGCATGCCTATGGCATCGATTTCTTGCAGCGTGCTATCCTTTCCCATTAAGCTGTTTTTATTTTACTTGGCTATTATTGGGAGTAGTCTGATGTCGATGGATGATCGTGATGGTCTGATCTGGCTGGATGGTGAAATGGTGCCATGGCGCGAAGCCAAAGTGCACGTGTTGACGCATACCCTGCATTACGGCATGGGTGTTTTCGAAGGTGTGCGTGCTTATCACACCAGCGAAGGAGCCGCCATTTTCCGTCTGCGTGCACACACTGACCGCCTGTTTAATTCTGCAAAAATCATGCGGATGGCGATGCCGTTCAGCAAAGAACAGATTGATGAGGCGCAGAAAGCTGCCGTGCGCGAAAACAAGCTGGACTCTGCCTATATCCGCCCGATGTGTTTTTATGGTTCGGAAGGAATGGGCTTGCGGGCGGACAACCTGAAAGTTCATTGCATGGTCGCTGCCTGGGAATGGGGTTCTTATCTGGGTGCGGACAAGATGGAAAAAGGCCTGCGCATTAAAACCTCATCGCACACCCGCCATCATGTCAATATCGCCATGTGCAAGGCCAAAGCCAATGGCAACTACATCAACTCGATGCTGGCATTGCGTGAAGCGCTGGATGATGGTTATGACGAAGCCTTGCTGCTGGATGTCGATGGCTATGTGGCAGAAGGCAGTGGCGAGAATTTCTTCCTGATCAAGGATGGGGTTATCTATACACCTGATCTGACTTCTGCGCTGGATGGCATCACGCGCCGCACCTTGTTGCGGATGGCGAATGATCTGGGGATTGAAGTGCGGGAAAAGCGCATTACCCGTGACGAGGTTTATATTGCAGACGAGGCATTTTTTAGTGGCACGGCGGCAGAAGTCACCCCGATTCGTGAGCTGGATCGGCGCACGATTGGTGCAGGCACACGCGGGCCGATTACCGAAAAGCTGCAATCACTCTATTTCGATATTGTGCACGGGCGTAGTGAGCAGTACCGTGACTGGCTGAGTCTGGTCTGAGTATGTCCAAGCCGGATGTGAGTGACTATGCGCGCCTGAACGATACCCGCGAAGTCGTGGTGTCGCGCCGGGATTTGCCTTTACATTGTCCAGTCGACGCGAATGCAGGCTGGTGCTCACATCCCAGGGTATTTTTGCCGATTGAGACTTCGGCAGAGGGAGGGTATCGCTGTCCTTACTGCGGTACCCTCTATCGTTTGCTGGATAAGTGATTGAGCGCAGGTTTTAGAACAGGTGCTGGTTTAACAGCAGGTGCGCTGCAATACTGCCGGCGTAGCCCAGTGCTATCGCCGGTGTCCATTTCAGGTGTCCACCAAAAGTATAATTACCCCGTGATTGCCCCATCAGCGCGACCCCTGCGGCGGAACCAATCGAGAGCAAGCTGCCACCGACGCCTGCAGTCAGGGTGACCAGCAGCCATTGGCCGTGGGACATTTCCGGGTTCATGGTCAGCACGGCAAACATGACGGGAATATTGTCAACGATGGCAGACAGCAGGCCGATGGTGATGTTGGCATAGGTTGCTCCCCAGGTGCCGTACAGGTTTTCAGAAATAAGAGCCAGATAGCCCATGAACCCTAAGCCACCCACACACATGACGACCCCGAAGAAGAACAGAAGGGTATCCCATTCGGAACGGGCGACTTTGGTGAAAACATCAAACGGCACCATGTTACCCAAGCGTGCATTGCGATAAACCTCGTCTTTGTCTATAGCGTATTTCTTCATCAGATACTCTTGGTTATAGGTCTTCTTCAGGTAATAACCATAGAACTGCAGGAAAGAAAGGCCGGTGAACATGCCCAGTACCGGCGGTAG
This sequence comes from uncultured Thiothrix sp., assembly GCA_964293125.1. Lineage (GTDB taxonomy): Bacteria > Pseudomonadota > Gammaproteobacteria > Thiotrichales > Thiotrichaceae > Thiolinea. Next base: position 11,855 of record CAXYXY010000003.1, on the reverse strand, counting down.
GTGCAGGTAGTTATGGAAGGCCACTGCCGTAGCGATCGTGACGATAAACAGGAACACGATGACGAGTGCGCCACGCTTGAAAACGACCTTGTCTGAGGATGCAGTGGGAATGTCTTTGGAGACCGACAGGCTCATCAAAACAGCCGGAATCAGCCAGTTGAGGACTGCCGGAATGAACAGTGCAAAGAATTCCCAGAAGTCGACCACGCCTTTTTGCCAGACCATCAGGGTGGTGATGTCGCCAAATGGGCTGAACGCTCCACCGGCGTTGGCCGCCACCACAATGTTAATGCAGGCGATGCCGATAAAGGGCTTGTTGCCTTCACCGACGGCCAGCACAACCGCGCACATCAGCAGGGCAGTGGTCAGGTTGTCGGCGATCGGTGAAATCATAAAAGCCATCAGGCCGGTTAACCAGAATACCTGACGCAGGCTGAAACCTTTGCTGATCATCCATGAGCGCAGCACATCAAAAACACGCCGTTCTTCCATCGCGTTGACATAGGTCATGGCTACCAGCAGGAATAGGGCAAGCTCGGCATATTCCAGCAGGTTATGGCGGGCCACTACAGCGGGTAAATCCTGCAGGTCGGAACCGGAGTACACAAGCGCAATCGCAGCCCAGATAATGCCTGCGGCGAGAATCACCGGTTTGGACTTGCGCAGCGCCGTGTACTCTTCAAGCATGACCAGCAGGTAGGCGATCAGGAAAATCAATAAGGAAAAGTAGCCAACAAAGTGCTGGGTCAGGTCAAGTGGCGTGCCACTGACGGCTTCTCCAGTGGTGGCCAGGGTAATGCCGGGCATCAGAAGCAGGCCGAGGATGGCCAACAAGCGGGAAATGATCATGCGGAAGTCCTTTGAGTGAGCAGATATAAGCAGATATAACTGGGCGCGATGATAACAAAGTGCCTGATAACGACGCAATTGATGATCTGGCTCAGTTGCGATAGTGGAGATTGACCGGCTTGACCTGCCGGTTGGCTGATTTCGTTGAGCACTGGGCGCACAGCTGCTATATAAGATCAGGTAATCTTGAATAACAATAAGAAGGGCTGATTATGAATAAAACACTATTACTTTTGAGTGTCGGTATCTGTCTGGCGGCTTGTGAGGCTGAGCAGCAACAAGCGCAAGTGACTGAAGATCCAGAGACCGCCGCAGTAGTCGCCAGTTTGGTCGAATCGAAACTACGTCCGTCCAATCAGGCCAGAATAGTGGCCTATAGCAACGGCGTGCCGGACAAACAGGCATTGGTGGCTGAAGCGGATGCGACAGTTAAAGCACTGAATGCCAGCCTGAATGGTGCGTTGCGGGGCGTTATGCGTGCGCGTGGGCCGGTGGGAGCATTGGCTATTTGTAATACGGCGGCCCCGGCGGTCGCCCATGTTGTTTCCAGCGACCAGGCGGCTGAAGTATCCCGCGTCAGCCTGAAACAGCGTAACCCGCAAACCGGTACACCCAATGAGTGGCAGAAAACCGTGCTGACCGACTTTGAAAAGCGTCAGGCTGCCGGAGAAAAACCGGCTTCACTGGTATATAGCGATCTGGTGGAGCAAAATGGGGGCTACGAGTTCCGCTACATGCAGGCGGCAGCGGCCAACACCGTTTGTCTGACTTGTCACGGTACTGCTGTCAGCCCGGCGATTCAGACCCGCTTGAAAAAACTTTACCCGCAAGACAAAGCGCTAGGTTATGCGGCAGGAGACTTGAGTGGTGCCTTTGTGGTTGTCAGGAATCTGTCACAATGAACTGAATATTGCCTATTGTCGCGTGTCAGCGTCGCTGCTGTTTTGTTATGCCAGGCGGATTATGCGCACGATGTGTCTATGTTAAACTTTTAACGCGGGAACGCGTCTGATTCCCGCCCTTTTGAGCCATGGGCTTTGACTGATTAAAGCATGCTTGCCGATACTCTCGAATTATATATTACAGCTACCCACGAGTGTCCTTACCTCAGCGAACGCAAAGCGACCAACCTGCTGGTTGATCCGACCTTCGAGATGAACAGTGCCGTTTATGGCCGTTTACTCAACAAAGGTTTTCGCCGTAGTGGCGCAGATGTGTACCGCCCGTGTTGCTACCGTTGTCACTCTTGTGTGTCCACGCGTATTCCTGTGCATGCTTTCAAGCCGTCCCGCAGTCAGCGCCGTAACTGGAAACTGAATCAGGACTTGACGGTACGGGTCAATCTGGAGGGTTATCAGCCCGCTTATACGGAGCTTTACCTGCGGTATATCCAATCCCGGCATGCGGGGGGCGGTATGGATGATGATACACCGTCTTCCTTTGCCAGTTTCATTGTCACCCGCTGGTGTGAGACGGCGCTTCTGGAATTTTGGCAGGGTGAGCAGTTATTGGCGGTTGCCGCAACTGACCGTTTGCAGCAGGGGCTTTCGCTGGTTTATACCTTTTTTGACCCGAATGCAGCGGAAACACGGGGCTTGGGTACCTTTGCCTTGCTGTGGCAAATTAACTGGGCGCGGGAGCTGGGTCTGGACTATGTTTATCCGGGCTACTGGATAGAAGAGTCGCCGAAAATGAACTACAAAACCCGTTTTCAGCCGATTGAAGGATTCATCGACAATCGCTGGACGCCTATTGAACGTTGATGTTGGTAGGTAACAGACAGGACTGTTCAAAAAAAAAGCGGGTCAAAGACCCGCTGAGTAGTTGAGGAAGCTGGTTGCTTGGTGGCAACTCTTGTCGTTATTCGTTGTTATTTGCTGAACATCTGTGCGCCATTATAGGCAGGCTAAATTAACAACGCTTGAATTCAATAAATTATATTTATGACTGGTGGTTTTCTATCCGTTACCACTTCTAGCACTTGGTTAGCAGTGAACAGCCTGTTACGCTGTGCTTTCTGCAAAAAACATTTATATTGGGTTAAGTTTGGGAGTTCAGCATGGAATCTGTCACGGTCAGTTGGGGTAGGAAAACCGCTGTTTCTTGTAATAACTGTAGCCTGAGTGAGCTGTGCTTGCCGCAGGGGCTGACGGTAGATGAGCTTGCCAGACTGGAATCTTCCATTGAGAAGACCATTAAAATTCCGAAAAAGAGCTTTCTTTATCGGCGTGATGATGTGCAGCAGGCGATCTATGCCGTTAAATCGGGCGCAATCAAGACCGCCTTGTCCACGGTTGATGGGCAGGAACAAATACTGGGTTTTTATTTGCCCGGTGATCTGCTGGGTTTTGATGCCTTTGCACAGAGTAAACACAGCTGTGATGCGCAGGCATTGGACGATACGCTGGTGTGCGAGTTAAAGCTGGATGCGTTTGAAGAGTTGTGTGGCAGTATCGCCAACATGCGTAACGGTATGATGCGCCAGGTAGGTGTGCAGATTGAACGTGAACACCAGATGCTATTGACGCTGGGGCAGATGCGCACTGAGGAGCGGCTGGCGACTTTCCTGTTGGGTATCTCCGAACGGAATAAGGCACGCGGTTTTGCCAGTAACGCCTTCAATTTGCCTATGGCACGCCATGATCTTGCCAATTATCTGGGGATGGCGGTGGAAACACTAAGCCGCATGTTTTCGCGTTTGCAGGAAGACGGTATCATCCGTGTCCAACACCGCCTGATTGAAATTGAAGCCATGGACAGGCTGAGAGCACTGGCGCACTATAATTGCCGCTAACAGGGTCTTAGATCACCCGCGAAAAGCGTTGTTGAGCAGTATGTTTCTGCAAGCTCACATCAAACACCATGCAGATGTTACGGATCAGGAAACGCCCACTCGGTGTAACCTGTAGCTGCCGGTCGTCTAGTGTCAGGAGCTGATCCTTGGCCATGACCTCTAGCTTGCATAGCTCAGGCGCGAAATAATCGGCAAAGCTGAGTTCAAACAGGCGCTCGATTTGTCTGAAGTCCAGTGCAAACTGGCAAGTCAGCTGTTGAATGACACAGCGGCGTATTTCATCATCGTCGCTCAGGGTAATGCCGCGTGCAACCGGTAAACGCCCGTCATCCAGTGCGGCATAATAAGCCTCCAGCGTCTTCTCGTTTTGGCTGTAGCAGCGGCCTACACTGCTGATGGCACTCACGCCCATGGCGACCAGATCACAATCCGCATGGGTGGTATAGCCTTGGAAGTTGCGATGCAGCGTACCGTTGTGCTGTGCCAGTGCCAGTTCATCATCGGGTTTGGCGAAATGATCCATGCCGATATACTCATAACCGGCTGCGCTCAAGTATTCGACGGAGCGTTGCAGGATTTGCAGCTTCTCATCGGCACCGGGCAAGTCGGCTGCCTGGATGCGCCGCTGCGGTTTGAACAGGGTGGGCATGTGCGCATAATTGAACAGTGAAATACGATCCGGTGACCATGCAACCACGGTTTGCAGGGTCTGGACAAAGCCGTCGAGGGTCTGGAGTGGCAGGCCGTAAATCAGGTCAATGCTGATGGAATGGGCAGATTGTTGGCGACAGGCAGCAATGACAGCAGCGGTTTGGCTGGCCGGTTGAATACGGTTGACGGCGTGTTGCACCCGTTCGTCAATATCCTGCACACCGAGGCTGAAGCGGTTAAAGCCGATCTCACGCAAGACTTGAAGGGTATCAGCACTGATCGCACGCGGGTCAATCTCGATGGAATAATCGCCTTTATCTTCTGCGGGTGTGTAGAGGTTGAAATGCTCGCGTGTTTTGGCCATCAAGGCGCGCATCTGGGTATGGCTGAGGAAAGTAGGAGTGCCGCCGCCCCAATGCAGCTGTTCCACCTTGCGATCTTGATCATACAGGCTGGCCTGGCGTTCAATCTCGGCAAACAGGTAGCGCAGGTAAGTATCGGCCTTGCTGTGGTCTTTGGTCACTACTTTGTTACAGGCGCAATAAAAGCAGACCGTGTCACAAAACGGGATATGAAAATACAAGGACAGTGGCAATGGAATCAGGTCTTCATTGCTCTGGCGGGCATGCTCCCGGTATTTCTCTGCCGTGTACTCATGGAACGCGACTGCCGTCGGGTAAGAGGTATAGCGGGGGCCGGCAGTGTCATAACGGCGAATCAGACCGGCATCAAACTGTAGTTGAAACTGGAGTTGTGTCATGGCTAACCTCGTGCTGCCGAACGACCGGGTAGTTATAGGTCTGCTGATTTTCCATAAAATCCCTCACGGAACTGTGTTTAATACGTACAGCAAGCATCTATCGGCAGGGGATTTAGCGCTTGATTAAAGTCAATAGAATGGGGCGGAGCTGGGTACGAACGCCGGAAACCTGCATTTACTTGATATTAATCAATAGTGGGTGCGCTGTCAGGCCTATTCAGGCTTCATCAAAAAATGTCGGATCAAACATCTCGATAAAACGCTTTGCCTGCGGGGTGAAAAACTTCCCCTTGCGCACGATCAGGCCGTAATTCCGCGAGGGGAAGTAACTGTCCAGCGGAATGCCAATAATATTTTCTTTACCCGTCAGGCAGACTTCGGTGACGATGGAAATGCCTATCCCGAGTTCCACGTATTCCTTGACGATCTCCCAGCCACCGGCCTCCATACTGACCGAGTAAGGTACGTCATGCTGGCGGAATACGGTATCGACCATGCGCCAGGTGCTTTGGTTTTTAGGCGGCAGAATCAGGCCATACGGGCTGATGTCTTCGAGGCTCACATGAGCACGGGTGGCGAGGGGGTGATCTTTGGCCACAATCAGGATGGAACGAAAGGTAGCGAAAGGCTGATAAATAATGGTTTCGGGTACTTGCAACAAGGGGCCAATGGCCAGATCCACCTGATCGTCCAGCAGGAGTTTCATGCCGCTTTGGCCCGCCACATTATGCAGGTTGATGCGGATGCCGGGGTGAGCTTCTTTGAAACGCTGGATATATTCGGGCAATACATACAGCGAAGTGGATTGCCCGGCGGCAATATGCAGTTCGCCGGTTTCCATTTTACCTAAGCTGGCCGCAAAGGACTCGCGCAGGGAGTCAATGCCCGCTGCCAGCGGTTGCACCAGTTGATACAACACTTTGCCTTCCGGGGTCAGACGTACACTCGGGCCGCGTCGTTCCAGCAGTTTTTCGCCCATTTCCCGTTCCAGCGCCTGTACTTGCAGTGAAACCGTGGGTTGGCTGATGTGTAACTGTTCGGCGGCATGGGTGATGTTTTCTTTTTGGGCAACCACGCAAAAAGTCCGCAGCAGTTTATAGCGTGTCTGTTTGTAGTAGTGCATGGTTTTCCTGGGTGCTAACTAATGGCAAATCAATTTAGTATTGAAGCACGCAATACTAAAAATTGAAATAATTGATTTTAATAAATGCTCATTCTGTTGTTAAGATACGGTCATCAAACATTGGCTGCAACCTCTTGTATCAATGTTTTACCTCATGCTAACTGTGGTGCTTGCGGCATCTTTTAGGTGCCGCTCTTTTTTCCTTCCCCTTTTATCCCTAACGAGTGCACCTTGCGCCTTTTTTAGGTACTCTATTATCCCTTGCGACAGCCCCAATCCAAACACAAGGAGTTTTTCACGATGGCTGATTATATTCTGTGGTTCGACCAGTTGCGTATGCATGATGTGGATCTTGTCGGTGGCAAGAACGCATCCCTGGGAGAAATGATCAGTAACCTGTCCAGTAAAGGTGTGAGCGTACCGGGTGGTTTTGCGACCACAACCCATGCCTATCGTGATTTTATTCAGGCCGACGGGCTGGACAAACGAATCAATAGCCTGTTGGACAGTCTGGATACGGACGATATCAATGCCTTGTCGGTGGCGGGTAAAACGATTCGTGACTGGCTGATGGCAGCTAGCCTGCCTGCACCGCTGCTGACGGCAGTAACGGAAGCTTATCGGACGCTGGCCGCTGGTTCCGGGGAGACGGCCTCGTTTGCGGTGCGTTCTTCCGCGACAGCTGAGGATTTGCCGGATGCCTCTTTTGCCGGGCAGCAGGAGACCTTCCTGAATGTGCAGGGGCTGGATAATGTGATTGCGGCCATCAAGGAAGTATTCGCTTCTTTGTATAACGACCGGGCGATTTCCTACCGGGTGCACCAGAATTTTGAGCACGGCAAGGTATTTTTGTCAGCGGGTATCCAGAAAATGGCGCGCAGTGACATTGGTGCCAGTGGGGTGATGTTTACGCTGGACACTGAATCCGGTTTTCGTGATGCCGTATTTGTCACTGGTGCCTATGGTCTGGGCGAGACAGTCGTGCAGGGGGCGGTCAACCCGGATGAATTTTATGTCTATAAACCCAATATCACCGCAGGTCGCCCGGCGATTCTCTCACGGCGGCTGGGCGAGAAGGCGATTGAGATGGTGTATGACACGGGTGATGCCCATAACACCGCGACCCTGACCCGCGAAGTCGATAAAGAACGGCAGCAACGTTTTTGCCTGACAGATGCGCAAGTGGAATCGCTGGCACGTCAGGCGATGATTATCGAACAGCATTATGGCCGCCCGATGGACATCGAGTGGGCACTGGATGGTGGCGATGGTGAGCTGTACATTGTTCAGGCACGCCCGGAGACGGTCGAAAGCCGGTCTAGCAGTGTGGTCGAGCGTTACGCGCTGAATAAGCGGGGCAAAGTACTGGTCGAAGGTCGCGCCATCGGTCAAAAGATCGGACAAGGTACGGCGCGTTTGGTGATGAGTATTGCCCAGATGCACGAGGTGCAGGAAGGGGATGTGCTGGTCACGGACATGACTGACCCTGACTGGGAGCCGATCATGAAGCGGGCTTCAGCGATTGTGACCAATCGGGGCGGACGTACCTGCCATGCGGCGATTATTGCCCGTGAAATGGGGATTCCGGCAGTCGTCGGCTGTGGTGATGCCACCGATCACATCAACGACGGCGATGAAGTGACGGTATCCTGTGCAGAAGGCGACACCGGTTATATCTATCAGGGTTTGCTGGGTTTTGAACGCAGTGCCGCCGATACCGGCCAGCTACCGGAACTGGCGGTCAAGATCATGATGAACGTCGGTAATCCATCCAGAGCGTTTTCGTTCTCACGTTTGCCGAACAAAGGCGTGGGGTTGGCACGGCTGGAATTCATTATCAATAATACCATCGGCATTCATCCGAAGGCGCTGATGGAATTTGATGCACTGCCCGCTGACCTGAAAGACATTATCGGTCGCCGGGTGGCCGGTTATGCCGATCCGGTCACGTTCTATGTCGACAAGCTGGCCGAAGGAATAGCCACTCTGGCGGCGGCATTCCACCCGCACAAGGTGATTGTGCGCATGTCTGACTTCAAGTCAAATGAATATGCCAATCTGATCGCGGGTGACCGCTATGAGCCGCACGAAGAAAATCCGATGATTGGTTACCGGGGTGTTTCGCGTTACCTGTCCGAATCCTTCCGTAGCTGTTTCGAGCTGGAATGCAAAGCTTTGCGCAAAGTGCGGGATGAAATGGGGCTAACCAATGTCGAGGTCATGATTCCGTTTTGTCGTACCGTGGAAGAAGCGCAGCAAGTGACTGCGTTGTTGGCAACGCAGGGCATTGAACGCGGCAAGAATGGTTTGCGCCTGATCATGATGTGTGAAATCCCGTCGAATGCTTTGCTGGCCGAAGAGTTTCTGGAATACTTTGACGGCTTCTCGATTGGCTCGAATGACATGACGCAGTTATCATTGGGGCTGGATCGTGATTCGGGTTTGGTTGCCCATCTGTTTGACGAGCGCAATCCGGCGGTGAAAAAACTGTTGAAAATGGCAATTGATGCTTGCCAGAAACAGGGCAAGTACATTGGTATCTGTGGGCAGGGGCCGTCCGACTATCCGGACTTTGCTGTCTGGCTGCGTGATCAGGGCATTGACAGCCTGTCCCTGAATCCGGATACGGTGGTAGGTACCTGGCTGCATCTGGCCGGTCTGGATGCATAGCAGCAGGCCTTAATCAATCTGAATAGCGGGAGTGGTTATGACAGAAAGACAAAAACGCACGGTTTACTATCTGTCTGACCGTACCGGGATTACTGCAGAGACACTGGGTCACAGTTTGCTGACCCAGTTTGACGGTATCGACTGGAATAAAATCAGCGTGCCGTTTCTGGACACGCCCGCTAAGGCCGAAGAACTGGTGGAACGTATCAACACGGCTGCCGAGCGTGATGGGCACCGCCCGATGGTGTTCAGTACCCTGATTGACCCTGACATCAGGCGCATGATTGAGCAGTCCAATTGCCTGATTTATGACTTTTTTAGCACTTTTATCGGTTCCATGGAAGCCGAGCTGCAACAGCCTTCAGCGCATGTGATTGGGCGTTCCCACGGGTTGCAGAATAACTCGTCCTATTTCAACCGGATCGCTGCGATTAACTACACCTTGAACAATGATGACGGCGTGACCGCCAAGAATTTTGCGGAGGCGGATATTATTCTGATCGGTGTATCGCGTTCCGGCAAAACACCGACCTGTCTGTATCTGGCTTTGCAGTATGGTATTTCTGCGGCTAATTATCCCTTGACGGAAGAAGACATGGACGTGATGCGCCTGCCCAAGATCCTGCAGCCCTACAAGGATAAACTGTTTGGCCTTACCCTGAGCGCCGGGCAGTTGCACCATATCCGCCAGGAACGTCGCCCCAATAGTCGTTATGCCGCTTTGGCGCAGTGTCAGCAGGAAATCCAGTGGCAGGAATCACTCTATCGGCTGGTCAATATTCCGAATATTGACACCACTAATATCTCGATTGAAGAAATCAGTACGACCATTCTCAATCGCAGCGGTTTGAAAAGGATGCTGTACGGGCAGTAACAGGCGTGACATTGTCCGTTTGAACATGCGAGAATCATTCTCTTTTGTGTAACCGAAGAGGGTGGCTCAATAGCATGGTTGCAAAGATAATTGATGGCAAGAAAGTGGCCGCTGAAGTTCGGCAGGAAGTTAAAGCCGGGGTAGATGCCCGCTTGGCCATTGGCAAGCGTCCACCGGGGTTGGCGGTTATTCTGATCGGGCATGACCCGGCCTCGCAGGTGTATGTCAGTCATAAACGCCGCGCCTGCACTGAAGTAGGCATCCTGTCGCGTTCCTATGATTTGCCCGCCGAAACCACCCAGTTTGAATTATTGAAGATTGTCGATCAGCTGAATACTGATCCGGCGATTGACGGTATTCTCATCCAGCTGCCATTACCTGCACATATTGATGCCTCCCTGATTATTGAACGAATTGATCCGGGCAAGGATGTGGATGGCTTCCATCCGACCAATGTGGGCAAGCTGGCCTTGCGGATTCCGGGGCTGCGACCTTGTACGCCGTATGGGGTGATTCGCCTGATCGAATCAGAAGGGCAGACCTGTAAGGGCAAACATGCTGTGATCGTGGGGGCATCGAACATTGTCGGGCGACCGATGGCACTGGAATTGCTGTTGCGCGGTGCGACGGTAACGGTTTGCCACCGTTTTACGCCGAATACGCCTGAATTGGTGCAATCGGCTGATATTGTGGTGGCCGCTGCCGGTAAACCCGGCCTGGTGAAAGCCAGCTGGATCAAGCCGGGTGCTATGGTCATTGATGTCGGGATTAATCGTCTGGCGGATGGTCGTCTGGTCGGGGATGTTGAATTTGATGCGGCGCTTGAACAGGCTGGCTGGATCACGCCGGTACCGGGTGGGGTAGGGCCGATGACGGTGGCGATGTTGATGAGCAATACCTTGGATGCTTGTGAACGCCACCAGTTTTAAGTCAAAAGGCGTTTCAAGAGGCATTGCTGCAACACTGCAAACAATAAAGGCACCCTAGAAAACTCTGGGGTGCCTTTACGGGACAAGCCTGTTTCGGACTTATCTTATTTATTGTCTTACTTGCTTACTTCGGCTGTTCAGCCAGTTTCTTCAATACATCATCTGATAAGGCACCGGATTCACGCAGGCGACGAATCACGGAGGCTGGCAAACACACCAGATCAGAGTTAGCTGCAGGCAGTAATGCTTTGCCGCCGCTGCACAGCTGACGTTTTGCATCGCCTTCGCGGGTCTTTGCCGGGTCAAGTACCAGGTATTTGGAGTTTACCCAGCCATTCTGGCCAGCCCAACGCACCAGTTCAAACGAAACATCGCCGCCTTGGGCAATTTTGCCCATTTTGGTGACCCAAGTCGCATTGTGTGGAATTTCCACCGCAATCGCTGACTGAGAACCCTGTTCGGTATACATCATCAGACTTTGTCCGGCGACCAGGCTGTTTACCGAGTAGATAGGTACCGAGCGGAATGGAGCGCCTTTGGCCGTCTCCGGATAACCACAGCAGGTTTTTTCTACAACCGCCGGGTTGTTGAGGCACTCGCGGCGTGCACGGGCAATGCCAGTGGCTTCTTCGTCATAACTGAGTGCGTCGGAATCGACCCAGCCGGTTAACTGATCCCAGCTGACTTTTTCCCAAACGGTATCACCGACGCGCTGCTGTGCATTGCGGCGAACGATCCAGGTGGCATTATGTGGGATGTTAACCAGAATGCCACTACCAGGCTGGGCGTACATTTTCAGTACCTGGCCAGGTACTTTGCCTTTGACCTGATAGATCTTCGCGCTATCTGAGGGCAGACTGAGGGGAGCCGCACTAACCGATAGCGAGGCAGTGAGCAGGAACACGCCTGCGATTACAGCTGGGAGGGCTGTTTTTAAAAATGAGCTGTTCATAATTTCCTCCGGTGAAACATCCTCTACCGAGTCAAACTAAAGGAGGTTCACCATTATATAGGGTAAGTAGCTAAAAATGATCCGCATGATCCGCCGTGTGGGGGCACGGGATGCTGCAACATAAATCTTACATCGAGTGTAGAAGAAGGTTGCGTGTTGTCAATACGCACATCAAGATTATTCTGCAACAGATAGGATACTCGACAGTCGTAAGTTCTCTCCTCGGCTGAGGTGATAAATTCCCCACAAGCAG
>CAXYXY010000002.1:0-235683 GCA_964293125.1 uncultured Thiothrix sp. | reverse complement strand
ACGCGCTATCCCTCCCCGACCGGAAGGACGGGGTCTCTCGCGCAAGATAGATGACATAAATGCAACTTGCGTGACTTGCAGATCCTGACTAAAGTCGAAGCATAATAATCAAGACCAAGGAATAGCGCATGCACCCACTTAACCAGCTCACCGAACAGGATATTAGCCAGCGCCTGCAGAGTGCATTCACCCCCACATTTGATGTTCCCAGCATGGTGAATCCGCAGTTATGCAAGGATGCTGCCGTGCTGGTGCCTTTTTTGCGCATCGAGCAGGAATGGCATTTGCTTTATATTCGTCGCACGGTCTCAGAACAGGATAAACACAGCGGTCAGGTGGCTTTCGCCGGTGGCAAACATGAACCCGCCGACCCCAATCTGCATGCGACTGCCTTGCGGGAGGCGCACGAAGAAATCGGCGTTAATCCCGAAGATGTCAACATACTGGGTGAACTCAGTTGCCACCACAGCATCAGCCATTTCCGGATTACCCCGGTAGTCGGGCGCATTCCCTGGCCTTATCGCCTGCGCCTGCAAGCGGATGAAGTGGGGCGGGCGTTTACCATTCCTCTCCAGTGGCTCGCGCAAGCGGGTAATCACCAGATTCGTGAGCGTGAACTGCGTGGGTCGCCGGTGCCCATCGTCTATTTTCGGGAATATGACGGTGAGCTGCTCTGGGGCGCCACTGCACGGATGACGCTCAATTTACTCAAAGCCCTTCAGGTGGTTTGAAACGGTTTGAAATAGCTTGAAACGGCTTCAGTGATGTCCACCATACAACTTGCGGTATAAGCCATCCTGTTGCATCAACTCCTGATGGCTGCCCTGTTCGCTCAGGCTGCCTCCTTCGAACACCAGAATCTTGTCGGCCTGCTTCACGGCACTCAAACGGTGGGCAATGATCAGCGTAGTGCGCCCCTGCAGAAAGCTATTCAGCGCGGTATGCAGTTTTTGTTCCGTTTCCATGTCGAGCGCCGACGTGGCTTCATCCAGAATCACGACTTTCGGATTGGACAACACCATGCGCGCAATCGCCAAACGCTGGCGTTGGCCACCGGACAGGCGCATCCCCTGCCGCCCGACCACTGTGTCCAGACCTTGCTCCTGCTCACGAATAGTGCCATCGAGCTGGGCAACCCGTAGGGCATCCCATAATTGTGCATCGGTCGCCTCCTGACCCAAGGTCAGGTTAGCGCGGATAGTGTCATTAAACAGTGCCGGGTGCTGCAATACGGTCGCAACATTTTCCCGCACCACATCCAAACCAATCCGGGTAACAGGGATGCCATCAAAATAGAGCTGCCCCTGTTGTGGCTGGTACAGGCCAAGCAAGACTTGCACAAAGGTTGATTTACCCCCACCACTGGCACCGACTAATGCCACTTTTTGCCCGGCGGCAATGTGCAGATTAACATCCTTCAACACCGGGGATTTGTCGCCATAGGCAAACGTGATATTTTTGGCACGGACACTGACCGTATGCTTGCCAGCAAACGGATCATGCGTATGCGGATAAACCGGTTCGGGGCGCATCGCCAGTAATTCATTAATCCGTTTCAGTGCCGCTTTTGCCCCAAACCAGCCATACTGAATATTCAGCACCTCCTGCACCGGCCCCATCATGAACCACAGGTAGCTGAAAACGGCCAGCATCTGGCCGATGCTCAGGTCAGAGAACACCACCATCAACATACTGATGGCACGAAAAATATCAAAGCCACTGATAAACACCGTAAACGACAGGCGGTTGGCCGCATCGCTACGCCAGGAAAAACGCCCGGCATGCTCTTTCACCTCACCCGCGAGGTCAGTCACCCGCCCGAAAAAACGATCGGCGCGATTGCTGGCACGGATTTGCTGGATAGTATCGAGTGTCTCGGTGAGTGCCTGCTGAAAGTGCTCAAATGCACTGTTTTCCCTGGTTTTCAGTTCTTTGACGTATTTACCCAGTTTGTTGGTCAGCAGAATAATGGTCGGGTTCAATACCAGAATAAACAAGGCCAGCTGCCAGTGCAGCCAGAGCATCACCGCCGTTACCCCAATCAGGGTGAGCACAGAAACGATAAACCGGCTGATGCTGATTCCCAAAAAGGTATCAATCGTTTCAATATCCACCACCAGGCGTGAACTGACAGTACCGCTGCCCAGCGTTTCATATTCGGCCATCTCGATGGTCTGGATATGGCCGAGTAAATGCTTGCGAATATTAAAGGTGATGTTCTTGCTGATCAGGGTGAATTCGCGGGTCTGCCAGACCGCGAAAAACAGCCAACTCAGGCGCAACAACATGGTCAACACGGTAATCGCCACGACATACAGCACCGGGCCATGCCAGCTGGCCGGAAACAGACTGTCCATACTGGCGGTCAGCCAGCCGGGCTGTTTCAGCAAGACCTCATCCACCAGCAAAGGAATCAACAGCGGGATGGGTACGCTCAGGAGTACCGTAATAATGGCAATAATATTCGCCCGCACCAATAACGCGCGGTGCTGGGTCACCTGCCGGAACAGGTCATTCCAGGTATAGTGTTCCAGCTTGGCTATTGGCGTGGCAGCAGCAGGAGGATCGAGGGTAAGAACATCTTCTGACATGAGTGGCGTCTGGGCTATCGGTTGGCAAAATACCGATTGTAAGTGTTACGCAGCAAAATAGGCAGCAACCGCATTGGGAAAATGGTAGCGGGCGAGGGAGCGAGGTATCAGGGGACAAGGCAGTCTGGTCTGCCTGTCAGATCGGCAGGCAAACCAGACCAGGAGCCGTATTATTCGGCTACGTAAGCGCCTACACCACAGAAGAAATCTTTTTCGTTCTTGATGATATAGCTTTTCTTGGCTTTCAGTTCTTCAGTACCTGGGTAAGGCCATTTGTATTCAACCCAACCCTTGCCTTCTTCACCCTTGGCAACGTCAACCATGCTCTGGAACAGTTTTTCGCCATATTTGTCAAAATCAAGCATGTTGGTGCCGATCAGCTCCGGCTTCTTCGGATGTGACAACATCTTGCCTTCCAGATCCATACAGAAAACGTACAAATCCTTTACCTGAAAATCACCTTCGGCTTTGAAGGTTTCAAAGGCTTCTTCGCCTTTCTCATTCACCAGAGTCGCGGCACTTTCGCTCATGGCTTGTGCTTCTTCAACGGTACCCATTTCAGGGGCATCCGCTGCAAAAACATTCAGGCTCATCGCGATCAGGCCCATGCCCAGGATAGATGACAGTTTAGTCATATCGGTGTTCTCCATTACAACCATATTATTGGGGCAAGCATGCAACGGGGTGATGCATGCCTAAAAAGTGTGCTATTTACTTAACACATCGCAGATTGTAGACAATGTTAAGCCTCTTTGCTTATTTATTTGTGGATATTGCGCTTTTTGTCGACAAATTATTTTAATCGCGTGATCAGGCTTTTAGATTAACCTGCGAAGAGCCTTTGTTTATTTTCTTGAGTACCGTCCCTTAGTACTTATAATGTGGCAGAATCTCTACCTATCCATAAAGAGATAACTAACCCAAGGAGCTTCCGATGAAATTTTTTATTGATACCGGCGATATCAACGAGATCCGTGAATTATGTGCAACCGGCATGGTGGACGGTGTCACCACCAATCCGTCACTGGTTGCCAGTTCCGGACGCGATTTCGTTTCCCTGATCCGCGAGATTTGTGAAATAACACCGGGGCCGGTGAGTGCAGAAGTATTGGCGACTGATACAGAAACCATGCTAAAAGAGGCCAAAATACTCAGCGCGATTGCAGATAACGTCTGCATCAAACTGCCACTGACGGTGGATGGGCTAAAAGCCTGCAAAGTACTTTCGGGTGAAGGCATTGCGACGAATGTGACCTTGTGCTTCAGCCCCTTACAGGCTTTGCTGGCTGCCAAAGCCGGAGCGACTTATGTTTCTCCGTTTATTGGTCGTCTGGATGATATTGGGGAATCAGGTGCTGATCTGATCAGCAACATTATTGCTGTTTATGACAATTACCCGGATTTGGAAACCCAGGTCTTGGCGGCCTCCATCCGTGGCCCACAGCACATGCTGGATGTTGCCTATGCCGGTGCACATGTGGCCACCATTCCCCCCAAAATCCTGCGCCAGATGTATAACCACCCACTCACCGACAAAGGTTTGGCGGGGTTCATGGCAGATTGGGCGAAGACTGGGCAAAAACTGCTTTAATTACAGCCGTTAGCGATTAACTGTCAGCCGTTACATTCAGAATTCAGGCAGGGCGTTGGCTGTATTTTCTTGCGCCCTTGCCTGCCTGTGCCGCAACAGCGAACTTATACCTCTAGAGCAACAGTTCATCCTTGATCGGAATATAGCGGGTCGCGGTATTGATTAATGCATTGGCGGTCAGCTCTGGCACACCATACACCTCGGTTTCTATCCCGTAGCGCTGGTGTACCCGCTGTAACAGCATATCAAAATCACCGTCGCCTGAAGCGAGCACAATCACATCGGTATGAGCCGCCGCCTCCATCACATCCAGCGTGATGCCTACATCCCAATCACCTTTGGCGGAACCGTCACGCCGCTGGATATAAGGCTTAAGTTTGACCTGGAAACCAATCCCGCGCAGGATATTCTGGAACTGCTGCTGTTTCTGGTCGCCGCGATCGATGGCATAGGCATTAGCCTCGACTACAATACGATCGCGAGTCGCCAGTTCCCAGAAGCAATTGTAATCAAAATTGCGGGCATAAGCGTGCCGGGTTGTGTAATAGATGTTCTGAACATCGACAAACAGACTGACTTTTTTCATGTTGCCATCTTACAACACAGTCAGTCAGAATAGTGCTAAATTTTAGTGGCATCAACCGAATTATAACAAGAACGAAGGGGATTCTTCGCTGGCAGACAAGGCCTGTAGCCAACAGACCTGGTCTGCTCGCCGCTTACTTCCAGCCAGCCTTGTCCATGATCTTCACTGCATCGGCGTTGTTTTTTCCCAATTCTGACAGATTCAGGCTATCGGCCCGAAATGTTCCCCAGCTACTCAGCAGGGCACTGCTGGCAACACCGGGCTTGACCGGGTATTCACCATTCGTTTCTGAATACCAGCTTTGTGATTCATCAGTAGTCATGAATTCGAGCAGTTTGATCGCATTCTCTTTGTTTTTTGCCGCCAACGTCACCGCAGCACCGCTGACATTAATGTGGGTTCCCCGGTCAGTCTCAGCCTGATTGGGCCAGAAGATAGCGAGCTTGTCGGCGGCGGCTTTTTGCTCGGCATCATCACCCTGTACCATTTGGGCAAAATAATAGGTATTGGCAATCGCAATATCGCACTGTCCGGCAGCCGCCGCCTTGATCTGGTCACGATCCCCCCCTTTCGGCGGCTGTGCAAAGTTCTTGACGAAACCATCTGCCCAGCTTTGGGTCTTTTCAATACCGGAGACGGCAATCATCGAAGCCAGCATCGACTGGTTATAAATGTTATCGGAGGAACGAATACAAATACGCCCCTTCCATTGCGGGTCGGCTAACGCTTCATAGGTGGATAACTCTTCGGGTTTGACTTTATCTTTCACATAAAAGATGGGGCGCGCGCGATAAGTCAGACCAAACCATTCATTATCCGGGTCACGCAGGTTTTCCGGGATATTGGCAGCCAAGGTGTCCGAGGCCACCGCTTGGGTAATGCCCATGGCCTTGGCACGGTACAAACGCCCGGCATCGGCAGTGATTAACAAGTCAGCAGGCGAGTTTTCACCTTCCAACTTGAGTTTTTCCAGCAAGGCATCATCCTTGCCAGTGACCAGATTAACCGTGATACCGGTGCTCTCGGTAAATTTGTCCAAGAGGGGCTTGATCAGATTTTCCTGGCGGGCAGAGTAGATATTGACTTCACTGGCATACACCGAACCGGCACTCAGTAATGCCAGCGCGATCAGGGTGTGCAGGGATTGCTTGTACATCAGATACACCTTTTTTCAAATGAGAATGATGTTCATTATCGTTATTTTTTTCTGAAATGCAAGTAATTCTCATTAAGTTCATTAACCGGCTGGCTACTGCCGGTAATGCCCACCCACTACCCGCCTAACGCTTCTGCCAGCACAGAATCCGGTTGTTGGCGGGCATTTCATAGTCAGCCTGCAAACGCATTCCAGCTGATTCTGCCAACAGATCCAGCGCTTCGAAATCACGGACACCGCTGGCAGGGTCACGTTCCTGCAACCATTGATCAAAGCGGGCATTACTTTCACTGGTGTATTGCCCCTGATAATTGAACGGGCCATACACCAGCAGCAGGCCACCCGTTTCCAACAGACGCCCTACTCCGGCAAAACAGGCGACTACTTCTGGCCAGCTCATGATGTGCAAGGTATTGGCCGTAAACACGGCATCGACTACCAACTCCGGCCAAACCGGCTGGCTAACATCCAGCGTCAGCGGTGGCAGGACATTATCCAGTGCCGCTTCACTCAGCCAGGCAAGAATGGCCGGATGATAATCAGGCACATCGCTGGTTTGCCACTGCAAATGGGGAAGTTGCTCACCCAGGTAAACCGCATGCTGGCCAGTGCCACTGCCAATTTCCAGTAGCTGCCCGCAACGGGTCAGCAAAGGCTGGATAACCGCCAGAATAGGGGCGCGGTTTTGCTCACAGGCGGCAGAATAAGGTTTGGTCATGGGCGTTTAATCTTCTGATTTTCTAATTTTCTCTAATCTTCGATAGCCTGAAAAGCGGCATCCAGCGTCTGCCAGGTATTCACGGTGTGGCAGAAAATATCCGCCGTTTTTTCTGCATCATACACCGCAGAATGTGCCTGATCAGCGTCCCAGCCCATGCCCGCAGTCTGTGCAATCCGCGCCAGCACCGTCTGCCCGAAAAAGACAGCACCCAGCGTCACCGTGTCCAGCGTACTAAAGGGATGAAACGGGTTGCGCTTGTTTTCGATACGTTCAGAAGCGGCATTCACAAAATTAAGGTCAAACGGTGCGTTATGCCCCACCAGAATCGCCCGATTGCAGCGATTCAGTTTGACTTCTTTGCGCACTATCTTGAAAAATTCATTCACGGCCTTGTCTTCCGGTACGGCCATTCGCAAGGGGCTGAAGGGGCGGATGCCATTCACTTCCAGTGATTTGGGGTCGAGATTGGCATTCGGGAAAGGTTCAATGTGCCAGCTATGGGTGCGATAGCGCGACAGCTCGCCTTTTTCATCAATGCGCAACAGTACCGCCGCCACTTCCAGCAGCGCATCCTTGCGGAAGTTGAAACCACCGGTTTCAACGTCGACCACAACGGGTAGAAATCCGCGAAAGCGATTCGCCAGCGGAATAATTTCGATTTCATCACTCATGGCCATGAGCTTACCGGATGTTACGGGAAATAGACAGAACTAGCCTGCATCAGCCAAGTTTTAAATCACCGACTTTCTCGCAATAAAAGCCTGCAAACTGGTCTCCGGGCTGACAAAACTCTCCAGCCAGTCATCCTGCAAGTGCAAATAGTGCTGAATCATTTCGGCCTGTTCACGCTGGCTGGGATTACCCTGCCAGAGGCGCCGCCGCACTTCGGCCAGTGACAACTGTTCAGGTGCCACCAACAGCAGAAAATGGGTGGGTTCCTGGTCATCCCGTGCCAATAGCTGGTGATTGACCAACCCGTCCAGCGCTTCTTCCAGCAGATAACGTGACACCGGCAATACCTGTCGCAACGCTTCTATGTCGAGGGGAGGCTGGCCGTTTTGAAAACGCCCGCCGATTTCACGCAAAATACCCAACGCCAACAACAGGCGGGTTTGCTGGCTGATGCCCTCCGCCGGATACTGGCTATGCGTCACCGCATCCGGATGCTGGAAGTAGTAAGCCAGCCGCGAGCCTAACAGCACAATAGTCCAGCCCAGATTCAGCCAGAATACAAACAAAAACAAAGTAGCAAACACCGAATAGATAGCCGTTTGTTGACCGGAACTGACCACAAAAGCAGCAAACATCCAGCTGGCGATCTGCCAAAGCACACCCGCGATCAAGGCTCCTCCGAAAGCGGCGATGGGTTTGACCCGGGTATTCGGCATGAACAGGTAACTGAACGCAAACGCCAGAATAATCAGCAAGGTAGGCGTCAAACTCACCAGCCAGGCCAGCCAGCTACCAAAAGGCTCTATCGCCGCCAGATTCTGCACCAGGCTGGTATTAGTCAGGCTTGACCATAGCCCCAGCGCAGAAAAAACCAGGATCGGCCCCACCATAATGACACTGAGATAATCGCGAAACTGTCTGGACAGACTGCGACCCTTTTGCACCCGCCAGGTAAAATTAAATGCCTCTTCCACCCGCCCCATCAGGGAAATAACGGTATACAACAACACCACCAACCCGGCCACCCCGAGCACGCCGACCTGCACATTATCCACAAACCCGAGTACCTGCGCGGTCACCTCGCCAGCCTTATCACCCAAGGGCGACAACAGACCGAGCAACACGGCCTCCATCTCGTTATGCACGCCAAAGCCCTTCAGCACCGAAAAACTCAGCGCCAGCAATGGCACGATCGACAGCAGCGTGGAATACACCAGACTCATCGCCCACAAGGCAATCCGCCCTTCCAACAAATCCTGCCAGACCACCAGCGGTATTGTCTGCCAAAAAAGACGCTGCTCCGGCGTCAGGAAACGCTTACTTAACCCCCAGTTCACGCAAGCGTTCCTGTAAATAACTGTGCGCCGTATGCCGCGCTGACAACACCACGTCCGGGCGTGGATGTAAAAACAGGGGTAGCGAAATCCGCGAGACATTCAGACGGGCAGTAACAGGGTTAATGACCCGGTGCGTGGTCGACGGAAAATACCCACCCGAAGCTTCCTGCAACATATCGCCGGTATTCACGATCAACAACCCAAAATCACAGGGCACATCCAGCCAGTCACCGTCCTTGCCCTTGACCTGTAAACCCGGTTCATGGGCAGCCGGTAAAACAGTCAGCAGGTTAATATCCTCATGCGCCGCTGCCCGAATCGCACGGGCGGGTTCATCCCCGTGCAAAGGCGGATAATGCAGGACACGCAGCAAGGTTTGCTCACTGCCCGTAATCATGCCCGACAAAGGCTCGCTATAGCCTGCGGCCACTTCCGGCGGGGAATACTGCTCTACCCAGCCCAGTAATTCTGCCGCCAGCGCATTCGCCTGCGCACGGTAGGCCAGCAGCCCAGGGCGCAAGTCCGGCGGACACTGCCCCCACGGATGGTAAAAATGAAAATACTCCTTGAGGTCGCGCACTGTACAACCCTTGGCGGTTTCCGACACCCGCGCCGGAAAATACCCGTCCATCTGTGGGCTAAAGTAGTAAGCCTGTTTGGCGGGGCTGGCAAAAAACGCTAACCAGTCCCGATAGATCGTCTCCACCTGCGCCTGCTCAATCGGGTGGTTTTTCAACACCCCAAAACCAAATACCCGCAGGGATTCAACAAACTGCACGGCAGCATCCGGGGCAAGATAATCAACGGGTTGTAAAGTCATCGTAGCAGCGTATACCTGTTGCGTTAGTGCCAAAAGGCCGGATGAGTCATGCTATCGTAAAACAGTTCAAGCAGGCCACTGGCATTCACCTGCAGACAGGCACGGTGGCGGGGACGATAATCCCAATCTTTAAGGAAATAGGCATCGCCCCGGATACGTTTCATGATCGTTTGCCCGGCAGCAATCCCGTCTGGCACCACACAAATCGAACCTTCCACCGTCCCGAACAGTTCCGGCTGCAGCACGTACGCAACCGCTGAAATATCGTGCCCGTAACAGCCCTCAATCCCGTGCTCATTGCTGTAGAAATCAATGTAAAAATCAGCCGCGCGTTGCAGGAAACCACCCACCCGATCATTACGGGCGGCGATGTTGGCAAACAGGGCACGATCCATCAACACCTGATAAGTCACATCCAGCCCGACCATCACCAAAGGCCAGGGTGCGGCCATCACCTTATCTGCCGCATGCGGGTCAGCAAAGATATTGGCCTCCGCCACCGGCGAGACATTACCGCCGTGCTCAATCGTGCCGCCCATAATCACCACCTGACGCACCTGGCGGGCAATCGCCGGTTCCAGCTCCAGCGCGCGCGCCAGATTACCCAGCGGGCCGATGGCGACCAGATTCACTTCACCCGGCTGGGACATGATCTGCTCGACAATAAACTCGGCAGCCGTCTGCGCCAGTGGATAGCGCATCGGTACCGGCAGAAACTGGTCGCCAAAGCCATCCATGCCATGGACAAAATCCGGAAATGGCACCGGATCACGCGCGCGCGGCCAGGATTCACCCATCGCGACGGGTACATCAGCAGCCGCCATTTCGACTAGCGTCAGGGCATTTTGTGTCGCCTGGGCGACACTGACATTCCCAAACGTAGTGGTCAAACCCAGCAGCTGGATCTGTGGATGGGCAATGGCAGTAAAAATGGCCATGGCATCATCAATCCCCGGATCGGTATCAATAATCATTTTATGGATCATACGGAGAACTCCTTTTCAAACGCATCCACTTCCCTCGCAGTCGGGATGCTGGACGATGCGCCCACCCGCTGTACACACAAAGCAGACGCCTGACAGGCACGTTCCAGCGCAGTGCGCACCGACTGCCCACTGAGCAGCGCCTGCATGAAATACCCGATGAATGTATCACCGGCTCCGGTGGTATCGACCGCTTTGACCGGCCAGGCAGGCACTCGCTCTGCCGCACCCCGATAGAAGCAGTATGCACCTTTTGCCCCCAAAGTGACAATCACCCGTGTCTCTGGCAGGCGTTGCTGCAGCTGGCTGGCCAGCCAATCCTCCCCAAAGTCCTGCTCAGACCCCTGCCCGCTATCAGCCCCTAACAGCTGCAGGACTTCGACCTCATTCACGAACAGCACGGCCAATTGCTCCAGCGGTAACAGGGCCACACTCGCCTCCATCGGCGCGGGGTTAAACGCCACCTGCAGACCTTTACTGGCCGCCAGCGTCATCATTTCAGCCGTACCACTGCACTCATTCTGCAATAACAGCCAGTCACCCGCCATCGCCTCGGCCAGTAACACCGGAAATTCCTCAACATTGAAACTGTGATTCGCCCCGGCAAACAGGATAATCGCATTCTCAGCTGCATCATCCACCTGAATAATCGCATGCCCACCGGGCATATCGACCGCCTGCAGATGGCGACCATCCACCCCCGCGCTGAACAGCGGTTCCAGCAAAGCACGGTCAGCGGAGTGATAGCGTCCGATGTGCCGGACATCTGCCCCGGCACGTGCCAGTGCAATCGACTGATTAGCGCCTTTGCCCCCCAATACCTGCTGGTAACTCTGACTGGCAAGCGTCTCGCCGGGTTGCACCAGATGCGGCACCCGGTAAACGTGGTCGATATTGATAGAACCGTAGTTGTAGAGCATGGCATGTCCCCTGAGAATGGCGGCAGATGGGCTTTATTGTAGCCGGATGTGGCGTGGGCAGGTAGTGCTTAATAAAACCCGATCAATGCCTGGAATTCAGTGCCAACCTGGCTCCCCAGTTATTTGATAGCCATAGTTAACTGATAAATAAATTGTTTTTTTCATGCTGCACTGCGTCTTTATTTTAAGGAGGGAGGGTGCTATTTTCCCTAGAGTATTTTTCACCAGCTTGTTCATCAACCGTTTTTTGCTGGCTATTTTGCCCACAGGGCGTCCAGCACCCCTGTTATGAGGAACCCGGTATGGCCATGAAAAGAAACCCGCAAGATATCGATGCCCAGGAAACCCTGGAATGGATCGATTCACTGGAGGCAGTGATTGAGGCAGAGGGTGTCGAACGCGCCCATTACCTCCTGGAAAAACTGATCGGCACAGCACGCATCAACGGTGCGAATTTGCCCTATTCGGCGAACACGGCTTATATCAACACCATCCCGCCGCATCTGGAAACCTACACCCCCGGTAATCCGGCGATTGAGGCGCGCTTGCGCTCTTATATCCGCTGGAATGCCGCCGCCATGGTAGTGCGCGCTAACCGCAAGAGTTCCGAACTGGGCGGGCACATTGCTACCTTTGCTTCGGCGGCGACCCTTTACGATGTCGGCATGAATCATTTCTGGCATGCACCTTCCCCCAAAAACGGGGGTGATCTGCTGTTTGTGCAAGGCCACGCCGCACCGGGCATGTATGCGCGTTCTTATCTGGAAGGCCGTTTTGATGAAAAAGAACTGGATAATTTCCGGCAGGAAGTAGGCGCGGCGGGTGGCGGGCTGGCCTCCTACCCCCATCCCTGGCTGATGCCGGATTACTGGCAGTTCCCGACTGTGTCCATGGGCTTGGGGCCGCTGATGTCGATTTATCAGGCACGTTTCATGAAGTACCTGCAAGACCGCAAGCTGGCTGACACTGAAAACCGGCATGTCTGGGCGTTTGTCGGTGACGGCGAAACCGATGAGCCGGAAACCCTGGGTGCCATTTCGCTGGCTGGGCGTGAAAAGCTGGATAATCTGGTCTGGGTGGTCAATTGTAACCTGCAACGGCTGGATGGCCCGGTGCGCGGCAACGGTAAAATCGTGCAGGAACTGGAAGCCGTCTTCCGGGGCGCAGGCTGGAACGTGATCAAAGTGATCTGGGGCTCTTACTGGGATCCGTTACTGGCCAAAGACCATAACGGCAAATTGAAAGCACGGATGCTGGAAGTGGTCGATGGCGAATTTCAGAACTACAAGGCCAAAGATGGTGCTTATGTGCGCGAGCATTTCTTCGGCGCTGACCCGGAATTGAAGGAGATGGTCGCGCGCATGAGTGATGAAGATGTCTGGCGTTTGAATCGCGGCGGGCATGACCCGCACAAGGTCTACGCTGCATACCACACCGCAGTCAACCATGAAGGCCAACCCACCGTTATTCTGGCGCATACGGTGAAAGGTTACGGGATGGGGGCGGCGGGTGAAGGCCAGAATCGCACCCACCAGCAAAAGAAAATGTCCGGCGAGGAAATGATCGCCTTTAAAAACCGCTTTAATATTCCCCTGAATGATGCCGATGCGGCTGAGGCCAAATACTACCGCCCGGCGGCAGACAGTGAAGAAACAAAATACCTGCAGGAACGGCGTAAAGCACTTGGTGGTTATTTACCCCAGCGGCAAACGCATGCAACCCCGCTAAAAGTACCGGAGCTGGCGCTGTTCAGTACCTTATTGGAAAGCAGTGGCGAGCGTGAAATGTCGACCACCATGGCCTTTGTGCGCATCCTGACCATTCTCACCCGTGACAAAAGCATCGGCAAACATATCGTGCCAATCGTGCCCGACGAAGCACGTACTTTTGGCATGGAGGGCATGTTCCGCCAGCTGGGCATTTATTCTTCGGTCGGGCAACTGTATGAGCCACAAGACCGTGATCAGGTCATGTTTTACAAGGAAGACAAGTCCGGGCAGATTCTGGAAGAAGGTATTAACGAGGCCGGTGCCATTTCCAGCTGGATTGCTGCCGCCACCTCTTATAGTACCCACGGCGTGAGCATGGTGCCCTTTTATATTTATTACTCGATGTTCGGTTTTCAGCGCATTGGTGACCTGGCTTGGGCAGCGGGTGATTCCCGAGCGCGCGGTTTCCTGCTGGGGGCTACTGCCGGGCGCACTACGCTGGCCGGTGAAGGCTTGCAGCATCAGGATGGGCACGGCATGTTACAGGCCAGCCTGATTCCGAACTGCGTGAGCTACGATCCGACGTTTACCTACGAAATGGCGGTCATCATTCAAAACGGCATGAAGCGCATGTATGAGAATCAGGAAGATGTCTACTACTACATCACGGCCATGAACGAGAATTACACGCACCCGGCAATGCCAACGGGGGCGGAAGACGGCATCATCAAAGGCATGTACCTGTTCAGTGGCGGCGGCAAGAAACGCAAAAAAGTCCAGCTACTCGGTTCCGGCACCATCCTGCGCGAAGTGATCGCTGCCGGTGAGATGCTCGACAAGGAATGGGGGGTGGATGCGGACATCTGGAGTACCACCAGCTTCAACGAACTGGCACGCGAAGCCCGCGATGTTGAACGCTGGAACATGCTGCACCCGCTGGAAGACAGCCGCACTGCCTATATCAGCCAATGCCTGAAAGACCGGCGTGGCCCGGCGATTGCCGCCACCGACTATGTGCGCAGTTATGCCGAGCAAATACGTGCCTGGGTGCCAATGGCCTATAAAGTGCTGGGTACTGACGGTTTTGGGCGCAGTGATACCCGTGCGCAGTTGCGCAAACACTTTGAGGTTGACCGTTATTACATCACAGTGGCTGCCCTGAAAGCGCTGGTTGACGAGGGTTCATTGCCAGCCGTCAAGGTGATGGAAGCCATGGAAAAGTATGGCATCAACCCGGCCAAACCCAATCCACTACACGCCTGAGGGGGAGAACATCATGGCTTTACAAACTATTCTCGTTCCCGATATCGGTGATTTCAAAGACGTTGCCATCACTGAAATATTGGTCAACGTCGGCGATACGATCAAAGCAGAAGATTCACTGGTGACGGTTGAATCCGACAAGGCCTCCATGGAAATACCGGCACCCGCCGGGGGCGTGGTCAAGGAACTGAAAGTCAGCATGGGCGACCGTATTTCCAAAGGCAGTGTGCTGCTGGTGCTGGAGGCACAGCAACCCGAAAAAACGGACTTGAGTCCACCCGCTACCCCCGCTGCTACCGATCCGCCCAAACCTGCTTCGGCAGCAACTCCTCAACCAGCAGCCCGACAGGCTCCGACTCCGGAGCCTCAAGCCGCACCCGCTAAATCCGCCAAAACAAGCACTGATAACAAACCCGTTTCACACGAGGCCTTCAAAAAAGCGTATGCCACGCCTTCTATCCGCAAGTTTGCGCGTGAACTCGGGGTTGATTTAAGCCGCGTGTCCGGCAGCGGGCGTAAAGGACGTATTACCCAGCAAGACGTGAAAGATTACGTCAAGGATGTGATGAGTCTGGGCATGATTGCCTCCGGTCAGGCGGGCAATGGCGGTATGGGGATTCCGCGCATGCCGGAGATTGATTTCAGCCAGTGGGGCGAGGTTGAAACGATCAAGCTGAACCGTATCAATAAATTGACCGGTGAATTCCTGCACCGCAATTGGCTTAATATTCCGCATGTCACCCAGTTTGACCAAGCCGACATTACTGATTTGGAGGCTTTCCGCAAAGAACTGAACGCTGAGCAGGAAAAGAACAAAGCGCTCAAAATTACCCCGCTGGTGTTCATCATGAAAGCCGTGGTGGCGGGTCTGAAAGCTTACCCGCGTTTTAATACGTCACTTGACCCCTCGGGTGAACAGATTATTCAGAAAAAGTATTACCACATCGGCATTGCTGTGGATACACCCGATGGACTGGTGGTGCCGGTGATTCGTGATGTCGATAAAAAATCACTGTTGCAACTCTCGGAAGACTTAAAAGAAATGTCGGGCAAGGCACGCGAGAAGAAACTCAAACCGGGCGACATGCAAGGCGGCTGTTTCTCAATTTCCAGTCTGGGCGGAATTGGCGGCACCAAATTCACCCCGATTGTGAACGCGCCGGAAGTGGCGATTCTGGGTATTTCCAAGTCGGACATGCAACCCATCTGGAACGGTACCGAGTTTGTACCGCGCCTGGATGCTGCCACTCGCCTTGTCGTATGATCATCGCGTGGTCGACGGTGCGGATGGAGCACGCTTTACGACCTACCTTGCCAAAATGCTGGGTGACATTCGGAGGTTGCTGGTATGAGTACACTCACGGAAATTCGGGTGCCGGATATTGGCAGTTTTGACCATGTGGCCATCATTGAGGTGCTGGTTGATAGAGGCGACCCGGTACAGGTAGACGACTCGCTGATCACGCTGGAATCGGACAAGGCCTCGATTGAAATACCCTGCCCGTTTGAAGGCACCATCAAACAGATGAAAGTCAAAATCGGTGACCGGGTGTCAGAAGGCGATTTGATTTTGCTGATGGAAGTAGCAGATGCTACCGACGACACCGCTACCTCTGTAGACGCTGCTGTCCCTGTGCCTCACGCCGCGCCCACCGTTTCGGAAGAAACAGATAATGCTAATGCGGATGCTGGCAGTCTTACCCATGTGTCCACTGAAGTCGTCGTGCTGGGTTCTGGCCCCGGTGGTTATACCGCCGCTTTTCGGGCAGCGGATTTGGGCAAGAAAGTCATTCTGGTGGAACGCTATCCGGTGATTGGCGGCGTCTGCCTGAACGTGGGTTGTATTCCGTCAAAAGCCTTGCTGCATACCGCTGAAGTGATTACAGAAGCTAAAGCATTCGCCCACCACGGTGTCAAATTTGGCACACCAGAGATCAATCTGGACGAGGTGCGCGCGCATAAAGATGGCGTGATCAGCAAACTGACTGGCGGGCTAAAGGCGCTGGCCAAACAACGTAAAGTACAAATTTTGCAAGGCTATGGCCGTTTCAGTTCGGCGCATACCCTTACCGTGGAAGCCAGCGACGGTAGCAAGCAAGTCGTCACCTTCGAGCAGGCGATTATTGCTGCCGGTTCCAGCGTCAGCAAACTGCCGTTCGTACCTTGGGATGACCCACGGGTGATGGATTCTACTGATGCGCTGGAACTGGCCGAAATCCCTCAACGTCTGTTAGTCGTGGGTGGTGGGATCATTGGTCTGGAAATGGCGACGGTATACCATGCTTTGGGTTCGAAAGTCACCGTGGTGGAATTGTCCCCTGACCTGATGCCGGGAGCCGACCGCGACATCGTGCGCCCCTTGGAAAAAGCGATCAAAGGCCGTTATGAGAACATTTACACCCATACGCAGGTGACCGCGATTGAACCGACGGACGCTAGGTTACTTTGCCGGTTTGAGGGTAAAAATGCCCCAGCAGAAGACACTTTTGATCGGGTACTGGTCGCCGTAGGCCGCAGCCCGAATGGTCAACTGATTGATGCGGGCAAGGCGGGGGTATTTGTCGGGGCGAGCGGCTTTATTCCGGTAGATGAGCAGATGCGGACTAATGTCCCGCATATTTTCGCCATTGGTGATGTGGTCGGGCAGCCGATGCTCGCCCATAAAGCGACACATGAAGGCAAAGTTGCGGCAGAGGTTATCGCCGGGCACAAAGCCTTTTTCGATGCACGCACCATTCCTTCCGTGGCTTATACCGACCCTGAGGTCGCATGGGCGGGTAAAACAGAAGAGCAGTGCAAAGCAGAAGGTATTGCCTATGAAAAAGGGGTGTTCCCGTGGGCAGCCAGTGGCCGGGCTTTATCCATGGATGCCAGCAATGGTGTGACCAAACTCCTGTTTGACAAGGCATCCGGGCAGTTATTGGGGGCGGGTATTGCCGGGAAAAATGCCGGTGAACTGATTGCTGAAGCGGTACTCGCGATTGAACTGGGCGCAGATGCACAGGATATTGGTTTGAGTATCCATCCGCATCCAACGCTGTCTGAAACATTGAACTTTGCCGCAGAAGTGGCCGAGGGAAACTGTACGGATATTTATGCGCCGAAGAAATGAATAGGTATTATTTGCAGATGAGGCACAAAATCCGATGGGTGCTGTCCAATGACAGATCAGCCTTTACGGCTTGATGCCTTTTCTGACTGGAGTCTTATCATGCACAAGCACTTGATTTTAACCTGTTCGTTGCTCGGTTTACTCGCATGTACACCGGCATCGACGCTAGCTATCGTCCCACCGGATCATACCAACCCACACATCACCCCGGCACAAGCTGTCAAACTGACCCACCAGCTCACCGCTGCCAAACTGAAATGGCAACAGAAAAAACCGCCCCACTATGCTTATACCTTACGCCATACCTGCTTCTGCCCGCCGGAATATACCCAACCCCTAGAAATCCGGGTGTCAGCCGGTGTCATCCAGCAGGCGACTTTGCTTACTGACCAAAAGCCCCTGCCCCCGGAACGCAAGGCCGAAGCAAAAACAGTCAAAGCACTGTTTGCGATTATCCAGAACGCCATTGACCGCAAGGCGGCCAGCATCGTCGTGAAATACGATGCTAATTATGGCTTCCCGACTTCGATCAGCATTGATCTGGATGCACGCATGGCGGACGAGGAAATTTACTACACGGTGAGTGATTTCAAAATTGCCAGCGGACTGAAACCTGCGCAGTGAACTGGCGGCCTGCCCCCTAAAAAGCACAGTACCCGCAAGGTACAATACCCGACCCAGCAAAATGATTGACGCACATCATTTTTGGATTTACCATGGATCAATAAATTTTCTTCGGCATGCATGCAAATGATGTACGCCCCTCATTCACTCAAAATTCCGGGAGCTACCCTGTGAGCACAGGTTTTTTTGGCGACATCGCCCCTATTCGCTACGAAGGTACGGACAGCACCAACCCCCTGGCTTACCGCCATTACAACCCGGATGAAATCGTACTGGGTAAACGCATGGCTGAACACCTGCGCTTCGCGGTCTGCTACTGGCATACTTTTGTCTGGCAAGGGAATGACCCTTTCGGTGGCCAGACGCTGCAACGCCCCTGGTTTGGTGACACGATGGCGCTGGCACGCCTGAAAGCCGATGTTGCCTTTGAAATGTTTGCAACCCTGGGTGTACCCTATTTCTCTTTCCATGATCTGGATGTACGCCCGGAGGGCGACACTTTCCGTGACAGTGTCAAGCGCCTGTATGAGATGACCGACTATTTCGAAGGTAAGATGGAGCAAACCGGGGTCGGTCTGTTATGGGGTACGGCTAACCTGTTTTCACACCGACGCTTCATGTCGGGGGCGGCCACCAATCCCGACCCGGATGTATTTGCCTATGCGGCGGCGACCGTCAAACATTGCATGGACGTGACGCACCGTCTGCAGGGTGAAAACTATGTACTGTGGGGTGGGCGTGAGGGGTATGAAACCCTGTTGAACACGGATTTGCCCAAGGAGCTGGATCAATACGGGCGTTTCCTTAATCTGGTGGTGGAACACAAACACAAAACCGGTTACAAGGGTACGATCCTGATCGAACCCAAGCCGCAGGAACCGACCAAGCACCAGTATGATTTTGATACCGCTACCGTCTACGGTTTTCTGAAACGCTATGGCTTGGAAAACGAAGTCAAGGTGAATATCGAAGTCGGTCATGCAGTACTTGCCGGACATACTTTTGAGCACGAACTGGCCACTGCCAACGCACTCGGTATTTTCGGCTCGATTGATGCCAACCGCAATGACTACCAGTCTGGCTGGGACACTGACCAGTTCCCGAACAACGTCCCGGAAATGGCCTTGGCGTATTATTACATCCTGCAAGGCGGGGGTTTTACGACCGGTGGCACCAACTTCGACTCCAAACTGCGTCGCCAGTCGATTGCACCGGATGATTTGCTGCTCGGCCATATCGGCGGCATGGACACCTGTGCCCGCGCCCTGAAAGCAGCTGCCAAAATGGTCGAAGACAAAGCCCTGACCAAGCCGCTGACAGAACGCTACGCGGGCTGGCAAACTGCCGAAGCGCAGGCGATACTCAAGGGTGAGCGTTCACTGAATGAGATTGCGGCACGGGTCGAAGCGGAAAATATCAACCCGGAACCCCGTTCCGGACGGCAGGAACTGATGGAAAATATCGTTAACCGTTATGTTTGAACAACAGGCTTGAATAGCCTGATCTGATCGGGTCTGACCAAGGCGGACATACCACCGCCCGGTCAGACGCAGACCCCGCTCGATACGACTGACCTTGATCCGTTGGTAATTAAAATCAGTACAGCTCGCCGGATAGCAGCTATAAATTAATTACCGTCATTTATACTGGCGAGCCTCTCTCAGTAGAATAAGGAAAATGGTATGTCTTATCTTGAACTGGCCATCCTCGGGAAAAACCAGTTTTGGCGCTATCTGCTGGGTTTTCTGCTGATCGCCCTGATGTGGCAACTGGTCGGCTCAGTCCCGCTGGTCGCACTGGTGTTAAAGGTGACAGCGGATGGGGACGATGCTACTTTTTTTGACCCGGCCACTGTCCATTTTGCGGGTGTCGACCCGTTAATCAGCTATCTGGCGATCAGTTTTACCTTTGTCAGCCTGTTGCTCGGGATTTATCTGACCATTCGCTTCCTGCACCAGCGCCCGTTTCTGACCCTGATTACACCCGCCAGCCGCATGAACTGGTCACGCTTTTTTCAGGCCTTTGGGGTGTACTTCGGCTTGCTGATGCTGTTTTCACTTCTGACCTTTGCCATGAGTGAGGAGAGCCTTAACGTTACTTTTGATGCTAGCAAATTTTTCCTGTTCCTGCCTTTTGCTTTGCTGCTAACGCCCTTGCAGGCCTGCGCAGAGGAGCTGTTGTTTCGTGGCTATATCATGCAGGCACTGGGGCGAATCATGAGCAACCGGGGGGTCATTGCCCTGCTGTCCTCAGTGCTGTTCATGTTGCCACACCTGATGAACCCGGAAGTGGCTATTGACCCGGTACTGATGCCGCTGAACTACATCCTGCTCGGCCTGTTTCTGGCGATTATCACCCTGCGGGATAATCGTCTGGAGCTGGCGATGGGCGCACATTCTGCCAATAACCTGTATGCGTTTGTGTTTGTCAATTATGAAGGCTCGGTGCTGGAATCGCCGTCGATTCTGACTGAGGCGGCACCTGACCCCTTGTTTAGTCTTATTGCCATTTTGGTCATTGCTTCGCTATTCTACTGGATTATATTCAAGCTATTGCCCCGCTATTCAGAATCCGGAGAAACGCCATGACTTATGTTGTTACTGAAAACTGTATCAAGTGCAAATACACCGACTGTGTTGAAATCTGCCCGGTCGACGCTTTTCATGAAGGGCCAAACTTTCTGGTCATCAGTGATGAGTGCATAGACTGTGACCTGTGTGTCCCGGAATGCCCGGCAGAAGCCATTTTCGCTGAAGATGATGTACCGGAAGACCAGCAGGAGTTCATTGCCTTGAATCTGGAACTGGCCGAAGTCTGGCCAAATATCACCAGCCGCAAGGAACCACTGCCGGAGTCTGAGGAATTTGATGGCGTGCCCGGCAAGCGCAAATACCTGATCATGCCTGACTGAAAGGCTGGGCAAAATAGCGCTAAATGGTTGACATCAATGGCACCTTGCATAACCATGCCCGCAGAATTAACCAACGCTGACAAACACTTGCAAACACTTGGCAGTCTGCTAGCGGCTGCCAGCAACATACACCATACACAGGTTAGAAAAAATGAAAATTGCTGTCGCCGGCACAGGCTATGTGGGTCTGTCCAACGCATTGTTACTCGCACCCAGGCATGAAGTGGTCGCACTCGACATTATCCCCGAAAAAGTGGCGGGTCTGAATGCCGGGCGTGCGCCGATTAGCGATAAAGAGGTTGACCAGTACCTGCAACGCACCGACCTGAATTTCCGGGCAACCCTCGACAAGGTGGACGCGTATACGGACGCTGAATTCGTCATCATCGCTACCCCGACTGATTACGACACCAAAACCAATTACTTCAACACCCGGTCAGTCGAAGCCGTTATCCGGGATGTGATCAGCATCAACCCGAATGCCCTGATGGTCATCAAATCGACTATCCCCGTCGGTTTCACCCAGCGCATGCGCACCGAAACCGGCACGGACAATATT
Organism: uncultured Thiothrix sp.; assembly: GCA_964293125.1. Lineage (GTDB taxonomy): Bacteria > Pseudomonadota > Gammaproteobacteria > Thiotrichales > Thiotrichaceae > Thiolinea. Next base: position 214,128 of record CAXYXY010000002.1, on the reverse strand, counting down.
ATCTTCTCCCCGGAGTTCCTGCGCGAAGGCAGCGCTTTGTATGATAATCTGTACCCTTCACGGATTATTGTCGGCGGCCATTCGGAACGGGCACACGTCTTTGCGGCCTTGTTACAGGAAGGTGCCATCAAAAAAGACATGCCGCTGCTGTTCACCGACTCGACCGAAGCGGAGGCCATCAAGCTGTTTGCCAATACTTACCTGGCAATGCGCGTCGCTTACTTTAACGAACTCGATAGCTATGCCGCGACCAACGGGCTGGACACCCGCCAGATCATTGAAGGAGTCTCACTCGATCCACGCATCGGTAACCATTACAATAACCCGTCCTTTGGTTATGGCGGTTACTGCCTGCCCAAGGACACCAAACAGTTGCTGGCCAACTACAGCGAAGTCCCCCAGAACCTGATTCAGGCCATTGTCTCTGCCAATGCGACCCGCAAGGATTTTATTGCAGACAGCATTATTCGCCGCCACCCCAAAATTGTCGGTGTGTATCGGCTGATCATGAAAAGCGGCTCGGACAACTTCCGTGCTTCTTCCATTCAAGGCATCATGAAACGTATTAAAGCCAAAGGCATTGAAGTCGTGGTTTATGAGCCGGAATTGGCGGATGAGGACTTCTTTAACTCGCGGGTGATTCGGGATCTGCAGGCGTTTAAAGCGCTCAGCGATGTGATCATCGCCAACCGCCTGCACCCTGATCTGGACGATGTAAAAGACAAAATCTATACCCGTGATCTGTTCGGTAACGATTAAGCCGCTAAAAACCAGCTGATTTGCCACCGCAACCGGCCTATAATGCCCGCTTTCAGACAAGCTTACAGGGAAACATCGACATGACACAGTCAGTCAAGAAAGTCGTTCTGGCCTACTCCGGCGGGCTGGATACGTCCATTATCGCTCGCTGGTTGCAGGAAACTTACCAGTGCGAAGTGGTCACCTTTACGGCTGACATCGGTCAGGGTGAAGAAGTAGAGCCTGCCCGTGCCAAGGCCAAGGCGATGGGGATCAAGGAAATCTACATTGATGACCTGCGTGAAGAATACGTGCGGGACTTTGTGTTCCCGATGTTCCGCGCCAATACCATTTACGAAGGCGAATACCTGCTGGGCACCTCGATTGCCCGCCCGCTGATCGCCAAGCGCCTGATCGAAATTGCCAATGAAACCGGTGCAGACGCCATTTCGCACGGTGCGACCGGTAAAGGCAATGACCAGGTGCGCTTTGAGCTGGGTGCTTATGCACTCAAACCCGGTGTTAAGGTCATTGCACCATGGCGTGAATGGGATTTGAACTCACGCGAAGACCTGATGGCCTATGCTGAAAAGCATGACATTCCGGTTGATTTCAAAAAAGCCGGCACCAAATCACCGTATTCGATGGACGCGAACCTGTTACACATTTCCTATGAAGGCGGCCCGCTGGAAGACCCTTGGTTTGAAGCCGAAGAAGATATGTGGCGCTGGAGTGTATCCCCGGAAGCCGCACCGGATGCACCCACTTATGTGGACATTACCTACGAACACGGTGACCCGGTGGCATTGAATGGTGAGCGGTTAAGCCCGGCTACCATCCTGGAAACCCTGAACAAACTGGGGGGTGACAATGGTATTGGTCGTCTGGATCTGGTCGAGAACCGTTATGTGGGCATGAAATCACGCGGCTGTTATGAAACACCGGGCGGTACCATCATGCTGCGTGCGCATCGTGCGATTGAATCGATTACGCTGGATCGCGAAGTCGCGCATCTGAAAGACAGCCTGATCGCCAAATACGCCGAAATGATCTACAACGGTTACTGGTGGAGCCCCGAACGCCTGATGATGCAGAAAATGATTGATGCATCACAGGAATACGTGAACGGGGTGGTGCGTATGAAACTGTACAAAGGTAATGCCATTGTCGCGGGGCGGCAATCGGACAACAGCCTGTTTGATGCCAAAATCGCCACTTTTGATGATGATGGCGGCGCGTATAACCAGAAAGATGCAGAAGGCTTTATCAAACTGAACGCCTTGCGCTTACGGATTGCGGCCAACAAAGGACGCTCGACGCTGTAAGCGGGTGCCTGTGCAATAAAACCAACCCTCTGCCTGCTGAAAACAGCAGGTAGGAGGGTTTTCAGCTTCCCAATACCCGAAGAGACTTCTCCCCGCATGCAAGACCGTGTTACCGAACTGGAAATCAAATTCATGCAGCAGGAACAAACCCTGGAGGCTTTGAGCGAACAGGTGTATCTGCAGCAAAAAGAAATCACCCTGCTGACCCGGCATATTCATGTGTTGCAGGATCGTCTCAAATCCATGTCTGCTGCACCGCTTGCCTCCCCCGCCGAAGAAACACCCCCACCGCATTACTGATGTCTGCTGCCGCACCTCGCTACCAGTTGGTACAAACCCCCACCCGTCTGGAGTTGCATGACACCGAAGACCGCAAAACCGGGGCGGTTTATGTCGATTTTGGTGAAGGCAAAGCCCAGCACCGCCTGCGCTTTGGGGGCGGCAAAGGGCAGGACATTGCCAAGGCGATTGGCTTGCATAAATTCAAACACCCGCAGGTGCTGGATACCACCGCCGGTTTGGGCAGCGAAGCTTTTGTCCTCGCCAGCCTCGGCTGTACCGTGACCCTGCTGGAGCGTTCGCCCATCATGCATGCCCTACTCGCCGATGGTTTGCAACGCGCCAGGCACAGTGATGATCAACACTTGCAAGCCATTTGCCAGCAGATGACCTTGGTACATACCGATGCACGTGACTGGCTGTCGAAGCAGCTCAGTGGTAGTGACAATGACAATGGTAGCCATAGTGGCAGTGACAAGGCAGTCGCTGATGTGATCTACCTTGATCCCATGTTCCCGGAACGGCAAAAGTCAGCGCTGGTACAAAAGGAAATGCGTTTTATCCACGCGCTGGTGGGTGCTGAGCAGGATGCAGCGGCGGATGCCGAGTTGCTGGAACTGGCTCGGCAATCTGCCAGACACCGGGTAGTCGTCAAGCGACCCCGGCTCGCGCCACTGCTGTCAACGCTCAAACCCGCCTTTGTGATTAGCGGGAAAGCGGTGCGCTATGATGTTTATTTGCCCATAGCAAAAGCGCTTTAGCAAAGAAATAAGCTATTCCCACTCAATAGTCGCAGGTGGCTTGCCGGACACATCGTAAACCACCCGGGAAATACCCTTGATCTCGTTGATAATCCGGCGTGAAACCAGATCGAGGAATTCATACGGCAAATGTGCCCAGCGCGCCGTCATAAAATCAATGGTTTCTACCGCCCGCAAGGCAATCACGTAGTCATAAGAACGCCCGTCACCCATCACGCCGACCGACTTCACCGGCAGGAATACCGCGAAAGCCTGTGAGGTTTTTTCGTAGAGCTCATGCCGGTACAGTTCTTCGATAAAAATGTGGTCAGCCAGCCGCAGCAGATCCGCATATTCTTTCTTGACCTCACCCAGAATGCGCACCCCCAGACCCGGGCCGGGAAACGGGTGGCGATAAACCATCGCGTGCGGCAAACCCAGTTCCACGCCCATCACCCGGACTTCATCCTTAAACAGTTCACGTAGCGGCTCAACCAAGCCCATTTTCATGTTTTCCGGCAGGCCGCCGACGTTATGATGCGACTTGATCACATGCGCCTTACCGGTTTTACTGCCAGCGGATTCAATCACATCCGGGTAAATCGTTCCCTGTGCCAGCCAGCGGGCATTAGCCAGTTTCTGGGATTCTTCATCGAAAATCTCAACAAACAGGCGGCCAATAATTTTGCGCTTTTTCTCCGGATCAGATTCGGTGGCCAAACCGTCCAGAAAACGCTGCTCGGCATTCACCCGGATCACTTTCACCCCCATGTGTTCCGCAAACGTCGCCATCACCTGATCACCTTCATGATGACGCAGCAGGCCGGTATCGACAAACACACAGGTTAACTGCTCGCCAATGGCCTGATGCAACAAAGCCGCCACCACCGATGAATCCACGCCACCGGACAAACCGAGAATAACCTCATCCGTCCCGACCTGTTCGCGTACCTTGCGGATACTGTCTTCGATGATATTCGCCGTCGTCCACAAACTGGCGCACCCGCAAATATCGGCGACAAAGCGCACCAACAAAGCTTTGCCCTGGCGGGTATGGGTGACTTCGGGGTGAAATTGCACCGCATAGAACTGGCGGGATTCATCCGCCATCCCGGCAAACGGTGCACTGTCGGTACTGGCCATCAGCTTGAAACCGGGCGGCAGCTCGGTCACCTTGTCACCGTGCGACATCCAGACATCCAGAATACCGTGTCCTTCGGGTGTGACGTGATCTTCGATGCCATGCAACAGGCGGGTATGCCCGCGCGCCCGCACTCCGGCATAACCAAATTCACGGTGGTCAGAGCTGCTGACCTTGCCACCGAGCTGTACCGCCATGGTTTGCATGCCATAGCAGATCCCGAAGACCGGAACGCCTAAGGTAAACACATTGGCCGGGGCAAAGGGTGCATCTGTCTGGGTAGTGGATTCTGGTCCGCCCGACAGAATAATGCCTTTCGCGCCAAAGGCGGCCACATCGGCTTCGCTCACGTCCCAGGGGTAAATCTCACAGTAAACGCCAATCTCGCGCACCCGGCGGGCAATTAATTGGGTGTATTGCGCACCAAAGTCCAGAATCAGGATGCGGTCGGAATGAATATCTTGGCTCATAAGTCAGCTCTCAAAAAAAAATCCCCCGCGAGGGGGAAAGGAATAGGTCTGTCTGGGGATGGTTAAGCCCGGTAATTAGGCGCTTCTTTGGTAATACTAACGTCATGCACATGAGATTCACGCATACCCGCATTAGTAATACGCACGAATTCCGGTTGGGTACGCATTTCGTCCAGATTGGCACAGCCCACATAACCCATGCTGGCCTTCAAACCACCCATCAGCTGGTGAATGATCGGTGCCAGCGAGCCTTTATACGGTACGCGTCCTTCGATACCCTCCGGCACCAGCTTGTCGATGGCATTCTCGGATTCCTGGAAGTAACGGTCGCTTGAACCCTGTGCCATGGCACCGAGTGAACCCATGCCCCGGTAGGCTTTATAGGAACGCCCCTGGAACAGTTCAACTTCGCCCGGTGCCTCGTCCGTACCCGCCAGCAAACCACCGAGCATCACCAGATGTGCCCCGGCAGCCAGCGCCTTGGCCACATCGCCCGAGAAACGGATACCGCCATCGGCAATCAGCGGGATGTCAGTCCCCTTCAATGCTTCGGCCACATTCATGATCGCCGTAATTTGCGGCACACCCACTCCGGCCACAATCCGCGTCGTACAGATAGAACCGGGGCCAATTCCGACCTTGACCGCATCCGCGCCCGCTTCCACCAGTGCCAGGGCGGCAGCTCCGGTCGCGATATTGCCGCCAATCACCTGCACCTGCGGGTAGTTCTGTTTGACCCAGCGCACCCGATCCAGCACGCCTTGTGAATGGCCGTGAGCCGTATCGACCACAATCACATCCACACCCGCTTCCACCAGCGCCGCCACCCGGTCTTCGGTGCCATGACCTACGCCGACCGCCGCACCCACGCGCAGCCGTTCCTGATCATCTTTGCTGGCGTTCGGATAATCTTTGGATTTCTGAATGTCTTTGACCGTGATCAGACCCCGCAAATGGAAGTCCTTGTTCACGACCAGAATTTTCTCAATGCGGTTTTTATGCAGCAGTTGCAGGATTTCGCCTTTGCTGGCACCCTCAACCACCGTAATCAGGCGTTCTTTCGGGGTCATAATGGTACTGACCGGCGCATCAAAGTGCGTTTCAAAGCGCAGGTCACGGCTGGTCACAATCCCGACCAGATCATTGCCCTGCACCACCGGCACACCAGAAATGCGATGGGAACGGGTCAGCTCCAGCACATCGCGGATGGTGGTTTCCGGCCCGACCGTAATCGGTTCCTTGATGATACCGCTTTCGTATTTCTTGACCGCCCGCACCTGATCAGCCTGTTGCTGAAAGCTCATGTTTTTGTGAATCACCCCGATACCGCCTTCCTGCGCCAGCGCAATCGCCAGGCGTGCTTCGGTGACGGTGTCCATCGCTGCAGAAATCAGCGGAATGTTAAGGGCAATGTCACGAGTCAGGTGGGTTCGCAGGTCAGTACTCGCAGGCATCACGGTCGAATGGGCGGGTACCAGTAAAACATCGTCAAAGGTGAGTGCTTCCTGAAGAATGCGCATGGAATTGTATCCGGTTCTTTAAATGAAGCACCCCATTATAGGGTTTGACCTGCAAGCGGTAAACTGCTATCACTACACTGCTGAAATGATATTGTTTTTTTGCCTTTGACAGGGCAAATTCTAACAAATTCTGAGAGGAGAATTTATGAAACTGAAAACTTTACTGCTCGCCATGAGCGTGTCCTTTGCCGTATCCACGCATGCTGCTGAAAAGCCTGTTTTAAAAGAAGGTATCGACGCTGAAGTCAAAGCAGTGATCGAAGCGGCGCAAGCGGCGAATAAAGCCGCTACCGAAGCCAATACCCAATGGGTCTGGGCTGACCCTGTTGATGGCCTGTGGGAAGGAACACTACGCTTTAACAGCGAAATCCTTGACCAGGCCATCGTGATGGCCAACGAGGGCAAGCTGGCAGAAGCGAAAAAAACCGCTGCTTTTATCGAAATGGCCGCCACCAATGGCGTGAAGCAGGCTGAACTGGCAAAAAGCGCTGGCCCCAAGTTCTAGCCTTAAGTAACATCCCAGCAAAAAGCCGGACTTTGTTTCGGCTTTTTTTATTCAAGGCAAACCCTGTCCTATCACTCTGAGCCACCTGCCATGCATGAGTCACGTATTATTCTTAGCATCAGCCAGCTGAATGCCGAAGTCAGCCAGCTGCTTGCCCAAGGCTTTCCGGCTTTGTGGGTTGAAGGTGAGATTTCCAATCTGGCACGCCCCGGTTCCGGGCATTTGTATTTCTCACTGAAGGACAAACAGGCGCAATTACGCTGTGCCATGTTCCGCAGTAAAGCGCAGGCGCTGACGTTCAAGGCGGAAAACGGGATGAAAGTGCTGGCGCGCGGACGGGTCGGCTTGTATGAACCGCGTGGCGACTTCCAGTTCATTATCGAGCAGCTGGAAGACGCCGGTGCAGGCCAGTTGCAGCGCCAGTTTGAACAATTGAAAGCGCAACTGCAGGCAGAAGGTTTGTTCGCGAGTGAACAGAAGAAACCGCTACCCGCCTTCCCCCGCCGCATCGGCGTGATCACTTCACCAACGGGGGCGGCCATTCGCGACATTCTCAATGTGTTAAAGCGCCGCTGCCCGCAAATCCCGGTATTAATCTACCCGGTCGCAGTGCAGGGAAATACGGCCCAAGGGCAAATTGTGCAGGCGCTGAAAAACGCTAATCGCCAGCCAGTGTGTGATGTATTGCTTCTGGCGCGCGGTGGTGGTTCGCTGGAAGACCTTTGGCCGTTTAATGAAGAAAGCGTGGCGCGCGCTATGGCCGCAAGCGCCATCCCGGTCATCAGCGGCGTTGGCCATGAGATTGATTTCACGATCGCCGACTTTGTCGCTGACCAGCGTGCCCCGACTCCCTCGGCGGCGGCGGAGCTGGTTAGCCCCGATATGCCAGCTCTGCAACAACAGGTGCAGGCTTGGCAACGACAACTGCATAGTCATATCCAACGCATACTGAACCGGCAACAGCAGCAGCTGGCACGCCTGTCACAACGCCTGCAAACCCAACAACCGACCCGCCAGCTGCAGCAAAAAGCGCAACGGCTGGATGAAATGGAGCTGCGCCTGCAACGCCTGCTGGCAAAGAACCTGAGCCAGCGACAGGAACGCCTGCATAACCTGCAGGCACGCTTCCAGCGGCAATCACCCGCGCAATGGCTGCTGACACACCAACAAAAACTGCAGCAGTGGCAACATCATCTTGAGCAGCTTGTCCGGCAAAACATCAAGCAGCAGCGTGATCGGTTGGGTTTGCAAGCGGCCAGGCTGCATGCTTTCAGCCCGCTGGCGACGCTGGAACGCGGTTATGCGCTGGTGCTGGATGACACTGGGCAGCTGATTCGCAGCGGCCAGCAGGTAAAGCCGGGGCAACCGCTTGTCAATCGGCTGGCCGATGCCGAACTGGTTTGCCGGGTAGAGCAGATCACACCGATAACAGCGATCACATCGGTCACAGGCAAGTCGTCATGACACCGCTAACACCCACAAACCACTGGAACCGGCGCGTCTGGCAGCTGGCCTGACTGGGTCTGGTGATTATCAGCCTGCAATGGCCATTGGGCACGCTCGCCTTTGCCTTGATGAATACCGGGCAGGAGGTGACTGCATTATTTAGGCGCTATAGCCGTACCCACCCGGCATTACCCTGCGAAGATCTGACACAGGCATCAATAAAGCGCATCCCCAGCCAGCCATCCTGCACGGTCGGAAAGCTTACCTCAGCCGGTACAGCTTCACCCTTCCGCAAAGCCTTGATCGCCAGCGCCGCCTCGGTATAAATATTCGCAAAGCCTTCCAGATAGCCTTCCGGATGCCCACCCGGTACACGGGTTACCCGCGCCGCCGCTGCATTCGCCAGTGCACCTCCACGGGTAATCAGGTGTTTCGCAGCGCCCAGTGGCGAATGCCACAGGTAATTCGGGTCAGCCTGCACCCATTCAAGACTACCTTGCGTGCCATACACCCGCAGTTTAAGGCCATTCTCATGCCCCGCTGCGATTTGACTGGCCCACAACAGACCCTTGGCTGGATGCCCTCCCGCTACCGCTTTAAAGCGCAGCATCACCTGTACATTATCATCTACCCGCCGCCCGGCCACGAAGGTATCCAGATCAGCTGCCAGTTGCTCGGTTTCCAGCCCGCTGACAAAGGTCGCCAGGTGCCAGGCATGCGTACCAATATCGCCCACACAGCCACCCACGCCCGTGCGCGCCGGGTCAGTGCGCCATTCCGCCTGTTTCTGGCCGTCCTGTTCTATCGGTTTTGCCAACCAGTCCTGCGGGTATTCCACCTGTACCAACTGAATCGTTCCCAGCTCACCATTGGCGACCATGCGCTGCGCTTGGCGAATCATCGGATAGCCGCTGTAATTGTGAGTCAGTACGAACAGCTTGCCGCTACTTTCTACCTGTTTCACCAAGGCCTCGGCATCGGCCAGCGTCGAGGTCAGCGGTTTGTCACAGATCACATGCATCCCCGCCGCCAGAAACGCCCGGGCAGCAGGATAATGCAGGTGATTCGGGGTGACAATCGCGACAGCCTCAATGCCATCAGGCCGTGCCGCTTCCTGCTCTGCCATTTCGGTAAAGGAAGCGTAGGAACGCGCAGGGTCAATACCCAGTTCTTCAGCAGAAGCTAATGCCCGTGCGGGATCAGAAGACAATGCGCCTGCAACGAGCTGATAATGCCCGTCCATGCGGGCAGCAATGCGGTGTACTGCACCGATAAAAGCGCCCTGCCCGCCGCCAACCATGCCGAGGCGAATAGGGGTGGTATCTTTACTCATGCGTCGATACCCATCATCCGCCGCAGGGCAGCGCGGTCGGTACTGCCACCGGCAAAGTCATCAAATGCCTTGTCCGTGACCTGAATAATATGCTTTTCAATAAACGGGGCACCTTCTGCCGCACCCTGCTCCGGGCTTTTAATGCAGCATTCCCATTCCAACACGGCCCAGCTGTCATAACCATACTGCGCAAATTTGGAGAAGATAGCGCCAAAATCAACCTGCCCATCTCCCAAACTGCGGAAACGTCCGGCACGATTAATCCACGGCTGATAACCGGAATAAACCCCTTGCCGCCCGGTCGGGTTAAACTCGGCATCCTTGACGTGCAGGGCACTGATGCGCTCGTGATAAATATCGATAAAGGCCAGATAATCCAGCTGCTGCAATACAAAATGGCTGGGGTCATAATTGATCATGCAACGCGGATGACCGTTTAATTGCTCCAGAAACATCTCGAAGGTAATACCATCAAAAACATCCTCGCCGGGGTGAATTTCAAAGGCAATATCCACGCCCTTATCTTCGTAATGATCCATCAGTGGCTGCCAGCGTTTGGCCAATTCGCTGAATGCTTCCTCAATCAAACCCGCAGGGCGCTGTGGCCACGGATACAGATACGGGAATGCCAGCGAACCGGGGAAAGAGACCGTGACCCCCAAGCCCAGGCGGCGTGAAGCATCCGCCGCCATGCGCACCTGTTCGACTGCCCAGGCTTGCCGTGCCTTTGGATTACCGCGTACTTGTTCCGGCGCAAAGGCATCAAACTGCAGGTCATAAGCCGGATTAACGGCCACCAGTTGCCCCTGCAAATGCGTGGACAGCTCGGTGATCACTACCCCGGCATCGGCACAAATACCGGTGATTTCATCGCAATAGGTGTCCGACGTAGCCGCTGTTTCTAGGTCAAACAGGCGTTTGTCCCAACTGGGAATCTGGATACCTTGATAACCCAAATCGCCCGCCCATTGCGCAATCGCAGGTAAAGAATTAAAAGGCGCGTCATTCCCGGCGAACTGTGCCAGGAAAATACCGGGGCCTTTGATCAGTGATGCCATGTCGTGTCTCCTTACGTCCAATGCCTTCAGACCTGAGATTCAGCCCCAGTTCTGGCAGGAAAATAGTTAAAAAATGCAAAGTCGGCAGCCTGTGCCTGACCGCTTATCAATCCTCAAGCCAGCAACTAAGCCAGCAACTAAGCCAGCAACTGGCGCGCATCTTCAATGCCTAATGCTGCCGGGCGCTCACAATGGGTGGTTAGCTCAATAAATTGCCCCTGCTCACCTGCCGCCAGAATAGCGGTCATCACGTCGATCACATGCAGCGCGAATTCCAGTGAGCAACGGTGTGGACGGTCTGCCAAAATAGCCTGTGCCATGTCAGCCAGACCTGCCGTGCGGTAGTTGGCATGCTCACCGTCATTCGCCTGTGCGAACGGGTGTGGCCAGGCTGGCGTACCGTTGACAAAGCTGCCCTTGTGGGTCATGCGCACTTCACCCCCAAAAAAATTGGGGTCGGGCACATACAACGAACCTTCGGTGCCGTACAGCTCCATATTGCTATGGGTGTGATGCCACACGTCCCAGCTCGCCCCAAACATAATGCTCGCGCCGGAATGAAATTCCAGCAAGGCATGCAGGGTCGTTGGCGTTTCGACCTTGATCTTCTCGCCCTTGCGTGGCTCTGAGCTAATGGTGCGGTATTCATTGGCACTGGAGGCAATCGAACCGACCCGCTTCACCGCACCGAGTAACTGCACCAGATTGGAAATGTAATAAGGTCCCATGTCGAGGATTGGCCCACCCCCGCTTTGGAAAAAGAAATCCGGGTTCGGGTGCCACATTTCCATGCCGGGCGATTGCACAAAACAGGTGCCGGAACTCACCCGGCCTATACTGCCATTGTCCACCAGATGGCGGGCGAGTTGATGCGCACCCCCGAGAAAGGTATCCGGCGCTGAACCAACGCGCAGGTTTTCGCGGGCGGCCATCTCGGCCAGCTCACGCCCTTCGGCCAAGGTCAGCACAAACGGTTTTTCGGAATAGACATGCTTGCCTGCCAGCAACACCGCTTTGGACACGGCAAAGTGCGCATTGGGCACGGTCAGGTTAACCACCATATCGATGTCATCACTGGCCAGTAACGCATCAACCGTCAGCGCCCTCAGGCCAAAGGCATCCGCCTGTTTTTGCGCATTCTCTGCATTCATATCTGCACAGGCACGTACTTCGATACCCTTAAACAGTTTGGACAAACGCATGTAAGCTGTAGAAATATTGCCACAGCCGATAATGCCAACACCCATCGTCTTGCTCATGATTATCTCCCGGCTAACGCGTGATAGGACTCGATGGCGCGGGTTGCAAAACGCTGCAAGTCATTCGGATTATCGTGTTCCATCACCAGCAGGTCGGTGCCGTTGGCATGTAACGCTGCGGCGATACGGCTCCAGTCCATGACACCGTGCCCCAAATCTGCCCAGCCGTCTTCATCGACACACTCACCCGTAGCGGCAATGTCTTTGCCATGCGCGACCGTGATACGCTCGCCGTAACGCTCAATCCATGCCAGCGGATCGGCTCCACCCCGTACTATCCAGGCAATATCAGCCTCCCATTCCAGCGCAGGCACGCTATCCAGCAGAAGACTCATCGGGATCGAACCATCATCAGTACAAGCAAAAAACTCAAAATCATGGTTATGCCAGGCAAAACTGAAACCGGCAGCCCGCACGTTCTGACCGATACTATCCAGGCGTGCCGCCAGTGCTTCCCAGCCTGCCCGTTCGGTCGGACGTTGCTCCGGTGCAATCCACGGGCAGACGATTTTCTGGATACCCAAGGTGTTAGCCGTAGCGATCACGTCCGCCAAATCCTGTTCCAGACTGTCGATGCTGAAATGGCCGGTCGGCATAGCCATGCTGTGGCTATCCAGCAAGGCGCGGAAAGCCACCGGATCCGTGTAGTTATCCCCGAAGCCTTCTACATTGCGATAGCCAAGACCCGCCAAAGTCGCCAGCACATCTTCCCAAGGGGTGTAGTTGCGGGCGCTGTACAACTGAAATGAAACGCTCATAGTCATAAATCCTGTAGTGACAATAGGTTTGGTTTGTTTGTGGAATAAGAGCCGCTAAATCCGCAACTCCGTTTGCTTGTCAAACAGCGACATCCGCGCCGGATCAAAGCCAATCCGCACCGTGTCACCTTCATTCACACTGCTTTGTCCGTCCATCCGAAACCGGAAGGGCAAGCCGTTGGCCGTTGACCAGACCTGGGTATCCGAACCCATCGGTTCGACCAGATCGACCGTTGCCTCCAGCTGGATCGGGCTAGTGGCAGCCAGCTCCGCACTTTGAATATGCTCAGGGCGTATCCCTAACCAGATATCGCCGCTTTGTACTGTTTGTGCCGCTGGTGCAAATTCGTAACCCTGCAAGGAAAAGGCCATGCCCTCACCCTTGAAATGCGGTTCAGCCCCCGCACTTAACTGGCCCTCAAAGAAGTTCATCGACGGTGAACCAATAAAATCTGCCACGTATTTATTAGCCGGACGGTTATAAATCACAGCGGGGCTATCCAGTTGCATGATCAGCCCACCTTTCATAATCGCAATCCGGTCAGCCAGCGTCATCGCTTCTACCTGATCGTGGGTGACATAGATCATGGTATTTTTCAGTTTATGGTGCAGACGCTTGATTTCGACACGCAGGTCAGCGCGCAGCTTGGCGTCCAGATTGGACAGTGGTTCATCAAACAGGAATACATCGACATCGCGTACCAGTGCACGGCCAATCGCCACCCGCTGACGTTGCCCGCCCGATAAGGCAGCGGGCTTGCGCTTGAGCAGCGCTTCGATTTGCAGAACTTCAGCCGTGCGGGCAATGCGTTTTTCAATTTCAGCTTTGGGCACCTTGGCATTTTTTAACCCAAAAGCCAGATTGCCTTTCACGGTCATCTGCGGATAAAGCGCATACGACTGAAAGACCATGCCAATACCGCGTTCGCTGGGTTCTGCCCAGGTCACGTTTTCACCTTTGATAAAAATTTGCCCGTCAGTCACGTCCAACAAACCGGCAATGCAGTTCAGCAAGGTCGATTTGCCGCAGCCCGACGAGCCCAGTAGCACCAGAAACTCGCCTTCACCAATATCAAGATTTAATTGTTTCAGGACTTTAATGGCACCAAAACTCAGTTCAAGATCACGAATGGAAATACTCGGTTGCATGGGTAATGTCTCCTTAGCCTTTTACCGCACCAGCGGCAATACCCCGGACAAACAGCTTGCCCGACAAGAAATAGATAATCAGCGGCACCAGCCCGGTCAGCAAGGTAGCCGCCATATTGACGTTGTATTCCTTTACACCCTGCACCGAGTTGACGATGTTGTTGAGTTGCACCGTCATCGGGTACAGGTCGGGTTTGGTGTAAATCACCCCAAACAGGAAGTCATTCCAGATCCCCGTCACCTGCAGAATCATCGCCACCACAAAAATCGGCAGCGACATCGGCAGCATGATACGGAAGTAGATACCCCAGAAACCGGCACCGTCTACCCGTGCTGCGCTGAACAGTTCTTCCGGTACTGAGGTGAAATAATTGCGAAATAACAGGGTAAGAATCGGCATGCCGAAAATGGTATGTACCATCACCAGCCCCCACAAACTGCCATATAGCCCCATCTCACGTAGCAGGATAACAACCGGGTAAATCATCACCTGATAAGGAATGAAAGCACCAATAATCAGAATGGTGAAGAAGGCTTCTGAGCCTTTGAACTTCCAGTTAGCTAGCGCATAGCCATTCACCGACGCGATAATAATCGACAGACTCACGGAGGGGATCAATATCTTTACCGAATTCCAGAAGCCGCGCGACAGACCTTCACAATTCAGGCCGGTACAGGCTTCTGCCCAGGCTTTCACCCAGGGTTGAAAGGTCATTTCCACGGGTGGGGAGAAGATATTGCCCAAGCGGATTTCTGGCAGGCCTTTCAGCGAGGTCACCACCATCACATACAAGGGCAGCAGGTAATACAGGCTGACCAGAATCAGCGTGCCATAGAGCATGATGTTACGGCGGGAAAAGCGCTTCCTTGGCTTGGGGCCGCGTGGTTCGATGTTTGTTGCCGGATTCACACCCGGATTCCTGCCCTGGATTGCATCATTTGCCATGTTTTTTACCTCCAAATTCCAGATAAGCCCATGGAATAACGATAATAGCGACCGTCAGCAACATAATGGTCGAGGCGGCAAACCCCTGCCCCAGATTCTGTTTAGCGAACATGGCGTCATACACGTATTTGGCCGGTACTTCCGAGGCAATACCGGGGCCGCCGCCGGTTTGTGCCACCACCAGGTCATAGACCTTTACGATGCCTGCGGTCACAATCACCAGTGTGGTAATCAGCACCGGGCGCATCATCGGCAACACCACGAACAGGTAGGTTTTCCAGGATGGAATACCCTCAACACGGGTGGCTTTCCAGATGTCCTCATCGATACCCCGCAGCCCGGCCAGCATCAGGCACATGACAAAACCAGTGCCTTGCCACAGCGCCGCAATCAGTACGCCATAAATGACAATATCCTGATCGTATAAAGGGTTAAAGTTGAAACTTTCCCAGCCGAGCTGGCGGACAACGGACTGGATGCCAAAATCGGGGTTGAGTACCCATTGCCAGATCAGACCGGTGACAATGAAACTCAGGGCAAACGGATAGAGCATGATGGTTCTGAAGGTGTCTTCAAAACGGATTTTCTGATCCAGCAAGGTCGCCAGTAAAAAGCCGATAATCAGGGAAAAAATCAGCATGCCAATCCCGAAAATCAACAGATTCTCGATGGAGATATTCCAACGGTTGGTATCCCACAGGCGCTCATACTGATCCAGCCCGACAAAGTCTGCACTGGGAAGTAATCTTGAAGAGGTAAAAGAATAAACAATAGTCCAGATCGAACAGCCCGCAAACACAACCAGCGCCGTTAATACCATCGGGATGGCGGCGATTTTGGCATTCAGGTTCTTGAACCATTGATTAGGGCGAGCAGCATAATTCATGCCATTGACTCCCTAAAGCTAGCAAAAAATTCGGTAACGAAACTACCCGTCAGCAACCACTGAATCAGTAACTGACGGGCAAGTGCACGGCTCAAACGAACTTAGTCCGCCTTGGCAATGATCTCGGCAAATTTTTTCTGGGCATCTTCGACGGTCATGTCTTTGTTATTGAAGAATTCAACAAACAAGTCTTCGGCCAGGCCAGAAGTATCCGTTGACAACATCTGACCAATATCCTTGATGACATTGCCCTTGGCGAGAATATCCAGACCCTTGCGCATGCAGTCGTTGGCGGCATTCAGATCGATGTCACCGCGTATTGGCAAGGAGCCTTTTTTCAGGTTAAACGCGACCTGAGTCTCTTTGGACAGTAGCGTGGAAGCCAATACTTCTTGCGCGGCAGTAATGTCCGGATTATCGACTTTGGGGAAATAGAAAGCATCACCACCGGTCGAGATCACCTCGTTGACACCCAAGCCCGGCAGGCAGACATAATCTTCGCCTGCTTTCTGTCCGGCTGCGGCGAATTCACCTTGCGCCCAGTCACCCATGATTTGGCCACCCGCCTTGCCGGTAATCACCATATTGGTAGCCTGATTCCAGTCCTGTACCGTGGATTTTGCCGCCAGTTTGCGCGCATCATCGGCGGCCTTGAACACCTTGGCGACCTCAGACCCGGCAGCGACCGCAGCGTCCTTGTCGGCGAATACCTTGTTGTAAATCTCCGTTCCGGCAATGGTCGCCATTAATACATTGAAAGCACCAGAGGTTTGCCAGCTTTGTTGCCCCATGGCCAACGGAGTAATACCTGCCTTTTCCAGAGCGGGGCCGGCGGCTACGAATTCGTCCCAGTTTTTCGGCACGTCAATGCCTGCGTCCTTGAAAGCTTTGGTGGAGAGCCACAGCCACTGCCAGGAGTGGATGTTGACCGGCGCGCAGTAGATTTTGCCATCCAGCGTGCAGCTTTCCAGCAATGAGGCGGGTTTTACAATGTCTTTCCAGCCTTCTTTCTCAGCCAGCGCGGTCAGGTCACGCATCAAACCGGCTTTTACCAGCTCTTCCGCCTGACGGCCATGGTTGAACTGGGTGGCTCCCATCGGGTCACCCCCGGTAATACGGCTGATCATGATCGGTATGGCAGTGCTGCCAGAACCGGCAATCGCACCATCGACCCACTTGTTGCCAGTTGCGTCGAAGGATTTGGCTAGCTCGGCGACCGCCGCAGCCTCACCACCCGATGTCCACCAGTGGGTGACTTCCAAATCAGTCGCATGAGACATACCGGAAAATCCGGTCAACAGGGTGGCAGCAACCAGGTGCTTAAGTGATTTCATTGTGACTCCTCCTCGGAAATAAAACGGGTTTTGCTCTCTTTTGGGGATAAGCGATATCTAATAAACAGTTGTTCATGTAATCGATTACCATGAGGTATGGTAGTCGTTTGTATCTGAAACTGTCAAGCAGGAGATTCCCTGTTCCCCTATAATTTTTAAATTTATTGTTAATAGCCTGGATGAGTGAGCGTGATCAGGAAAATTACACCTAAAATCATTGATGTTGCCCGCGAGGCGGGTGTCTCGACGGCTACCGTCAGCCGCACCCTCAGCCAACCGGAACGGGTGAATGTAGAAACCCGGCAACGGGTACTGGCCGCCGTGGAAAAAACAGGTTACCGCATCAATCAGGCCGCCCGTAGCCTGCGCCAACAGCTGGGTAGCGCGGTGCTGGTGCTGGTGCCTAATCTGGGGAATCCGTTTTTTTCGCAAATTCTGTCCGGGATCGAAGAAACTTTTTATGGCACCGAATACAATGTATTAATCGCTGATTCACTGGGGCGGAATGACGCGAAAGACTTGCTGGCTGAATATTTACTGTCTACCCATGCCGATGGCATCATCATCCTCGATGGCCAGGTCTCTGCGCGCGCGCGGGAGTGGATTCAGCAAAATGCAGCAAAACGCAATGTAGTCTTTGCCTGTGAGTGGGTCGAGGATTTTGACTTGCCAGTCATTCGTAGCAATAACCGCCAGGGTGCTGCTGCTGCCATTCGTCACTTACATAGCTTGGGGCACCGCAAAATTGCCCATGTCACCGGCCCGAAAGACAATGTACTGACCTTGGCACGGCGGGAAGGTGTGCTACAGGAGCGTGAACGACTGGATTTACCGATGCGTGAAGAGTGGGTGATCCGTGGCGATTTCTCGCTGGAATCCGGCTATCAGGCAGCCGAGCAAATTATTGCCATGAACGAGCGGCCTACCAGCGTCTTCTGTGCCTCTGATCAAATGGCATTCGGCCTGATATCCGGCCTGCATGCGGCAGGCATCCGGGTGCCGGAGGATATATCAGTGCTGGGCTTCGATGATGTTGAACTGGCCGCGTTTTACGTCCCGCGCCTGACCACTATTCGCCAGAACCGGCGGGCTTTAGGCACCAAGGCGGCACAACGGGTACTGGCCAGCATGCGCGAGGAAATTAAGGCCGGTGCCTGTCAGGATTATGTGGTTGAGGTGGAGCTGGTGGTGCGGGATAGTTGCGCACCCTGCCCAATCGTCACTTCCTGATCTCCGGTGGGACTGGTAGGCCGTGAAGTGTTTTGATCATGGCCACACTTGCACTATCTGGCAAACGGGGCATCGGCAAATGTGCCTGCGCCATCAGCAGAAACAGATCTTCATCGCTGTCAATCCCCAAGGCACCCATTGTTTTTCGGTCGTCAACCCGTCCCAGAGAAAAATCCAGCAAGGTGTGAAAATTCTGATCCCCGGCAGACATGAAATTTCTCCAGAACAAGGAACACTTTAATCAGTGTAGCACATGATCATGTGTATCACGGCAGTAACGCCCCACTCGCGCTCTGTGGGGTTAATTCAAACACACGCTCCAGACCATCCGAGCGGCGTGTTACCGCCATTTCCACGCGTTGCTCATCTGGCTGCTGGCCGAACAGTTTCATGCTGAACTGTGCCGCATTTCCCGCCGCGTCCCAGGTAAACCGACCCAGCACAATCACCTGCGTTGCTGGTTCTATCGGTATATCATGCGCGATGGCGGGCGCAAGCATCATGCCTTCCAGTGGCTGCACCCCGGTTTTATCACTGAGGGTGACATTGTCCGTGACTGTCTTGATAATCACCGACCGGTAATGATTGAACTCTTTCATCGAGAGCTTGCCATCGCCGTTATCATCAATCCCCGTGAAAGCGGAAACCGGTAAGGACAGCACCATAAACACCGCATCATCCACTATATTCAGCGTGCCGTGTTGCGCCACCATCAGGTGTGCCTGCGTAGACGGCGACAACAACACCCCGAGCGTCAAAGCCAGCCGCTTAAGCCGCTGGTATTTATCTATCATCCGCATCACAAAAACTCCAAGCCAGCATTATGCCGGAGGTGGGCCACCGGCAGCTTCTACCGCACCTTTAACACAACGCCCCAGGAACGGGTAAGTGTCTGTTGCGTAATAATGGTAAATGCCATTCGGGAATTCAGGGGTGACACCCATGCGCCCATTACACTCATCCAGATCACCGGAACCCGCCGCATACGTCCAGTCCTGGCTAAAGGTGCCTAACGGGTACATGGTGACTGGTGGCCTTGAACTGCTGACACTGCTCACCAGTGCATAACTGCCGGTCATCTTCTTTAGTGCAGAACTCGCATCATACGCGCTGCTATAACCATAGCGCGCATAAATAGGGAAGCCGTCTGCCGCCCAACCGATGATGGTCATTTTTGAACTGTTGCCACCCTGCTGGGTAATGAAACCCTCTGGCATGCCGTGGTAATGGTATTCACCACTGGGCTGAACATGCGCGTTATTCGCATCCGTACCGAAATTGAAACTGGTTTGCCCCAGCGCTTCGATATTCCAGTTGCCTACGTTCATGCCGGGGTCACAGGTCAGACCGGTATCATCACAGGTGCCGCCCGTGCCGGGGTCAATCTTGATACCATTCAGCACAAAACCGACCGCACCGCGTGGCCCGCCCAGCGTAGTGGCTGTTGTGGTTTCGGTTGGCTCCAGCGTATAACTGGCTGACACATCCTGCACGGAGATCATGTTCGGGTTATTCACATTCGGAAACGTCCCGACCGCATGATCAGGAATACCATTAGCCGTTAACTTGCGGACATTATCTGCACACGTCCAGGTTGCCGTGCTCTGGTAATTCACCGAAGCGGATGCATTAAAGGCATCGTGAGCGTAGTCACATAACACCCCATCGGTAGAGCCGGTCGTATCGGGGGTGTCTGTATCCACCGTGTAGTTGTCGCTGCTGTTGCACGCTGCCAGTGAACACAGTAATGCCAAACTGAAGAGTCTGGGTAGCGGGCTGCTGGGGCGGAGTATCTGCGTCATCGTTATCAATTTCCTGTTGTGCTTAGCTTGTTTTTAAAAGTTACCGCGCCGGAGCATAACCGTGAATTGTGTAGAAAATAGGTAGACACAGGGTTCATCAAAAAAATATTGTCGATGTAATCGATTGCATCCATAATGCTCCATTAACCTCCAAGGAGAACCTGCATGAGCCATCATCAACACCCAAACTCGACCATCGCGCACTGGCTGCATACCCTGACGCCTGAACAAAAAGTAGCACTGCTGGTCGGGATGGGGATTCGCATCCCCGGTGCATTTGAAACCCAGCAAGAAGAGCGTGTGCCCGGTGCGGCGGGCAGTACTTACCCAGTACCAGAACTGGGTATTCCTTCGATGGTCTTGTCCGATGGCCCGGCGGGAGTACGCATTGAGCCACTGCGGGAAGGCACCGACCAAACCTTTTATTGCACCGCCTTTCCGGTCGCGACCTTGCTGGCCTCCAGCTGGGACACCGCACTGGTGAGCGAAATCGGCCAGGCTATGGGCGTGGAGGCGCGTGAATACGGGGTGGATATTATGCTGATGCCCGGCATGAACCTGCAGCGTGATCCACGGGGCGGGCGCAATTTTGAATACTATTCGGAAGACCCTTTGCTGAGTGGCAAAATCGCGGCAGCAGTAGTGAATGGCATGCAGGCCGAAGGTGTGGGCGCGTGTATCAAGCATTTTGCGGCGAATAATCAGGAAACCAACCGCATGCTGATCGATACCCGGGTGGACGAGCGTGCTTTGCGCGAATTGTACCTGCGCGGCTTTGAGATTGCGGTCAGGGAATCAAACCCTTGGACGGTGATGACCTCCTATAACAAGATCAATGGTACCTATACCTCCCAGGATCACTGGCTGCTCACTGAGCTGTTGCGCGGTGAATGGGCGTATGACGGTTTTGTGATGACCGACTGGTTTGCCGGTGACGATGCAGTGGCACAAATGCAGGCGGGCAATGACATGCTGATGCCCGGTACGCCGGAACAGAAACAGCGGTTAATCGCGGCCATTGAGCGCGGTGAGCTGGCAGAAAGCGTGTTGGATACCAACCTGCGCCGTGTGTTCCAGGTGATGCTGAAAACACCGGTTTATCAGCAGTATGCCTATTCGGACGCACCCAATCTGAAGGCACATGCGGCAGTTGCCCGGCGGGTAGCGGCAGAAGGTATTGTCTTGCTGAAGAATGAGCAGGCCACCCTGCCCCTGGCGGCTAACATGAAAATCGGTGCGTATGGTGTGGGTAGTTATGACTTTATCGCGGGCGGCACCGGCAGTGGCGATGTGAACAAGGCGTATTGTGTCTCGTTGGTCGAAGGCTTGCAGACAGCAGGCTTCCCGCTGGATGCTGTAGTAGAGGCGGTTTATGCCCCCTTTGTCGCGGCAGAAAAAGCCCAAATCCCTCCGAAAAAATACTTCTTTGAGCTGCAGCCTCCCATTCCGGAAATGGAGCTGGCGGCGGAGGTGCTGGCAGCGGGTGTGCAAAACACGGACATTGGCCTGATCACTATCGGGCGTAATGCCGGTGAGTTTCAGGATCGGGATCTGGCGGGTGATTTCTACCTGACCGACACCGAACAGGCGCTGATTACCCAAGTGTCTGCGGCTTATCATGCGGCGGGTAAGAAAGTGGTGCTGGTGCTGAATATTGGTAATGTGGTGGAAACGGCCAGTTGGCGTGATCAGGTCGACGCGCTGGTATTAGCCTGGCAGGGCGGACAGGAAGGTGGCCATGCTGTCACCGATATACTTTCAGGCAAGGTCAACCCGTCCGGCAAACTGCCCACCAGTTTCCCGCTGGTGTATGACGATGTGCCCTCCGCGCCGTTCTTCCCCGGCGAGAACAAACCGGGTGCGCTTGAGCAACTCCATGGGCCGACTTCCAAAGGCTTTGATTCGGAAGTGGCCTATGGCGAAGGCATTTATGTCGGTTATCGGCATTACTGTAGCGTGGACAAAACGGTGGCTTACCCGTTTGGTTTTGGGCTGTCGTATAGCCACTTCACTTATAGCCAGTTACAACTGAGCGCTAACCAGTTTGATGAGGCCATCACAGTCACGCTGGCAGTCACCAATAGCAGTAACGTGGCCGGGCGTGAAGTGGTGCAACTGTATGTGTCCGCCCCGACCGGGGAGCTGGATAAACCGGAACGTGAACTGCGGGCTTTCGCCAAAACCGGCCACCTGCAGCCGGGTGAAAGCGAAACTATGCGCTTTGAGCTGGGCTTACGGGATATTGCCTCATGGTCAGTGGAACAAGGCGGCTGGTTCGCTGAAAAGGGTGAGTACAAGGTGCAAGCGGCGGCATCCTGTCTGGATGTACGGCTGGAAGCCAGGTTTACGCGCTAGTGAGGGATACGAGGGCTTGCTGGAGATCGGCAAGCTCTTGGTCACGGCGGTGGTAGCCGGTGGCGGTGATCAGGTCGGCGGCGGCACTGTTTCCTTCAGACTCGGCTAACAACATGCGTGCATGCCGCGCCATAACGCCCAAACGTTGGGAACTAATTAGCAAGTTGCAAGGACTGGGAAAAGTCATTGAGCAGTGTCGCGGCTTAAGCCAAGTACAAGCATTTTACGAAGAAGCAGCATCCCCGTAATGGCTTTGCAGTTTCTTTAGCAATGCTAACCCACGCTGCTTATTGCCACGGCTGGCAAGCACTTTGAAACGGTTTTCCGCATCAAATTCGGTCAGCGCCATGATGGTAAATTCTTCGTACAGCTTGTTGAGGCTGATATTACGGGAGGCCGCCAGCGATTTGACCCGCTGGTGGGTGTCTTCCGGTAATCTGACTGTGATCATGCCCATAACGACTCCTTGATAAATGCTTGGGGGGTAACGACTTTTAGCCCGTCGAATACCAGTTCCCCACTTTTGAAATCACGCACATTGTTGGTAATAATGTAGTTGGCTCCACCGGCAACAGCGAGTTCAATCAGATGATTGTCGCCTTCGTCTTTCAGGTTGGGTCGCCAGCCGAAGTAAATCTTGCACCAATCGCAGCAAGACAGGAAAGCCGACAGGAATTCCAGACGTTCACTGTCATCGAATGGGCATTTCTGCATCACATCTTCACGGCTGATAACGTCCAGATATTCGTTGAAGAGTGCATCACCCATCAACGGCGTAAGCTTGTCCTGCAAGCTAAGCTCTACCACTTGTCTGGCAGTGCCAGCCTCTTTTCCCAGCAGGGCAGCCACCATGACATTGGTATCAACGACAACTTTCAAACCACTTACCCGCGACGATCTTGACACCTAAATGCTAGCATATACGCTAGCTTATGAAAAGTTCAAGCTTTAGCGTAGCGTTCGATGTGAACCTATACCAGCTTTGTGTTGCCTTTGGCTGCGCTCATGCAACGTCGGCATGCCCTAACACGCAGGATTTACTTCACACCCCCTCCATAAATCCGTATGCTTCCCGCTTGCATATTTTGTACCCCTCCCTCTACAAAAAGGTTAACTATGAGCAGTATTCATTTTATTGGTGGTGAAAAAGGTGGCGTTGGCAAATCGCTGACTACCCGCCTGCTGGCACAGTATTTTGTTGACAGAAGCATGAGCTTCACCGGTTTTGACTCCGACCGTTCGCACGGCACGTTCTCGCGTTTTTATACCGGCTTTACCGCCCCGGTCAATGTCGAGGATTACACCAGTCTGGACGCGATGATCGAAACGGCAGAGGCTGAGCCGGACACCGAGATTCTGGTTGATCTGGCTGCCCAGACCCGCGAACACCTGAACAAATGGGTCACAGAAAGCGATGTATTCGGTATTTTTCAGGAACTGGGGCGCAAAGTTTACCTCTGGCATGTGATGGATGACGGTGCTGATTCGGTATTCCTGCTGGATAAACTGCTGGAGCAGCATCAGCCGAATACACAGCTGGTCATCGTACAAAATCAGGGGCGCGGTGATGATTTCACGCAGTTCACCCAGTCCGATACTTACCAACGGGCGTTGCAGCACAAGGCGATTTTCGTGACGCTTGGGCAGTTACATCCGGCGCTGATGCAAAAAGTTGATTTCAGCAGCCTGAGTTTCTGGGCAGCGGCCAATAACCGCGACCTGATGAGTATCACCGAACGGCGGCGGGTGGGGGTATGGCTGAACAATTGTTACGCACAGTTCGACACTTTTCTTCAGCCAGCGGCACAGAACAACATCCAGCTCGCTCCGCTGGCTGATCACATTCAGCTGGCGTGAAATAAGGGCATGGCGCCGCCGCTGGTAGCTGCACGGTAATTTCAAACCGGCATGTCCAGCAGGCGCTGTTTCATCTGGCGGGCGGCCATGGCGTACCCGCCGTTGGAACCATCCAGCAGGTGCACATGATTTTTATCGTGATCAGCAATCAAACAGGTCACAATCGCACCTGCTGAAGCGTGAATACCGAATACGGCTTTTTTCTGGGCGTACAAGCTGTCCAGATAATGCGTTAACTGCGTGCGCTCTGCACGGGTACTGCATAAGACCATGCGCAAGGTTTCATCAAATTTGCGGTAATCCGTATTGTCAATAAAGTTCTGTTTATACGCACCCCAGTCCACCGTTTCTGTTTTGATGCGCCGCGCCATCAGGTATTTACCCACCAGCGCCAGCACCCAGATTTTCACCAGATAAAAATATTTTGCCCAGCGGCTTTGCAGATGAGTACGCACCCGTGTCTCGGCAGAAAGCCGCTGCGGGGACAAGCTTAAATTCAGGTTGCCGAGATGCACCGGGTGATGATGGGTCTCATTGCCATAGATTTCGGTGATCTTGTCGACAATTTCGGTATAAGTCGCTTTTTCCTCTGCCCCATCCTCTCCGAGTACCTGCACCATAATGGCGACTGTTTCCTCTTTTGAACTCGGGATTTCACTCCAGCGGCATTCAAAACCGCTGAAATCACCCTTGGCCAGCGTTGCGGCGGGTAAAATATAGGGGTTATCCGTCCGGTCATCCTTGACCAGAGATTCGGCATAGCGCAAGCCATCTCCCTGAAACATCGCCTGCTGAAAATAAGCGGACGGCTGGTACTTGCCAACTGCAATCCGGTGCTTTTGGGCGAGAATTGCCTGCATGGGCACAATGCCAACCCGTAGCTGCAGGCCAAACGAGGATGTCGCCAGCTCCCTACTCGCCGCCAGTGCTGCTTTCACCGCCTCCAGTTTATCCGGTGGAATGCACAAGGTCGCACCATCGCCACCGAATACATAAGGGATTTTCAAAGGATGCAGCGCATTCAGCACCACTACCACCGACGCGGTACTCACCGAGTTCACCTCCTTGTACAAACCCTGTTCGATCGCCACAGTAGAAGCACGAATATCGGTGATAATCACCAACCAGTCAGCAGGCAAAGCCCGATAGTGCTCCACTCGGGTAAACTGGGAAAAATCAGCAAAGCTCGGCAGATCGGCATAAAAGGTGTCGGGTACGGGTTTGGGCAGGGATTGGCTGGTCATGGTTATTATCTGGCTTTAGGCTTGGTTTTAACCTTGATCTGGTTATTGGTATCCCGACTCTGACGGATCAGGGCATCACCACTCTGGATCGAGCCTGCTTTGGCCGTGCGGTCATACAGGATGATATTCACGCTGGCGGCAAGATTCAGGCAGCCGATAGTCGGGATATACACTACGGTAGCGGCTTGATCGATAATGTCTTGGCTGATGCTGCCATCTTCTGGCCCGAAAAGGTAAAAGCCGTGGTCGGGGTGCTGGAATTCAGGCAAGGGGATAGCGCCTTCGGCGAGTTCAACGCAAACCAGCTCCGCTCCAGTCGGGATACTGTCGAGCAAACAGTCGACCTGTTGCAGCTGGATACGCTGGCTGGCCTGTTTCGTATCGGTGCTGAAACGTGCGGCGCGGTCATGGCGGTGCCCGGTATAAAAAATGGCATTGGCCTGAAAACAACCCGCTGCCCGCAGGATGGCACCCATGTTGGTCGGGCTTTTCGGGTTGAGCAGGCCAATAGTAATACTTGAATTGAGACTTGATGTGTTCACGCTGACTATCCTTGTTGAAGCGCTATGATGCCTGCCCCCGACTTGCAAGTATAGCGACAAACTGACAAGCTCAGGGGCAGGCGTGCGCCAATAGCCACTCCCATTGCAAACAAGGAATTCACTTGAACATTCTGACCAGAACCAACACGCCGGTCACTTTCGTACTGATCGGCCTGTGCGTAGTGTGCTTTATCCCTACGGCCAGCAATATCTGGCCGGAGCTGAATCCTTATGCGCTCTACTTCCCTGAAAACCCCGCCTACCAGCCCTGGCAATACCTGAGCAGTCTGTTTATGCATGGCAGCATTCCGCATTTGCTGCTCAATATGTTCGGTCTGTGGATGTTTGGTAGTGCGCTGGAAAGAGTCTGGGGTGGCCAGCGTTTTCTGCTGTTTTACCTGCTGTGTGGCATCGGCGCAGGTCTGATTTATACCCAGATCAATGAATACCAGTTTGCTAGCCTGCAAGACCAGTTTAACCAGCTGGGCTTAAACTCCAGCGACATCCAGCGCTTGTTGACCAAAGGCGAATACCCGTCGAATATTCCGGGACTAACCGAAAAACTAGTCAGTGAATTTTACTACCTGTACAACCTGCCGGTCGTCGGTGCCTCGGGTGCTATTTATGGCATTCTCGTCGCTTATGCCATGCATTTTCCGAATAACAAACTGGCACTGATTTTCCTGCCGGTGCCGGTGGCCGCCAAATATTTCGTCCCTGTGTTATTACTGATCGACCTGTTATCCGGCATCACCGGGTTCTCCATCTTTGGCGATGGTATTGCCCATTTTGCCCATGTCGGCGGTGCAATTGTGGGCTTTTTGCTGGTCTTGCTGTTTGGGCGCAGGGCGACCAGACCTGCATAAACTACCAACCATACTCAGTCATCTTTGCCGACATCTGTGCCGATTTTTCAGGTGACTTCTGCTGCTGCTGTGCTAAACTCGGCCTACTTATTTAGGCGGAACGAGCTTGCAAGACAATGACTGACTTTTCAATGAAAACGTGGCGATGGCGTTGCCAGTGATAACTCACTAATCACTAACGCTTTTTTTATTCCCGTTTTACTTGGAAGGACTCTGATGAACCCGTCTGATTTTGCTGATTTGTTAGCTGCCGGTTTTAACCGCATTCCCGTTTATCGCCAGATTCTGGCCGACCTCGACACCCCGTTGAGCGCCTACCTGAAACTGGCGGATGCGCCCTATTCCTATTTGCTTGAATCCGTGCAAGGTGGCGAGAAATGGGGGCGTTATTCGATGATCGGTCTGCCCGCCAGCACCGTGATCAAAGTGTACGGCCTGAATATAGAAATTCACCGCAATGGCCAGCCGATTGAACACATTAGCGTGGCCGACCCGCTGGCCTGGATCAGTGAATTCCAGCAGCAGTTCAAAGTGCCGGATTTTGAAGGCATGCCGCGTTTTAACGGCGGATTGGTCGGCTATTTTGGCTACGATACCATTCGCTATATCGAACCCAAACTGGCCAAAAATACCAAACCCGACCCGATCGGTACGCCAGACATTTTGCTGATGGTGTCGGATGAGCTGGTGGTATTTGACAACCTGCGCGGTGAGTTACACCTGATCGTGCATGCGGGTGAGGGTGAACTCGAACAAGCAGAACAGCGCTTGGACAAACTGGAAATGCAGTTGCAGGAAACCCGTCGTTTGTACCGCGCCACGCATAAAAGCGCCCAGATTGACGAAAGTGATTTTGTGTCCGGTTTCACCGCAGAAGGCTATCAGGCAGCGGTCGCCAAAGCGCGTGAATACATTATTGCCGGAGACGTGATGCAGGTCGTGCTCTCGCAGCGCATGAGCATCCCGTTCAATGCGCCACCGCTGGATTTATACCGTGCCCTGCGGCGGTTGAACCCGTCACCGTATATGTATTTCCTGCATCTGGAGGATTTTCATATTGTCGGTTCTTCCCCGGAAATTCTGGTCAGGCTGGAAGACAACGAAGTCACTGTCCGCCCGATTGCGGGCACCCGCAAGCGCGGCAAAACACCAGAACGTGATCTGGAGCTGGAACAGGAACTGCTGAATGACCCGAAAGAGTTGGCAGAACATCTGATGTTGATTGACCTCGGACGCAATGATGCCGGGCGCGTCAGCCAGACCGGTACGGTTACCCTCACCGATAAAATGATCGTTGAACGTTATTCGCACGTCATGCACATTGTTTCCAACGTCACCGGGCAACTGTTGCCGGGGCAAAATGCGATGGATGTACTGCGTGCCACCTTCCCCGCCGGAACCGTCAGCGGCGCACCCAAAATCCGTGCGATGGAAATCATCGATGAGCTGGAGCCGGTCAAACGCGGGGTGTATTCCGGCGCAGTCGGCTATCTGGCCTGGAACGGCAACATGGACACCGCCATCGCCATCCGCACCGCCGTCATCAAGAATGAAATCCTGCATATTCAGGCAGGCGCTGGTGTGGTGTACGACTCCGTCCCCGCCATGGAATGGAAAGAAACCCTGAACAAGGGACGCGCCGTCTTCAGCGCAGCCAGCGCAGCGCTGGCCGGTCTTGATGGCAAACATTCCTGAACCCATGAAAGCATTTCAGATTCGTAACTTATAGATTACAATTCAACTATGTACACTATCGTTGAAACCGAACACTACGCCGCCTGGTTTGATGACCTGCGCGATCAACGCGCCAAAGCTAGAATACTGGTGCGCTTGCGGCGAATAGAAATGGGAAATCTGGGTGACTACAAGCCTGTTGGCGAAGGTGTCTCCGAGTTGCGACTCACCTATGGCCCCGGCTACCGCATTTACTACACTCTGCGCAACGAAGAAATCATTATCCTGCTGGGTGGCGGTGACAAGTCCACTCAGACTAGGGACATTGAACAGGCCAAGGCACTGCTCACAGAACTGAAAAAGGACGCATCATGAGTAACGTAAAACTGAAAAAATGGGATGTGCAAGAGCACCTGAACAGTCCAGAAGACATGCAGCTTTACTTGGATGCCTGCATGGAAGAAGGTGACCCGGTGCTCATCGCTGTTGCGCTGGGTGACATAGCCCGTGCCCGTGGCATGACCCAGCTGGCACGTGATACTGGTCTGGCGCGTGAGGCCTTATACCGCTCACTCTCAGGACAAGGCAACCCGGAATTTGCCACCATTCTGAAAGTCATTGATTCACTGGGTTTACGCCTCCAAGTAGCACCTAAGCAGGCTGCCTAGCGAGTTCGCGGCAGGATCAATAAAAACCCTTACCCACACTGGCACAAGTTGGACAGCATGAAAGTTCTAATGATAGACAACTACGACTCCTTCACCTACAACCTGGTGCAATACCTGGGTGAGCTGGGTGCAGAGGTGATCGTGAAGCGCAATGATGAAATTCCGGTGGAGGAAATCGACCAGATCGCCCCGGAAAAAATCATGTTATCCCCCGGCCCGTGCACGCCAAATGAGGCCGGTATTTCGGTGGCGACCATTGAGCGTTATGCAGGCAGGATTCCCATTCTGGGGGTTTGTTTGGGGCATCAAGCCATTGGTCAGGCGTTCGGTGGCAGGATAGTCCGCGCCAAAGCGATTATGCACGGTAAAACTTCGATGATGCACCACAATAATGCCGGGGTATTCAGCGGCTTGACCAACCCGTTTGAGGCGACCCGCTACCATTCGCTGGTGATCGAACAGGCGAGTTTGCCCGCTTGTCTGGAAGTGACCGCATGGACAGAAACGGCTGAAGGTCAACTGGACGAAATCATGGGTGTGCGCCACAAAACCTTGCCGATTGAGGGGGTACAGTTTCACCCTGAGTCGATCCTGACCCAGCACGGCCACGACCTGTTGCGTAATTTCCTACAGGGCCAGTAAGCCAGCAAAACACGGCGTAGAACTTTAATCCATACGCCGATAGCCTCGCTGCGGTATGATGCGCCTTGTGATTCCACTATCTGGAGAAATATTATAATGGATCGCTTCACCTCACAGGGACAACAAGCCATTCAGGATCTTGCCGGGCGTTATAACCTGAGCACCGATGCCGTTATCACTATGCTTTATGCGGTGATGAACGGTGGCGGCACAATGGCGCAGTTTAGCCACCCCGAACTGGGCGGCTCCGGGCAATGGATGCGCGGCGGCATGACGATGGTCGGTGACATGTTCAACAACGGCCTGAAAATGACCGTGGACAACCTTTGCTCAGAATTATCCAACCTGCTACAAAATCAGCAAAATCTGTTCAAGCCACAGCCGGTTTTCACGCAAAACAATAACTCATCTGGGCAGTCACAATTTCAGGGCAACGGCAATTATTCACAGAACCAGAATCAGGGTCAGTGGTGGCCGAGTGAACTGGGTTCGCCCTCTTCAACCGGTGCACAGAATAATTCGAAGTATGCGGTTTTCCCGCAGCAACAGCGCTTGGCTATTTTGCTGGATGGCAATCTGACCCTTTACAATACGCTGGATCACCAGATCGGTGGTGTGTCCCAACAGCAAGGCGGCTTGGAGTCGATGACTTTCAGCAGCCAGTACGGGACTGTGCGCGTGACTGATTTACCCGTCATCAGCGTGAATGGCAATCCGCCATCCAACCAACAATCACCCGCTTTCCAGCAGGAGCCGTTCCAGCAACAGCCCCGGCAGAATAATACCCAGTCTGGGGTCAATTCAGCTAACAACACTGCTCAGGAAGCAGATATTTTTGCTACGCTGGAGCGTCTGGCTGACCTGCAGCAAAAAGGCATTATCGGCGCTGATGAGTTCGCCCAGAAAAAAGCCGAGTTACTCGCCCGGCTTTGATCTTTATCTGGTGCCCTTGCCCCCTTGCGGGGGTAAGGGCTTGGGGATGGGGGTATTCAGCAGTCTTACCCGGTTAATGTTCCAATCTTCTAATCTTCGTCCTCATCCGGCACTGTATCTGCATGTGTTTCCCCCTCAAAACCGTCTGTATCTTCCAGCCCGCCAAACCAGAAAGCCGAACTGGTCAAGGTATAGCAGACTTCCAAATCAGTCTGGGACACCTGCTCCACATTCCATAAAAGACCGTCTGCCTCGGCAAAACGGTCACCACTGATCTGGTCGGCATACAAGCGATTCAAAATCTCCGCCTGATCCATGCCGCTAGCCAGCAATCTGACCAGAGGCGCTTTGGGTTCCTCGGCAAACACCGAAAAATGTTCAGGCTTTTCTGCAGTAATGGCTACGCTAAACTGCACACCGGTCGGCTCGGCAAATGTGCCGTTAAAAGCACGCCGCAGTAAGCCATAAGCATTAAAGAAGTCGTGGTGATAATGGCTATCAGAAAACTCCTCCCAGAAACGCTCTTCCGGCATCTCATGGCTGAGCTGTTCCAGCTTGCCTTCGGTAAAATCATCGGGAAACAGGTAAGTTAATACAAAGTGAGCCGCTTCATTCGGCTCGAAGTCACTCAGGGACATCAGGCACATTTCTTCCAACTCGGAACTGGGTGTAGCGTCCAGCCCGTCTTCAAACCCCATCAAGACCAACAATGCTTTGTAATCCTCACCAGACCAGGCTTGCTGGATACTGGCAATCTTTTTAAATGACTTTATGTTAACGGTAAATCCTGTTTGCATGAGCTGCCCCTGTCAAAGAGTTATTAATAATCATCGGTTAGTTTGGACAGTCTGTACTGCTAAAAAGTCACAGCCTGCGCGGGTCACTGAGCCTTAGCCACGCGCCACCAGAACCCCACTGGTGAGTTCAGACAAGCGGGTTTTTTGCTGGCCTTTGTTATCAAAGTTCTCAGGCGCAAGCCAGGATTCAAAAGCTGCTTTCAATACGGGCCACTCACTGTCAATGATCGCATACCAGGCCGTATCACGGTTGCGCCCACGGTTTAAAACCGCCTGCCGAAAGATGCCTTCATACGAAAACCCCAAGCGTTGGGCAGCCTGCCGTGATGCGGCGTTCAAGGCATTTCCCTTCCATTCATAACGCCGGTAGCCAAGCTCAAACGCCTGCTTCATCAGCAGGTACATGGCTTCAGTGGCCGCTATGGTATGCGCGAGCAAAGGAGAATAGCAGATATGCCCGACCTCAATCACCCCGTTACTCGGGTCAAGGCGCAGGTAACTGGCGACACCGACCGCTTTCTGGGTATGGCTATCGATAATCGCATAAAACTGCGGATCATCACCCAGGCCAAAGCGCTCAATCCAGCTGATATAGGCCTGCACGTCAATAAACGGCCCATACGGTAAATAAGTCCAGATCCGCCCTTCGGTATCGACACTGTTCGCTGCGAACAGCTGATCGGCATGGGCTTTTATGTTCAGCGGTTCAAGCCGACAGTATTTTCCCTCTAAAACGGCTTTGGGTGGGCGAGCCACTGTTTTCCAACCTGGCACCGGCAAGCCGACTGGCTGACCCAATGCATTCAATTCATACGGCATAGATGCTACTCCTGTGATGACGCCTATTATATCAATGTTCCACCTGGCCAATCGAACCAAAACGTTGCTCCGCCCATGCAGAAAAACGCAGTACCGGATAACAGTAAATAAAGTACATGCAGGCAATCAGGAAGTAGATAAACAACAAATTACCCGGCAAGCGCAGGATGGCAATCTCGCCCTGCCGGGTCAGCTCGGCAATCCCGATGACTGATAAAATGGCAGTGCTCTTGATCACCACCACATAGACGCCGGCCATCGGTGGAATCGTCAGTTTAACCGCTTGTGGAATCACAATATAGACCAACGATTGCCATTTGCTCATGCCCACCGAACGCGCACCCTCTTCCTGTCCTTTAGGGACAGCATGGATGGCTGCTGAAACAATTTCTGTCACATAGCTGGAAGTATAGAGCGACAGCGAGACAATCGCTGCGGTGAAGCTGTCAAACTTTAGCCACTCGATATCAAACGAGGGCAGTACAAAATAGATCAGATACAACTGCACCAGATACGGCGTACCCCGAAACAAATGCAGGTACAGACCCATCAAACCCGTCACAAACCGTAAGTGTAGCGAGCGCAATACCCCAAGGACAAAACCCAGCAAAGACCCGCAAATAATCGCCAGAATCGAAACTTTGAAGGTCATTATCAACCCTTGTAACAACAGGGGGAACAAACCTACGGTCAGCTCAAATTTGTCGGCTAGGCTTTCCATCTTAAACCCTCCATCAACGGCTTTGCCATGCGGCACCGCCCAGTTTCTTCTGCACCACCCCGGACACCATCAACATCAGGGCATAAATCAACAGGTAACAAACCGCAGTTGTCACATAACTTTCGGTGGCAATCACCGTCTCGGAATACATCCGCAAGCCCGCACCCATCAGCTCGAACACGGCAATAATGCTGAACAGCGAAGTATCCTTGATCAGAATGGCGGTCTGCCCCAACAAAGGCGGTACCACATTCGCCAGTGCCTGTGGCAATACGATGTAATAAAAGGTTTGCATCCGCCCCATCCCGACCGAAAATGCCCCCTCGGTCTGCCCGTGGGCAATCGACTGAATCCCGGCGCGAATAATTTCCGCCATGTAGGGTGTGGAATGGATAGTCAGGGCAATAATAGCGGTGGAAGTCTCGCCAAAGAAATTACCGATAAAATACGGCAGACCATAATAAATAATGTAAATCTGGATCAGGAGCGGCGTGGCACGAATCACCTGAATATACGCCGCTGCCGGACGCCAGATCAGCGGGTTGCGTGACATGCGCAGCAGCGCCAGAAAAATGCCGAAGAATACGGATAAAACCAGACAGATACCCGCCAGCCACAAAGTGGCCAGCATACCGTCCAGAAACACATCCGCATACTTCAGGACAATACGGAAGTTGAAAAAGCCGGTAAGAAATTCGGTAAAAAATCGGGTAAAAAAATCGCTGAAAGCAGTCATACGGATAACAGTCGTCCGGGTGAAATGAACTCAAACAAAGCTTAAAATCCCTCACCCCAGCCCCTCTCCCTAATAGAGAGGAGCTAAAGAAAACAATTACTTACCTAGCCCCGAGGGAGAGAGGCCGGAGTGTAATGACTATTCGTGATCCGCTTTCCAGGCAGTTGAATTCCACCAGTAATCCAGCTTCTTCTGCAGGCGGCCATCCAGCTCGATCAGGCGAATGTAGTTGTTAATCGCCAGCAACAGGTGCACAGAGTCTGGATGCACCGCAAAGCCCAGTGGCTCTTTGGTCAAGGTGCCATCCAGTATCGCGAGGGTTGGATTATCCTGCACAAAAGACGCCATGCTCGCACGGTCAGACACCCCCCCTTCAATCCGCCCCGAGACCACGGCCTGCACGGTTTGTGGGTTACCACCGGAATATTCTTTCAGGGTCGCCAATGGCATTTTGTCACGAATGGCATTCGCATAAGTCGAAGCTTGGGTCGCACCAACATTCATGCCTTCCTTGTTCAGGTCTTCCCAGGATTTGAAGCCTTTCTCTTTCAGGGCGAAAGCAACGTTCTCCGCGTAAAAAACCGGGTCACTGAATAATACCTGCATGTACCGTTGTGCGGTCGGCGTCATATCCGCCGCGATCATGTCTGCCTTGCCGGACTGCAGCGCCGGAATCAGACCTTTCCAGTCATAATCCTGCACCACCAGCTCAACACCCATATCGTCAGCCATCATTTGCGCCAGCTCAATGGCAAGCCCCGTCCGCTTGCCTGCCTTGTCCACAAAGCTCACCGGTGGTCCCTGCGTCTGGACTGCGATGGTCAACTTGCCACTGCTGACAATTTTTTCCATCGAGCTTTCCGCCCACGCTGTCGTTGAAACCACTCCGGCCAATATCACCCCCAAAGCGGTGCTTAATAATGCTTTCAGTTTCATCCTCTTCTCCTTGTTGATTAATGAACGTGTTACACAGTTTATACCGTGTATTGTATAAAATTTGTTATAAAATCTGGCGTAAAAAAGCGGCTGCCCGTTCGCTTTGTGGATGATCAAAAAACTGATCGGGCGCAGCTTCTTCCACCACCTTACCCTCATCCATGAAAATCACCCGATCCGCCGCTTCGCGGGCAAAGCCCATTTCATGCGTAACCACCACCATGGTCATGCCCTCTTTCGCCAGACCCTGCATCAACTCCAACACGCCGCCTACTGTTTCGGGGTCAAGCGCGGAAGTCGCTTCATCAAACAACATGATTTTCGGGTTCATCGCCAAGGAACGGGCGATTGCGATGCGCTGCTGCTGGCCACCGGAGAGCTGGTTGGGATAGTTATCGGCTTTGTCCGGGATACCGACTTTTTCCAGCAGGGCACGGGCATTTTGCTCCGCCTCGGCTTTGGAACGTTTGAGCACCACGGTCTGTGGCAAGGTGATATTTTGCAGGGCGGTCTTATGTTGGAACAGATTGAAATGCTGGAACACCATGCCGACTTCGGCACGTAATTTGTTCATATTGGTATTTTTTGCGGTGACATTTACCCCATCGATATGGACAGTGCCGCTGTGGATGGGCTGCAAACCGTTCAGGGTACGCAACAAGGTGCTTTTGCCGGAACCGCTCGGGCCAATGATAACCACCACCTCGCCCCGCTTGACGTGGTTACTGACTTGGGTCAGCGCTTGAAGTTTGCCGAAGTGCACCGATACCTGGTCAATGGCAATGATAATGTCTCGCTCACCCTGCTTGCTCACACTACCTGCCCCCTACGCTTGCTAGCAAAAATACATCATAGCAGTCTGTCAGGCTTTCCTAAAGCGCTCTTCACGATTCGACCAAAAGATAAGGGCGGAATGATCCGCCCTTAAATTTATTATTCTGACTTCTGGTCATTGTTATTTGTGCTGCTAAAGCGCTTCCAGCACCTTCAGATCTTTTGCATCGGCTGCAAAGGCCGCGCGTTCATCTTCCGGCATCGGAATCATGCCCTTGTCGGCCAGATAACCCTCTTCGCCCCAGGCCGCATCACTGGTCATTTCTGCCAGAAACTCTTCAATACCCTTTACCGTGCCTACGTGCTCTTTCTTGGTATACACATATAAAGGCCGTGAAACCGGGTAATCACCCGATGCAATGTTTTCAAAGTTGATGGCAACTCCATCCATCTCCGCACCCTGCACTTTGTCAGAGTTCTGATCCAGGAAACTAAAACCGAAAATACCGAGTGCTTTCGGGTTAGCTTCCAGTTTTTGCACGATCAGATTGTCATTTTCACCCGCTTCAATGAACTTGCCATCTTCACGCATGCTTTGGCAAATAGCCTTGAACTGATCATTGTCTTCTTTTTCCATTTTCTTGAGAGCATCAAACGTCTTACAACCTTCATCCATCACCAGCTCAACAAATGCATCCCGTGTACCGGAAGTAGGCGGAGGCCCAATCACTTCGATAGGGTCATCCGGCAGATCGGCATTCACTGCCTTCCAGTTGGTATAAGGGTTATCAATCAGCTTCAGCTCGCCGTCGGCGGATGCAGGAACCTGCTTGGCCAAGCCCAGGAACAGGTCACGACGGCTCAACTTGAAAACGTCGCCGCTTTTGGAGTTAGCAATCGCAATACCGTCATAACCGATCTTGATTTCCACCGGGCTAACCCCGTTTTGCTTGCACATTTCCAGCTCGCTGTCTTTGATGCGGCGTGAAGCACCGGTCATATCCGGTGTATCCACCCCCGCCCCACCACAAAACAGCTTCATGCCGCCGCCGGTACCGGTCGATTCAATCTTCGGTGCAGCACCACCGGTCTTCTTCGCGAAGTATTCCGCGACTGTGGTTGAGAACGGGTAAACAGTAGAGGAACCCACCATTTCGATATTGTCACGTGCCTGCGCTGCACCGGCTGCTACCAGCAACAGTCCGCTTGCAATGGCTAAAGACCGTTTTTTCATTTGTGTGTCTCCAAAAGTTAAGCTTCGATGGCTGCGCAGTGTAGTCAGCCAATGTGACAGGGATATGACAGCGAAAAAAAATCGTAGTACACTGCGCGCCGCTATAGAATGCTGTAGCACTTGTGTTCCATTTGTTTCTATTTGTCTTTCCATTGGGTTCCCTCACCCCCAACCAACAAAAAGGTATGACCATGACATTGCTTGACACAGCTCCGCAACAACAGCGAGCTTTATTCGTTCTCGTTGGCTTTCATCTGTTGGTGATTGCCGCCAGTAATTACCTGGTACAAATCCCGGTAGACATCTTTGGCTTCCAAACCACGTGGGGCGCGATTAGCTTCCCGTTCATTTTTCTGGCGACTGATCTGACTGTACGTATTTTCGGCTCCACCTTGGCGCGCAAGATCATTTACACCGCGATGCTGCCCGCCCTGCTGCTGTCTTATGTATTCTCAGTCATCTTCTATGAAGGTCAGTTTCAGGGTTTCACGGCCTTAAGCGAATTGAACACCTTTGTAGCCCGTATTGCCGTCGCGAGCTTTCTGGCTTATACGCTGGGGCAATTGCTGGATGTGACCGTGTTCAACCGTTTGCGGAGTTCAAAGCGCTGGTGGCTAGCACCGGCAGCATCCAGCATGATCGGCGGGGCGCTCGATACCCTGATTTTTTTCTCGGTGGCCTTTTACCAAAGCTCCGACGCATTTATGGCCGCCAACTGGCCAGAGATTGCGACGGTTGACTATGCCTTCAAATTACTGATCAGTCTGGCACTGTTTGTCCCCGCCTATGGCTTACTGGTACGGACACTGGCAGCACGCTTAAGCACAGCGCAGGCAGGTGGTGCAGCCTGATTCCCAGAAGTTACTGGTATTACTGGTATACCGGCCAGTATCGTATTGCCCTGCTCAGTATGTTCCTGACGGCCATACTGGTTGGGGTGGGTATGCTACTGACTACCGGGCTCTCGGTCTGGGGGATATTGATTGTGGTGCTGGTGGATGTGGCCGGATTATGGCTGGCGCTGATTTATTTTCTGGCATTGCGTCATTATCTGCCGCATATATTGATGCAGGATGCGGACATGTTGATGATCAATCATTTTATTATTCCGCTGTGTGCATCGCTATTGGTAGGGAGGCTGGTGACGATGTTCGTTGCCAGCTACTATGCAAAACCGCCCGAAATACCCAAAACGCCCCGCCGCTAAAACCGGCGGAGCGTTGCTCAGGCTTTTATTTCTGAGCTTTCTGGCTTTCTGCTTCAATGCGCCAGAATCTGGCTCAGGAACAGCTGGGTACGTTCGTGTTGCGGGTTATTGAAGAACTCGTTAGGTTCGTTGGTTTCGATAATCTCGCCACCGTCCATGAAAATCACCGAGTCCGCCACTGTTTTGGCGAAACCCATCTCGTGGGTGACACACAGCATGGTCATACCGCTGTCTGCCAGTTCGATCATGGTGTCCAGCACTTCCTTGATCATCTCCGGATCAAGCGCCGAAGTCGGCTCATCAAACAGCATGATGCGCGGTTTCATGCACAGACTGCGTGCAATCGCCACCCGCTGTTGTTGTCCGCCGGACAGCTGCCCCGGAAACTTCAAAGCTTGTTGGGGTATTTTTACCCGTTCCAGATATTCCATGGCGGTGGCTTCTGCTTCCTTACGCGGAATCTTGCGCACCCACATCGGTGCCAGCGCGCAGTTTTCCAGCACGGTTAAATGCGGAAACAGGTTAAAGTGCTGGAATACCATGCCAACTTCCTTGCGGATCTGGTCGATATTCTTGATGTCATTGTTCAGCTCAATACCGTCCACAATGATCTGGCCACGCTGGTGTTCTTCCAGCCGGTTGATGCAACGAATCATCGTTGACTTGCCGGAACCGGATGGCCCGCAAATAACAATGCGTTCACCTCGCTTAACTTCCAGATTCAGATTTTTCAGAACATGAAAATCCCCGTACCACTTGTTGACACCACGTAACTTAACCGCGATTTCATCTGTCTTTTGTTCCATTCTCTTATCCTTAAAATACGATTAGTTGCCGGTGTAGAGCTTGCGTTCCAAGCCTTGGCTATAACGTGACATACTGAAACAGAATACCCAGTAGACCAGCGCCGCAAATACATAACCTTCAATCGCAAATCCCAGCCAGTTCGCATCCGTCGAGGCCGACTGGATAATCGCCAGCAAGTCAAACAGACCGATAATCAGCACCAGTGAGGTATCCTTGAACAGGGCAATAAAGGTATTCACGATGCCCGGAATAACCAGCTTCAAAGCCTGTGGCAAAATAATCTTGTACATGCTCTGCCAGAAACTCAAACCCAGCGCCTCAGCCGCCTCAAACTGCCCCTTCGGAATAGCCTGCAAGCCGCTGCGAATCACTTCCGCCATATAAGCCGACTGGAAC
This sequence comes from uncultured Thiothrix sp., assembly GCA_964293125.1. Taxonomy (GTDB): domain Bacteria; phylum Pseudomonadota; class Gammaproteobacteria; order Thiotrichales; family Thiotrichaceae; genus Thiolinea. The sequence goes on along the minus strand of CAXYXY010000002.1, from coordinate 175,001 downwards.
ATGACAATCCCGATCATTGCCCGTAGTAACTTGTCGAAGTTGGTACCTTCCGGCAAGAACAGGGGTAACATGACGGAGGCCATGAACAATACAGTGATCAGGGGTACGCCCCGCCAGATTTCGATAAAGGCGATACAGAGTGAGCGTACCACCGGCATTTCCGAACGCCGCCCCAAGGCAAGGATAATGCCTAGCGGTAAAGCAGCGACAATCCCGACAATCGCCAACACCAGGGTCAGCATCAGGCCGCCCCACAGATTGGTCTCAACGTGTGGCAGGTCAAAACTTCCGCCCGTCAACAGGTAAAATGCAATCACCGGAAAGATAAACAACGCAAAGATCGCTGTGTATTTTTTGCCAGGAATGCGTTCAATCATCAGCGCCGCCAGTGTTACCACCAGCAGCAACCCGGTTACATTCACCCGCCAGTATTCAGCTTCCGGGTAAAAGCCATACATAAACTGATTCATGCGGGCAATGATGAACACCCAGCAGGCACCACCACTGTCACAGGCCTCGCGCGAGTCACCGATCCAGTCAGCTTTGATAAAAGCCCAGTTGATCACCGGGATCAAAACCCAGAGTAGCAGCCCACCCAGAACAACCGTTACCAGGCTGTTCGCCCAGTTTGAGAACAGGTTCTGGCGCATCCAGGCAGCCGCACCACTCATGGTTTCTGGCGGTGGTAAAGCGGGGGAAGGATTTTGGGTAACAATAGCCATATTAACGCTCCACCAATGCCATTTTTTTGTTGTACCAGTTCATGAACATTGAAATGGTCAGACTGATCACCAGATAAACCATCATGGTCATGAAAATGATTTCCACCGCCTGCCCCGTCTGGTTCAGGGTAGTCCCCGCAAACACCGCCACCAAATCCGGGTAACCAACAGCAGCAGCCAGTGAAGAGTTCTTGGTCAGATTCAAATACTGACTGGTCAGTTGCGGGATGATAATGCGCATTGCCTGCGGAATAATGACCAGATTCAGTGTTTTACTCGGGCGCAAGCCCAATGCGGAGGCCGCTTCTGTCTGTCCCTTGCTCACGCCCTGAATACCGGAGCGAACAATTTCTGCAATAAAAGCGGCGGTGTAAATAGTCAGCGCCAGCAACAGGGCACCCAGTTCAGGGATAATGCTTAACCCACCCTGGAAATTGAAACCTTGCAGTGCCGGCAAGTTCCAGTGCAACGGTTGCCCGGTCATCAGGAACGTAATTTCAGGCACCGCAATCAGCAGGACAAGCGAAACCCATAAGACCGGAAACTGTTGACCGGTTCTTTCCTGGCGCCAACGTGCCCATTTGCGCAACAACAGCACAAATACCAGCGTGGCAACAAACGCAATCGCTGTCCACAGATAACCATCCTGGGGGACGGGTGCCGGTAGATAAAGCCCGCGATTATTCAGGAAAAACATCTCCCCCAAGGCATAACTCCCACCGCGTGGTGAGGGCAATAATGGCATGATGGCGAAATACCAGAAGACGATCTGCAGCAAGAGCGGAATGTTACGGAAGATTTCGATATAAACCATGGCGCAGCGTGAAACCAGCCAGTTGCTGGACAAACGGGCAACGCCGATCACAAACCCCAACAAAGTCGCCAATAGAATTCCCAGTCCGGAGACCAGCAGGGTGTTGAGTAAACCAACGACAAACGTTCGCCCAAAACTGTCGGACTCCGTATAGGCAACCAGCGTTTGGGCAATGCCGAAACCTGCCGGGTTCGACAAAAAGCTAAAGCCGGTGTTGATCCCGCGTGTGTGCAGATTAGTCAGTGTGTTATTAAAAATGTATGCAAAGAAGGCAAATATCCCAACGACCACCACCACCTGAAACAATAAGGCACGCTTCTCGGGGTCATTCCAGAAAGGGGGTTTTCCGGGGGAAAGATTTGCATCGACTGCAGGAAGGGCGTATTTTTCTGCCATAGTCCAGCCTTTGATTGGATAGCTAACATGAGAAGGGAGAACCCGCCCAGGCAATAATGAGCCGGGCGGGTTGGTCTAGCGCGTATCAGGTATTAACGAACCGGTGGAGAGTACTGGACACCACCGTTCTTCCACAGGGCATTCAGGCCACGGGAAATCTTCAGCGGTGAACCTTCGCCGACATTGCGCTCAAAGGTTTCGGAATAGTTACCGACTTTCTTCACGATGTTGTAAGCCCAAGTCTTGTCCAGTGGCAGACCTTGATCTTCACTCCCATCCGCACCGACAAAGCGCTTGATGGCAGGATCATCACCTTTGGCCTTTTCATCGATATTGGTAGAATCCAGACCGAGGTCTTCAGCTTCAACCATCGCGAACAGTGACCAGCGGACGACTTTGAACCAGTCATCATCACCATTACGCACGGAAGGCCCGAGGGGCTCTTTGGAAATAACTTCTGGTAATACGGCCGCACTTTCTGGGTCAGCCAACTGGATACGCAGGGCATACAGCTGGGATTGGTCAGAAGTCAGCACATCACAACGACCTGCTTCAAACGCTTTGACGGTTTCTTCAGCTTTGTCGAAGGTAATCGGCTCGTACTTCATGTTATTGGCACGGAAGTAATCGGCAAGATTCAACTCGGTGGTCGTACCCGCCTGGATACAAACTGACGCACCGTCCAGTTCCTTGGCACTTTTCACACCCAGCTTCTTGGAGATCATGAAGCCCTGACCATCATAATACGTTACGCCTGCGAAGTTCAGACCCAAGCCACTGTCACGGGTCAACGTCCACGTGGTATTACGTGACAGCACATCAATTTCACCCGACTGCAGTGCGGTAAAACGCTCTTTGGCGGTCAAAGGAGAATATTTGACTTTGGTGTCATCACCAAAGACAGCGGCAGCGACTGCCCGGCAAACATCCACGTCCAGACCTGTCCATTCACCCTTGTCATTGGCGCTGGAAAAGCCCGGCAGACCGGAGCTTACGCCACATTGGACAAAACCTTTTTTCTTGACCGCGTCTAGCGTTTCGCCTGCCTGTACGGTAGACATGATAAAACTCGCAGCCAAAATGCCAGCGGTCACTAGTGTTGTTGATTTCATGAATTCCCCTTCCTCTCTAATCCTGTATTCAAAAAATAATAAGGACTCAAAGCGCTTAACGAAGCAAATCGTTCTTTGCCCAAGCCCGGCTATTAGAAGCTAACTGAATGAGCCATAAAACACAATAAAAAATTAATATTAGAGATTGCTTATATATTTATTCAAACAAAAACAGCATCTTTGTGTATTATTCTATTTTTGACTCGGTGATAACTGCCATGACCCAAGCCACCCCTAACAGCAAACAAAAGCTGGATCGTATCGACAAAAAAATACTGCGGGAACTGCAGAAAGACGGCAGAATCTCCTTTGTTGATCTGGCAGAAAAAGTAGGCTTGAGCACCTCCCCCTGTCTGGAACGGGTGCGACGGCTGGAACGTTCCGGCCTGATACTCGGTTACACGGCGCTGCTCAACCCGAAAGAACTGGATGCCAGTTTGCTGGTGTTTGTCGAAATCAGTCTTAACTACACCTCCGGGCACATTTTCGAAGAGTTTCGCGACGCAGTGCGCCGCTGGCCACAAATCCTGGAATGCCATCTGGTCGCCGGTGATTTTGATTACCTGTTAAAAATCAGGATCAAAAACATGGCGTCTTACCGCACTCTGCTCGGTGACATCCTGCATACCTTGCCGGGAGTACGTGATTCACGCACTCTGGTCGCCATGGAAACCGTCAGTGAATCCAGTGAACTGCTGATCGAATAAACGGGCAAACGGTCAGATTACCCCCCAAGCCGCTTACTCCAACACTATCGGCTGTTCGTGGTAGCTCAAGGGTACGCGCCGCGTAATACCCGTAAACAGCGCATACGGGATAGTCGCACTGGCCACGGCCACTTCACTGGCCAGCACGGTATCCCCCCATAATTCCACCCGATCACCCACCTTGGCATCCATCCCCGTCACATCAATCGTCAGCATATCCATCGACACCCGCCCGATCACACTGGTACGCTGACCTTTGAATGCAACAGGCGTGCCATCTTTGGAATGGCGCGGATAACCATCGGCATAGCCCATGGCGACCACTCCCACCGTGGTATCCCGCGTACAGCAATAACGCCCGCCATAACCAATGTATTCACCCGCCTGCAGCTCACGCACTGAAATCAGTGCCGACTCCAGACGCATGGCGGGGCGCAGCTGGCGACTGGCCTCATTCTGTTCATCCAGCGGGGACGCGCCATACAGCATCAGACCGGGTCGAATCCAGTCGCGATGTGCAGCAGGCCAGGCCAGAATTGCCGGTGAATTCGAGACACTGCAGCGGGCATCAATGCCCTCAGTGGCCGCTTTGAACCGTTCAATTTGCAGACGGGTGAAATCCACATGCACTTCATCCGCCCGTGCAAAGTGGGTCATTAACACGATAGAACCGATATGCGTGCACTGCTGCAATGCAGCATAAACGGATTTGACCTGTTCGGGTGCGAAACCCAGCCGGTGCATCCCGGTATCAATTTTCAGGAAAACATGAAAAGGCCGGGTCGGACGCGCCGCCAATACCCATTGCAACTGCTCATGGGTGTGAAGGGTAAAATGCAGCTGCTCCTGATCCACAATGGGCAACTCATCGGGCGTAAACACGCCTTCGAGCAGCAACATGCGCTTCCTGATCCCGGAGGCACGGAGTTCCAGCGCCTCCTCGATACTCGCGACGCCAAAACCATCGACATCCGGTGCGAGTGCGTGTGCAACCCGCGCTGCGCCATGCCCATACGCATTCGCCTTGACGATAGCAAGGGCGCGCGCACCGGGCGCTAGTGATTTGGCATGCCGGTAGTTATGCCGAATCGCATCAAGATCAATAATCGCGCGTGCAGGACGAGCCATGACTTACTCCTTACTCCGTCGGAATGCCCCGATTTACAGAACGATAACACCTTCAACTTCCACCAGCACACCCAGGGGCAATGAAGCGACCCCAATCGCGGCGCGCGCCGGAAAAGGAGCGGTAAAATAACGCTGCATGACTTCGTTCACCGTGGCGAAGTTACTCAGATCGGTCAGGAAAATATTCAATTTAACAAAATCCTGACAACCTGCACCCGCCGCTTCAGCGACCGCCTTGAGGTTACTGAACACCTGCTCCGCCTGCCCGGCGAAGTCAGTGGCTTCGACTTTCATGCTGATCGGGTTCAAGGGAATCTGCCCGGAACAGTAAATAGTATTCCCGGCACGCACTGCTTGTGAGTACGGGCCAATGGCCGCCGGGGCTGAAGGGGTAGAGATGATTGTTTTTTCGGTTTTAGCAGTGTGTTCGATCATGGTATAAATTCATTCCTTGTAAATATCAAATATTCAGACAGTAAAGTAACAGCGTCAGACCTTCACCTTGTTGGCAAAACCATAGCGATCCATTCCCAGACCATCGATACCGATTTCTGGCGCGTTGCCAGCGACCATATCCGCCAACAGGCGGCCAGAACCACAAGCCATCGTCCAACCTAAGGTACCGTGGCCGGTATTCAGGAACAGATTGGCATAAGGTGTAGCCCCAATCACCGGCGTACCGTCGGGAGTCATTGGCCGCAAGCCTGTCCAGAATTGATCTTCCGCCATGTTAGCCGCTTTCGGGAACATGTCAGACACGACAAACCGTACCGTTTCGCGTCGTCCTTCCCGCAGTGTCAAATCATGGCCAGTCAACTCGGCAGTTCCAGCCACCCGCACCCGGTCGCCCAGGCGGGTAATGGCTACTTTATAGGTTTCGTCCATAACGGTCGAGACCGGCGCAGAATCCGCATCAATAATCGGCACGGTAATTGAATAACCCTTGACCGGATAAACCGGAATATCAATCCCCAGTGGGCGCAACAGTTTCGGCGAATAACTACCCAGTGCCACGATGTACTGGTCACCACTGATCATGCCTTGATCGGTATCCACACCCGTGATGCGCCCTTTGTCCGTCACCAATCCTTTGACATTGACCTCATAACGGAACTCAACGCCTTTAGCTGCCGCCATCTCCGCCAGTGACTGGGTGAACTTCAGGCAATCACCCGTTTCATCCAGGGGCAAGCGCAAACCGCCTTTCAGTTTTTCACGCACATGATGCAAACCCGGCTCGGCGGCAATACAGCCGTCTACGTCCAGCACTTCGTAAGGTATGTTGCAAGTATCCAGCACGTTAGTGTCTTTTTTCGCATCATATACCTGCTTGTCGGTACGAAATACCTGCAAAGTACCCTGTGTACGCTGGTCATACTGAATGCCGGTTTCGGTACGCAATTCACCCATCGCCTGGCGACTGTATTCAGCAAGACGCAGCATCCGGCTTTTGTTGACATCATACGCCGCCGTCGTGCAGTTACGCAGCATCAGCAGCATAAAGCGCCATTGATCCAGATCCAGTTGTGGGCGTACCACCAGCGGGGAGTGCTTGCTCAGCATCCACTTGATCGCTTTCATCGGGATACCAGGCCCCGCCCAAGGGGCAGAATAACCGGGTGAAACCTGACCCGCGTTCGCATAACTGGTTTCCAAACCCGCTTGGGGCTGACGATCCAGCACCGTCACCGTATGACCCTGCTTGGCTAGATAATAAGCACTGGTAGTCCCAATGACGCCACTACCGACAATAACGACATGCATGTCCTGCTCCTGCAAAAAAATATTAATATAGGGCGTATTCTAAGGGTATACAGGCCAAATTTCTTGTTCTTGTGGCCAGCCAGCCAGTTTTTTTTCTTGAAAATGAGCCATTCACAGAAAATATTGCTGAATAATATGCAAATTAGTGTTTACATAAAGGAGCTTATTCCATAATTTCTTTGTTACACTGACTTGGCTCCGGTAGCACGCATGCACCACAGGACTCCTCATTCCGTATTCGTGTTACCGGGGCTTCACAATCACAGGAGAGATCAATATGAATGATATCTACGTCGTCGCCTATGACGGCAGTGAGGGGGCTAAACGTGCCGCCGAATTTGCCGCCGAACGCGCCCGGCTATCCAATGCCCAGCTCCATGTTGTCCATGTACTGGAATGGTCAGCCTACAGCTTCCTTACCGCTGATGAACTGGCTGAACGCCACAAGCGCCGCAACGAAGAACTCACCCGCGCAGAAACACACATTCTCACCCCTATCGTCGACCAGCTCAATGCAAGCGGTGTGACAGCCACCAGTGAAGTTCGCTATGGCAATGTCGCCAAGGTACTGAATGAAATTGCGGTCGAAAAAAATGCAAGACTCATTTATATCGCTAAATCAGGTGACTCCTCACTGACGAGTCTCATACTCGGCAACGTGCCTAGCAAGCTCATCCAGATCGCCACTGTTCCGGTTGCGGTAATCCCTTGAAACTAAAAAGGACTTTTTCATTGATGAAAAAATTTAGCATACTTAATGCGTTCGGCCTGCTGGCCTTGCTGTTTACTCCGTTAACCGCGTTGGCAGCTGATGTTGGCGAACTGGACAAGATGATCAGTGATGCCATCTCGCCGGTGACCAATGCGATTGCGGGCGTTATTTTCTATTCTATACCGGTGGGCGAAGCCCAGCTCCCCCTGATTGTGCTTTGGCTGATTATTGCAGCCACGGTATTCACTGTCTATTTTGGCTTCATCCAGTTCCGGGTGATTCCACAGGCGTTTCGCCTGATCAGCGGTAAATATGATAACCCCAATCATGCCGGTGAAGTCTCCCACTTTCAGGCACTGGCCACTGCCGTATCCGGTACGGTCGGTTTAGGGAATATTGCCGGCGTCGCAGTCGCCGTCTCGATTGGTGGTGCGGGTGCTACCTTCTGGATGATACTGGCAGGTCTGTTGGGGATGGCCTCCAAATTCACCGAATGTACCCTCGGTGTTAAATACCGTAATGAATATGCCGATGGCAGCGTCTCCGGCGGCCCGATGTACTACCTGACCAAAGGTCTGGCAGAACAGGGGCGGGCGGGCTTGGGTAAATTCCTTGCCGTATTTTTTGCTATTTGTGCTATCGGTGGCTCCATCGGTGGCGGCAACATGTTTCAGGCCAATCAGGCTTTCCAGCAAGTCGTCGGTGTAACCGGTGGTGATGCCAGCTTCCTGGCGGACAAGGGCTGGTTATTCGGTCTGGTACTGGCGGTCATCACCGGTTCAGTCATTATCGGTGGTATTCGTTCCATCGCGCGGGTTACCGGTACACTGGTGCCGTTCATGGCGATTCTCTACCTGGGTGCTGGCCTGATCATCATCCTGATCGACTATGACAAAATTGGCTGGGCTTTCGGCCAGATTATCGACGGTGCCTTTACCGCTGACGGTGTTGCCGGTGGTGTAGTCGGTGCGCTGATTCAGGGCTTCAAACGGGCAGCGTTCTCCAACGAAGCAGGCATTGGTTCCGCCTCGATTGCCCATTCGGCAGTGCGTACCAACGAACCGGCGACTGAGGGGATTGTTGCAACACTGGAACCATTCATCGACACCGTCGTGATCTGTACCATGACTGCGCTGGTGATTGTCATCAGTGGCTCGCTGCAAACTTCACCTGAGTTGACGGGCGTACAGCTGACCTCAGCGGCCTTCGGCAGTGCGGTATCCTGGTTCCCGTATGTATTATCCATTGCGGTTATCCTGTTCGCATTCTCTACCATTATCACCTGGTCTTACTATGGTCTGAAAGCCTGGACTTACCTGGTCGGTGAAGGCAAAATCCGCGAACTGATCTTCAAGCTGTTTTTCCTGTGCTTCGTGGTGATTGGTTCCAGCATGAGCCTCGGCCCAGTGATCGACTTCTCTGACTCGATGATCTTTGCCATGAGTCTGGCGAATATCGTGGGTCTCTACCTGCTGATGCCGGTGGTGAAGCGTGAAGTGACATCTTATCTGGCACGGGTCAAGAGCGGCGAAATTCGTCCAACCCGCTAAAACCCGATAAGTCAGTAGAACAGGCCGCATCAAGAAAAAAGCGGCCTGTTTTTTTAGATCTGCTCCAACGGAGTACCACCTTTCAGCGGTGGGGCATGACACTCATCAAACACCCGGAAATGACACTTCTGACAGATACGATGATCCAGTGCGATGGTGGTAATCTTGTGAATCGCGTCTTTCTTTTCCTCAAAAAAATAAGCTGCCCCGATATGCTCATCAAAATGGCCGCGATGGATGAAGGTATTGACACGCGGCTTCAGTTCCGCGAAATACAGGCCGCCGCCCTCTTCCTTCAGCCGGTCTGATTCCTGTTCCAGCATTTCTGCGCCGGTCAAATCCACAAAGTTCACACCACTCCCTACAATCAGTACATGCTTGATACCCAGTTTTTCGCTGATGTAATACAGCTTGTTCTGGATATGATTAGCGGAACCAAAATAGATCGACATATCAACACGAATAATTTTGAACTGCGGGCATTCAGCCAAATGTTCAGCATCAGCCTCTTTAACCAGGGTTAGCTTACCCGTTTCCGGGTCACGGTCAGGTGACAGGCTGACAATATCAGGGGTAGATGTGCGTGCCAGAAAAATCACCAGCGACAACAGCACACCCAGATAAATCGCGAATTCCAACTCGAAAAACAAAGTAGACAGGAAAGTCGTGACCAGAATACTGGTTTCAGATTTGCTGGTTTCGAAAATCTTCTTGATGTGCTCGACATTGACCAGATTATAAGCGACCAGCAGGATCAGCCCCGCCATGGCTGCAATCGGCAGATAAGCCGTCAGCGGTGCCACCAGCAGAATGATCAAAGCCAGCAGAACTGCCGCAAAGATAGCCGATAGAGGGGTCTGGGCACCCGCTGTATAATTCACCCCGGAACGCGTAAATGAACCGGAACCCGCATAACTGGAGAAAAAACTACCGACTACATTCGACATGCCCTGGCCGAAAAACTCCTGATTACCATCAATCCGCTGATGTGATTTGGCTGCGATAGCGCGGCTGATCGATACCGCTTCAATCAGACCCAACAAGGCCACTGCGAAGGCTTGTGGAGCAAGAATCTTGATGGTTTGTAGCGAGAAGTCCGGGGATGAAAAAGGCGGCAAATGAGCCGGTATCTCACCGACAAAATGGATACTACTGCTTTCGCCACCCAGTGCTACCGCAACAAAACCACCAACGATCAGGGCAATCAGCATATTCGGCAGGCGCGGTAAAAATTTCTTAATCAGCAAGGCCACCGCCAGTGTCGCCATTGCCACCCCAAAGATATAAAAGTTCATGTCGGGCAGCTGTCGGAGTATCTCCAGCCAGGTATGCAAAAATGATTCGCCCCGCGCCACCTCGACGCCAAACACATGCTTCATTTGGCTGGTAGCGATCAAAATCGCCGCACCAGCGGTAAAGCCGATCACTACGGTATGTGATACAAAGTTAACTAATGATCCCAAGCGTGCCAGTGCAAAGGCCAGCTGATAGACCCCGGCCAGAAAGGTGATGGTCAGCGCATCGCTAATGTAAGCATCTGAACCGGGCACTGCATAATCACTGACGGTCGAAAAAATCACGATGGAAATCGCTGTTGTCGGCCCAGAGATCAGATGCAAAGAAGAACCGAACAAGGCGGCAATAATCGGGGTGACCATCGCGGTATATAAACCGTATTCAGGCGGCAAACCCGCAATAGTAGCAAAAGCGACACCCTGCGGCAGAACGATCACAGCACCGGTCAAACCGGCAATCAAATCCGCTTTGAGCGTATTGCGATTGATTTTCGGAAACCAGTAAGTGAACGGAAACAGGAAGTGCAGAAAAGAATTCATAAGTGACAATGGCCGTTGCTTTAATGGACATAACTAAAGCTGCATTAGTCTACGCTTATTTTCTAAAACTTAAAGGAATAATAAGGTATATTTACATTGAAATTAAATAAATATAGCCGCTTCATTAGCCTTGTTTATTGATGGCAAACAAACGTTTACCCATGATCGCCAAGGCCATATCAAAAACCTCATTCCACAAGCGTTCCTCACTGCGCGACACATCCTGCCCTATTCCCTTGCTGTGCTGATCCAGCACCGACAGCCGATGGAATAAAGCCGCCCAGTTGGCATGAGCCATCCGTTGCAATGCCTGCTGAAAACTTGCCTGCCGGTTACGTGGCATCCGCACCAACAGGCTTTGATTGGAACGTTGTTGACGCAGGTTTTCCGCGCCTTCATTCAGCTGCCGCAACAAATCACCCAAAGCCCATACCAACAAGGGTAGTGGCGCATCATCTTCCTGCAAAACCTGAAGAATATGCTTTAAACGACTGATATCCTGAGATAAGACAGTGTCCGCTAAATCAAAGACGGTGAAACGCGAACTGTCAGCAATCACGGCAGCTATCTGTTCCTGAGTGATAGATTCGTTCGCATGAAGTAGCTGTAACTTACTGATTTCCTGAGAGGCAGCCAGCAAATTTCCTTCAACCCGTTCAGCCAGAAAACGGACTGCTGCCTCTTCCGGGCGCAGTCCTGCCTCGCGCATGCGCTTGGCTACCCACGCAACGGTTTGTGCCGGGGATAAATCCCAGATTTGCACCATCACACCCTGCTGGGTCAGCGCTTTCACCCAGGCCGCATTCCGGCAGGATTTTTCCAGGCGCGTGCACTGGATCAGCAACACCTTGTCGGTCGGAATGCGGGTCAGATAATGTTGCAACGCTTTGCTACCCGCCGCTCCAATTTTGCAGGTATTAAAACGCAGATCGAGTAATTTTTTTTCCGAGAACAACGACAAGGCATCACTGGCGGCTGACAATACACTCCAGTCGAATTGTGCATCGACCGCTAAAATTTCACGTTCAGCATAGCCCTGTTCTGCGGCTCGCTTGCGCACCGCATCGGCGACTTCCATGACTTGTAAAGGCTCGTCACCCGTAATCAGGTAGACGGATTTGATACCCTGCTGGAGATGGTCATTAATCTGTTCGGCACGAACCTGCATTGTTTTCCCGCGATGTCTGGCATAATTACAGCGAATGTTAGCACAGGGTTTGACTTAATAGCGGATCAGGCCTACATAATGTTGTAGCCGTATTGAATCGTATCGAACCGGCCACATACGCTATCGCGAGGAGTACACTATGAGCGTTTCCGATTGGCACCCCGACGGGCTTGATGCCTTTTTCAACAGCCGTTATGATTATGCTGATGCTGCCCTGCTGGCAAAACTCTGGAATATCCCAGTGGTTGAAGCCAAACAGGCCATCGGCCACAAAATCATCCACGGTATCGAAGACTTGTTACCTGCCGAGGTAGCACCCGACCCCAAATTCCCAGACCCTAAAAGCGATGACAAGCTCTCGGCAGACGATAGCAAATGGCTGGATACCTTCTTTGCCAGCCCCTATAACTATTATGACGCAGAGTTACTCGCCCAGCTCTGGAATCTGGGGACAGTAGAGGAAGCCAAAATCCTGATCGGTGCTAAAATCCTGAATGGCAACGAGAACATCCTGCCCGACAAGGTGCGCGCCGGGAGCAAAGCCAGCCCGGATGAGGGCACGAAGATGCTCGACAAGTTTTTCGGCAGTACCTACACCTATGAAGACGCCGCTTTGCTGGCGCAACTCTGGAATATTGATCTGGTTGAAGCGAAAAAAACAATCGGCTACAAACTCTTCGCCGGGCTGGAACGCCTCCTGCCTGACAAAATCCGGCATACTACAGGGCATAGCACCGACTGATGCGTCCCGTCTGCCAGACCGTGGGGATCGAGGTGGAATTACTCGCTCCACCCGGTAGTAGCCGCAAAGCATTAGCCGAATCCATCGCCAACACCTTGGGGGGCAGTGTACGCACGGTTTTTCACCTTGACTCCGAACCGAGCAAAGTGAATGGCAAGCCCATTTTTTATCACCTAACCCAAGGTTTTGAGATTCTTGATGCCCAAGGCGTCTATCGAGCCCAATGCGTCGACGATATTACCCTGCAGCGTGATCTGGATAAACGCGCCCCGGCGCAAGCGGGCTGGTACCGGATAGTCAGTGATGAAGTACGCCTGTTGCGCCTGTTGCAACGCCATACTTCAGCAGCGGCCAACATTGCCGAAAGCTTGCAGGCGCTCGGGCACTTATTTGGCACCGTGCCGGAAGCCACCGAAAAAGGTGTCTATCGCCTGCAGGATGAATGGGGCGCATCACTCGCGCTGGCCGCCCCGCTACCGGGTGAACGTGAACGTGCCTGCGAACTGGTGACCGCACCACTTGCGGCTGACGACCGCGAGACCTTGCCGATGATGCTTGGCTGTGCGCGTGAACTGGGTTTTCTGTTACCGAATGAAGGCGCTACCCATCTGCATTTTGACGCCGACCCGTTTTGTTCTGCGCCGGTACTGGCACGCCTGGTCGACACTTTGCACCAGCATCGGGCAGATTTGCGCAAGGCGGTGAAAACCAATCCTTACTGCCGCCGCTTGGGTGCATGGCCAGATACTTTGCTGGAGGTAGTGCGTGCTCCCGACTTTAGCCAGCTCGACTGGGAAACTGCGCGCCAGCGCCTGATACCAACGCGCCCGGCCAAATACTGTGATTTTAACCTGCGCAACCTGATTCTGAACGTAGCGGGCAAACATACGCTGGAAGTGCGCATTCTACCGGCTACACTGTGTGCGGCGGATATTTTTACGGCGATTGACTTGTTTCAGGCGGTGTTTGCGCAGACACTCAATCCACCGACACCCTGACCTGAGCAATCACCCCATCCTCCAGCCACTGACACAAAAAGCCCAGCAGGCGTGCTGCTGCCTGTTCCGGCTCCACCCACGCACAGACGCCCTCACATAAAACGCTAAACCCCTGCCCTGCCTGAATTTGCTGGAGCGCCCAAGCCTCATCTTCCGCCAGTACCCGGAAATAAGTACGCAAACCTTGCCGCCAGACCAGCCAGTCCCGAGCCGCTGCGTTCTGGGGTGCAAGCGGAGTCGCCTCTGTACTCACACTCACGGCCTGCCACAGCGCGGGTACATTCCACGCCAACCGAATCAACTGGCAAGACGGGTGCAAGGTAAAAACCAACGCCTCCCACCGTTCCGGGGCAACGCACTGTAAATCCGCGAGTGTTGCACCATCTGCATCCGCTGCATCAAACGCTGCCCACACCGTCCATTCAAAGCTTGCCATTTCCGCGAGCACCGGCTGCTGGGCGTAGTCGGGATGAGTGCGCAGCAATTCCGCCAATTGATCGCCAAAATAGCGCAGCGAAAAATGGCGGGAAGGATGCGTATGAATATAGTGTTGCGCCAGACCTGCAAACGCCTGATCACCCAGCAGGGTATGCAAAGCCGGGAAATTCTCCTGCAAAGCTTCCTGCAAACGTGCTCCATAAGCATGGGCATAGATATTCAGACGGGTGGTGACATCGACTTTCGGCGTGCCTTTGACTGCCGCTAGAATCGTCTCGCTACCGTGTTGCAGGTGCTGGAGGAAATCATGCTGTAAACGGGCTAGCTCCTGCATCATGCCCGCTGCCCCAGCGTTTGTGCTGATTGTTGTACTGCTTGTAGTGTCTGTTCTGCCAATTGCCGGGCGGTCGCCAGTTCGTCCAGCAACACGGCTAATGCGGGGATATGCGCATCGCGTTCAATCATGGTCGAAACCTGCCCAAAACGCGCTACAGCCTGTTGGTACAGTTGCCAGACTACCTCTGCGACCGGGTGATCGTGGGTATCAATGATATAATCCCCTTCATCACTATGCCCGGCCAGATGAAACTGCTGTACCCGTTCAGGCGGGATATGTTGCAGGTAATCCAGCGCGGAAAATTCATGATTAACCGCACTCACATAAATATTGTTCACATCCAGTAAAAGCAGACAATCCGCGCGGGTCGCTACTTCCACCAGAAATTCCCACTCTGGCATGACCGAATGCTGGTAGCTAATGTAGCTAGAGACATTTTCCAGCAGAATCTGCTGCCCCAGTGCATCCTGCACCTGCGTGACCCGCCCGGCAACATGGCGGATGGCTTCTTCCGTATAAGGCAGCGGTAGCAAGTCGTGTGCATTCACCTGCGCCACACCCGTCCAGCACAAATGATCTGAAATCCAGTGGGCATCTACCCGCGCTGCCAGCGCTTTTACCTGCCGCAGGTAATGATGATCAAGCGGGTCAGTGCTGCCAATCGACAGCGATACACCGTGCAGCACCATAGGGTAGTGACGGTGAATCTCATCCAGAAAATAAAGCGGCTTCCCGCCCGGCACCAAGTAGTTTTCGGTCAGAACCTCAAACCAGTCCACCGGCGGACGCGTCTCCAGAATGTGCGTATAGTGTTCTTTACGCAAGCCCAAGCCAAAGCCCAGATACGGGCGGAAAGCCATCGACATAAGTTTAGCTGACTACCTTGCCGCCTTTAGTCGTACATTCATCTTTGCCCATTTCGACCCAGCCCTGACCTTTGCAGGCATTTTGCCCGGCGCAACTGTGCCCCGCCATCGCACACCCGCCCTGACCTTTACAGGCATTCACCCCACCACAATACACCTTGGCTTCCGACTTGGCCATGGTCATAGACGCGGATTCGCTCGGCGTGGTGCCACAACCACTCAACAACAAAGCAGCAGCCGCCGCAGCGATACTCATTCCAGCGGTTTTCTTTACGTTTAACATGTTAATACTCCATCCGTTTATTGGGTCAGTTTATGACGTTTGTTCATACGAGCATCAGACGATACGCAAGGACTCAACACCTGGATGCAGGTTTTGTGTTTTCGCGTCAGTTATTTCAAGGCTGCTACTGCCGTGGTAATTATCCCGGCAATGACTGGCTTATTTTCCAGCAAAAAGGCGGCAATCTCGGTCGTGGTTTTGGTCGCGCCCAACACTTCTGTCAGGCCGTGCCAAACTTTGCCCATTCCGCCGAATGCACCGAAAACACATGCCGGTCAAGCACTACCGACGGGTGAATCTGTTGCTCTAAGTCTGGATTGGCAGTACCAGCGGCATACCGAATTGCGCTAACACCAACAACACGCGAGAAATGGCAAATACATTTTCTACAGCGTGATCTGACCAAGTTCTCTCTATCGAGAGCTTGCCTAAAACAGGCAAGGCACGCAAAGCATTCCTCCATGCATACCACACCAGCGCATCATGCCCTTTTTCTCGATAAAGCTTTTCAAGGTCTTCTTTGGTGGGGAGTTCTGCCATGGCCGCCGGGTTCGTGATTGGAAGGGATTACATTCTGGCACATAAAGGCTGGAAATTCAGCAGATTGCCATCGCTGCTATGAGGCAGCCCGCTGATACGCCGCGATTTCCAGCAAAACATCTTCCAGCAAGGGTTCACGACTGTCACGGATAACTTCCCCGTCGTGCTTGTGATGGGGAAATGTCGCCACCTGCCGATGATGTGGCGCATTATCGTAGCGAAAAATCATGGTTTGGCTGGCATCCATGTACTGATACCGATACTTGACCTTACCCGCATGGTCGGTATTTTTGACTTCAGCAAAATCCAGCCGATCGCCCCCTTCAAACACGATGGCCCTGTATGTCAACCTAATGTTGAACCAACTGATTTTAAGATAACATAGAAATCAGGGCACATTAGGAGCCAGCAATGTAACCCTGCTTGTCGTTGTAGAGCGTTTTGCGCAGCGTGAGATTTTGGACATTGGGAACAGCTTGCAACACCTGCTCAATTTGCGCGAAATACGCCTCGATCATTTCAATTCCTGCAAGCGCTGTTGGTTATCACGCAACATTTCATACAGCCCCGACCACAGCATGTAGTCTTCGCGGTCATCCGCGACACCCTGCTCAAACTGGCTGTAAAACACTTCGGAAGGCATCTGATACTGCTCTTCAAACTTTTTCAAATCCAGCCGCAGGTTCAGGATACCCCGTTTCAGTTCATGCACTTGAAAGGCGATGACATTGCGGGCAAAGGTTTCCTGATCCGCCACTTGCGACATTAACCGGCGCAAACGCTGCTCGGTGGCAGGCTGCACATCCAACTGTAAGCTCAACATGGTGAATAATCTCCGATTGCGGATTCATGCCAACAAGCATAACGTATCAGAGTGCATCCCGCATCGTCTGCCATGACAGACTACGGCAACTCCACCCCGCCTGTAGTAAACTCCCCCATCAGCTTTTCAAGGACACTTTATGGATCAGCCCTCAAACGAAACAATTCCGTCCGCCAACACCGGCAGCGTTACCGCCGTCCACGGCAGCATCGTCGACATCTGCTTTCCGCACACCCTGCCGCCCATCCGCACCCTGCTGCGCACGGGCGAAAACCAGCACATCGCCCTCGAAGTCCTCACCCAACTTGACGAGCAGAAAGTACGCGCCATCGCCCTCACCCCGACCCAAGGGCTGGCACGCGGCATGGCGGTGGAAGATACCGGCGCACCGCTGCAAGTCCCGGTTGGCAACAGTATCCTTTCGCGCATGTTCGACGTATTCGGCCAGCCCATCGACCAATTACCCTCGCCGGAAAACGTGGAATGGCGCTCGGTACATCGCACCCCGCCACCACTGTCCAGCCGCTCCACCCAATCCGAAGTCTTCACCACCGGCATCAAGGTCATCGACGTACTGGTTCCGCTGGAACGCGGCGGCAAGGCCGGACTGTTCGGCGGCGCAGGCGTAGGCAAAACCGTGTTGCTCACCGAAATGATCCACAACATGGTTGGGCATCACAACGGCGTCAGCCTGTTCTGTGGCATCGGCGAACGTTGCCGCGAAGGCGAGGAACTCTACCGCGATATGCAGGCCGCCGGAGTGTTACCCAACATGGTGATGCTGTTCGGGCAAATGAACGAACTGCCCGGCAGTCGTTTCCGCGTCGGTCATGCCGCGCTGACTATGGCAGAATATTTCCGCGACGACGAACACCGTGACGTACTGCTGCTGATCGACAACATTTTCCGCTTCATTCAGGCCGGGTCGGAAATTTCCGGGTTGATGGGGCAAATGCCTTCGCGCCTCGGCTACCAGCCCACCATGGGCACCGAACTCGCGCAACTGGAAGAACGCATTGCCAACACCGACGCCGGAGCAATCACCTCAATTCAGGCGGTGTACGTGCCTGCGGATGATTTCACCGACCCGGCGGCAGTGCACACCTTTTCGCACCTGTCCGCCTCCATCGTGTTATCGCGCAAGCGTGCCAGCGAAGGCCTGTACCCGGCAGTCGACCCGCTGCAATCAGCTTCCAAAATGCTCACCCCCGGCATCGTCGGCGCACGTCATTACCAGCTGGCGCAAGCCGTGCGCCGCACCCTCGCGCAATACGAAGACCTCAAGGACATCATCGCCATGCTCGGCCTCGAACAACTTTCGCAAGACGACCGCAACGCCGTGTTCCGCGCCCGGCGGCTGGAACGCTTCCTCACCCAACCGTTCTACACCACCGGACAATTCGGCGGTATGGAGGGTAAAAGTGTCAGCCTCGAAGACGCCCTCAGCGGTTGCGAACGCATCCTCAACGACGAATTCAAGGATTACCCCGAAAGTGCGCTGTACATGATCGGCGCAATTGATGAGGCGAAAAAGCCCGAGACGGATTCTTCGCCGTAGCATTTTCCATAGGAACTTGTCAGATTCCATTGTACAATAATCCCGTACAATGAATGCTTTTATAGGAGACCAAAATGGAAGTGATGACTTATTCCAGCTTCCGCGAAAAGCTGGCGAGCGTACTGGATCACATCAGCAACGACAGCGCACTCGTAAAAATTACCCGGCAAAATGGCAAGGCTGCCGTGGTGATGAGCCTGGAAGATTGGGAACGCGAACAGGAAACCCTGTATGTGTTGCAGAACAACCCCCTGATGCGCCAGATTGCCGAGTCCCTGCAAACTCACCAAACGGGCGCAGGCCGTGTAGCAGACAAGGATACGCTGGATGAAATCCTTGGTGTTTGAAGGTAATACGTGGGAAACCTACGAAGCCTTGCGCACCCAGGACAAGGCGCTACATAAAAAGCTCTGCCAGATTCTGAAGGAAATGTTACGCAACGATCCGGCGATGGGGATAGGTAAACCCGAACCTCTCCGGCATAACTTAAGTGGCTTGTGGTCGCGGCGGCTGTCCCAGCGGGATCGGTTGATTTACCGATTTGACGATAACGCCATTTATATTTTTGCGATCGGTGGGCATTACGATAGTTAACCAAAAGTAAACGTTATGGTAATGACCTAATGCACCTGCAAATCCTCCTGCCCTTCGCCATTTTCGCCGACAAAACCGGGGTCACCAGCATCGTAGCGGAAACCCCTGACGGCTCCTTCGGCCTGTTGCCCCAGCGGCTGGATTGCGTGGCGGCAATCGAACCCGGCATCCTCACCTACACTACCGAAGCAGAAGGCGAGGTTTACATTGCCGTGGATCAGGGCATACTGGTGAAAACCGGCAACGAAGTACGGGTGTCAGTGCGCAATGCGCAGGGTGGCGCAGACCTCGACCGGCTCTACGCTGCCGTGAAAAACGAATTCCTGAATCTGGACGAGCACGAACGCGAAGTCCGCACCGCGCTGGCGAAGCTGGAAAGCGGTTTCGTGCGCCGCTTCGCAGGTCTTCAGCAGATTTGAGGTTAATAGCATGAAACCCAACGACCAAGATACCGAGTACCTGCATAAAGTGGGTATCAAAGCAGGCCGCAAGCTCAAGGCGCATCGGCAAAGAAAACGCCATGTCTGGCTGGGCTTGGGCATGATGGGCATCGTTGGCTGGTCAATTACCGTCCCTGTCCTGATTGGCCTGGTCATTGGCAGCTGGCTGGATCAGTGCTGTTCAGGCAAGTACGCCTGGACGCTGAACCTGTTGATCGTCGGCTTGTTGTTGGGTTGTGTGAATGTCTATTACTGGATAAGTAAGGAACAGCGGGCAATACACGACGACAGTGACGACGAAGATAAAGACGAGGAAGACAAACATGATTGAAATTCTGGCAGTAGCGCTGCTGGCTGGCGTGGCGCTTGGCCTGTTTTTCTTTGGCGGGCTGTGGTGGACAGTGCGTAAGGGAAGCACTGCCGCCAACCCGGCCTGGTGGTTTATGGGCAGTTTCCTGTTGCGCACCGGCGTAGCGCTGGGCGGATTTTATGCGATCGGCGCGGATGACTGGCGACGTTTGCTGGCGGCACTGGTGGGATTCATTTTGGCGCGAATGTTGATAATCCGGTTCACGGCTACACCGTTACCCCCGCAGGAGCGCAGCCATGCAGCTTAGTTCCGACGAGCTGATTTTCTGGCAATACGGTTTCGCCAAGCTCAACCTCACCATAGTCACCACCTGGGGGTTAATGCTGGTATTGAGCTTGGGTGCATGGCTGATTACCCGTCGCTTAAGCAGTGATGTGCATACCTCACGCGGGCAGAATATGCTGGAAATCATCGTGTTGGGCATCCAGACGCAGATCGAAGAAGTTGGCTTGCTGCAGTCGCGCCAATACATTGCCTTCATCGGCACACTGTTCCTGTTCATTGTGGTGTCGAATCTGGCCGCGATTATACCCGGTTACGAGCCGCCGACCGGCTCGCTGTCGACCACCACGGCGCTGGCGATTTGCGTGTTTGCCGCCGTGCCGCTGTTCGGTATTCGGGAACAGGGGATGATGGGTTATCTGCGTTCCTATTTGCAGCCGACGGTAGTGATGTTGCCGTTTAATATCATCAGTGAAATCTCGCGCACGCTGGCGCTGGCGATTCGCCTGTTCGGCAATGTCATGAGCGGCGGCATGATTATCGCCATTTTGCTGACCATTACACCGCTGTTCTTCCCCATCCTGATGAAGATGCTCGACTTGCTGACGGGCATGGTGCAAGCCTATATTTTCAGCATTCTCGCCACGGTTTATATTGCGGCGGCCACCCGTAAAGAAGGCGGCTGATTCGTGAACCGATTAACTCTTTACAAGGAAAACAAATGGATAGCATGACCCTGATTGCGATTGCGTCGATTATTACTGCCGGGCTAACGATTGCCATCGGTGGTCTTGGCCCCGCGCTGGGTGAAGGCCGTGCTGTTGCCACCGCACTAACCTCACTGGCACAACAGCCAGATGCCGCACCCACCATTACCCGCACCCTGTTCGTGGGGCTGGCGATGATCGAATCGGTGGCGATTTACTGTTTCGTCGTATCGATGATCCTGATCTTCGCCAACCCGTTCTGGAACCACGCTATTGCCGCAGCCACCGGAGGTTAAACCGTGCTGATTGACTGGTTCACCGTTGGCGCACAGATCGTCAACTTCCTGATTCTGATGGGGCTGCTGAAACACTTTCTCTATCAGCCGGTGCTGGACGCTATCGACGCCCGCGAACAACGTATCGCCAAGCAGGTGGAAGCAGCACAGAAAACCCAAGCCGCAGCAGAACGGGAACGCGCCAAATTTGTGGACAACAATACCCGGTTCGAGCAACAGCACGCCGCGATGCTGGAAAAAGCCCGCGCCGAAGCCCAAACCGCCCACCACCAGTTGCTGGAAGAAGCCCGCACCGAAGCCGCCGCCGTGCGTACCCAATGGCAGGACGCCTTGCGCAAAGAACAGCAAAACCTCAGCGCCAGCATCGCCACCCGCACCCATCAGGAAGTGTTCGCCATTACCCGCAAAGCCCTGACGGAACTGGCCGACAGCGGGCTGGAAACACGCATGGTCGCGGTGTTTATCCAGCGCTTGCAGGCATTGGGTGCGGCAGAAAAAGCGCCATTGTCCACCCCCACCCCGGATGGCGCAGTGCTGATCCGCAGCGCCTTTCCACTCCCGGAAGCCGAACAGGCCACCTTGACAAAGGCGGTACAGACGGCCTTATCCATCACAGCACCACTCCAGTTCGAGGTACAAGCAGAACTGGTGAGCGGGATTGAGTTAATCAGCGGTGGCCACAAGCTGGGCTGGAGTATCGCGGAATATCTGGGCGGGCTGGAGGAAAGCATTACCGGCTTACTGGACAGCAAGGTGGAGGAAAAAACCGATGACAGCTAGCCTGCAAACCACCCTCGACCAAGCCTTTCACGCCCTCCACCAAGCCTGCGAAGCCTTCACCCCACCCTTGCAAGCCCGCGAAATCGGGCGCGTCAGCAGCGTCGCTACCGGCATTGCCAAAGTCACGGGCTTGCCGAATGTGGGTTACGAAGAACTGGTGAAATTCCCCGGCGGCTTGTACGGCATCGCCTTTGAGCTGACTGAAACCGACATCGGCGTGGTCTTGCTGGGCAATTACTGGCACTTGCAAGCCGGGGATGAAGTGGAACGCACCGGCAGGGTCATGGATGTGCCCGTCGGCGATGCGCTGATCGGGCGCGTCATCAACCCGCTGGGCGTAGCGCTGGATGAAAAGGATGCGCTGAGCGTTACCCAACGCTTGCCGATTGAACGCCCCGCCGCGCCGATCATGCAGCGTGCCCCGGTCACTGTGCCGTTGCAGACTGGCATCAAGGTGATTGACGCGCTGGTGCCGATCGGGCGCGGGCAACGCGAACTGATCCTCGGCGATCGTCAGACCGGCAAGACCACCATTGCGGTCGACACCATCCTCAACCAGCATGACCAGAACGTGCTGTGTGTGTATTGCGCGATTGGACAACGCGCCTCAGCGGTAGCGAAAGTGATCGCCAGCCTGCGCAAACACGGCGCAATGGCCTACACCACCGTGGTTGTCACCGAAGGCAATGACCCGCCGGGGCTGAGTTATATCGCGCCCTACGCCGCCACCAGCATTGCCGAATATTTCATGCAGCAAGGCCGCGACGTGCTGATTGTGTACGACGACCTCACCAACCATGCGCGTGCTTACCGCGAACTCTCCTTGCTGTTGCGCCGCCCGCCCGGTCGGGAAGCGTTTCCGGGCGATATTTTCTACATCCACTCGCGCCTGCTGGAACGCGCCACGCATTTACGCCCGGAACACGGCGGCGGTTCCCTGACCGCCTTGCCAGTGATTGAAACCGAAGCGCAGAACATCGCTGCCTACATCCCCACCAACCTGATTTCGATCACCGACGGACAGATTTACCTCTCGCCCAAGCTGTTTGAACTGGGCGTACTACCGGCGGTGGACGTGGGGCGCTCGGTATCGCGGGTCGGCAGCAAGGCGCAACGCGAGGATTACCGCAAGGTTGCGGGCAGCCTCAAGCTGGCCTACGCGCAGTTTGAAGAGCTGGAAAACTTTGCCCGTTTCGGCACGCGGCTGGATGATGACACCCGCAAAGTGCTGACACACGGGCAGCGCATCCGCGCCTGTTTGCAACAGGGTGAACACCAACCCGTGCCGGTCGACGCGCAAATCAGCCTGCTGCAAGCCCTGAGCGATGGCAAGTTTGACGAAGTGCCGCTGGAAAAAATGCCCGCCGCCGAGCAAGCACTGTATGCCAGCGCCGGTTTCGAGCCAGCCACATGAGCGACAGCGGCGAAACCCTGCGGCATCGGATCGACGGGGCGGGCGATCTTCAGGCCGTGGTACGCACCATGAAGGCGCTGTCCGCCGCCAATATCAGCCAGTATGAACGCGCCGTCCACGCGCTGGAGGTGTATTTCCACACCGTCGAACTGGGGCTGGTGGCGTGTTTGTGCCAGCCTGACCTGCAACTGCCGACGACCTTCACCCGCCCCAAAGCCGCGCGGATGACGGGGGTGATTGTGTTCGGCTCTGATCAGGGACTGGTCGGGCAATTCAACGACCTGCTGGTGGAATTTGTGACTCATGCCCTGACCGATTTACCGGGTGACAAGCAGGTGTGGGCAGTAGGCGAGCGGATGCGTGACCGCTTGCAAGACGCCGGTTTGCCGCTGGCGGGGCTGTTCAATGTACCGAATTCGGTGAATGCGATTACCGCGCTGATCGGGCAATTGCTGCTGGCAACCGAAGCGGCGCATGAACACGGCAAGCTCAGCCATTTGTACTTGTTCCACAACCGTCCGGGCGCTGTCGCGGGTCAATATGAGCCGGTCAGCCAACGTTTGTTGCCCCTGGATGCGCAATGGCAAAACCACTTGCTGGCACAACCCTGGCAAACCCACAAGCTGCCGGAAACGCTGGGTTCCAGCCAGCAAACACTGTGGGCGCTGATCCGCGAATACCTGTTTGTGTCACTGTACCGGGCGTGCGCCGAATCGCTGGCGAGCGAAAATGCCAGCCGTCTGGCAGCGATGCAGCGGGCAGATAAAAACATCGGTGAAATGCTGGAAAATTTGACGCAGAGCTACCACCAGCAGCGGCAGGAAAGTATTGATGCGGAATTGTTTGATGTCATCGCGGGGTTTGGCAATCCTGCGTGAAACACACCCCTAAAATCATAGTCACTGTATGAAAAGACACCCCTAAAATCATAATAACTGTATGAAAACACACCTCTAAAATCATAATCACTGAATGATTGTGCTATAGTGAAGGCTCGTTCACTTGAATGGGCAAGTCTTCATGCAACGTCAACAGCTACCATTTCTGACCCGCTGGTTACACAACAAAAACCGTAAACCCTTGATCATCCGGGGTGCGCGGCAAGTCGGCAAATCTACATTGGTGCAGTTGTTAGCCGCACAGCAAGGCATACCCCTGATGACGGCCAATCTGGAACGCTACCCCGCCTTGGCAAACACCTTTGCCAGTAATGACCCGGAAAAAATCCTGCAACAAATTGAAGCCCTGCCGCGTATGCCTGCCGTCGATGAATCGGCATTACTGTTTCTGGATGAGATTCAGGCGATACCGGAGGCTATCCCAGCCCTGCGTTACTTCTACGAAGACCGCCCACAATTGCCCGTCGTGTGTGCAGGTTCACTGCTGGAATTTGTGTTATCGGCACACCAGTTTTCGATGCCGGTGGGTAGGGTTCAATACCTGCACATGGGGCCGATGACGTTTTCAGAATTCTTGCGGGCATTGGGTGAAGACAAGCTGTATCAAGTGGTGACTGAATATCAACCGGGTGACGAGATCGGCGAGGTAGTACACCAACGGCTGTTGCAACTGTTACGCAGCTACTATTTCGTGGGCGGGATGCCTGAAGCGGTGGCGGCGTTTGCGGAAACGCGCAGCTACCAGCCAGTGAGTGAAGTCCATAACTCGATTATCGAAACCTACCGTGAAGATTTCCCCAAATACGGCAAAAACCGTGACCATAATCGAATGCTGGATGTATTCAACTTCACCGCCCGTAACGTGGGCGTAAAAGTCAAATACAGCAATATCTCCCGTGAAGATCAGAGTGCCACCCTCAAAAAAGACCTGGAATTGCTGTGCATGGCGCGGGTGATCAGCAAGGTCGTCCACAGCCATTGTTCAGGATTGCCGCTACAAGCCAACCTTGAGGAAAAGGTTTACAAGCTGCTGTTTCTGGATGTTGGTCTGATGAATGCCATTTGCGGCCTCAATTGGCGCACACTGTCCCAATTCGATGACCTCAAGTTGGTGAACGAAGGGGCGATTGCCGAACAGTTTGTTGGGCAACACTTACAGACATTGCTAGCGGAATCATCCAATCGGGAACTAACCTACTGGCTGCGCGAAGGCCGCTCCGCCAATGCCGAACTGGATTACGTGGTGGCGCTGGAAGGGCAGATTATTCCGGTTGAAGTCAAAGCGGGTGCGAGTGGCAGCATGAAATCGCTGCACCAGTTTATGGCAGAAAAACAAGCACCGTTTGCGGTGCGGTTTGATGCGGGTTTGCCTGCGATTAGTACCGTCAATGCGGTGGTGAACAGCGATAATCAGCGGAAGGACGTTAGTTACAAGCTGGTGTCGTTGCCGTTGTATTTGGTGGAACGGTTGGGGGCGGTGGTTGCGGGAAGAAGCTAATGCTGCATCCTCTGTATTTACACTGTGTGAACAGTTACGAAAAAAATATCAACAAATACCAATAGCTGGCTGATTATGGACTGTCCTTTTAAACAATTTAGACAATTCGGATTTTTTGCAATACCGTTCCTTCATGGCCTGCACTATACTCCAATCTCACGATCCGCGAGGAGCCACTCATGCCGTTCAAGGCTTTTGTTTCTTCTACTTTCAAGGATTTGCAGGCGCATCGCCAACAGGTGTTGGCAGCTGTGCGCACGTCCGGTTTTATGGTCGACCCGATGGAAGACTGGACAGCCGACCGGCATACGCCCACATTCATTTCTCAACAACGGGTAGAAGGTTGCGACCTCTGCGTGTTGCTGGTGGCTTATCGGCGTGGGCATGTGGCGGGCGGTGAGCAGGACAGTATTACCCAGCTGGAGTATCAGGCTGCCGTGCGGCTAGGGCTGGATATACTGGTATTTATGCTCAAGGACGGGGCAGACTGGCCGCCGGAACACACCGACCTGCTCACTGATCCCCAGTTGGTTGCCTGGCGTCACACTTTGCTGGAAGAGCACACGGTCGCTTTTTTTGATACTGACCCGGCTTCCATTCCGGTCTACCCGGCCTTGAATCGCTGGTTACAGGAAAAGCTGGCCAGTTTGCAAAGTAGCGGCGACCTGCAAATCACGCTGCAAAAAGCCATCCAGCTGATGCAGCAACAGCAAACGGCAGTGGTCGCACCGCCGCCGGTTTCGCGTGCCCAGCTGGCATTGGCGCGGTTTGTTGTCCGGCCTGAATACTTTGGCTGCCTGATTTATGATCGCATTAATGACGATTATATCGCCTTTGATCAGGAGGCCTGCCAGCTATTCAAGCTGGCACGCAACACACATCTGCCAGACGTTTATAGCCACTTCACGAACCGACACGAAAGCCAGTCACTCGAAACCTTTGTCCAGCTTTGCCAGAATGTTGGCCTGTTGGATGCGAATAGCCGTTTTACCGGCCTGTTCCTCAATCAGGATGGCAGTGTCCCCGACCAACTGTCGGCACCGGTGCGGGTGCATCTTACCCTGACTACCGCCTGCAACCTGCAGTGCAGCCACTGTTACCTGTCCGCTGGCAGCGCATCGCCCGGCGAGCTGGATAGCAAGGACATTGTTACCCTGCTGGATGAAATGACGGAACTGGGTTGCTACCAGCTGACTCTCGGCGGCGGTGAGCCTTTGCTGCTCCCGCATTTACCGGAGGTTCTCGATCACGCGAATGCGTGCGGCATCAGTGTGACGCTGGCCAGCAATGCCAGCGCGGTTAGCCCTGAACGGGTCAAACAGTTGGGCAGATACCGGATCAGCGCTTTCCGGATCAGCATGGATGCCGCCAATGCCGAACTGTATGACGCCTTGCGTGGCCAAACCGGTGCTTTTACCGCCGCTATGCAAGGCATTGCGCAGCTGCGGAGCTTGGGCGTTCCGATTGAGCTGCACACCGTGTTGATGGCTCCCAATCGCCACGAACTACCCGCCTTGGTGCAATTGGCGGAGCAAGTGGGTGCCAGCAAGCTGACCTTAAGCACTTTAAAACCAGCGGGGCGTGCCGCCCACCAGCCGGAGCTGTTGCCGGACAGGGCAATGATCAATCGCGCCTGGCAACAACTGACTGAGCTACAGGCCCATACACGCATTCCGCTGGAAATCAACGGGCAGGTTCCGGCAGATAAAAAATGGCTGTTTAGCGGATTTGGCTGCAACTGCGGCAATCTAGTGTGTCACATTGATGCGCGTGGCCGGGTGAGTCCCAACGGCTTTTTGTCACATCTGGCCTCCGCCAGTATTCGCCATTTCAGCCTGAAACAGATTTGGGATGCAGATGCTGGCCTGCAAAGCTTCCGCCACTTACCGGGTAACCCGGTTTGCCGCGCCTGTGAACATTTTCCCGGCTGTCGCGGCGGTTGCCGCGCCAGTGCATTGCTCACCCTGCAGTCTTTGGAAGCACCGGACACTGCATGTGAACTTGCCTGGCCTGACAAAACACCTGTGAGCCTTATCGCCCTAACGTAACAAAGCCCGCAAAAACGGGCTTTGTAGGGTGAAGAAACAAGCGCGTGTTATTGGGCGCTGGTAATGGCATACAGTGGAGTCCGTGGGTCATTGCCTGCGTTGTACATCACCTTGCGGGTATGCAGGTCGAGCTGGATGTTGACATCGCGGGAAGCGTCATGCAGGTAAACAGACCAGTCATCGCGGGCAACTTCGCGGAAGTTGAATCTGACTTCGTTGCGTGCACCGGTTTCAACCCAATTTTTGTTGCCTTTGTTGGTAAAAGCCCCTTGATTGAAACCTACCTTGCGCACCAGCCAACCGCTCAGTTTGGAGGAGCTAGCCGTAATACGGTACAAATCGCGCATCGTCGGATTGTTGGCATCGCTGTAACCGACCTGCTTGCGATGCAGATCCAGTTGCAGGCGGACATTGCGTGAAGCGTCATGCAGGTAGACTGACCAGTCATCGCGTTGGGTTTCCTGGAAGGAAAAAACGGTCTGTCCCTGGCTGTTTTGTTCGATCCAGTTGCGCTGGCTGATCTGGCGGTAGGTGCCTTGGTCAACACTGACCACATTGACATTACGGCCAGTAGTCGAAGCGGCATGAGCGACTTGGAACAGGCTCATGACCAGACTGAATAAGAGGGCTGTCATGAATGGGGTGGCGGTTGTGCTGAAGAAAGAACGGTGAGTGAGTGTGTTCATCATAATTACCTCGTGGTTGGGTGGGTGGGTTAACCTCTGTGTTGCTGGGTACAGATTACTAATTTACTCGCGAGCAGTTATAAAGATACAGTAAAACTTTGGTAAAGATTGGGTAAAGATTGAGTAAAAACAGCCAAGTAGCAAAAATTAAGCCTTGGTTTTTCAGGCACCCTACGCCTCTTTAATCCTGCACAAGGCCGGTTTTAGCGTGGTATTCATGCACCTGCGCGGACGCGGACGCGAGGTGAATCGCCTGCCGCGCAGCTACGATGAAAGTGGTCATCGATGCGGTGTTAAATACCGGAAAACAACAAATCCAAAGCACCCATGATTGCTTGTCGCTCCTCCGGCAGTGAACAAACAAATTCCCCGAGGCTGCGTTGATGAACGCCTGCCAACTCAGGTGTGGACATGGCGACTTTCACTCCCTCTATGTCAAATACCGGATTCAGCCGAGCGGCGGTAGCAAAAGACCCGCAGACTTCCAGTGGCACTACCACCCGCGTATGCACGATATCAATCAGGTCAGTTTGTACATCCAGCAGGTAAGGAATTTGTTCCTGTGTTGCCGCGTTGTTATTCCGGTAAACATCGAACTGAGCCATCAGAATGTTCTCAACCCGTCGCTAAATACACCGCGTTTCTCAATGCGTCCGTTATAAGCTTCGAGTGCTGCACGATTTTGTTCCTGCCATTCTGCCCGTTTCTTCTCTGTCAGTTTTTCGAGCAATGCTTGTTCCAATAAGCCGGACAGGTTGATTTTGTACTTGCGGGCTTGGGTTAACAGGTCGCTGTTGATGCTTAAGTTAGAAGCACGCTTGACGGCACTGGTATCGTAGATCAGTTTGGTATTCATGGTAGGTCAGCTCATCACATTGTTTTAATGCAAAGTATATGCGCATGAGCAATGCGCATCAATACCAATTACGGATGTTTAAGTTCTCATTGTGTACCCGCTTATCCTTCAGATTAACACTTCCTCCAGCGGGTAACCGCTCAGGATTTCATACCCCTCCGCCGTGACCAACACCTGTTGCTCCAGTTTCACCCCATCACGTTCACCCACTGCCCCGATATAACTTTCAATACACAGCACCATCCCGGCAGCAATCACCCCGTCATAAGGCGTTATTTCCCGGTGCAAATGTTTAATCTGCGGGTATTCATCACACATACCAACCCCATGCATTACACAGGAATAGGCATTGCGCTGAAATTCCTCAGGTATCGGCCAGGCGCGTTGTTGAAATTCACGCAGGGTAATACCGGGTTTCACCAGCGTCAGGTTATGTTCAATCTGTTTGGCAGCCAGCCGGTAAAGTGCTTTCTGCCGTTGGGTTGGTTGGCCAGGGCCGCAATACATTGTTCGTGAAATATCCGCAAAATAACCAAACGGCCCAATCATATCGGTATCAAAACCGACCAGATCGCCTGCTTGCAGCCTGCGGGGTGACGCTTCCTGTAACCAGGGGTTGATGCGCTCCCCCGATGCCAACATCCGACCGTCATGCCAATCACCGTTATTGGCAACATTGGTGTAATTCAGCAAAGCCCATAATTCCAGTTCACTGACACCGGGTTGGATCGCCTGTTTCAACTGGGTAATCCCCAACTCAGCCACCGCAATCGCATGGCGCATACAGGCAATTTCATCCGGGGATTTAATCACCCGCGCCGCCTCGGTTAGCAACACGCCATCAATCACTTCCAGTCCGCGCCTCTCCAGCGCCTGGGTCAGACTGGGATTCACATACTCCAGCGCTACCCGCCGATTATCGGTGCCCATTTCGGATAAATAATGCACAATATCAGCGGCCAGTTTATCGGCTTCCTCTACAATCTGTTGCGCCCCGTCAAAGTAAGTGATGTAGCGGGCAGGTCGACTTTTTCCTTTGAACTCAGGGTCATAAGCACCGTGCAATATCGGCTCGCCATCCTGCGGGAAAAACAAATAGACCGAAGGGATGTGCGCCTGAAACAGGGCATAGTTACGGTAATTAATCGCATAGCGCAGACTGATCGGACTCAGCAAGACGCATAAGGCCACGTCATGTCGCAACAGCTCTGCACGCAAGCGTTGCTGACGGTAATGGTGTAGTCGTTCGTGGTTGATTTCCGGCAACTCGCGGAACCTTGCAACATCGCTCCAGCCTTGTTGCATAACCCGCTGATCAGGTTGATCCCAGAAAGATAAAGTAGCATGATCCACAATAAACTCCTGTTGAGTGATAAGCCTGAGACCACTTTACTCCAGAGCAGGAACGGGCTCCAAGTGTACTTTTGCCAAACCTTGATTTTTCAGGCACCCTACGCCTCTTTAATCCTGCAAGGAATCACCGCACCGATGGGAAATCTGATTGACAGCAGCTACCAGCCTGCCTGGTGGTTGCGCTCACCCCACCTGCAAACCCTGTGGCCAACCCTGTTCCGCAAGCGCCTCCCGCTAGCAGTCGACTGGGAACGGATGGAACTGAGTGACGGTGATTTTATCGACCTCGCCTGGTATCCGCGCCCACAGGCACCGCTGGTGTTATTGATGCATGGGCTGGAAGGTTCGCTGGAATCGCATTATGCCACCAGCCTGATGCAGGCCTTGCACAAGGCGGGTTTTAGTGTGGTATTCATGCACCTGCGCGGACGCGGGCGTGAGGTGAATCGCCTGCCGCGCAGCTACCATTCAGGTGCCAGCCACGATCTGGCGGAAGTCCTGCAGCAACTCAAACAGCGCGGGCAAATGCCTGCCGCTGCCGTCGGTATTTCCCTGAGTGGCAACCTGTTGCTTAAATATTTGGGTGAAACCGGGCAAGACTCCGGTTTGCAGGCAGCGGTCGCCATTTCCATTCCTTTTCAACTGGCGCACTGTGCACGCAAGCTGGAAACCGGCTTTTCGCGGGTGTATGGCCGTTATCTGCTGGACTTGCTGAAACGTTCTTATCAGCACAAATTCACCCAGATGCCATCACCCCTGCCACTCGCCCCTGCAGATGTCAAACGCCTGAAAACCCTCTACCAGTTTGATGACCACATCACCGGCCCACTGAATGGTTTCGAGAGTGCTGATGACTATTACACCCGCTGCAGCTGCACGCCTTACCTGCCTGCCATCGCCACCCCTACCCTGATCATTCATGCCCAGGATGACCCGTTCATGACCCGTGCGATTGTGCCGGATGCGGAGGGTGTCGGCGCAGCGGTCACGCTGGAGATCACCCGGCACGGCGGCCATGTCGGTTTTATTACCGGCTCCGTACCCTGGAAAATAGATTACTGGCTGGATCAGCGCGTGCCGGATTACCTACGCACCCAGTTAGCAGTGACTGCCCCGATCACACCCCCGCACTCCAATGCTCGCTCAAGGCTTCAGCCTGTTTAAGGCATAACTCAATCGCGTCTTCCGCGCCATCCGGCGGGTATTTCCAGCGGCGTAATGCCCGGCGCACCAGATTCCTGAGTTTAGCGCGCACGCTGTCTCTAACCTGCCAGTCCACGGTAGTCGATTTACGCAACTCCCCGGTAATGTGCATCGCCAACGCCCGCAGATTATTATCCCCCAGTTCCCTGACCGCGCTTTGGTTCTGGATCAGCGCCCGGTAAAACGCCAGTTCATCGGTATTCAGGCCGGATTGTTCCGCGAGTTCCGCATCGGCGGCCATGTCTTTGGCCATTTGAATCAGTTCTTCAATCACCTGCGCGGTTTCGATTGCCCGGTTATGGTATTTGCGCAGGGTTTCCAGAATGCGCTCGGAGTATTTTTTCTCGGACACCACATCCGTTTTCATGCGCGCTTTTACTTCATCCCGCAGCAAACGTTCCAGCAAATCGACCGCGAGGTTTTTCTGTTTCAGATTACCGACCTCTTCCAGAAATTCCGGCGACAACAAACCCACATTCGGTTTATCCAGCCCCACCAACGCAAAAATATCATCCACGCCCTCCGCCACAATCGCATTGTCGATGATTTGTTTCAGCGCGGAGTTTTTTTCTTCGTCGGTGCGGCGTTTATCAATGGTCGTCACTTTGGCGAAGGCATTTTTCACATAGCCAAAAAAAGCGATTTCTTTCGAATACGCCTTGGCCTCATCCAGCGTACCGCACAGGGTATAGGCTGAACGGATATTCGCCATGATGTCGAGGAAGCGCTTTTTACCGTCCAGCTCACCGTTGGCCGAATTAGGTAAGCCTGCGATATGGTTCATCACCGTTGGCAGGAGCAGCAGCGCATGGGTTTCAAACGCGCGGTAATCACAACCATGCATTAGCGCGTGCAGCTTGTCGAGATGTTCCAACAGCACCGCAAGCGCTTCGCGCGTATCCACCGTCGGCTTGCCTTTACCCTGGGCATTGGTATAGGTTTTCAGCGCGGTTTTCAGCTCATTGGCAATGCCGATATAATCCACCACCAGCCCACCGGGCTTGTCCTTAAACACCCGGTTCACCCGCGCAATCGCCTGCATCAGGTTATGACCTTTCATCGGCTTGTCGATGTACATCGTGTGGCAGTTCGGCGCATCAAAGCCGGTCAGCCACATATCGCGCACAATCACCAGCTGCAGCGGGTCATTCACAGCCTTAAAACGTGTCTCAAAGCGCTTTTTGGTGTCTTTATTATGAATATGCGGCTGTAGTTTGGCTTTATCCGAAGCCGAACCGGTCATCACAATTTTCAGCGCACCGCGTAGTGGGTCAACGTCATGCCATTCCGGTTTTAGCGCGACTATCGCATCGTACATAGCCACACAAATCTCGCGGCTCATGCACACGATCATGCCTTTACCCGCCATCGTCGCCACGCGGTTTTCAAAGTGCTCGACTAAATCCCTGGCCACCAGCTGCAGGCGCGGTTCACTCCCGACCAGTTTTTCCAGCGCCGCCCATTTCGATTTGGTGCTTTCCCGGCTGGCGATGTCCTCCTCATCTTCGATCACCTCATCCACGTCGTCGTTCAAGGCCTCCATATCAGCACTGTTAATATCGAGCTTGGCCAGACGCGATTCATAATAAATCGGCACGGTTGCACCATCATCCACCGCGTCCTGAATATCATAGATCGAGACATAATCACCGAACACCGCACGGGTATCTTTATCAGCAGAATCAATCGGCGTACCGGTGAAACCGATAAAAGACGCGGCGGGTAAAGCATCGCGCAGGTGCTTGGAATAACCGAAGGTATACTGCCCCGTTTTGGGGTTGAGCTTGGCTTTATCACCGTATTGGCTGCGGTGGGCTTCATCACTCACCACCACAATATTGTGGCGGGTACTCAAAACGGGGTGAGTGCTTTCAGCGGGCAGGAGCGCAAATTTCTGGATGGTGGTGAAGATAATGCCACCGGCTTGGCGCGCCGCTAGAATCTCGCGCAGATCATCGCGATCACTGGCCTGTACCGGCGTTTGTTTCAGGGTTTCAGCCGCCATGCTAAAGGTATTATAGAGCTGGCCATCCAGATCATTCCGGTCGGTCACAATCACCAGCGTCGGGTTGTTCATGGCGGGCTGCACCAGTAATTTACCGGCATAACACACCATCGAGATCGACTTGCCCGACCCTTGCGTGTGCCAGACTACTCCGGCTTTACCAGAACCCGCCACCACCTTGCTGGCGTAGTTGGCGCGTGGGTCAGCAACGGCCTGGCTCGCGGGCTGTTGCGCGGCAATCAGGGTGGCTTTTACCGCCTCGCGCACCGCATGAAACTGGTGGTAACCGGCAATTTTTTTAATCGTGGTGTCGCCATCCTGCTCAAACAAGACGAAATGGCGGATGTAATCCAGTAACAAGTCCGGCTTGAAAAAGCCTTTGACCAGCGTTTCCAGCGCGAACGCATACAGCGGTTTGTCGTGTTCATTACTCACCGTGCGCCAGGCCATAAAGCGTTCTTTATGGGCGGTTAAGGAGCCAACCCGTGCTTCCAGACCATCGCTGACGATCAGGGCGGTGTTGCACATGAATAAATCAGGGATTTCGTCTTGGTAGGTTTGGAGCTGCTGGTAGGCTGACCAGATGTCGGCGTTGTGATCAGCGGGGTTTTTCAGCTCCAGTACGGCGAGCGGCAAGCCGTTGATAAACACCACCAGATCCGGGCGGCGATTACCTTTGCTGCCGGTGATGGTGTATTGGTTAACCACTAAAAACTGGTTGTTGGCGACGGTGGCAAAATCGATTAGCTGCACATAATCGGTTTTGCTGTTGCCGTCCTGTTTGAATTCGACTTTTACGCCTTCGAGCAACAGTTGATGGAAGGCTTTGTTGTTTTGGATCAGGATCGGGGTGGCGGGCTTGGCGATCTGCAAGGCGGTTTGTTCCAGCGTCGCCAGCGGAATGTGCGGGTTGATGATTTGCAGGCGGTTGAGCAGGCGCTCAAACAGGATGATCTGGCGGTAATCGCTGCGTTCCGGGCGGCTGGCATCGGGGGCCATATCGTAGCCGCAAAGGGTGTCGTAACCGGTGGCCTGGAACCAGTTGAGGCAGAGTTGTTCTAGTTGGTCTTCAGTGATCATATTCTAGTCTGGCGTGGTTTACCATAAAATAAGAAAAAGGCTATTTTTCAATAGGTTGCTAAGACAAGAATCAACCACTTGGCGAACTAAAATGATTAATTTTCAACCTGTTTAATATTAGCTTCCATATAGGCTTTGAGCAACGAATTAATATGCGTTTGATAGCCCTTACCCTGTGACTTAAACCACGCTAAAACGTCGGCATCTACCCGTAAAGTGACTTGTGATTTTGTGACAGGTTTCAGGTTTTTCCGCACAATAGCTCTGCTGAACTGTTCAGGTGTCACTTCAGGGCTATCGGAAAGATCAATGTCTTTGTCTTCCATTGCGTCTATTGCTGCCCAGTTAGTTTGTGATGTTTTCATAGTAAAATTTCTCTTCTGCCTTGGTTGCTTTGCGTATTGATATGATGCGAATGCAATCGTGGTGTTCTGTATGTGCTACATAAACTGTTCTCATTTCAAATAAACCAAATGTTATGAAGCGCTGCTCTTCGTAATCGAAACGATCATCCTCAAAAGTAACCGTAGCACCTCTGAAAATGGCTTCCGCTCCTATGAAGTCGATGCCATGTTTTTTGATATTGAGTAATCGTTTGTTTTCATCCCATTCTAGCTTCATAGGTTCACGTAGTTACAATTGTCGTTACAAATTATTATAATACAAGTGTAAAATTATGCAACCTTCGCATCACCAGTCAGCCGAGCTGTTAATTCACGGATCGCCAGTTGTCTTTCCCGCGCCCGCCCCACCCTGATAGCATCAGCAAGAGCCAGAAGCTCGTATAGCTGGCGGTCATTCTTTGCGGCGAAGGGCACGGATTTATATAAAGGTTTCAGCGTTATCCCTCTTGTGTCACCTTCAGCATCCGGCCAGATAGGCGGTGGTTCAGTGCTACCGGCAAAGTAATGTATCAATGGTTTGGCGGCGTAGGCGGTTGCCATGCCTCTGGTCAGTTCTCCGCGTTCCGGGGGGAAGACATAGCGCAGGCCATGCACCAGAAATTCCAGCAGGTTGCGGTGGTTGGGGCGAATGATTTGATCCTGTTTTATGGCTAGCTGCGCGGATAAACAGCGTTTTATGGCTGCGTGTACTTCGGACGCACTCATGCCAAGCTGGCTGGCTAGCTCACTGTATGACCAGTGGGCTGAGCCAAGAGCAACCAGTTTTAGCAGGATAACTATGTCTTGAGGTTTTAACATCATTCATTCGCGATTCGTGAATATAGAATGGATTGTAGTTGATTTTTGGGGGCTTGTCCTCGCCTATTTATCCATACAGCAACGCTTGTACTTCTTGCCACTGCCGCAGGGGCAAGGTTCATTGCGGCCTACTTTTTGGCGTTATTTCAACAAAATAAAATGTTCGGCTAAATGAATAATGAGTTCTTTCTGTTCGGGTTTGCTTTCGGCCACCAATAAGGCCAGCGCGACCAAGGTGTTGTCATTCACCAAACTTGCAACTGGTTTGGCTAGTAAATGTTGATTGATGCGCAGATACCACAAGAACAGGAAGTTTACCATCAGCGGCAGTTGTCCGGAATTTCCGGACTACTCCAGCTTCTTCTAATTCGTTATCTTTAAAGATGTTACGAATATGCTCAGAGACGGTTCGCTTGTTCCTATCGAATAAATCACACATCTGTGCTTGGCTAAGCCATACAGTGTCCTGCTCTAATGCCACTTCCAAAGTAGCCAGTCCGTCTTGACTGGTAAAAATCTGGACTTGCAGATTAGCCATTTTTGACTGCCTCTGTTGGCTCGGTTGAGAGTTCGCCGGATAGAAGTTTGGGTAGCAGGGTGTCTCGTAATTTGGATAGAGTAGATATCTCTTTTTCTTTTTCATATTTTTTTACAAACAGAGGCTTCATCAGCTCACCAAAAATCTTATCAAGTCCTTTAGTAGGTATTAAAATTTCTTGAATAGAGAAGTCCGGCCAGTGTCCTTTATATTCAATAAATTCTTGTTTTTTGTAAGTTGCTTCGTAAATCCAAAAGATATCTAAATTCATACCTTTAAAAGGTAATACATTTTGTATTGTTGAAAAATCATACATGACTAGCTTCATGTAACAGGTGTGGTTTGCAAAGACAACAATTGGATTACTAGTTGATGCTTTAACCCCTGGTTCTTCATCGTGATAACCTATGATTCCTGATTTACCCTGATCTAAAACGGGTATACTGCCTGTTTCCTTAGATGTCTTTTGGGTAAATTTTTTTCCCACTGGAAATCGTTTTACACATTCTCCTATTTTTTTAACTCCCCACCCCTCCGGCACTTCCCCCAACTCAGAATCAACCAACGCATCAGGAAACAAACCCGCCGTCGTTTTAAGCTGCTCCAACTGCGCTGAACTGAGCTGATCAAGTTCATCTACCGTCTTACCGCTAATCGCCGCCATAGCTGCACGTTCGGGGTCTTCGCCTGCTTGTTTGGCGTCGATTTTAGCGCGGGTGGGGTCGAAATCGACAAACCAGCTTTTAAAGAGGGCTTGGGCGATGTGTTCTAGGGTTTGGTTGGTTTGGCGGTTTAGTTCGATTTTATCTGCCAGATTACCAATGATTTCTTCAACACTATCTTGAGTGTTTTTTGGAATATCAGGCAATACGAACTTTTTCAAATCTCTTGCAGGAAGTTGAGGCACTGCCGACCCTGAAGTTAAACTCTCAATTTGTTGTTTTATATAACTTGACGTTAGTAAGAAATATAGAAATCTACG
Source organism: uncultured Thiothrix sp. (assembly GCA_964293125.1). Classification (GTDB taxonomy): domain Bacteria; phylum Pseudomonadota; class Gammaproteobacteria; order Thiotrichales; family Thiotrichaceae; genus Thiolinea. Next base: position 137,335 of record CAXYXY010000002.1, on the reverse strand, counting down.
ATTCCATTTATCGTTGTTAGCACGAAATATCATCATGCCTGAATTTATTCTTACATGTTCAAATGGAATACTTTCACTATAAAATGCAATATTACCAATCGTCCCCCTTGTTGTAACAACTATGTCGCCCCGCTGGAGTTTTCCAGCCCGCAACAACTCATCTTTCTCAGAACTAATAAATGACGTGTCTAAAAACTCAAAACCGGAAGAGGTTACATTTTTCGCAGAAAGAAACAAACAATGGCCACGCTCACCAAAATCAGCTTGTTTTGGATAATTTTTACCTCTATCCCCGTCTATCAATTGAATATAAGAGTCTTCCAACAATTCAGTTTTAAATTTCATAACCTAACCCCGCCAAATTCTTCTTAATCTCCCGCTCCAGCCGCTCACCCTCCGCAAACTGCACCCGCAACTCTCTATCCACTGCACCACAACACATACTACTCACCCACATCCTGCAACACAGCTTCAACAAGCCGATCAGACATATAAATATTATGCGCACGCAATTGCTCAATATGCGGACGAATAGCCGTTACCAATCCCTGTTTTTTTGCACGACGCAATACACCCAGCGTTCCGATACGGGGAATATCAAACCGTTCAGCAACCCGCCGCGCCTGCGAATCATCCAACAGCACAATGCTATCGGCCACTGACTGTGCCAAAGCAATCACCTCAGCCTCACCGGGGTCAACCAGTATTGATAACGGCTGCAACACCTGCGGCTCAGGCTTACCAATTTCCAGCCAAGACAATCTAGCTACAGCATCAGCTCCCGGCATACCTTTGCCCTTAACCGTCACCTCATGCCAAACAGCAGGAGGCACTACAACCCGCTGGTATAGCAATGGCAGAATATCCAAGCGATCAATAATCGCCAGTGAAATCAACGGGTCACTATCGGCAATAATAGCGGCCTTAGTCATCTGACAACTCATCCGCGATCTGATCATCACTCAGATTAATCACCGGAATCTTCAAGCGCCCCAGTTCAAACATAAAGCTCAACTTGGCCATTCCACAAAATTCTGCTGCTTTACCCAATGACAAGCGATGCATTTCAAACAGTTTAGTGGCTAATAAAAAGCGTAATTCTTCTTCCAGTTCGTGAGGTGATTTACCTGAAGTAACTAATAAGTCATCTGCGTAAGGTATTGATAAATTATGCATATCTGCTTCCTTTTGTGTATTTGTGAGGGTGTCGCAAAAGCTTCAAATCCCCCTCGTTCCCCCTTTTTCAAAGGGGGAGACCCTTCGATAACCCCCTATATTTACTGGAGGGCACTCCCCTTTGAAAAAGGGGAGACGGAGGGGATTTGCGCTTTACCATATTGAAAGCTTAGCACGCTCCTCAAAGCTCATAACCCAACCCCGCCAAATTCTTCTTAATCTCCCGCTCCAGCCGCTCACCCTCCGCAAATTGCACGCTAAGCAGCCCCGTCAACCGTTCCATTTTCTCCGCAAACGGCTCCCCATCATCTTCCTCATCCGCCGCCCCCACATACCGCCCCGGTGTCAGCACAAAATCATGCTTCTCCAGTTCCGCCCGCTCAGCGGATTTACAAAACCCCGCCACATCTTCATAGCCTTCGCCCGTCTGCCAGCGATGAAACGTCCCCGTCACCTGATCCAGATCAGCCTGCGTAAAGTCCCGCAACACCCGATCTTTCATATACCCGAGCTGACGCGCATCAATAAACAACACCTTGCCGCGCCGGTCTGCCAATGCCCGCCCCGCCGCACTGCTGCGCACCTGTTTATTTCGGGTCAAAAACCAGATACAGGCCGGAATCTGGGTATTGGTAAACAGCTGACCGGGCAGCGCCACCATACACTCCACCAAATCCTGTTCAATCAGTGTGCGCCGGATCGCCCCTTCATTGTTGGTATTCGAACTCATCGAGCCATTCGCCAATAACAGCCCGACGCTGCCATGCGGTGCGGTGTGATACAGCATGTGCTGCAACCAGGCAAAATTCGCGTTCCCCGACGGCGGCTTTCCATACTGCCAGCGCGGGTCATCAGCGCTCACCCCTGTGTCCCATTCTTTCATATTAAACGGTGGATTCGCCATCACAAAATCAGCGCGTAAATCCGGGTGCTGGTCGTTGGTATAGGTGCTGGCGGGCTGTTTGCCGAAGTTAAAATCAATCCCGCGAATCACCATATTCATCGCCGCTAACTGCCAGGTGGTATGGTTCGCTTCCTGCCCATAAATACTGACATCGCCAATCTGGCCTTGATGCGCGGTAATGAAATTTTCCGACTGCACAAAAAAACCACCGGAACCCATCGCCGGGTCATACACCCGCCCCTTGAACGGCTCCAGCATCTGCACAATCAGGCTGACAATCGATTTCGGCGTATAGAACTGCCCGCCTTTTTTACCCTCGGCCAGCGCGAATTGCCCCAGCATGTACTCGTAGACATGCCCCAGAATATCCTTGGAATCCAGCCCGTCACGGGTAAACGGAATGGTCGCCACCAGATCAATCAACTCGCCGAGCTTGGCCTGATCAATCTGCAACTGGGTATAACGTTTATTCAGCACCCCCTTGAGCTTGGGGTTATCCATCTCGATAGCTTCCAGCGCATTATCAATCAGCTGCCCGACACTGCGAATTTTCTTCTTCTGGTTACCTGCGCCCACTTCCAGCTCACCGTTAATCACCACCTTGTTCTGGTTTTGCAGAAATTCCCAGCGCGCCGCCAGTGGCACCCAAAAGGTATTGGTTTCAAGGTAATAGTCGCGGACTTCCAGCTCCGCATCGATCTCCGCCCGGTACTCAGCGCTCCCCGCACCCCCGAAGGCTTCCGGGTCAAAATAATCATCCTGTTCCGGGTCTTCGAACTGCGCTTTTAGTTCCGCCCGGCGCAGGTCAAACGCATCGGAGACATATTTGATAAAGATCAGCCCCAGCAGAACGTGCTTGTACTGGCTGGCATCGAGCGACGGCAACAACTTGTTGGCACTCGTCCACAGCTTCTTCTCCAGCTCATGCAGGAACTGCTGCTCTTTACTTTGATCCATCTGATCCATCTGATCCATGTAACATTCCGGGTAGTGTAGGGGTGTTTGAAGGGGCATACGCCTGCGCCATCATGACGCGATTATACCGGACTGCTGCAACGTTCGACAGGCTCGACCGCTTCGACAACAGACCGGCAGGCAACCGCCCGGAGGCTATTTCGGCTCAAACTTCGGCGGACGCGGAAAGCGCGACGCAATATCATGCCGCGTCAAATCCATGTGGCTGCGCGTATATTGCTGTGAAGCATCACTCACCGGATTAAAATCCCAGGACGTATACCGCCCCAGCCGCAACGCCCCGTGCAGCACCCGCCGCCGGTGTTGGCTACGGATCACCTTCTGGCGCAGTGCCTCCGCATCCCAGTGTTTTTCAGCCTCCTCACGAAACCCGGCCAACAAAGCCTGCTGCCGCTCCGTCGCCGCATCATTGGCCAGATTCACCCGCTCATTCGGGTCAGCGGCCAGATCAAACAACTGGTCAGGATCAGCCATACAGCTAATGAATTTATAATGCCCGCGCCGGATCATCAGCATCGGCGCACAAGCGCCCTCGGCGAGAAATTCACTGACACAGGCATTCGGGTCATCCGCGTCATTGCCCCGGCACAGCGCCAGCAAAGAGCGGCCATTCAAAGGGTCAAGCGGCGCGGGCGGTTCCGCCCCGGTCAGCGCCTGCGCCAGTTCCAGCAGCGTCGGCGTCACATCGACTTGCGCCACCGGCTGGGCGACTTCGCGCGGCGTAAACTGCTGCGGGTTATGGATAATCAGCGGAATCCGGCATGACCACTCACGAAAACTCATCTTGTACCACAGGCCAAATTCACCCAGCATATCGCCGTGATCCGAAGTGAAAATAATGGTCGTATTCTCCGCCATGCCGCATTCTGCCAGCGTCTCCTGCAAACGCCCGATCCACTCATCGACATAGCTGACATTCGCGTAATAAGCCCGGCGGGCATGGATGATTTCCTCGTCACTCATATCAACCGCATCCAGATCAATCACTTTCTCCAAACGCAGGTTATGCGGGTCATTGTCTTCTGCTGCCGGACGCGCCACCGTCGGTAACGGAATCTCCACCTCCGCGTATAAATCCCAGTATTTCTGCCGGGCGGCATACGGGTCGTGCGGGTGAATAAAACTCGTCACCAGACACAAGGGGCGCTCATCTTCGGTACGCGCATGATCATAAATCGCCCGCATGGATGCCGCACCCACTTCATCATCATACGCGAGCTGATTGGTAATCGAGGCCACCCCCGCCTGCTTGATGCTGGACATATTGTGATACCAAAGGTCAATGCGTTCATGCGCATTCGTCCAGTCCGGCATCCAGCCAAAATCAGCCGGATAAACATCGGTCGTCACCCGCTCCTCAAAGCCATGCAGCTGATCCGGGCCGACAAAATGCATCTTGCCCGCCAGACAGGTGCGATAACCCATCATGCGCAGATAATGCGCGAAAGTGGGCATCGTCGACGGCATATAAGCCGCATTATCATACCCGCCGCACTGCGAGATATTCTGCCCGGTCATAAAAGCATAACGGGCGGGCGTACACAGCGGGCTACTGCTGTAAGCGGCCTCGAATTTCACGCCCTCCGCCGCCAGCTTGTCGATATTCGGGGTTTTCACCGTCGGGTTGCCATAGCAGCCCAACGCCAGCGCCGTGAGCTGATCGGCCATAATGATCAGGATATTCTGTTTGGACATGTAGTTCTCCTCCATGGGTATGACGGGGTTGGATATTATTTTCCGGGTTTGCTTGAATCTGAGTCTTTCTAAAGAGTCTTTCTAAAGAGTCTTTCTAAAAAACTGCATGCTATAATTAACACTAAATTCTATAGTATTGCCCTGCTGCATGGAACCAGTGTGGGCGGAGCGCGACCCAAAGCGCTGATGAGTGATGCCGGGTGTGCTTATATTGCCAAGTTCAGTTCTTCCACGGATAGCTACGATCTGGTTAAAGCGGAGTATGTGGCGATGCAGCTTGCCAGTAAAGCGGGTTTGCAGGTCGCAGATACACGCCTGGTTTCTGCTGCCGGGAAGGATGTGTTGCTGGTCAAGCGCTTTGACCGTTCGTATCAGGCAGGTTCAGTCCAGCGCCATCTGCTGCTGAGCGGATTGAGCCTGTTGGGGCTGAATGAAATGGAAGCGCGTTATGCCAGTTACCGTGATTTGGCTGACCTGATGCGTAAATCATTTGCCGACCCAACGGCTGAGTTGCACCAGCTCTACGCACGTTTGGTTTTTAATGTGCTGATCGGGAATACCGATGATCATGCTCGTAATCACTCGGCATTTTGGGATGGTCAGCACCTGTCTTTAACACCGGCCTATGATCTTTGCCCACAGATGCGCAGCGGGCGAGAGGCTGCCCAGGCGATGCAGCTTGGTGGGATACGGGGTAGTTTGTCGACGTTGGCGAATGTACTGTCAGTGTGCGGGGCGTTTCACTTATCTGAGCCTGCAGCGCGGGATTTAATTGAGCAACAGGTTTCTGTTGTGGAAGATTATTGGCCTGAATGCTGTGATGCGGCGGGGCTGGCGCTTGTGGAGCGGAAACGGCTGTGGGGTCAGGCGGTGTTTAATCCGTTTTGTTTCGAAGGGTGGAGGGCGATTTGATGAGCGTGCTGGAAAATCAGGGGCAAGGCCAAGAAGGCCAAGAAGGCCAGGTAAGCCCCACACATGCCATGCTATCATCCCCTTACCCGTTCCGCTGACTTGAAAAAAGGTAAACCGCGTGCACCCTGTTTCCTCACCTCCCCCTGCCATCGTGGTCATCGGTGGCGGCCCTGCCGGGCTAATGGCTGCCGCACAGTTAACTGCGGCGGGCTACCCGGTTGACCTTTACGATGCCATGCCGTCGGTGGGGCGCAAGTTCCTGCTGGCCGGGATTGGCGGCATGAATATCACGCATTCCGAGCCGTTTGCCGATTTCTGCAGCCGCTACGCCGAGCGCCAGCCAGAACTGGAGCCGTTAATCGCCCGGTTTGATGCAGACGCCGTGCGCGCATGGTGTGCGGAACTCGGCGTGGAAACCTTCATTGGCACCTCCGGGCGTATCTTCCCCAAAGAACTGAAAGCCGCCCCACTCCTGCGCACCTGGCTTACGCAACTGAAGCAACAAGGCTTGCGGATTCATCCCCGCCAGCGCTGGCGGGGTTGGGATCAAGCCGGGCAACTACTGTTTGCGCACAGCACTCAGGCGAATCAGGCGAATCAAGCCGACCCCGCACCCATCAGCGTGCCTTATACAGCGGTAGTGCTGGCGATGGGCGGCGCGAGTTGGAAAAAGCTGGGCAGTGATGGCGCGTGGTGGCCGTTGCTGGCGGATAAGGGTATTGAACTTGCGCCCTTGCAGCCCGCCAACTGCGGCTTTGTGCGCAGCGCAGGCTGGAGCCAGCTGCTCACCGACCGTTTTGCCGGTGCACCGTTAAAGCCGGTCGCCTTAAGTTTTACCGACCTGCAGGGGGTGCATGAATACCGGCTGGGTGAAATTACCCTGACCATGCAAGGGATGGAAGGCAGCCTGATTTACGCCTTCTCCGCCCGCCTGCGCGAGATGATCAACGCGCAACAAACCGCCACCTTCACGCTGGATTTGTGCCCGCATCTTGACGCACCCCCATTATTAGCCATCCTGCACAGCAAACCCAGCAGCAAAAGCCTCGGAACCTTCCTGAAAAGCCGCTTAAAACTGGACGGCGTCAAAGCGGCGCTGGTATTTGAGCTATGTTCAAAAGAGCAGCTGCAGGATATGACACAACTGGCCGGTGCGCTGAAAGCCCTGCCGGTTACCGTAACCGGCACCACACCACTGGATGAAGCGATCAGCACTGCGGGCGGAGTAAGGTTTGAGGCGCTGGATCAACACCTGATGTTAAAGGCCTTGCCGGGCGTATTTTGCGCCGGAGAAATGCTCGACTGGGAAGCGCCCACGGGTGGCTATCTGCTGAATGCTTGCCTCGCGACCGGCCAGCAGGCTGGGCAGGGTGTGTTGCGTTATCTGCAAACCGATAACATACGAGTACAACCAACATGAATTTACCCCTGACTCCCCCCATTCTAGTCCTCGGTGCCGGTATCGTCGGCGTATCGACTGCACTGGCTTTACAGGCACGCGGCCAACGGGTGATTCTGCTGGATCGCAAACCGCCGGGCAGCGAAACGTCGTATGGCAATGCCGGGATTATCGCCTTGAGTTCGCTGATTCCGTTCAATACCCCGCGCCTGTTTGCCAGCCTGCCTGCCCTGCTGATGAAGAAAAGCCTGGGCTTTCGCTATCAGCCCGCTTATCTGTTGCGCGAGGCGGGTAATTTTGCCCAATTTCTCTGGCATGCACGCCCCAGTAGCACCGCAGAGCGCATTAAAGCCCTGCACGCGCTTATCCTGCACACCCATCAGCTGCACCCTGAATGGCTGCAAGCCGCCGGACAATCAGCCCGCCTGCGTAATACCGGTTGGCTCAAGCTTTATCGCAGTGTAGCGAGCTTCAAGGCGGCTGCGGCGGATCGTGCCATTCTGGACGCATACGCCATCCGCTACCAGGTATTGGATAAACCACAGATTCAGGCGCTGGAACCAACCCTGCAGCCGGTGTTTGAACGTGCGCTCTGGCTCCAGGATATTAACTCGGTCGATAACCCCGGCGCGGTCACACGAGCCTATGCCGATCTGTTTGTCGCACGCGGCGGTGAACTGCAAACGCTGGATGTCACACAGGCTAAGCAGACCGGACAGGGTTGGCAACTGATAATGGACAATGGCAATACGCTGGAGGGCGCACAACTGGTCGTGGCACTTGGGCCGTGGTCAAAGGATTTTCTGGCAAAGCTGGATCTCAAACCGGGTATCAAGCTGCCGATGCTGTTTGAACGCGGTGGCCATCGGCATTTCCAGCCCGAACAAGGGCACAGTATCACCCGCCCGATTTACGATGTGAGCGGCGGCTATGTACTCACGCCGATGGAAACCGGTTTGCGCCTGACTTGTGGCGTAGAGCTGAACCAGCAAGCCGCCGACTATAGCCCGGAACAACTGGACGGCAGCGAGCAGGTCGCACGCGGTATTATGGAGCTGGGTGCCCGTCAGGCACCGGACTGGATGGGTTGCCGCCCGACTTTACCCGATGCCCTGCCCGCGATTGGTGCCACCCGGCAGCCGGGATTATGGTTAAACACCGGCCACCAGCACATCGGTTTTTCTACCGGCCCCGCGTCGGGGGAATTACTCGCCGATTTGCTGACCGGGCAGAAGACGGCTTTCGATAGCACCCCCTATGCACCGGGGCGTTTCGGGATTTAAGCGTCATTCGCCATCCATGTCATCGCCAAACGTCGTTTCCAGATACTTGAACACCGCCAGCAGACCCATCGCCTCACCACCGACCGGACGCCCCGGACGGGCGCGCAGGTTCCAGGCCATAATATCGAAATGCGCCCAAGGCACCCGCGCTGGCACAAATTCATTCAGGTAGAGCGCTGCCGTAATCGCACCACCGTAACTGTCGCCACTGTTCGTCATGTCCGCCACAGTGCTTTTCAGTTTTTCGAAGTACGGACGGTGCAAGGGCAGATTCCAGATCAGTTCATTACTAACCGTGGAGGCGACCTGCAATTTTTGCATCAGGCTGCGACTATTCGTGAAAAACACCGGAATTTCCGTGCCCAACGCCACCCGTGCCGCACCGGTCAGGGTAGCAAAATCAATGATTACATCCGGATCAGCCTCCACCGCATAGGCCAGCGCATCACACAACACCAAGCGCCCTTCTGCATCGGTATTGTCAATTTCGACGGTTTTGCCCAAACGGGTCTTGATCACATCGCCGGGGCGAAACGCATCGCCACTGATGGCATTGTCAACCGCCGGAATCAAAACCTGCAGGTTCACCGGTAATTCCAGCTGCATAATCAGTTTGGCCAAGCCCAGCACCTGCGCCGCGCCGCCCATGTCTTTTTTCATCAGACGCATGCTGGAAGACGGCTTGATGTCCAGCCCGCCGGTATCAAAACAGACACCTTTGCCCACCAGCGTCACCAGTGGATCTTCTTCATCCCCCCAATTCAGTTCCAGCAGGCGCGGTGCATGCGCACTGGCACGCCCCACGGCATGAATCGTCGGGAAATTCGCCTCCAGCAAAGCCAAGCCGGTAATCGCATTGAAATCCGCCTCATGCACTTCAGCCAGCCGTTGCATAACCGCTTCCAGATCTTGCGGCATCATGTGGTTGGCGGGGGTGTTGACCAGATTTCTCACCAGTGCAATCGACTCGACAAAAGCATCCACCCGGTCATTGTCTGCCCGCACGAATAACAAGGGCGGTTCTTTTTCGTCTACCTTGCGAAACTGGTCGAAGCGGTAACTGCCCAAACCCCAGCCAATCGCCGCCTGCAAATGGTCTTCTGCCTTCCAGTCACCTTCCAGATAATAATCACCAGCAGCCAGCTGCGTTGGCAACGCGGCCAGCGACCACAGCATGCCCTCATCCCGGTTCAGCCCAACCATGACCCGTTCCAGCTGACCATTAATATCGGGCAGCAGGCAAATGTCACCCGCCCGCGCCTTGAAGCCATGCACTTCCAGCCAGGTGCGATCAAAGTCAGACAAAGCGGTTTTCACCTCGTCCAGATTAGCCTCCATCACCAGTTGAACGGGGATGGCGTATTCAGTCTTTTCGTCAGTAAACATTCGGTGCTCTACTCAAGTTACGTTCTTTATCGTTTTCGGGTTGACAAGCCGGCATAGCGACTTCATGCTTTGGTGAAAGAATTGACAAGCATAAGCCATTTACCCATTAAAAAGTAGCATCCATACCTACCAATTATTATGCGTTTTGATACCACCTACACGGTTAACACCCCAGAAGGCATTGCCCTGGAACTGTCCCCCGCCGGGCCGATACCACGCACACTCGCTTGGCTAATCGACCTGTGCATACGCGCGGCGGTGAGTCTGCTGGTCGTCAGTGCGCTGGCTTTCATGGGTAATTTGGGTATGGGGCTTTCCATGATTTTCATTTTCCTGCTGGAATGGTTCTATCCGGTCTGGTTTGAGTTGCGCCAGCAGGGACAGACACCCGGTAAAAAATTCCTGCAAATCTATGTAGCACAAGTCGACGCCAGCCCGGTTTCGCCCGCCGCGTCCGTGGTACGAAACCTGTTACGAGTGGTCGACTTTCTGCCTTTTCTGTATGGCTTCGGTTTGCTGAGCACCCTCATGACCCGCCGCTTTCAACGCCTGGGTGATCTGGCGGCCAATACGGTCGTTTTGCATAAAACCACCCGGAATGGACAGGCACAGGACTTCAGCGCCCGCCCGCAAGTGCCGGACATTCCCTTAAGCCTCGCCGAACAGCAGGCCATTATCCTGTTTGCCCAACGCCAGCAGACCCTGACCCATGAACGCCAGCAAGAACTGGCCGCCATGACCGCCATGCTGGTCGCCGGTAAAAAAGATGCCGCCGCCCATCTGCACGGTATCGCCAGCTGGCTGACCGGACAACGCACATGAAACAGTCACTGTTTGTTGAGCAGCACCAAGCCTTGTGGCAAGACCTCGAAAACTGGCTGGATTTTCAGCAGCTGCCCGGCAAAGAACGTAAACTGCGGGCAAAGGATCTACCAGAGATTGATTTTCCGGCAGCTTATCGCCGCCTGTGCCATCATCTGGCTTTGGCGCAGTCACGCATGTACAGCCCCTTGCTGATTGAGCGCCTGAATCAGCTGGTCGTGCGGGGTCATCACCAGCTGTATTCCAGCCGCCTGCATTTCTGGCATAACGTCGTTGATTTCTTCCTGCACGACCTGCCACAGCGCGTGCGCCAGGAAAGCAAAGTGGTCGCGCTATCGGCCTTGGTGTTTTTCGGTAGCTTCTTCGCCATGCTGATTGCGATTCAGATCGAGCCGGAGCTGGTGTATGCCGTGATCGACGGCCAGCAGGTGGCACAGATGGAGCAAATGTATGACCCGGAACACAGTTCGCGTCTGGGTCGTGAACGTGAAGCCGATAGCGATGTACTGATGTTTGGTTTTTATATCCGCAACAATACCGGTATTGGTTTTCAGGTATTCGCGGGCGGCTTGCTCTATGGCTTGGGTAGCCTGTTCTTCCTGCTGTTCAACGGCCTGACCATTGGTGCGGTCGCCGGGCATCTGACGCATATCGGCTACCTCGAAACCTTCTGGGGCTTTGTCGCCGGGCACAGCGCTTTTGAGCTGACCGCGATTGTGCTCTCCGGTGCTGCCGGTTTGAAACTGGCGGAAGCGCTGGTGATGCCGGGGCGCAAGTCACGCCGGCTGGCCTTGCTGGACAACAGTAAAATCGCGATCCAGATTCTGTATGGTGCGGCCTTACTGTTTCTGATGGCCGCCTTTGTTGAGGCTTTCTGGTCATCACAGGCGATCATTCCGGCCTGGTTCAAGTATCTGGTGGGTATCGCCCTTTGGGTGCTGGTACTGACTTATTTCCGGCGGGTCGGGCGTAATGAGGAGGCCAACGCATGAAACCGGCTGACCTGACCACCCACGTTCGCCAGCGATCCCCCTGGGAGGCGATTGACTTAGGGTTTATGCTCGTCCAGCAAAACGCGCGCACTTTGTTCCCGAGCTGGATGGTGCTGCTGATTCTGGTCGCTGTACCGATTTGGTTGCTGATGCCGGAGGGCTATAAATGGACGTGCGGGATCGTTGTCTGGTGGCTAAAACCCGTCTATGACCGCCTGCTGCTGCATATCTTAAGCCACAGCCTGTTTGCACGCAAACTCAGTACGGCGGAAGTGTTGAGCGCCCTGCCCGGCCTGTTACGGCGCAATGGCTTGCTCAGTGGCCTCACTTACCGGCGTTTATCCTTCTCACGCAGTTACGACCTGCCGGTCTGGCAGCTGGAAGGCCTGCAAGGTGCCGAACGCAAACAGCGCCAGAATCTGCTACACCTGCAAGGGCGCAGTCAGGCGGTGTGGTTGACCTTCGCCTGCGCCAATCTGGAATGGATTATCATTCTGTCTTTATACGCGCTGGTACTACTGCTTGACCCGACCGGACAAAGCTGGGAACACGTCAAGAGCCTGTTCAGCGCAGACAGCAGCCTGGAAAACCAATATTGGCAAGAGCTGATCGACTATATGTTCTATCTGCTGGCCATTGGCGTGCTTGAGCCGTTTTACGTGGCCGCCGGGTTCAGTTTATACCTGAACCGGCGTACCCAGCTGGAAGCGTGGGACATAGAAATCGCCTTCCGCAGCATCGGTGAGCGTTTGCACGGCATGATGCAACGGGCGCAGCAGCAGGCACAACCAACATTACCCGCCCTGTTGCTGGCCTGCCTGCTGGTGCTCGGTTTAAGCAGTACACCCGGCACGGTGCAGGCAGCAGACAGTAGCGAGCGCACCGAGTACCAACCGGCAGAACGCCAGCCGGTCAGCATCGCCCCACAGATGATGACCGAGGTAATGGCCGCCGACGAACTCGCCCAGCGGCGTAAAATCACCACCTGGATAGCACGGGATAACAGTAAAAAACAGGATGACCCTTTCCAGATGGCCGATGGGGCGATTCAGTTATTGTCACAAGCCCTGAAAGGCCTGCTTTGGGTGGCCGTCCTGGTCGGGCTGGTGTTGGCTTTTGTTTATCGGCACAAGATACTTGCCCTGCTCACGCCCCACCGCCAAAAAACACCGCTGGCTGAAAAACCGCAGGTACTGTTTGGCATGGACATTCGCCCCGAATCACTGCCCGCTGACATTGCCGCGAGCGCCCGGGCACTCTGGCAAGCGGGCCAGATCCGTGAAACGCTCAGCCTCCTGTACCGGGGTGCGCTGATGCTGCTGACCCGCGCGGAAGACATCCGCATTCACGACGGGCATACTGAAGGTGATATTCTGCGCCTCGCCCAGCCGGTATTGGCCGAGGAACGCTTTGCTTACCTGCGCAACATTACCCGCCACTGGCAAGCGATTGCCTACGCCCACCGCGAGCCGGATGCGGCGGCTATCGAAGCACTATTACAACAATGGCCGGAGTTTCAACGCTCACAACATTCAGAACACTCAGAACATTCACAGCCGCCACTCTCCGCGCTTGACAACAAGCCAGCAACAGCGAAGGTGGCCGCATGAAGTCCCTGAACTGGCAGGGCATCCTGTTTACCCTGTTCACACTCACGATTATGGCCACGGGCACACTCTGGTTTCTGAGCAATTATGAACTCAAGGAAATCGACGAATACGCCGGATACCGGGGTGAGGCGCGGACGAACGACCTGTTCGCTGCCCGCCTGTTCATCAAACGCATGGGCATCGGTGCACAAGCTCAGGAGGGGATCGCCAGCCTGCCGGGTACTGATACGGTGATTGTGCTCGACACACAACGCTATACCTTTTCCAAAGAAAAAACCGAAGAATTGCTGGCGTGGGTGCAACGCGGCGGCCATCTGCTCACCCGCGCCCGCGTCGACCTGGAAACGAGTGACGATGCTTCCACTGATACCGAACAGGCATCAGTGGAAGGCCGCGACTGGCTGCAACAGTTGCTGGGGATTGAGATCGGCAAGCATGTACTGGTTGATGAGGATGATTTGCCTTTTCCGGTGAAGCTGGTGACTGCGCCGCAAGCCTTGGATGTGGAGCTGGATTTTTTCAATAGCCTGCTTGTCAAGGATAAAACCCGCCATACAACTGAATACCGTTTTGGTGAAAATACCTGGCTATTACAGACTGAATACGGTGCCGGGTTGGTGACACTCGCGGCCAGCCTTGATTTCATCGAAAACCAGAGTATTGACCACGCCGAACACGCCAGCCTGCTGTGGTATTTGCTGCACAGCCACAACCCGCAATTCAAAGACGTACTGCTCATTCATAAAGACACCCTGCCATCACTGTTCAGCCTGCTGCTTGCACATGCCTGGGCATTATTGGCAATGGCGGGTTTAACGCTGTTGTTTGTTTTCTGGGCGCTGATTCCACGCTTTGGCGCGCTGATCCCTGAACCCATCCCGGAACGCCGCCGGATAGGCGAGCATATCAAGGCCAGTGGGCAGTTTTTGTGGAAACAGCCAGCCAATGGGCGTGAGCAACTGATTCACAGCACCCACCTTGCCCTGCAACAAAACGCCCGGCAGCACATCCCCGGTTGGGCGGGACTGACGCTATCGCAACAGGCCAGTGCTTTGGGCACTTACCTGCAACTGCCACCCGAACAACATGCAGCCCTTGAATCATTACTGGCGGATACCACCGCCAATCCTGTCAACTCTGCCAGGCGCCCGGATGAAGCTTACTTTGTCCGGCTGGTAAAACTCGCCAACAGGCTAAGGAAAATAACATGACTGTACCCGCCATGACTCTGGAACAGGCCAGCCAGCTGGCAGAACAGATTCGCCAGCAAATCGGCAAGGCGCTGATCGGCCAGCAGCCGGTCGTGCGTGAAACCCTGATCGCCCTGCTGGCGGGTGGGCATGTGCTGATCGAAGGGGTGCCGGGTCTGGGCAAAACCCTGCTGGTGCGTGCATTGGCAAAAACGGTCTCCGGCCAGTTTGCCCGCATCCAGTTCACGCCTGACCTGATGCCCGCTGATATTAGCGGCCACATGCTGTTTGATATGAAAAACCAGCGCTTTGAAGTCCGCAAAGGCCCGGTGTTTACCAACCTGTTACTGGCGGACGAGATCAATCGGGCACCCGCCAAAACCCAATCGGCGCTGCTGGAAGTGATGCAAGAACAGCAAGTGACTATCGAGGGTACTTCGCATCCGGTGCCCTTGCCGTTCATGACGCTGGCCACGCAGAATCCGTTGGAACAGGAAGGCACTTACCCCTTGCCAGAAGCGCAGCTCGACCGTTTTCTGCTCAAAATCTACATCAACTACCCCTCACTGGCGGAAGAGACTGCGCTGGTACACGCGGTCACCAACCAGCAAATCGGTGATCATTTTCATCTGGATCAGCTGCGCACCGTGGCAAGCATGGAAGAAGTCATGCTGATGCAGCAAGTCACGGCCAATATCGCGGTGGATAATAGCGTCACCGATTACGCAGTACGCATTACCCAGGCCACCCGCAAAGGTCAGGGTTTGCGCTTTGGGGCGGGGCCACGCGGCAGTATTGCGCTGGTACGGGCGGCGCGGGCGCATGCTTTACTCGCCGGGCGTGATTTTGTGCACCCGGATGACATCAAGCAGGTGGCCTTGCCGGTGCTGCGTCACCGCGTTTCGCTGGCACCGGAAATGGAGCTGGAAGGCTATAACACCGATCATGTGCTCAGCAGCGTGCTGGACAAAACGGAAGCACCGCGCCAATGAGTGCAGCGGTGCGCCTGCCCTTGATCCTGCCCGCCCGCCGCAGTTTCTACCTGCTGGGTCTGAACGCGCTGCTGGCCTTGCTGGGCAGTATTTTCCCGGTGTTATTGCCGGTCTGGCTGGCCGGGTTGGGGCTTAGCTTGCTGGTCTGGCTGCTGGATGCGGTGCTGATGCTGCCTGCGCCGCCGCTGACAGTGGTGCGTAACCTGCCGTCTACACTGCCGGTCGGTATTCGGCATACCGCTGACCTGAGCGTGACCAACCACGGCCAGCGGCCATTGCAGGTCGAGGCTTACGAGCATTACCCGCAAAGCTTTGAGGTGCGCGGTATGCCGCTGCGCTTTCCACTGGCTGCCGGTCAGTTCGCCCAGCCTGCCTATACCCTGAAGCCGCTGCAACGGGGCAAGCATGTATTTGCAGGCGTGCAGCTGCGGATACTGTCGCGCCTGCAACTCTGGTGGCGGGATAGCCAGTTGCCGGTCGTATCCGAAGTGCGGGTGTATCCGAATTTTGCAGCGATTTCGCAATATGCATTGCTGGCGACCGATAACCACCTGAGCCAGATGGGTATCATCAAACGGCGGCGGCGCGGCGAGGGGCAGGATTTTCATCAGCTGCGCGAATACCGCCCCGGCGACAGCCTGCGTCAGATCGACTGGAAAGCCAGCGCCCGCCTGAGTAAGCCGATCTCACGCGAGTATCAGGATGAACGTGATCAGGAGGTGTTTTTCCTGCTGGACTGTGGCCATCGCATGCAGGCCAAAGACGGCGAATTATCGCATTTTGACCATACCCTGAACGCTATCCTGCTGTTGTCGTATGTTGCGCTGAAACAGGGTGATGCGGTGGGTCTGGGCACCTTTGGGGGTGCACAACGCTGGCTGCGCCCGAAAAAAGGCCAGACCAGCCTCAACCAGATTCTGAATGCACTGTATGACCTGCAAGCCACCCCGCAAGCGCCGGATTACAGTCAGGCAGCCACCGAATTACTGGTGCGGCAGAAAAAACGTGCACTGGTGATCCTGATCAGCAATCTGCGCGATGAAGACACCGACGACCTGCTACCCGCCCTGCATCTGCTGCGTAAACGCCACCTGTTACTGTTCGCCAGCATGCGTGAACAGGCACTCGACCAACAACTGCAACAGCCGGTAGACAACCTCGAAGACGCACTCGAACAGGCCGCCACCGAACACTACCTGCACCTGCGTCAGCAAACCCTGGAAAAAGTACGCGCCGCCGGAGCGCAAAGCATCGACGTACCACCCACGGAGTTATCAACCCAGTTGATTAACCGGTATTTGAATATTAAACGGAGCGGGAGTTTGTGAGGTGGGCAATGCCACGTCGCAGCTGCTAAAGATTGTCGACACAACCTGAATTCCGTTATGATCAACCTATCAAACCACTGCGAGAACCGTTATGTTCCAGGCAATTGAAGCTGAAATCGACCGGGATGGAAAAGTCCACCTGAAAGAGTCGATTAGATTGAAAGACAAACACCGGGCACTGGTTATTATTCTGGATGAGTCTGAATCTTTGGACGAGTCCGCCTTGCTGAGCGAAGCTGCACTGGCAAAAGACTGGAATCGACCTGAAGAGGATGAGGCATGGCAGGCATTTCAGCAAGAGATGTGATCTTTGTCTCCTTTCCATTCAGCGATCTGACCCGCGCTAAACTGCGGCTCACTTTATGACCACCCCAACCCCATCAAGCGCCGCCGCCCGTAACCGTTTCGATACGCAATGGCATTACCGCCCCACAGTACCCATTCAGCCCTCGCCGCTGTTTCAATGGCCGCTGCAACCACGCGCCATCGGGCGCTGGTTGGCTGCCCGCTGGTTGGTGGTGGGTGAGAATACCGTATTGATGGTGCTGGCGCTGATTTCATGGTTCTGGCTGCAGCCGCCGCTGGAGGTAACCCAAACCCTCAGTGTTGACTGGATTGCAAGCCTGTACCTGCGCAATTTAGTGTTGATGATCGGGGTGGCTGGTGGGCTGCATTTGTACTTTTATTATTGGCAAAAACAGGGCACACAGTTACGGCATGACTCGCGTGAGCTGGTAGACAAGGGCAAACCGTTTACCTTCGGCAATCAGGTGCGGGACAATATGTTCTGGACGCTGGCCAGTGGCGTGACGTTCTGGACGGCCTACGAAGTGCTGATGTTCTGGGCGATGGCGAATGGCTATGCGCCCGTGCTGCACTGGCATGATCATCCACTCTGGTTTGTGCTGCTGTTTGGTTTGACCCCGTTGTGGATTTCGCTGCATTTTTATGGGGTACACCGCTGGATGCACTGGCCACGGGTTTACCAGCGGGTGCACAAGCTGCATCACCGTAACAGTAATGTTGGCCCCTGGTCAGGCTTGTCGATGCATCCGCTGGAACATCTGATTTATTTCAGCTCGATCCTGATCCATGGGGTAGTGGCGGCACACCCTTTGCATATTCTGTTTCACATGATGCACCAGTCGTTAACGGCTGCGACCTCGCACACCGGTTATAACGGTTTGCTGGTCGGTGGTAAAAACCGCCTGGCACTGGGCACCTTCCATCACCAGCTGCACCACCGCTACCTCGACTGTAATTATGGCAATCTGGAAGTCCCCTGTGATACCTGGTTCGGCACCTTCCACGATGGCACGACTGCAGCGCATGAACAGCTGCAGCAGCAGCGGAAACAGAAGGCCAAAGTCACGGGTTAAACCACGAAACGACTAAACCAGCTACTTAAGCCGCTAGCGCCAACTTCGGCTTGTCCCAAGCCAGTGGCAAGCCCAGCTGGTGAGCGACTTCGAAAGTCAAACTCGGCGTGTTCAGGGTATAAAAATGCAGCTGATCAACACCTTCAGCCAGCAAGGTATTGCATAATTTAACCGCCTGTTCGATCCCGATCTGCTTCTGCTCCTGGCTACCGGCGACGGTACCGGCAAAAATACCGTGCAAGCGTTCCGGGACACTCGCGCCACAGCGGGCACTGAAGGATTGCACCTTGTCGAAATCATGGACAGGCAGGATCCCCGGCACCAGCGCCTGTTCAATTCCGGCCTTAACCGCAGCATCACGGAAGCGCAAGAACACGTCCGCATCAAAGAAATACTGGGTCAATGCCCGCTGCGCACCCGCATCCAGCTTGCGCTTGAGTTGCAACAGATCCGCTTGCAGGCTGGGCGCTTTGGGGTGAACTTCCGGATAAGCCGCCACGCTAATATCAAAATCAGCCACGGTGTTTAAGGCTGCGACCATGTCGGCCACATCGCTCAAACCTCCTTCGGTCAGGTCGGCATCACCCCGCAAGGCAACGATACGGTTGATATTGTTATCAGCGAGCTTTCTGGCCAGTTCCAGCAAGGACGCACGGGTATGTCCTGCTGCGGTCAAATGAGCCGCCACCGGCACCTGGCATTCGCGCTGCATGTTGAAAACCGTTTCCAGGCTGTGGTCGCGTTCGCTACCCAGTGCGCCATAGGTTACCGAGAAAAAAGCAGGCTTGAGCATTTCCAGTTGGCCAATGTTGCGCCATAAGGTGCGCTCCATGCGTGTGTTCTTCGGGGGGAAGAATTCAAAGGACAAAGTAGGATGAGTCAGGCTGTTGGTGGTCATGCTTAATTCTCGGCTGTGATTCAGTTGTTATCAGGCTCCTATTTTCGTATGCTTTCTGAATAAAGACAATTTCAACTTTATCAAACAAAAATTGAGAAAATTTCAATGAACATACAGCGCAAGCACCTGGAACTGATTCTGGCTCTCGATGGCAGTGAAACCCTGGTGGAGGTCGCCGAGCGCTTGCACCTGACTCCTTCCGCACTCTCGCATCAGCTGGGTGAGCTGGAAAAACGCATCGGCCTGCCCGTAGTCAACCGCAAGGCCAAACCCTTACGCCTGACTCCGGCGGGCAAACGCCTGTTCGATACGGCGCGGGATGTGGTGCCACGCTTTGGCCGACTGGAACAGGATTTGACCCGGCTGGTGAGCGGTGATGGTGGGCGTATCAATATTGCGATTGAATGCCACTCCTGTTACCAGTGGCTATTGCCCACCCTTAACCAGTTTCGCAGCGAATGGCCACAGGTTGAGCTGGATATTTCCGGTGGTTTCAGCTTTGACAGTCTGGCAGCGCTGGTGCAGGGCGACCTTGATTTTGTGATCACTGCCGACCCTGAACCGATTAATGGCATCAGCTATATTCCACTGTTCCAGTATGAATCCATGCTGATCCTGCCCCTCGATCACCCGCTGGTGAAAGTCCCCGTCATAGAAGCCGAGATGCTGAAAGACCAGACCCTGATCATTTACCCGGTGCCGCCGCGCAAGATGGATATTTTCCGCCTGTTCCTGCGCCCCGCCGACGTAGAACCGGCGCATATTCGCGACAGTGAACTGACGGTGATGATGGTCGCATTAGTCGCCAGTGGTCGCGGCCTGTGCAGCTTGCCAAACTGGGCGGCGGATGAATACATTGACCGTAATTTTGTGACCGCCCGCTCGCTGGGTGCGGGGGTATTCAATACGCTGTATGCGGCCGTGCGCGAAGAAAGCCTGGAACTGAAATACCTGCAGGACTTTGTGTTTTTGGCTAAAGACCTGCCCTTTTCGACCCTGAAAGGGATTGCGCGGCCAGCTTGATGCTTGAGACATGAGCGCCAGAAACGTACAATCAGTGCCCGTCCATCCTTTTAAATACACGGCAAGCTTAACCTATGCGCATCCCCCGTTTTTACCTTCCTATCCCCCTGCAAACCGGCGCACAGCGGGAGCTTCCGGCGGAACTTTTCCGCCACGCCATCCAGGTACTGCGTCTGCAGGCAGGCGAAGCGCTGATCCTGTTCAATGGTGAAGGCGGTGAGTATCTTGCCCGCTTGGAACAGGTGGGCAAACGCTCCGCAAGTTTGCTGATTGAAGCGTTCGATCCGGTTGAGCGCGAATCCGGTTTGCAGCTAACGCTGGTTCAGGCCATCATCAAGCCGGATAAAATGGATTTTGCTTTGCAAAAGGCGGTGGAGCTGGGTATCAGCCACTTCCAGCCGCTGATCACCCAGCGCAGTGTGGTGCGGCTGGGCAAGGACAAGCAGGAGAAAAAATTACAGCATTGGCAGGCGGTCGTGAGCAGTGCCTGTGAACAGTGCGGGCGTACCCGCTTGCCGCAGGTATTGGAACCGCTCAGCCTGGAAGCCTGGCTCGCCCAGCCAGCCAAGCCTCAGAACCCCGCGCAGCACCCATCCGTGCAACACAAACGCCTGATCCTCGCGCCGGGCGATTACCCACGCCTGTCCAAAGCGGGTGCCATCAGTTCCGCCACCACCCCCACCGCACTGGAGGTACTGATTGGCCCGGAAGGTGGCTTTACGGATGAAGAGGTGGCGCAGTGCCTGCAAGCCGGGGTCGAGCCAATATCACTCGGCACCCGCATTCTGCGGGCTGAAACGGCCAGCGTGACGGTACTGGCCTTGTTGCAGCATCTTTATGGTGATTTGTGAGCAGGGTGGTTTGTTGACTGCTTGGTTTACTGATCAGTATCGACCGGGATAGGCGGTAAAGCCTCGCGGCTGCTGAGAATAAAATCCCCAATCGTCTGAGTGGGCTGCAGACGCACATCCCATGAGCTTAAGGTACGGCTGAATTTTGCCTCACCTGTAAACTCGTTGGCAACCGCCAGATTATCCGCCATATCCGTGGCCTGATACACCAGCAGAGGCGCACTGAACAACAAGGCAATCCCGACTGCAGGCCAACGTTCGGCATGATGTATCAGCCGGATATAAGCGTATAACAGAATGGGCAAGAGCAGGAAGTTACTCAACAAAAGCAGCCATTCCAGTGGCCAGTCCGCCGTAAAGAAATAGTTGAGCGCATGCCCCAGCTCACCGAGCAGATGCGGCACCAGCATAAAGAGCGATGCCAGACTCGCTGCCGCACCCACCTCCCAGCGCTGAATGGACAGACGACTGATACCGGCGACCAGCAAGGTCATGGCGATCATTCCCATCAGGTAAGGCATGATGCCACTCAGGTAATAAACCACTTCTTTCGAAAACATGGTCTGCAGATAGTTTTCATACAAGAAGGCAAACAGCATCATGGCCAGCAAAGCGACCGACCAGCCCGGTCTGCAAAACAACAGATAGAAACCATTGCAGTTGCGCACACTGGCACGTGAAACTTCCATGTCGGAACGCAGCAGCCGCGCCCGCCGGTTGCCCAGTCGCAAGTGGACGGGCGTATCCACGCTGACACGCTCTTCGCGCCGCTCACGGTCTGCGGGTAAACCACTTTCTGCTTGCAAATTGCGAATGATCAGCTCACCGCTCGCAGGATCACGATCAATCTCCAGATGATGAGCCGACACCGTCGCATCCGACAGAATAATGTCATTATCCAGTGCCCGCCCCACGCTCACCGGAAACTCACGCAAACGGTAGTACTGATTGAGGCTACGGGTATTAATTTCCAGAATAAAATCTACTGCTGCCATTTAAAGGCCTCCAGCATCCGTTTCAATAAACCGGTGGCACTGTCAAAATCGGTGCCCAACAAATACAGGTCAAACAACAAACCACGTTTTTTCTCGCTAACCATGACACCAGTCACCAGCACATCACTCAAACCCGCATACCGCCGGTAATCACGCCGACAGACCGTCATTTTAAAATCCTTGCCAGAAACTTTCGTAAAACCGGTATGGCACTGAAAACGGGTCTGGTCTTCCTTGCTGGTGGTGGTTTCCAGTCCACTGGTATTTTGTGCTTCATACATCCGATAAAAGCGGGGCGGAATCATTTTGTCACTTTCATACCAGGTGTACTGATACTGCATGCTGCCCACACTGAGCTTGTCATCCAGATAAATATCACGGTCATTCGAGCAATTGGCGGAAACAATATTCACCAGCCCGCGTTCTTCCGCATCACTGCTGCTGTCCCAGCAACTAATCGACTTATCGAGCCGTGCCGGTACTTCGAAACTCCCAATATTCACGCTGTCCCATTCATTGTTAGTCAGGCGCTGCATGGTTTCGACACTGTTATCATGCAGCTGGCGCACAATATTACCCCGCAAATCATCTGCCGGTTTGAAACTGCGCATTTTCAACCGCTCCAGCAGAATATTCAGGTACTGCACCGACACCAGAAAGCTGACATCGTTACCCGCCGTTGCGACATTAATCCCGATCACCTGCCCATGCTCATTCAGTGCCGGGCCACCGCTCATGCCAGAATTAAGATTGCCGGAGAACAGGATATTATTCTCATCGCTATTCGACAGAATGCCATTATTCGTCCCGGTAACGATCGAAAACCCCAAATCCAGTGGATTACCCAAGGCATATAACATGGCACCTTTCTCAGGAATGAGTGAGGTTTTTAGCGGTTTCCCGAGTGGATTCGGCGCCGCCAGCACCGCCAGATCATGCAATACATCCACATCCAGCAATTGCAATGAACCCGTATTACCATTGGTAGCCAGATAATCCAGTGAATAAAGCTCCGGGTCATTTGCATAAGCACTGATCACATGGTAATTGGTCGCCAGAATATCCGGTCCTGCTACCACAAACCCGGAACCAATGGTACGTTTATACCCCGTCCGCTTGTTGACTACCCGAATCTGGTAGATAGACTCTTCCACCTCTGAATAGAGGCTGGATGAACGATCCACAGCCTGCACAATGGCAGGCTGGCAAAGTAGAACAATAACAACAAAAAATAGCCGATACATTCCCTGTAACTCACACTGTTTATATTTAAAATGACTGAATAGCGACGGCCAAACTCAAACCCGATGGGTTGGGATTCATGAATCCTGTGTGAGCATGGCAAATACTTCTTGGGCAGCACTCAGCGTTTCCAGAAAATCAGCTTCGGTATGAGCCGTCGAGACAAAGCCCGCCTCATAAGCAGAAGGTGCCAAATAGACTCCCCGCTCCAACATGCCATGAAAGAACTGGTTGAAACGTGGAATATTACACGCCGTCACTTGCTGATAGGTCGTGACCTGTTTTTCTTCCGTGAAGAACAGCCCAAACATGCCGCCAACCTGTACACTGGCAAACGGAACACCCGCCTGATCAGCGGCATTCTGCATACCTTTAACGAAAAAAGCTGTTTTATGATTCAGTTCATCGTAAAAGCCGTCTCGGGAGATGATTTCCATCATCTTCAAACCGGCGGTCATGGCCAATGGATTACCCGACAAAGTACCCGCCTGATAAACCGCACCCAACGGTGACAAATGGCTCATAATGTCACGACGCCCCCCAAAAGCACCGACTGGCATACCGCCACCGATAATTTTACCGAGCGTGGTCAGGTCGGGCTTCACCTGGTACAAGGCTTGAGCACCACCTTGTGCAACCCGGAAACCGGTCATGACTTCATCAAAAATCAGCACCGCGCCACTCTGGTCACAGACTTCCCGCAGAGTCTGCAGGAAGCCGTCCACCGGTGGAATACAGTTCATGTTGCCCGACACGGGCTCGACAATAATGCAGGCAATATCGTTACCCCGCGCCGCGAAGACCTCTCTGACCTGTTCACTGTTATTGTAGTCCAAGGTCAGGGTAAATTGCGCCAGTTCAGCCGGGACACCCGGTGAGTTGGGCTCACCCAAGGTCAGTAAACCGGAACCGGCCTTCACCAGCAGGGAATCACCGTGACCGTGATAGCCGCCTTCAAACTTGACAATGAAGTTGCGCCCGGTAAAACCGCGTGCCAGACGGATGGCCGACATGGTGGCTTCGGTGCCGGAACTGGTCATGCGCATCATTTCCATCGATGGCACTATCGAGCAGATTTTTTCTGCCATCGTGACTTCAATCTCGGTTGGCGCACCGTAGCTCAAACCGTTCAACGCGGCCTCACGCACGGCCTCAACCACTTCAGGATGAGCATGCCCGGCAATCATCGGCCCCCAGGAACCCACATAGTCAATCAGGCGGTTACCATCGGCATCAAACATATAAGCTCCACGCGCACTGGCAATGAAACGGGGTGTGCCACCCACGCCCCGAAATGCGCGCACCGGTGAATTGACACCACCGGGAATAGTCAGCTGGGCTTGTTTGAATAATGCTTCAGATTTGGTCACTGTGAAACCTCTATACTAATAATCAGCGGGGGAAAGATGAAAATGCGCACTGTAACATGAACTACTATGCTGCAGTGCACAGAATGCTATCAGATTCTTAGGCTCTTCATAAAATTAACTAATAAAAAGAGATCCGCTATTCCAAACTGTGCAAGATTGATCGACAAGCTGGGGGACTCGACGCTAAAATCAGCTTTTCCCGCTTGCTGGTGCCCACATGCCTTCCCTCCTGTTAAAAAATGCCACGCTGCTTGCCACTTTTGATGATGCTGGCACCGAAATCACGGACGGGGGTGTTTATATTGAAGATCATGTCATCCAACAGGTTGGCACTAGCGCGACCCTGCCCGCTACTGCCGATCAGGTGATCGACCTGCGTGATCATTTGCTGCTCCCCGGCTTGGTCAATACGCATCACCATATGTATCAAACCCTGACCCGTGCGGTGGCGCAGGACGCTGACCTGTTCACCTGGCTGAAAACCCTGTACCCGATCTGGGCAAAACTCACCGATGAAGGCGTCTATGTCAGCAGCCTGACGGCGATGGCGGAGCTGATGCTATCGGGCTGCACGACCAGCAGCGACCATTTATACATTTACCCGAATAACTGCACGCTCGACAGCCAAATCCGGGCAGCGGGCGAAATCGGTATCCGCTTTCATGCCGCGCGCGGCTCCATGTCGCTAGGTGAAAGCAAAGGCGGCTTGCCCCCCGATAGAGTCACCGAAAACGAAGCCGCCGTCCTCAAGGATTCACAACGCCTGATCGAGACTTACCATGACGCGGCGGATCATTCCATGTTGCGCTTGGTGCTGGCACCCTGTTCACCGTTTTCAGTCACCGCCGAACTGATGCGCGACAGCGCCGCACTGGCACGCCAGTATCAGCGCGTCCATTTGCACACCCATCTGGCCGAAACGCTGGATGAAGAAGCCTTTTGCCTGCAGAAATTCGGTTTGCGCCCGGTGGACTATGTCGAATCGCTGGGCTGGACGGGGTGTGATTGCTGGCATGCGCATTGTGTGCACATGAATGACCGCGAGATCAGCACCTTCGCCCGCACTGGCACGGGTGTTGCCCATTGCCCGACCAGTAACATGCGCCTCGCCAGCGGCATCGCGCCTGTCCCGAAAATGACAAAGGCGGGCGTCAAGGTCGGCTTAGGCGTCGATGGTTCAGCCTCCAATGACGGTAGCCACCTGCTGGCAGAAGCTCGCCAGGCCATGCTCATCCAGCGGATTGCCCCGCACCGTTACGCCGATCACATGCCACTCGGCGGGCGGGAAGGCTTCGCCGGTGACCCGGCAGCGATGTCTGCGCGGGCGGCCTTGCGGCTGGCGACCCGGGGCGGTGCGGCGGCACTGGGGCGGGCGGATATTGGCTCACTGGAAGTGGGTAAAAGCGCCGATCTGATTGCAATTAACCTGAATCGCCTGCACTACGCCGGTGCCGGGCATGACCCGGTGGCAGCTGCCGTTTTCTGTCAGGCCTTTCATGTTGATCTGTCGATCATCCACGGGCGCATTGTGGTCGAAGGTGGCCAGTTGCTCACGCTGGACATGCGCCCCAATTTACAGCGGCATAGAGAAATTTCAAAAATGATGCTAACGTCCTGAACCATTCGGGATCAGATGCCCATTAAGACACCCATAACGGAAGGGATAGGCCAACGTGTCAGACACTATCAGCAAAACTTTTTTAACGCCCCAGGATTTGATGGACAGCTCGCTGTTGTTGGCTGAAAAAATCTTTGAAAGCGGTTTCAAGCCCAACTTTATTGTCGCACTCTGGCGTGGTGGTACGCCGGTCGGGATTGTGGTGCAGGAGCTTTACGAATATTTCGGCATGACCACCGATCACATCGCCATCCGCACCTCGTATTACACCGGCCTGAATGAAACAGGGCGCGAGGTGCGGGTGCACGGGCTGGAATACCTGATCAAGCACATCAACGCCACTGATGCCTTGCTGATCGTGGACGACGTGTTCGACTCCGGCAACAGTATCAAGGCCACGCTGGAAAAAATACGCGCGGAAGCACGCCTGAATACGCCGCACGATATTCGCATCGCCACCCCCTATTACAAACCCACAAAAAACAAAACGGAGTTTGTGCCAGATTTCTATGTCTACGAGACGGATGAATGGCTGGTGTTCCCGCATGAGCTCACGGGTCTCACCCAGGCGGAAATACGGGAACACAAGCCCTGGATCAAGGATTGGATTGAGAAGCATCCGCGCTAGGTAGTGGATCAAAATGGTTAAAGGAGCTGAGCGGACGTGATCAATGGGAAAACACGTCTCCGGTATATGCCAGCGGATACCCAGTTGCTACAATACAATCAGACAACCTGACAATTGAGATAACGATCATGCCAATGGTAATAAGCGACCCGGATATTTTGGGCGGTACACTGGTCTTTCAGTCTACCCGTGTTCCCGTGCGCCATCTGTTTGACTATTTGGTGGCGGGTGACAGTGTGAAAGATTTTCTGGAGGATTTCCCGACCGTTTCGTTTGAGCAGGTCAGGCATGTACTGCAACGTGCTGAAACAGCGTTGGAGCAGCAAGCGGCCTGAGTATGAAGATCATTATTGACGAATGTTTGCCGAAACGATTGCGCGGCTTGCTGCCATTCGGGGAGGTCTGGACAGTTCCACAGATAGGTTTGGCCGGGCTCAAGGATACCGCCTTGCTGGATGAACTGGAGCAACGTCAGGTCAATGTTTTCATCACGATTGACGGCAATATTGAATATCAGCAACACTTTGCCAAGCGGACTTTTGGCACAGTGGTTATTCGGGCGGTCAGTAACCGCTTTCAGGATCTGGTGCCATTATCTGATTCGCTGGCACAGGCCATCCGGTTGGTGCAAGCGGGTGAGATTATAAGGATTCCATAAAAACCGGGTAGACATACAAGCCTCGCCGGGGAGGGGAGGCATCAGTGTCCAGTGTGTCAGCGAACCGATGGGGGGCGCGCACAACATCACTAATCCCCTACCCCCGTCTCCCGCTGCACCAGTGCCGTAAAAGCGACGGACAAACGTTGATAAGCTTCCCCCGGACACGCGTTGATCTTGCGGCCATCGATCTCGCGTACCGGGATCAGTTTAGCCCCGGTACCGGTCAGGAAACACTCATCGGCACAGTACAAATCATACGCGGTCAGCACGCTTTCCCGCGCTGGCATGCCTAAGGTAGCGGCCAGTTCCAACACGATACTGCGCGTGATACCCGCCAGTGCGCCTTCGGTGCAGGGCGGGGTCAGCAGTTCGCCATCGCGCAGGATAAACAGGTTATCCGCCGTACCTTCTGCGACAAAACCCCGGTCATTCAGGAGAATAGCCTCTTCCACTCCGGCAAAATTCGCTTCCATCCGTGCCAGAATCGAATTCAGGTAATTCAGGCTTTTGATGCGCGGGTCAAGCCGATCCGGGGTAGAACGGCGCGTCGAAGCAATAATGGCACGCACGCCCTGACTGCGCTGTGCATCACTCACCATCTGCAACTGATCGGCAATCACGATCACGCTGGGCTGCTGGCAAGTGGCAGGGTTAATCCCCAGCACACCGACGCCACGCGTGACAATAATGCGCAAATAACCATCCGGTAACGCCATCGCATCAATCGTCGCCTGCACCGCCTTACCCAGTTCATCCACTGACAACGGAATCAGCAGCTGCAACGCCGCCGCCGAGCGTTGCAAACGCTTTAAATGCAAGGGCAAACGGAAAGCCTGGCGATTATAAAACCGCACTCCTTCAAAAATACCGTCCCCGTATAAAAACCCGTGGTCAAACACGGAAACACTGGCCTGTTCAGCCGGTACTATCTTGCCATTCATCCAGCAGCGTGCCTGTTCAAACATAGCCATCACCTCTTGATTTGAAATTTGAAAATACTTTTACCGTTACGTCCTGACAATCATGACCACGGTCGCAGCGGTCAGACCACCCATAAACAGATTGAAATACCGCCGCCGCCGGGCATTCGACAAAAAGCGCTGGATCACCACCCCAAAACCTGCCCACATCGAGATAGACGGTAAATTCACCACCGCAAACACCGCGATCATCACCAGCCCAGACCACAGGTATTGCTCACCCGCAAGGGTAAAGCTGCTCACCGAGCCGACGCACATCATCCACGCTTTCGGGTTAACGAACTGGAAGGCCGATGCCTGCCACCAGCGCAAGGGCTGGCCGCTGGCTTGCGTGCTGGTCGGTGTATCCCCTGCGTGTGCGGGTTCCTGCACCGACGCACTGATAATTTTCCAGGTCAACCACAACAGATAAGCCACACCCACCACCTTCAATACGGTATGCATCAGCGGGAACTGCACGAATAACCCGCCCAAACCAGTCAGCGTCACCGACAGCAGCAGAATCATCCCCACCGAAATCCCCAGCATGTGCGGAATCGTCCGGCGGAAACCGAAATTCGCCCCGGACGCCAATAGCATCAGGTTATTCGGCCCCGGTGTCGCCGAGGTGACAAACGCAAAACTGAGCAAGGCGAGCAGCCACTGCATATCCATGATCGACTCCTGTTATTCACTGTTTTTCCAAGAGGGTATAGGGTAAGCCGCCCACAACACTCAGTACAGATTCAGAATTTATTTAATTGAGCAGTACAGTTTTCAAAGAAGAGGAATTGTGTTGTACTCTACCTTGCCTAACTGTACTGAATGCAGGACAACATGCCGCTCTATCTTGATATTGCCCACCAGATCAGCACCCACATTGAACACGGTGTCTATCAGCCCGGTGAACGTTTACCCGGCGTGCGCCGCCTCAGCCAGCAGATGGGGGTGAGTGTATCCACCGTGGTACAGGCGCAGCGCCAGCTGGAGAATGCCGGGACGCTGGAAGCCCGTCCGCGTTCCGGTTATTACGTCGCGCAACACCCGTGGTTAAAACCCAAACTGCCCCAGCCTTCGCGCCCGGAACAAAAACCGGTCGCAGTCACCGGCCAAGAGCTGGTATTGCAGTTGGCTAAAGTCGCTAACCAGCCCGGTTTTGTGCAACTCGGAGCCGCCGTACCCGATGCCAGTTTTATGCCGATGCGTGCCTTGCAGCGCAGTTTGATCAAGGTAGCGCGTCATTATGACCACTCCTGCGCCAATTATGCCTTCCCGCCCGGTGCACCTGAGCTGCGCCAACAAATCGCCCGGCGCATGCACATCGCCGGTAGCCCGGTCACAGCAGACGAAGTATTGATCACCAATGGCTGCCAAGAGGCTTTGACGCTGGCCTTGCGCACCGTTGCCAAAGCGGGGGATATAATCGCGATTGAGTCACCCAGTTTTTATGGCCTGCTGCAGGTGATCGAATCTTTGGGTATGCGTGCGCTGGAAATTCCGACTGACCCGCAGGATGGCCTGAGTTTGCGTGCGCTGGAACTGGCAATTGAGCAATGGCCGGTGAAAGCGTGCGTGCTGATTCCCCATTTCAGCAACCCGCTCGGCTGCGTACTCAGTGACCAGAAAAAGCGGCAGCTGTTACAACTGGCAGAACAGCATGATCTGATGCTGATCGAGGATGATATTTACGGTGATCTGGGGT
Organism: uncultured Thiothrix sp.; assembly: GCA_964293125.1. Classification (GTDB taxonomy): domain Bacteria; phylum Pseudomonadota; class Gammaproteobacteria; order Thiotrichales; family Thiotrichaceae; genus Thiolinea. The sequence goes on along the minus strand of CAXYXY010000002.1, from coordinate 107,345 downwards.
TCAGCGGTGAACGCCCGCGCCCCTTGCAGGGTTTTGACCAAAATGGCCGGGTGATTTACTGCTCGTCGTTTTCAAAAACGGTCTCACAGGGTTTGCGGCTGGGCTGGATGGTATTGCCGCCTGCTTACCTGCCACAGGCGGAGTACCTGAAATACATCAGTAATCTGGCCGCGCCCACCCTGCCCCAGCTGGCCTTGGCCGATTATCTGGAACACGGTGGTTATGACCGCCACCTGCGCCAGATCCAGACCCGTTATCAGCAACAGATTAACCTGTTCAGCCAGGCGATCAGCAAATATTTCCCCGCAGGCACCCGCGTCACCCAACCGAAAGGTGGCTTTGTGCTCTGGGTGGAACTGGCGGCAAATACCGACTCACTCGCCCTGAGCCAACGCATGCTCACCCACCGCATCAGCATCGCCCCAGGGCGAATATTTTCCGCCTCACAGAAATACAGCAACTGCATCCGCCTCAACTGTGCCCACCCGTGGTCGCCACAGGTGGAAAAAGCCTTGATTTTGCTCGGGCGCGCCTGTTTGTAAGTGGGTAAGCGCTTAAAGTACCTGATCCAGCGCTGTTTCCAGATGGCTGACGGTGCGCTCGATATTCTCCAGCTTATCAAGGCCAAACAGCCCCAAGCGGAAGGTCTGGAAATCCGCCGGTTCATCACAACGCAAGGGCACACCCGCCGCAATCTGCAAACCGACTGCGCGGAATTTACTGCCATTCTGGATTTGCGGATCCGTGGTATAGCTCACCACCACGCCGGGCGCAGCAAACCCGTCAGCCGCCACACTTTTAATCCCGCGCCGTGCCAGCATCGCCCGCACTTTCTCACCCAGTTCATACTGGCGATCACGAATCTGGGCAAAGTCCAGGCTGGCGGTTTCATTCATCACATCCCGGAAAGTAGTGAGTGCGTCGGTCGGCATCGTCGCATGATAAGCATGCCCACCCTGTTCATAAGCCTCCATGATCTGCAACCATTTCAGCAGGTCACAAGCGAAGCTGCTGCTGACGGTCGATTCAATCCGCGCCCGTGCCAACTTGCTCAGCATCACCAGCCCGCAGCAAGGTGAACCACTCCAGCCCTTTTGGGGCGCACTCACCAGCACGTCTACGCCAGTCGCCTGCATGTCCACCCAAATAGTGCCCGAGGCGATACAATCCAGCACCAGCAGCCCACCGACCTCATGCACCGCATCCGCCATCTTCCGGATATAATCATCCGGCAGAATCAGACCCGCCGAGGTTTCCACATGCGGGGCAAACACCACATCAGGCCGCTCGGCCTTGATGGTCGCGACCACTTCTTCAATCGGAGCCGGGGCAAAAGCGGCCTGCGGTTCCGAGCTTACCGGGCGGGCTTTCAGCACGGTTTCATGGGAAGGAATCTTGCCCATTTCAAAAATCTGTGACCAGCGGAAACTGAACCAGCCATTGCGAATCACCAGACACTTTTTACCGGTGGCAAACTGGCGGGCAACCGCTTCCATACCAAAGGTACCGCTACCGGGCACGACAATCACCGATTCAGCCTGATACACCTGCTTCAGGGTACGGGAAATATCACGCATCACGCCCTGGAAAGACTGCGACATATGATTAAGTGAACGGTCAGTGTAAACCACCGAATATTCGAGCAGACCCTCAGGGTCAACGTTAGGGAGCAAACCGGGCATGCTTAACCTCACAAATGCATTGAAAAACGATTGAAAAATGGATGAATACCTGACAGGCAGAGTAGGAGGCTCACCGGGCAAAGTCAATCATACACAAGTGGTAGGTGTCACATGATCGTAGGGCATTACACACTCAAGTAGTTGGCAAGTGAGCCATGGATAACAACCTCCAATGAGCATGGGGCTGCTACCACCTTGGAAAACTTTATTGTTGCAAGAATTGATGCAGCCTTGCAACAATCCCTGCAACAATTATCCCCGGCTGGAATGCTGCAACACAATCCCTTCTTTCGCTGCCCACACCCCCACATCCTGCCGCGCCAAGGCCTGCGCCATCAGCGCCGGGAACTGATCCGGTGTACAGGCAAAGGTCGGTATCCCCAGCGCCGCAAACGCCTCTGCCATCGCGTGGTCATAAAACGGCGCACCGTCATCACTCAAGGCCAGCAGCGTAATCACCTGCACCCCGGAAGCGACCAGTTGCGCGACCCGTTTGAGCATTTCCTGCCCGTTGCCACCTTCGTACAGGTCACTGATCAGGATAAAAATACTGTCATCCGGGCGGGCGATCAGCCCCTGACAATACCCCACGGCGCGGTTAATATCGGTGCCACCGCCCAGCTGCAAGCCAAACAATAAGTCCACCGGGTCGTCATGCAGTTCATCAGTCAGGTCGACCACGGCAGTATCAAACACCACCATGCGCGTACTCAAGGCCGGAATGGAGGCCATCACCGCCGCGAAAATACTCGAATACACCACCGAAGGCGCCATTGAGCCGCTTTGGTCGATACACAACACCACGTCTTTCAGGGCAGAACGCTTGCGCCCGTAGCCAATCCGGATTTCCGGGACAATGGTCTGGTAGTCCGGCAGGTAGTTTTTGATATTGGCGCGAATGGTGCGGTTCCAGTCCATTTCTGCCAAACGCGGACGGCGATTCCGGATCGAGCGGTTGAGTGCGCCTTTCACCGCCTGTTGCATCGGTTGCTCCAGTCGGCGCAACAGATCAGCCACCACTTGCGCCACCACCTGGCGCGCCGTGTCTTTGGTCTTGGCCGGAATCACGTCTTTCAGGCTGATCAGGGTTGAGACCAGATGAATATCCGCCTCCACCGCCTGCAACACTTCCGGCTCCAGCAACAACTGGCGCAGCCCCAGACGCTCAATCGCATCCTGCTGGATGACCCGCACCACACTCGCCGGGAAATACTGGCGAATATCCCCCAGCCAACGCGCCACATTCGGTGCAGAACTCCCCAAGCCCCCGCGTTGCCCCGCCTTTTTTTCGTCCGCACCATAAACCGCTGTCAGGCAGTTATCCAGCCCCTGCTCAAAACTGCTCAATGCACAACCAATGCCGTCCGCCTCACCACCGCCCAGAATCAGCCGCCAGCGGGTCTGCTGCTGTGCAGTGTTTGCAGTGTTTGCAGTGTTTGAAATATTTCCTGTCACTTGTTCAGTGGGCATGCCTCACCTCCAATCCCAGCATCTGTGCTACCAAGGGCAAAGCCCTTGCCGCCCGTGTCGTATCCAGCGTTGAATCCATAGGGGCATGGGTCTTGGGCAAAGCCGCCTGCCCCTGTTTGACACGCTCACCCATCTGCCGCCGCTCCGGTGCCGTAAACGTGGCAAAGGTGCGGCGTAATACCGGCAATAACTGCTGGAAACTGTCCGCTGACAAACCAGCTACCCATTGATCGAGCAAAGCCCACAAGTCTTCATCGTAAATCAGCAGTTGCCCGCTGCCGCGCAGAAAACCATCCATCCACGCCGCCGCCTGCCCCGGTTCATTCGCCGTGGACAAGGCCAGCCCAAACCGGCGGGCACTGTCCGCTTCATTCAAGACGCCAGCCTGTAACAACAAACGGCAACAACGCCCGGCCAACAGCCCCTGCAAACCCGCCTGATCCAGCAAATAAACCAGAACCTGTGTCCATTCAGCCGTCAGTTCAGCCACATCCAGCAGCGTGAGCGCATCCTGTACCCCCTGAATCTGCGTGAACATCGCCTCAGCCGCTTCTTCATTCAGCGCACTGCAGGCATTCGGCAGGCCAATACACACCCGTGTCACCATCCCCGCCACGATGCTATCGACCTGCTGCACGGAAGTTTTGCGCACATCACCATAGCGCAACAAGCGCGCCAGTTCCGGCAAGGCGGCCATCAGGTGCTGAATATCGCTACTGATCGCCGCTTCCGCCTGCAAACGCAGCATCAGACCATCGACGGCCGTCGGTAAACGGGCCAACAGGGCATCATTCACCAGCGCGGCCAGATTAGCCAGCGAGGCTGTTTTTTGGCCACGTTGCACCAGCGCTGCCGACGCCGCATTTTCCAGCGTATTGCCCCAGAATCCGGCTTCGATCAGGCGTATTTCAAACTCGGGCTGCCACAACAGCCGCCAGCTTTCCTTGAAAGTGCCTTTGCCGCTGGCACGTTCGCCGCCCTGCCCCCAGCTGATCCCCAGCACTTGCAAACGGCGCAACAGGTCACTGCGCTCAAGGTCATTCTCTTTACGCAAATCCAGCAGCAGGCTTTGGTCAGTGGCGCTGGGCTGCAGGCGCAAGCGTTTTTGCTGCTGCGCCAGATCAGCTTGCAACGGGGTTTGCGGGGTTTCAGCAGGCACAGCACCCAGCACTTCCCCCACCAGCAGGCGTTTTTGCAACAACTGCAAGGGGAAATCATCACCCAACAGCATCACACTACGAATGGCCTCATTCATTTCCGCCAGACCCGGCAACGGTCGCCCGCGCAAAGCCGCCAGCGTTTCTGCCAGACGTACCGTTTCAATCACATGCGCCGAAGAAATATCCAGCCCCCCGGCACGAAAGGTATGCGCCACCTGTGTCAGCCAGCGCACGCCCAAGCGCGTCGAAGCTGCTGAGTGCATCAAGTGTCCCGAAGCATGCGTCGAAGCATGCGCAGAATCTGGCGTGCCTGCCTCAGTGGACGAAACCAACGCACTGGACGCCCACAGATGCGCATACCAACCGGGCGCAGTCACCCCAGCCGCATACCCACTGCCGTTACTCAGACGCTCATACGTCCACGGCACCCAGGTCGCGGTGGTTTTCAGCTTGGGTAAACCTTTCAATAAATCATTGTCGGTTTTAGCCGCCGGTAACACTTGTAAAGCCGGTACATGCCAGGCGCCACAGACCACCGCAATATTGCCGAACCCGTCTTTCTGCGCCTGCCGCAGGCTCTTGCGCATGTACGCCTCACGCAGCTGCTCACGCCCTTGCCCGGCACTCACCTCACCCGGCGCTGTCGTCTCGACTGCCTGCCGCAAAGCGGTCATAGCTTCATTAATCGCGGCAAACAGTTCGCTGGAGTCACGCCGTTCTTCGACCATGTGCTCCCACCAACGTTCGCTATCGGTGTATCCCGCAGCTTCGGCCAATAAGGTCAGCGGGTCACGACGAATAGCCCGTTGGGTTTCATCCGCTGCCGGGGCGATTGGAGCAGTTGAGGCAGGCATTGGGTCTGAGTCGTCTGGGCTTTCATCGGCTGGAGCCTCATCGGCTAAAGCCTCTGGAGTCGCCTGCTCTTGCTCTCGTTCCCGCTCCTGTTCCCGTGCCTTGTCACGCGCAAAACTTAAGCTCACCGGCAAGTCCATAAACCGTAGCGGAATCCCGTGCTGCAAGCCGTAGCGAATCGCCTGCCATTCCGGTGAAAACTCGGCAAACGGGTAATAGACCGCCCGCTGCGGCTCATCAGGTGCGTAGACCAGCAAGGCGACCGGTACCTGCATTTCGGGATGGAGTGCCAGCGGTAACAGGCCATCCGCTTCTGGCGGGCCTTCGATCAGGATGCAATCAGGCTGCAGGTTTTCCAGCGCATTCAGCAGGCTACGCGCCGAGCCGGGGCCATGGTGACGGATGCCAAACAGGTGATAAGCCATTGCACTCACAGCTCCGCCCGGCACGCCCGGTATAAATCCTTCCAGTCGCTGCGCTCCTTGACGACCGTTTCCAGGTATTCGCGCCAGACGACCGTGTCCTGCACCGGGTCTTTGACCACCGCCCCGACCAGACTGGAGGCCAGATCCTGCGCCGTCAGACGCCCATCCCCAAAGTGTGCCGCCAGCGCCATGCCACTGCCCATCACGGAGATAGCTTCAGCGGTACTCAACGTGCCACTCGGGGTTTTCAGGCGGGTTTTGCCATCGACACTGACACCGCTGCGTAATTCACGGAAAATGGTCACAATCCGCCGGATTTCTGCCAACGCCGGTTTCTCCGTCGGTAATTCCAGCGCCCGCCCCAAACTGGCCACGCGCTGGCTGACGATCTCGGCCTCTTCTTCCAAGGTGTTCGGTAAGGGCAGAATCACGGTATTAAAACGGCGTTTGAGCGCACTGGATAATTCGTTCACACCCTTGTCACGGTTATTGGCGGTCGCGATCAGGTTAAAACCTTTCTGCGCCTGACATTCGGTGTTCAACTCAGGGATGGGCAGGGTTTTCTCGGACAAAATGGTAATCAGCGTATCTTGCACATCCGCCGGAACCCGCGTCAATTCTTCCACCCGTACCACCAAACCATTGCGCATCCCGTGCATGACCGGGCTTTCGATCAAAGCGGCTTCAGACGGCCCATGGGCGATCAATTGCGCATAGTTCCAGTTATAGCGCATCGTTTCCTCCCCAGTACCCGCCGTACCCTGCACAATCAGGGTCGAGCGCCCGGAAACAGCCGCCGCCAGATGCTCGGATACCCAGGACTTGGCCGTGCCGGGCAGACCATATAATAACAGGGCGCGGTCGGTCGCCAGGGTCGAAATCGCAATTTCCATCAGCCGCGACTGGCCAATGTATTTGGCAGAAATCCGCGTACCATCGGCCAGCGTACCGCCCATCAGGTAAGTTCTGACCGCCCATGGCGACAAGACCCAGTTGGGTGGCCGCACATGCTCATCCTGCGCCTGCAATGCGGCCAGTTCATGGGCAAATTCAGTTTCGGCATGCTGGCGCAATACGGCCTTGATTGGGGTTTCACTCACGACAAGATTCCTTCTGTTTATTAATTACTTATTAATGGTTTATTACGTTTATTAATTATCAAGTGCAGCCCGCAAGTCAGCCCGAAAGCGCAGGCTAAACAGGGCATCCTGTAAACCACGCTGCAAAGGCTGGGTGTCATCGGCCAGCAGTGTTTGCAAATCCCGTTCAAAATGAGCCAGACAGCCAGGGTCAAGACGGCTGGCGGCGCTACGGAACAGCGCATTGAGTGCATACAGATTACGCTGACCCGTGCCGAGGCGCTGCCCCCAGAGTTTCAGTACCTGCCGTGAAAAATCAGCGCTCCAGGCATGTTGCAGATGATCCACTATCAGCAAATCATCCGCCGTGCGTTTGGCTTCTAATACCTCCAGCAGCAGCTGTTCCGCCTCAGTGGCAGGCAACTGGTTCCAGAATGCCGGATAACCCTGCCCCACTTGGCGCAGCCAGGCGGTTGCCCATGCATGATCCGGATACTGTTCCAGCGCCTGCCGCCAACCCAACAACAGGCTGTCTTCCCAGTCATTGCCTTTGGCCAGCGCCAAAATGTGTTCAGCATCTAATGGCCAGTGTTGCACCCAGAATGCCGGTGGCACCCGAGCCATGGTCTGCTCCAGCCACCAGGCTTTTTCACCTTTACCACCCGGGGGCTTTTCTTCAATGCCATCCCGTGCCCACTGCTTGTCCCAGACTTCCGGCAGGTTCACCCGCAGTGCCTGTTTACCGCTGAGCCGGTTCAGCAAACCGCCTTTGGACTGCAATTGCAGCCATTGCTGCAGTTTATCCTGCTGGCGCTGGCTGAAGGCCGAACCGGGCAAGCCACCCAGCAAGCGTGCCGCCAACTGGCCAACCCCTTTGCTGCGATCATCCAGACAGCTTTCCAGCCAAGGCTCATCCGCTGCGCTCAAGCCAGTCTGCAAGCTCTCCAGCAAGGCCTGCCGGACATTGGCCGCTTCCTGTTTCCAGACAGTCTGCAATAAGGCCAGACCCTGTGCGGCGTTTTGGGCACGCAACAGCCGCAGATAATCAACCCGTTGCGCCGTATTCCCTTCGTCCCAAACCACCGCCTCCGGGAGCTGCTCACCCGTAGCCTGCAAATGCAACAAAGCCTGCCAGGCCGGATTCTGTTGCGCCAGCCATTGGCCACGCGCCCCGACAACCGCACTGATCAGCGGGCGCAGCGCCTTGTTCTGCCGTGCCAGCTCCAGTAAGGCGGGCACAAACAGCGGCGGCACCTGCCAGCCACGCGCCGCGACCGTCACCAGCCATTCATCCAGCAAGGGGCGCAAGGCATTATCATTCAGCAGGCGCCGTAAATGCAGTTCTGCCGCTGCCGGGATCAAGGCGTTTAAGGGCTGGGTATCCGCAGCGGGCAAATCCATGCTGCCCGAACCCACCAGACCGGCCAGACGGCCAACCGCTTGATAATGCTGGGTGAGCACCCAAGCCCCCAGAAAAGCAGCCTCGCGCGCATCACCCGCTGGCACTTGCCCGTTCGGGTATAATTCAGCGAAATAAGGAGCCAAATCACCTGCCACTGTCGGCGGCTGTGTCTGGCGTTCAGTGCCCAGCAAAGCAGTTTTCAACAGGTTTTGTGCTAATGGTACAGGCATCATGCGGCGATACTCCCACCATTAAACAGCTCACTCACCGTCGCCTGCCAGATCAGTTTGCCTGCCTGCCAAGCGCTTAAGGGCTGTAACTGCTGCCCGTCCCACTCACCGAATACCGCCAGTGGCTGCCCGCCACTGACTGCGAGTAAAGACCAGCCTTGTCCATCACCCAGTTGCAAACCGAGTCCGTGTTGCTGCGTGTCCAACAAATACCACTGCCCCGCCTGCTGCGTGAGCACCACCCCGACCAGCGCCAGCGGATAGCGTTCCAGCCACGGACAGCAGATAAGTGCCTCTGCGTAGGCGGTTAATGCAGGTGCGATATGCTGGAATACAGCGGGTATTTGTCCATCGTCGGCAACAGGTGTGGGTAGCTGCTCCGACTTGAACAAAGCCCGTTGGGGTAAGGCGGACGGGTAATACACCAGTTCAGCAGGCAAGCTGCTGCCAACTGCCGGATACAGCGTCATGGCCTGATTCTGCACTGCAAAATCCAGCAACAGCGCATAAGCTTGCGTAGTATGACCATAAACCCAAGTGCGCTGGGTGTGCATCTGCCCGTCGTGCTCATGCGCCTGGCCAATCACCGCCCACTGATCAGGTATCCCGTCCTGCTGCAGCACGTTCTCTTTCGCCAGCGGCCAACCCATTTGCGTCTGTATGTCGGCCTGCACCGCATCTGGTAGCGTGGTACGCCGCTGCCAGGCCTGTAACAACAGATGCAACAGGCTCATCTCGCGCAGGGTCGCTTCCTGCCAAGCCGTCACGCGATAACGCAAGGTATCTATCTTTTGTAAACGGCGGGCAAGGCCGGGCGCTTGGGCATCTACCATGCGGGTCGCGATATGCGCCCACGGTGCCTGTTCGCTTTGGCCAAGCCCCTGCCGAATCAGGTCAAACAGCCAGCGCTGCAATTCAGCCACCCCGGCATCCACCTTGTCCTCGCGGGCGGCACTGCGCTTTTGCTGGGCGGCCTCGCGTTTTTTCCGGGTTTCGGGGTCAACCGGCACCTCCTGCGCCGCTACCTTGTCTGCCTGCTTTTGTGCCCGTGCTCCGCGCTTGTCCAGCCATTCTTGCACCCAGGCCAGTGGCTCGCCGGGTGTAAACGTGGTGGGGCTGGCGGCAAACACCAGCGCCAGCGCAATGCCATGCTTGCAGGGAAATTTACGGCTGGGGCAGGAACACTTAAACGCCGGTTCCTCCAGCGCAATACTGGTTTGGTAAGGGTTTTTACCGCTGCCTTTGATCTCGCCCCAGAGCAGGCTGTCTGCGCGCCCGAGCGTCTGCCATTTGGTGGGCAGGCCGAGTTTTTCACCGGCTTTCAGGGAAGCCGCATCCGGTGCCAGCGCAGCAACGTGTTGGGTAGTCCAGCTAATACTCATGTTATTTTATTATTCGCGTCTGATTAGGTGCTGGAGTATAGAAAACGTGGTTTGACTTTGCAAATTGCAATCCCAGCCGGACATCGCCATATGGGCACGAACTCAAAATCAGGCGGAAGCAGGCAGTTTACTGGTCGCAAGACAAGCCCATTTGCGAGAGGATGTTTTCGATGATTCCGGCTTCGGGGATTTTCAAACGGCGGGCATCAGCCAGTGCCAAACACAGCAGCGCCTGCACACGGGCAGCGTTGGCGGCTGCATCCATTTTCCACAGCAGCATGGCAAGTTCGGCACGACCGACCAGCAGCGAGTGCACATCGCCGAGCTTCTCATAGACGGGTAGTTCGTGATGCTCACGAAGGTTGAGCGCGTCGTCGAGTTGTCCGCGCGCCTCAAGGATGTCCGCGATCTGACCCATCGTCACGGCTTTTTCTCGCACATCGCCGAGCTTCTCATAGACGGGTAGTGTTTGTTGCAGCATGTTGAGCGCGTCGTCGAGTTGTCCGCGCGCTTGCAGGATGTCCGCGATACAACCCATCGTCACGGCTATGCCTTTTACATCGCCGAGCTTTTGCACAATAGGCAATATTTCATCTTGGTGGATGTTGAGCGCGTCGTCCAGTTGACCTCGCGCTTGCAGGATGTCCGCGATCTTACCCATCGTCACCGCTTTGGAGCGCACATCGCCGAGCTTCTCATAGACGGGGAGCTGCTCTGTCTGCCGAATGTTGAGCGCCTCGTCCAGTTGACCTCGCGCTTGCAGGATGTCGGCGATCTTACCCATGGTCAGGGCTTTTTCGCGCTCATCATTGAGGCGCTCACCATAAATCGGTAGAGCATAATTTTGTAGAGCATCCATCGCCTCATCCAGCCTGCCCTGTTGTTGCAAAAGGCTGGCATGGTTCAAATGCGTAGATGCAATTGCCCACAAAATATCTTCAGAAGTCTGTTCAGTAATCTCAGGCAGTACCGCCACTGCCCGCTCAAAGTGCTCTCGGGTTTGCTCCCGTCCAAGACTTTTCTCAACTATTGAAAGTGCCGTAAGTATCCGAAAATCCTCACCCAACGCCAAAATTTGCAGGCACAGTGTTTCAGCTTCCCGGTAACGGTTCTGCCGATCCATTGAGTAGGCCAACGTATAACCGAGTTTGACCGCAAGCTCCTGTTCTTTTCCTTCAATGGCTAGCCGAATAATTTCCAGACTCCACTCTTCCGACCTGCCGTCTTTGGTGGTTCCAAACAAATGCTGGCTGGCTTTGGCGGCGAGTGCTTGGCGTTCGGCATCGCTGAGTTCTTCCGCTAATGCCGTTTCCAGCAGCGGCGAAACGAAATGGGTTATGCCGTGGTTAGTGGGAACAATTTCCACCAGCCCGACCTTGGCAGCGGTTTGCAGGTGTTGTGCGGTGTGTGGGTCGTCGTTCAGGGCTTCGATGGCGGCCAGCGCCACGGGCAGGCGGTAGAGCGCGGCACAAGCCAGTGCATGGCGCACGGCGGGCGATTGCGCGTCCACCAACTCGCTGATCAGCACCTCTTCGCGGAACCGCGCCTCTTCCTGTTCCAGCTTGTCGAGCAAGGCACTGACCGGCAGGCTGCGCTCTTGCAACACCCCATCCAGCCATTCCAGCAAACGCGGATTGCCTGCCGCCACCTCCACCGCCCGTTGCCGCAAGGCGTTTTCCTCATCCTGATCCTGCCCGCCGCCATGGGCAACTGGCTGCAAACCCGGCAGTTGCGCCAGCTTTTTCTTCAGGTCAGCAGCGTGCAGGGTTTGCGGGTTCTCGCTATGCAAGCGGCAAGGGCGCGGCACGGGCACAGCAAAGCGGCTGGTGACAATCACCCGCGTGTCGCTCTGGCTGTCGTGGATCGCCTGCAACACGGTATGCAGCACCGCCAGACTCGCCGGGTGGTAATCCGCCTGCCCCAGCTTGCGCCGTGCCAGCGGGATGTTTTGCTCGAAATCGTCGAACACCAGCAACAGCGGCTTGGCACACAGCAGGTTATCTTCCGGCTCGAACAATTCACGCAGGCGTTGTTCCAGCGTTTGCCGGGCATCGTTCAGCAGGCTTTGCGCTTTGGGCAATGCCTTGCCGAGTGCGGCGACCAGCACGGTTTCATCCAAGCCCCCGTAACACACCACCGCCTCGTGACTATTACGCAAACGGTCAATCAGCCGCGCCGCCGTGCTGCTTTTGCCCAAACCGCCCATGCCGTATAGCAGGATGCCTTCGGCATACGCCTCATCCCCCTGCCACGCCCGCAAGCTGCGCAAACTGCGTTGCAACAAGCGCCGCCGCCCGATGAAGGCCGTCCGCGCACACACTGGCACCCGCCCACCCGCATCCAGAAACTGTTGCGGGGTATCGTGCAGACGTACCCGCAGCTTGCCTTTCGTGACCAGCGGATGCAGCGCCGAGCCATCCACATAACAGCGCAGCAAATGCCAGTAGGGGAAATGGTTTTCCAGCAATGCCTGCCGTGCCAGCGCCACCGCCTCGGCAATGTCAAAGCCCGTCGCCAGCTTGTCATACAAGGCCGCTGCCGCCTGCGAAGCCGCCACGTCACCCACCGGCAATGCCCAGCCCAGCACCACCGGCACACCCGCCGTCACCACTTGTTCGCTGAACGACAACATATCGTCTGGTTGGCTGGACTCCCCGGTACGGCAACCGGACAGGAACACCACACGCGGCGCACTGTTGGCATCCCGCAAAGTACGCGCCAGTTCCGCCGGGGTAGCCGGGGCGCACAAACCCACTTCATCTTCCAACAAAAACACCGGCTGACCGCTGGCCTTGTCGATGTCAGCATGACCGCTGACGTGAATCACATCCGGGCTATCGGCACGCTCCGTCAGGCGCTCTGCCAAACCTTGCAAGGAGCCGCTTTCTTCCACCTGCAAATCCAGCGGCTTGCGTGCTGTCGCTTGCAGGATACCGGACTCCTCCGCCTCGAAATCCAGCACCGGCTGCACATCCTCCGGCGAACTCGCCATGAACAGCACCCCAAGCTGACGCTGTTGCGGCTGCCATTCCTGCTTGCGCTCGGGGGAAGTCACGCGGCGTAACGGCGTAAACCACTGGAACGGGTCAGCGCACAGGAACTGCGCCCCATCGTGCAGCAATTCCCACGGCAAATGCCGCAAGCCCGCTTCGCGCACATCCAGCACCAAGCTCAGCGGCTGCTGTCTGTGGCGCACCCGCCGTAACCAGCCGTTGCTGTGACTATCCACCCAGTTGAACAGATCTTGCCCGCGTTGTTCCAGATTGGGCGCTGTCACCCGGTAATCCGCCGCCGCCAATGCCAACAGCGCATCAATCTCCGCCTGCTCAATCAGCGGAAAGGCTTGCCATGTGCCATCCAGCACCCGCAGTTCAAAACGTGAGTCGTCTTTGCGAAACAATTCCAGTGTGTAATGCTGCATGATGTACTACTTCACTTCTTTCAAAACCGCTTTAATTGCCGCCAACGAGCCGTTGACCTTAATTGTTTTGCCGCCATCCTCTTCGATCAGCACCTCGACCTTGCGGCTTTCCACGTATTTTTCCAGCACCTTCGCCAATGCCGACAAGCCGCCATCCTTGCCCAGAAAAGCCGTGAATGCGCCACCCGCTGCCACCGCGCTCAATGCGATAACGCCCAACGTCACCGGATCGCCGCGTGTCGCCTCGCCATCGTTTGGTGTATGGATTTGCACATCCGCCGCCAGCCCGACCCGTTGCAGGTCTTGCGCCAATTGTATGGATAAATCTTGCATGAAAGCGGCATCTTCGCCGCGTAGTGTGATGGTTGCCATGTGTTGCCCCTTAAGCCCAAGGAAATGATTGCTTAAGAGTTTAGCACGGCATAAACCATTTTATGTGTAATCCAGCTCACAATAATGAAAGGCAAATAGCGAGGGCTGGTTACTACCACGAGCAATCAACGGCCAAGCCGTCTATTGATAAAATCGCGGAAGTGCTAATTTACAAATAGCGGGCATTCTATTGTTAAAATCGCGGGTATTTGTGCTATAACAGCTAAAACACTCAGGATGCCATCCATGCCTCACTTCCAATACCCACGCTGGCAACAACACATCATCAGTAAGGCACTGCAATCTCGCCGGGTGCTGGTGTTAGCTGGCGCGCGCCAATGTGGCAAAACAACGCTTGCCCGTGCCATTGCTAACGATGCAGCGATTTATCGCACCTTGGACGACACCACCTTACTGGCAGCCGCGCTGAGCGACCCGCACGGTTTTGTCCAGCACGGTGATAATCTGATGATCATTGACGAAGTGCAAAAAGCCCCCGTGTTATTACCAGCCATTAAGCAGGACGTAGATGTTAAGCCATTGCCGGGGCGCTTCCTGCTGACGGGTTCCGCCAATATTCAAGCATTACCCGGTGTCTCTGAATCACTCGCAGGGCGGATACGCAAAATCCGCTTACGTCCGCTGGCGCAAGGTGAAATCAAGGGTGTGCCAGCGCATTTCCTGCCCAATGCGTTTGCGGAAATCTTTCTGCCCGATAGCAGCTTGCAGGCAACCGAGGCGTATTCGCTGAAAGATCGCTATATCCTGCTGGCCTTGCGGGGCGGCTACCCGGAAGTGCTGCGGCAGTCGGAGGAGCGTGAAGCCCGTCGCTGGCTGAACGATTACCTTGATGCTTTGCTAGACCGTGACTTACAGGAGATTATCAATATCCGGCGGCGCGACAGCATGGTATTGCTGGTGGAGGTCTTGGCGGCCTGGTCGAGCAAATTTATGGATATTGCGGGCATTGGAACGGGGTTGGCATTGGCACGCACCACTGTCCAAGCGTACATCAATGCACTGGAAGCCCTGTATTTGGTGGAACGGGTGCGCCCGTGGACAAAAACGGATTATGAGCGCGTGGGCAAGCAAGACAAATTGTTCATGACCGACACGGGCTTGATGGCGGCAGTATTGCGCTGGCGTTTCGACAAGGTACGGCTGGATGGCGAGAAAAACGGCAAGCTGATCGAAACCTTTGTGTTCACCCAACTGGCAGCACAACGGGATGCCCAGGAAGAAGACTATCAGCTTTACCATTACCGCGACCGCGAACAGCGGGAAATCGATTTCATCATCGAAAACGAAGACGGTGATTTGCTGGGTATTGAAATCAAGGCGGGGTCAGCCGTCAGCAAAGACAGCTTCAAACACCTGTATTGGTTTCGTGACCATATAGCGAAGAGCAGGCGGTTTGTTGGGGTGGTGTTGTATACGGGGGAGCATGTTGTGCCGTTTGGGATGGGGATGTGGGCAGTGCCGATGAGTGTGCTGTGGGGGCATGATTAGCAAAATAAAGTTACACAGAATACTTTACAGTCTCGACTGCTTGTCTTTGAAAACCATCTGATAGATGCTTTCAGGGCAAACGGTTCCACTTTCCAGCCTGCCTAAAGAGGGCAGAATATTGTCAAAGACCTATCGGTATGCTTTTGTTCTTGCTATGATAAATTCGACTAATCAATAAATCAAAAGCACTGTTGCCTACGGGGCGTAGCAGCAAGTCCAGGTTAAATTATCATGACAATAACAAGAATCGGGCTGTTCTCTTTGCTGTGTCTGCTCTGTGGGGTAAACACGCTGGTCTGGGCGGCGGGTGATGCGGTAGCCGACAAGGATGGGGACACGTTACCCGATGCGCTGGAAACCCGTTTGGGGACAGATCCCTGGCTGCGTGATACCGATGGCGACGGATTGGATGATGCCGCTGAGGTCGGCACTGACCCTGAACAGGCGCGCAATACCGATAATGACCGGCGCATCAATGCGCTGGATATCGATGACGATAATGACGGCATTCCGACCGTGCTGGAAGCCAAGACCGACACCGATAAAGATGGTCTGCCCGACTACCTTGACCCCGACAGTGATAATGACAGCAAACCCGACGGCAGCGAAGCGGGTTTAACCGGGCATGATACCGATGGTGACGGGCTGGATGATGCTTTTGACGCTGACCAAACTGGCGGTGCGGATAAAAACGGTGACGGTGTTGATGAGCGCGTGGTTTTGCCGGATCAGGATAAAAACGGGATTCCCGATGTGCGCGACAAACAGGTGGAAGTGCCGCCAGCCGAGAAACCCAAGCCTGCCGAACAATCCGCACCTGTGGAAAAACCTGCAACAGCCGATAAACCAGCTGCGCCCGTGGAGAAACTGGCAGCCACTGATAAACCCGTCACTGCGCCCATTAAAACAGACACGGAAACCCCGCGCCCGAAAACGCGTCTTCCGCCCATGATCCTCCCCGCTGCACAAAGCCAACAGAGTGCGTTAAGCCGTCTCGATTCGGATCAAGACGGGGTTAACGATGAACTGGAGATGGGGCTTGACCCAGACGCACCGGCTGATACGGATGAAGATGGTATTGCCGATTATCTGGATACGGATGATGATGGCGATGGCGTGCCTACGGTCATAGAAGGTGAGGCCGACCGGGATGGTGACGGGCGGGTTAATTATCTGGATGTGGATGCCAGTGGCTATTTTTATTGTGCGCGTGACGGGCGGATTGTGGCGGGGATCAAAAGGTTTGGTGTTTTGCCTGCCAGCGACGTGACTCTGCAGGAGAATGCCAGCAAAGAAGCCTATCGCTGGGCAGCAAAAAAACCGGGCACTTACACCCTGCAATTCACCTTGCCCAAAGGCATGAGCACCCTGACCGAGCTGGACAAGGGGCATTTGTACGTGACGGCTGCGCATGCGCCCCTGTTGAATCTGGGGCGCAGTGCGGATATTAGCCGCCCGGATTATCTGGCTGATTTCAAGCCGGAACAGTTACCGTTCTGGTACAGCGCTTTTGTGATCCAGCCCGGTGCGCCGCTGGCGATTAACCAGAATATCCCCTTGATCGGGGGTGCCTGTGGCTCGCTGAAATGAGCTTGTTTATGTGCCTTGGACAGTGTGCCTGATCAGCCAGCAGCCGTGGATTTTCGGGTCACGCCGAAAATCTTCTGGCAGTGATTGCAGCCGGTAGTCCTGCACCTGAAAATCCGTTTCAATCCCGGCATCCAGCTTGAACTTGCGGAAGTTATTGGAAAAAACCAGCGTACCGTCTGGCTCCAGAATACGCATGGCATCACGAATCAGCTGGACATGATCACGCTGTACATCAAACACATCTTCCATGCGTTTGGAGTTACTGAATGTCGGCGGGTCGAGGAAAATCAGGTCATAACGCGACTTTGCCTCAGCCAGCCAGCTGACCGCATTGGCACGGATAAAACGGTACTGGGCAGCGCTGCGCAAATGGTTAAAGTGGTTCAAACGAAAGTTATCTTCCGCCCAGGCCAGATAAGTGCCCGACATATCCACACTGTCTACCTGCGCCGCACCCCCTACGGCGGCGTGCACGCTCACCATGCCGGTATAACAGAACAGGTTTAACACCTTTTTGCCTTTGGCCTGTTGCTGCATCCAGTAGCGCATCGGGCGATGATCCAGAAACAACCCGGTGTCCAGATACCCGGTCAGATTGATCTGGCTGCGTACCCCGTGTTCGGTAACGACCAGACTGTGTGTCTGATCATTGTGCCGCTCATACTGGCTACTGCCTTTCTGGCGTTTGCGCTGCTTAAGGATAATCTGCTGCGGAGGTATCCCCATGACTTCCGGCAGGCTGAGCATGGCCTGTTCCAGCCGATTGCGTGCGGTTTGCTCATCAATGCTGGCCGGGGGCGCGTATTCCTGCACATGCAGCCAGTCGCCATAGCGGTCGATGGCCAGCGCGTATTCCGGGATGTCGGCGTCATAAATACGGTAGGCATCGGTGTGACCACGCTGGATGAAGGGTTTGAGCTTGCGCAGGTTTTTACGCAAGCGGTTGGCGAAGTCTTCCGCACCCCAGGCGGTCGGACGTTCTTTTTGAGCCAGCCGGGTCAATGTCCACAGTTGCCAGTCATCGCGCCCATTCTGGAAGCGGTATTCCTTGTTATAAAACAAGTCCGTCAGCGCCAGCGGTGCGGCTGCCGGGGCGAACAGGGCACCTTGCAAACCTGCCGGGAAACCCGCTACTGCTTGGCCAAGACGGGCGTAGCGTGGCCGCACGCTCATTGGCGTCTCTTCCTCTGCAAACGGCGGACTGGTGATCATCAAACCGGCAGTATCCGGCGGCAGCGTTAGCGTGAATTGACCCAGTGCCGCGTTTTGCAGCTTCAACACAGCGGGCAGGCCGGTGCTGTCCCAGTCAATCCGCGCGGTGGCCAGTGCTTCCTCATCCGTGTCATAACCGCGAAACAGGTAACGGTCTGCCTTGTCCAACGCCTTGGCCTGCCGTTCGCGGGCTTCAGCCAGCAAACTGGCCCATAACGCTGCATCATGCCCACACCAGCGGGTAGCGAGCGTCGCGCCGCGCAGCAAACCGGGCGCGATGTCCAGCGCCATCAGTGCGCCTTCAATCAAAAACGTGCCGCTGGAACACAGTGGGTCAACCAGTGCCAGTTTGGGCGCATCACCCGCCAGCAGCGCAGGCCAGCCCGCACGGATCAGCACCGCTGCGGCCAGATTCTCATGCAGTGGATAAAAACCATCCGGGTCACGGTAACCGCGCTGATGCAGGCCTTTCAGGTGCAGGTCAATGCCGACGCTGGCTTTGCCGCTGTAAAGGTTGACCGAGACCACCAGATCCGGGTTCGGACTGACGCTAGGGCGCACGCCATGTTCGCTACGAAAAGCATCGACAATCTGGTCTTTGACCCATTGCGCACCAAAGCCGGTGTGCTGGATGTCATCATTGGCACCGGAAAAACGCACTTTGAAACTGCCTTCCGGGTGGATGTGCGCTGACCAGTTAATCGTGGCCAGCAAGTCCTGTAATTCTGCCTGATTTTTGCCGAAACCCTGCGCCAGTTGCAAGGTAGCGCGTGAGGCCAGCCTGCTCCAGAGAATGACGCGATAGGCAAACGCCAAGTTGCCGCGTGCTTGCACACCGGAGTAGCCAGTCTTGACCTGTTCTGCACCCAAGGCGGTCAGTTCCTCGGCCAGCAAAGGTTCCACAAATTGCGGGCAGGCAAAAAACCAGTCGTGCACGTCATGCACGGTGCCGGAATGAGGGTTATCTATGGTCATTGGCCAAGCTCCTCACGCAACCAGGCGCGGATGGTGCCCTGATCGGGCAGGGCTTCCAGTACAAACGCGGTAAGTTTATCCAGATCCTGTTCAGCCAAAAGGGTAGGGTCAGCCTGCAGGCTGCGCCCGGCATCGCGGTAACGTTCCTGCATCAACGGTTGTTCCAGTAATTGACCCAATAATCCTTCCAGCAAATCCGCCCGGCTGGGGGCGCGAAAGCCGATTGAAAAAGTCATGCACTCGTTCAAGGCTACGCCATGATGCGCCACATTCGGTGGCAGATACAGCATATCGCCCGGCTCCAGTACCCATTCCTCCTCAGGCTGAAAATCACGCATAATGCGCAACTCCAGATCAGGCAGAAAATTATCCTCCACACAGGGCTGGGTGCTGATCTGCCAGCGACGTTGACCTTGCGCCTGCAACAGGAACACATCATAAGCGTCGACATGCGCCCCGACCGAACCCCCTGCCACCGCGAAGCTGATCATCAGGTCGTCAATCCGCCAGTCGGGGATAAACCGGAACGGTGCGATCACGGCGGATAGCTCCGGCATCAACTGCTCCATGTCATTCACCAGCAAAGTCCAGTGGGTCTTGGGCAGTTTGGCGAATTCTTTGGGGCGCAAGGGGCCGTGCCGCACTTCCCAGGGGCTGCGTCCCCCTTTTTCCAGCACCAGCCGGGCGGTGTCGGTGTCACAGGCAAAACCTGCCAGTTCATCCGGGCTAAGCGGCGACTGGAAAGCAGGGAAGGCCTGACGGATCAACAGCGGTTTTTGCTGCCAGTAATCACGCAGGAACTCGCTGATGGGCAGCTCACCGAGGTGTTGGAGGATCGCGGGCGGGGTACTGTTCATGCTGTTCATGGCTTTCATGCTCGGGTTTAAACCTTGCGTGCCTGTTCGACCGCATTACCAATGTAATTGGCCGGGGTCAGCGCGGCCAGCGCGGTTTTGGCTTCATCCGGCAGGTCGAGGGTAGCGATGAATGCACGCAGACGTTCCGGGGTGATCCGCTGCCCACGGGTGAGTGCCTTCAGTTTTTCATACGGCTGTTCAATCCCGTAGCGGCGCATCACGGTCTGGATCGGTTCGGCCAGCACTTCCCAGTTATTGTCCAGGTCATTTGCCATGTTAGCCGCATTGGCTTCCAGCTTGCTAATGCCTTTCAGCGCCGACTGATAGGCAATCAGACTGTGCCCCAAACCGACCCCGAGCGTGCGCAACACGGTCGAGTCAGTCAGGTCGCGCTGCCAACGGGATACGGGCAGTTTTTGTGCCAAATGCGCCAGCAGGGCATTGGCGATGCCGAGGTTGCCTTCCGCGTTCTCAAAATCAATCGGGTTAACCTTGTGCGGCATGGTGGACGAGCCGACTTCACCTTCGATCACGCGCTGTTTGAAATGACCAATGGAAATATAACTCCAGATGTCACGGCAAAAATCAGTCAGAATCGTGTTGAAACGGGCGGAAGCATCGAACAGTTCGGCAATGTAGTCATGCGGCTCGATCTGGATGGTATAAGGGTTCCAGTTTAAGCCCAGCCCGGTCACAAACTGTTCAGCCACACCCTGCCAGTCAACCTCCGGGTAGGCAGTCAGGTGCGCGTTATAATTACCGACTGCGCCGTTAATTTTACCCAGGTACTCGCACGCTTCCAGCTGCTGAAGCTGGCGCTGCAAGCGATAGGCGACATTCGCCATTTCCTTGCCCATGGTGGTGGGGGAGGCGGGCTGGCCGTGGGTACGGGACAACAGCGGCAACTCGGCATAAGCATGCGCCAGGCTGCGAATAGCCTGTTGCACCTCCCGCATGGCAGGTAACACCACCTGCTGCATACCCCCTTGCAGCATCAGCGCATAAGACAGGTTGTTAATGTCTTCCGAAGTACAGGCAAAATGAATGAATTCACTGACGGCGTGCAGTTCGGCCTGCCCGGCCATTTTTTCTTTCAGGTAATATTCGACCGCCTTCACGTCATGGTTGGTGATGCGCTCGATCGTTTTCACCCGCAGCGCATCCGCCTCACCAAACTCACTGAGAATGGACTCCAAAAAAGCATGAGCCTCTGCTGAAAAGGCTGGGACTTCGGCAATCTGTGGGTGAGCCGACAGCATCTGCAACCAGCGTATTTCCACCAGTACGCGGTGATAAATCAGGCCGTATTCGCTAAACCAGGGGCGCAGCGCAGCGGTTTTGTCCGCATAACGTCCATCAGTCGGTGAAATAGCGGTGAGTGCAGAGAGTTCCATGGCAAATCCTGTCGAGGGGGTGATCAAAAGCGAGGTATTGTAACCGAAATCAGGCAAGAGTGAATGTGCATGTGTGGGGGATCCTAAAGTATACAATGGGGCGAAAACTCCTGCCCAAACTACTGCAATTTTTTACGGTAATGACGTTACCAACAAGGAATGCAAACGTTCCCCAATCGGCGCAAACCCCGCATATTGCTGCTGCAAGCGTTCCAACAGCGGTAAATTTTGCCGGATAGCCTGTTCCACCGCCGCCTCAATTTCGCCAATTTGTTGCGCAGCAAGCTGGCAATGCTGCTTGGCAAATGCCTGTAACACCTTGCGCTTAGGCCAACGTTTCGAGCCAGTCAACGTCAAGGCCATCGTGTCATGCGGCAAATAGGGAACGGTGCTGACCAGATCAAATACCGGCGCAAGCGTGCGCGTGACGCTTGGCACTCCGCCACGCCGAAAACCGTGCAAATCGCGGTACAACACCCCCAGATTTTTCAGGTGGGCATCGCCGTTCCTGATCCTGACATTGAGGTAGCTGAGCTTGTACCAGTCAGACAAAGCTTGCGCCTGATGTTCGGCGGAAACGAACTGGCGGATGGTGTTGGCGCAGCTTTCCAGTGAACTGTCGTACTTTTGCTTCGTGCCTTTGGCTTGCAGCACGCAAAAATCTTCAAAGCCCAGCGCGTCGCCGTTGCTGTCAATGTCGAACCGCTGGCTGATCAGCAGCTTGGCGTTATCACTGAGGTGGAAAACCGGCACAGTCAAACCTGCATCTTTGGCAATACTCATGCACAAGTATTCATTGCAGCCCAGATGCGGGTAATCCGCCCCCCAGCTTTTGACAATGTAATGTTCCAGCGGAAAGGTCAGATGCCCTTGCAGGTCAAGCAGGATTTTGGGCTGTACGCCTGCGACACCGGATTGCCGGGCATAACGTTGCAGCAATTCGCCAAACAGATTGGCATCGTGACTATGCAACAAATCATCCAGCCCTAGCGGTTTATCACCAGCCATCGGCAGCGGCTGGTCTGCCAGTGCGTAGGCCATGCGCCCGATTTGATGCGTGCCGAGAATGGTCAGCAAGGTCAAATCGTCGCTGCCGTATTGCTTGGCGGTCATGCGCTCCAAGGCTTCACGCAATGCGCCTTCGGGCAGGTTCATCTGGAAAATGGGGTGCAATTGTGCGTTGCTGTAGCTTTCGTGACGGAGTGGCATAGTCAGCGACAAGGCTTCGAACGCATCGTGGCGGTAGCTGAAATGGTATTGCGGTTGGCTGGCACTCAAGCGTCCGGCGGGTGTGGGGCGGTGATGCCCGGTGTAAACATCAACCTCCGCCATACTGCACCTTCAACTCATCCAACGTTGGCAAGCCCGCATCCTGGGTGATAAGGACTTTGCCCAACACCATGAGCACCCGATCTACCTTGCGAATACCAATGTCGTTGTAAGCATTGCGCTCAAGTGCACCGATGGTGGTGCGGTCAAGATGGCACAGGTCGGCAAGCTGTTGCTGGCTCCAGCCCCGCGCTTTGCGGGCAGAGCGGATGGTTTCACCGATGGCTTCTAACATGATAGATATATTCATCAAAAAGTGGATTCAAGCCATTATTGATGAATATATTCATCATTTCAAGCTGCTTTATTTACCCGATACTGTACACCTTAGTTTCCATCGCACATCGGCACCAAACCTGCACCCGGTTCCGCCAAATTAGCAAATTGCCTGAGTACCCAAATGATCCCACAAATGTGCTACTGTTCGCCCCATGCAAACTGAAGACTATCGCGACAACGATTATGACCCGGCACGCCGCTTTGGTGGCATCGCCCGCACCTATGGCAGCGCAGCACTGGAACGCTTTCAGCAAGCGCATGTCTGCGTGATTGGGGTCGGTGGCGTCGGTTCCTGGGCGGTGGAAGCACTGGCGCGCAGTGGCATCGGCGCCATGACGCTGATTGACCTTGATAACGTGAGTGAATCCAATATCAACCGGCAGCTACCGGCGCTGGGCAGTACGGTCGGTATGGCCAAAATTGAGGTGTTACGCCGCCGGGTGCTGGATATTAACCCCGCCTGCCGCCTGCAGCTGATTGAGGATTTTATCGATGCGGATAATATCCCGACCCTGATCACGTCGGAGCTGAATTATGTGATCGACTGCATTGATAACTTCCGGGTGAAAGCGGCTCTGATTGCGCATTGCAAACGGCATAAAATCAAAATCATTACGCTCGGCGGTGCGGGCGGGCAGCGCGACCCGAGTAAAATTCGTTTAGGCGATCTGGCGCGTAGCCAACATGACCCGTTGCTGGCACGCGTGCGCAAAGAGTTGCGCCAGCATTATCACTTCAGCCGTAACCCGCAACGACGGTTTGAGGTGCCCTGTGTGTGGTCGGATGAACAATTAGGCTTCCCGACTGCATACGGCGAGATCAGTGCCCAGCGTCCAGCGGACACAGCCGCCGGTGGGTTAAGTTGCGCCGGTGGCTTGGGTTCCGTGATGACCGTGACCGCCAGTTTTGCCCTGTTTGCGGTGAGTCATGTGCTGGAGAAACTGGCCTTTCAGGCGAAGGTCACACTCACCTCATAACCACCAAACTTACGGATATTAATCACCCCCGTATCAAACAACAGGTATTGCCCCTTGATGCCCTGCAACACGCCGCCGACCGTGGGCGTTTTATCCAAATTAAGCGCCTTGACTTTGGTCGGGTAGACCGCCACCGGGTATTCAATCTCCACCGTTTTTTCATTAGCCAATACGGTCAGCGCATCGTCCCCAAACCGTTCGCGCAAGCCATCCAGCGCAGGCTGCATCTGTACCAATAGCTGGTCACGACTGGCCTCCAGATCGACCGCTTCAATCTCGCCTTTGAGCATGCGCTGCCAGTGGGTTTTGTCCGCGACCTGATCCTTGAATGCGACTTCCATCAGACCGGAAATCTGCCGTGATTGCACTTTCATGACCGGCAACGCGGCGACTGCGCCCTGATCCATCCAGCGGGTGGGAATCTGGTTGTGGCGGGTGATGCCGACCTTGATCCCGGACGAATTGGCCAGATAAACAAAATGCGGCTGCATGCAGTTGGCCTCGCCCCACTCCGGCTCGCGGCAGGTGCCTTGTGCATAATGGCATTTTTCCGGCTGGACGATGCAACTGTCACACTGCGCCAGCCGGGTAAAACAGGGGTAGCAATAACCCTGATTAAAACTTTTCTTGGTCAGGCGATTGCAGTGAATGCAGTGAATAATACCCGTATGCGTCAGGGTCAGCGTTTGCCCGATCAACGGACTCAGCGCCAAGGTTTCATCCCCCAGCAACAGGGTGTAGTTGACGGGTGTCGCCAGCTCGGTACGCATTTTGCGCAAATTGCCTGTCAGAGTGGTCACGTGGCTTGGCCTCCGGGTATGCGTCGTGCGCTAAAAAAAGGACTTGATCATATCCGAAATTACCACACTCTGTATGGGCGTGCAGCCATTTCTCAGCAACTACCACTTCAGCTCTCCAAGTACTGCTTCGATCTGTACAGAAAATAGCATGAGCAGGCCTATCAGCCCCCAAGCTAGGCCAAATGTGATAACTAAATAGGACAGTAATAACCGAAATTTCATGACTTAGTTTCTCTTAAGGTACGTTTCTAATCAATGGGACGAGAAATATTTTATTTAGCGACTAAACTCATATTGAGCATTAACAACGTCTCCAACCCAGACTAACTCTAGTGCTCCTTCAACATGCCAGCCAACTTCTGCGTGAAATGGAATACGCATACCGTCTTGTGCTTTATAGTTTCCTGTCTTTATCTCCCACGGCATAGCCTGATAGGTGCCATTATTGTTTCGGTAAAAACGTGCAGGAGTGAAAATACTGGTGATCTCACCTGTAGTATTGAAGCGGAATTCAAGAGAAACCGTAATGTTGTTATCCGTCAGTTTAGCCAGTGCAGAATTATCATCAATTGCAGTCCAGATTACTCCTGACAGAGGCAATAAAGCGGTTGGATACCAGACTGCTTCGGCAAGGTATCTGTGAAGTGCACCCGAATTCAACGCAGAAATATCGGTATCCGAGCCAACCGCAAATGCAGATAACAGTGCGACACGTCCAGAACCAATGCCAGAGTGGTAGCTATCGTGCACACGGATATGAGTGAATAAAGGCATTTCGACTTTTGCATTCCAGACAAAGCCTGTTGTTGATGGCGAAATGACTTGAGATGAGGTAAATCCATACCATTTTTTATTTTTCGCACTGCTACGTAATTTACCTGATTGCTGCATCTCCACGGTTTTGATCATCGCTTGCCCATCCGTTAGCACATGCTTAAAATAGCGCTCGACCGGTGGAGGTAGCGTAGATAGTGAAGCAAAATCAATATTTTTGTGAACGGTCTGACTGACTTCCTGACTGAGCTGTTTTCGCAGCAGTTCAGCTTTTCTGGTTTCACCTACCTGACCCACTTTAACGGCCAATAGAAACACTACCACAATGGTACTAACCGCAATTAGAAACCATCCAAACATCGTTATCTGCATAGCCTGACTCACTTATTAATTTACATGTGATCTTTGTTCTGGTTGTTTAATGATTACGTCATCAATTGAACGACGTAAACTGAAGGGAGCCAACTCGCCATGGCCGAAACGCACCATCAGTAGCGCATGTTCACCATCGAGATTGAGCCATTTTTCAAAATCAGGACGTAGCGAAAGCACTTCGATAGGCTGATTAATAAACGCTGTCCGTATATTCAACGCTGTCGCTTGCAGTGCAAAGCGTTCATATACCCGTCCGGTTTCTACCCATGCGGCCTTATCGTTGCGGGTGGAGATGAAAACGGCTATCCCTGCGGAGCTTCTGATGTTAATGGCATCAGTCTCCACTTGTTTTTTTGCTGTCAGCACTAATCCTATGATCGGTTTAGCCAACCAGCTCGGGAGCGACGGGTTACCGCTAGTCCGCCCAGATAGCCCAT
Organism: uncultured Thiothrix sp.; assembly: GCA_964293125.1. Lineage (GTDB taxonomy): Bacteria > Pseudomonadota > Gammaproteobacteria > Thiotrichales > Thiotrichaceae > Thiolinea. Next base: position 81,362 of record CAXYXY010000002.1, on the reverse strand, counting down.
CGCCAGTGCGTAAAGCCTCGCCATGGTTAAATCGAATCCATGAAACCAGTTCTTGCCGAAAGGATTGATCGTTCAATTGAGTGGTGTTTCCTTTAGAAACATAGCCGATAACGGTTTCTTTTTGTGCGTCTGTCAACAGTAGCAGGGTACGAACACCTTGACCCTTGCCTGCTTCTTGCAGTGTGCTGAGTTCCGATTCATCAACCGGAGTACCGTCATAGCGCGTCTTTGTACATTGACGCTGGGTAATAGCACGATACAAGTCTGTTGCATGTGCCTTTGCATCAGGCATGAACTTAACAATAACCGCATCATCCTTAGCAACGAATGTAACCTCAGCCGTAAAACCCTGCGCCGCTGCGGCATGTACCAGGTTTTCAGCAGCACAACCCAAACTCTTAAAAAGGTGACTATCATCCGGATCGACACTGGGGCAGCGTCTTGAGTAATCTGGCAAGATGGTGATTGAGTTATCCTGAATAGTGAACTTCCAGGGTTGCGTGTTGTGGCTGGATGCTGCGAGCGTAGCAAGCCGAATCAGTTCTTTGCTATCCAATACAGTTTCTGTACGTTCGATTCCTGCTTGTCGAATATCATTCGCAGTTTTGTCGTATTTTTCGGTTGATGTCATTTTGCCTTCCTCTCGGGTTTATTCACTGAATGTTCAGTGACCCGTTCATTCCTCACCAGATAATCACCGTTAAAAAGAATCACAACCGGCTCACCGCCGATGAGTGGCTGATCGGGTGTCCGCCGCTGCGCACTAATATGCAAATGAGGTTCATTGGTATTGCCTGAGTTGCCAACCAGTCCGAGAAAATCACCCATAGCAACCCGATCTCCCACTTTTTTTGAGACGCTACCAAGCTGTAAATGGGCCAGCAGAATTTCAATACCAGCGCATTCAAGCAGCACATGATTTCCGGCCAATTTTGAACGATCAGGATCGCTTATTGGCACCGGCATTTCTGGTCGGTCGTTTGCGGTGTGAACGATTGTCCCCGAACATGGAGCAACCACTTTGTCACCAAAAATCTCATAACGCCGTGGATCAGCGGGTTGAATGCCACTTGCTCTTAGCCCCCAATGGTTAATTTTGATGATATCAATGCCATAACTCTGACCACGCCAGGGTAGGAATCTTGGGATAGGAGCCAACGTTTTCAGGTGTGAATTGAGTACAGAATTACTGCCTGCATTAACCACATAATAGGTGCCTTGCTGAAGTGGAAACGTGAGATTGACCTGTTCTCCGGCAGGTATTATCCAGCCTGACGCCAGATAAGCGGTAATGCCCGTGGTTGCCAATGAAAGTATGAATAGTCCGATAGCTTCCCATCGCGAACGCAGATTCATATTACTAATCATTGACTTACGGATGACGCCCAATCCGGCACGAATTGCCAATATCACCGCAATCACTAAATAACAGTAAGGGACATACCACGGAATTAAAACCCAAAACCCAGCGATTGCCAGAGAGATCAGGTATGCCAATACAATGACCGCTTTCATCAGCCAGATGCGAAGTGGCCGTGTCCTTGCCAGCCAGATCAGAAGTGCGACGGGGAAAACTATCTGCAATAAAACCAGTTGGAGAATTTGCCAATTCATTTAACTACTCCTTATTGCTGGTCAACCACCGGTGTTTTTTCAAAATATAAGGTCACCCACTTACAAGCCTGACATTCTTGCTGGGTTTTAGCAATGTGTAAAACTGGAATTTGCCTCAGTTGGCAAACTCCACGCCGCTCACGCCAATCTCCGCCCCCAGCACCTGCAAATACTGGCTGAGTGCCCGCCGTGTCACCTGTTCATTCAGATACTGGCGGATGCGGGTTTCAACCTGCGCATAGGGCAGCGGCTCACCTTCCACCCGTTGATCCACCCGTACCAAATGAAAACCAAAACGACTTTCCACCGGCTGCGGGCATAGTCCTACCGGCAACAGCCAGACCTGACGCTCAAACTCTTCCACGGTCTGGCCTTTCGACAACTGGCCGAGGCTGCCTCCCTGAGCTGCCGAGCTACAGGCAGAATAACGCAAAGCAGCTTCCGTAAACCCGTCCGGTGCTGCCCGCATTTGTGCCAGTAATTCATTGGCCAACAGGCGTTGTTCATCGCGCTGCGCCATATCATCCGGTGCTGCGGGCAACAGGATATGACTGACCGCCAATAATACCGGCGTGTAAAAGCGGGCGCGGTTACTCTCAAAATAATGCAGGCATTGCGCCGCGTCCGGGGCGGGTACCTGTAACTCCCGTTCCAGCAACAAGGCGGTGCGCTCTTCCTCAGTCTCCGCTGTAATACCCAGCTCCGCCGCCCGCTGCGCCAGCAGGGTTTTAATCACCAGGCTGGTCGCGGCTGCCTGCCAGGCTTCCGCCAGTTGTTCCGCCGGGTGATATTGCAATTCCTGCGCTATCTCGGCGTCAGACAATAACTCGTCCCCGACCCATACCGGTGGAAAAGTGCTTTGAGCCGCTGCCTGCGGCGTCTTGGCCGTGCTGACTGCGTGTATCTTGATATCCATGTGCTCACTCCCGTACAAAGTTCAAACTGTTAGACTGTCAATCGCCTGTCAACCGCGCTGCCGCACAATCTGATAGTTACGGGCAAGGTACTGCACCGGCGCACTCCAGACATGTACCAGCCGGGTAAAAGGGAACAGCAGGAAAATCGTCAGACCTAAGAAAATATGCAGTTTGAAGATCAGCCCCACGCCGACCAGATGCTCGGCAGCGCCGCCTTTAAAGAAGACAATCGATTGCGCCCATTCCGCCAGTAACAGCATGTTGCTGCCATCCAGATGCCCCAGCGTCGGGATGATAGTCATCAGCCCCAGCGTCACCTGTAAAAACAGGATGCCAATCATCAGCAGGTCAGCCACTGAGCCGGTCGCCCGTACCCGTGGATCAGTTAGTCTGCGCCTGAACAACAGGAGCGCACCATACCAGCAGGCAGCCCCGGCAATCCCGCCGACCAGAATCGCCAGCACCTGTTTGGTGCCTGCACTCATGAACGGCGCGTACATCCAGTGTGGCGTTAGCAAACCGACCAGATGACCAAAGAAAATCACCAGAATACCGACATGAAACAGGTTGCTGGCCATGCGCATACCGGTTTTGTTGAGCATCTGGCTGGAACCCGCCCGCCAGGTGTATTGCGCCTGATCGTAGCGTAGCCAGCTACCGATCAGAAAGACCGCACCGGCCAGATACGGATAAATGCCAAATAACAAAGTATTAAAGTAAGACATCTCAGTTCTCCCGAAAATGCAGGGTGTGCACGTTTGAATGACTGGTGGCAACTTGCCCGTGTTGCCCCGGTCGGGTCTGGCTGGGGCAGGAAGCGCCCTGATCATCAATAAAAGTGACCATTTCTTCTTCCCAGACTTTGTCCATCGCTTCCGGCGTATCATCGCGGGTTTCTGCTGCCACTTGCTCCCGTAGTTGCGCCTTATCCGGTTGCAAGCCGATCATCGCCAGCAAAGCATCAAACAAATGATGATAGTCACTGTCACGTTGCAACAGCCGCGCCGATAACAGCGCCAGAATCGGGTGTACATCACCCAAACCCTGCGCCGCCTCGTCTTCCGCACAGATCGACAGGTATTCCAGAAACAGCGGGATATAATCCGGCAGTTCGCGTACATCCAGCTCCAGCCCGGCTGCACTGTACTGTTGCAGCAGATCGACCATCGCCTGGCCGCGCGCCCGTGATTCACCGTGCACATGCTCAAACAGCAAGAGTGACAACGAGCGCCCCCGGTCGAAAGTCGCCACATACGCTTCCTGCACGTCCATCAACTCTGCCGTACACAGGCGCTGGATAAAACCAGTCAGGGCAGCGCGCTGGGCGGCGGGCAGACGCTCTTCCTCACGGATCACATCAATCAGCGCATGGCGGGCTGCCTGTAATTCCGCTGTTGGGTAATCCAGCAAGCGGGCGATGACCGCCAAGCTGCGCAGGGTCGGATTCAGTTTAAGTGGCTGACTCATGGCTTCACCTCCCGCTTCACTGCATGGATTTTCTGCACCATGGTCACCGTCTGCTTGCGGCCACCGAACAGATTGAAATCACTCTGCCCGCTGCTATGGCAACCATCACCAAAGCTAAACCCACAACCCCCCTTTTCCGGAAACGCTTCCCGCGCCAGTTCACGGTGGCTGGTCGGGATCACAAACCGGTCTTCGTAATTGGCAATGGCCAGATAACGGTACATCTCATTCGCCTGCAACTCGCTCAAGCCCACCTGTTCCAGTGCGCGGGTGTCTTTAATTCCTTCAACCGTTTCGGCACGTTTGTACTGGCGCATCGCCATCAGCCGTTTCAGTGCCAGGGTCACCGGCTTCTCATCCCCGGCAGTGAACATATTCGCCAGATAACGCACCGGGATGCGCAGGCTGTCGACATCCGGCAACACGCCGTTATAAGCAATCTTGCCCGCATCCGCCGCTGACTGAATCGGTGACAAGGGCGGCACATACCACACCATCGGCAAGGTGCGGTATTCAGGGTGCAGCGGCAGCGCCAGTTTCCAGTCCATCGCCAGCTTATACACCGGTGACTGCTGGGCAGCAGTGATCACATTATCCGGCACCCCGTCTTTGCGCGCCTGGGCGATGACTTCAGGGTCAAACGGATCAAGGAATATATCCAGTTGACGCTGATACAAATCCTGTTCGTTAGCGGTGGAGGCTGCGTCCTCAATCCGGTCGGCGTCATACAGCAACACACCCAGATAGCGGATGCGTCCGACACAGGTTTCCGAACACACGGTCGGCTGACCCGCTTCAATGCGGGGGTAACAGAAAATGCATTTCTCGGATTTGCCGGATTTCCAGTTGTAATAAATTTTCTTGTACGGGCAGCCGCTGACACACATCCGCCAACCCCGGCATTTGTCCTGATCAATCAGCACAATGCCATCTTCCTCGCGCTTATAGATCGCACCACTCGGGCAGGAAGCCACACAGGTCGGGTTCAGGCAATGCTCACACAAACGCGGCAGGGTGAGCATAAAGGTGTTTTCAAACTCACCGTAAATATCGGCCTGCACCTGATCAAAGTTTTTATCCTTGCGCCGTTTGGCAAACTCGGTACCGAGAATTTCCTCCCAGTTAGGCCCCCACTCGATTTTATCCATGCGCTGCCCGGAAATCAGCGAGCGTGGGCGGGCGGTAGGCTGGTGCTGGCCTTCCGGTGCGGTGTGCAGGTGTTGGTAATCGAAATCAAAGGGTTCGTAATAGTCATCAATTGCCGGTAAATCGGGGTTCGCAAAGATATTCGCCAACACCCGGTAACGTCCGCCAATCCGTGGCTCGATCTTGCCATCCTGGCGGCGCATCCAGCCGCCTTTCCATTTATCCTGATTTTCCCATTCTTTGGGATAACCGATACCGGGCTTGGTTTCGACATTATTGAACCACGCATATTCCATGCCCTCGCGCGAAGTCCAGACGTTTTTACAAGTGATCGAGCAAGTGTGACAGCCGATGCATTTATCTAAATTCAGCACCATGCCGACCTGGGAACGGATTTTCATTGTACGGCCTCCTGAGTAGTATCATTGCCTTCGCCATCCAGCCAGTTCACAGCGGTCATCTTGCGCACAATCACAAATTCATCGCGGTTGGAACCCACCGTGCCGTAATAGTTGAAGCCATAGGACAATTGCGCATAACCACCAATCATGTGGGTAGGTTTCGGGCAAACCCGCGTGACCGAGTTATGGATACCGCCCCGGTTGCCAGTGATCGACGACCCCGGTGTATTCACGATTTTCTCCTGGGCGTGGTACATCATCACCATGCCCGGCATCACCCGCTGGCTGACCACTGCCCGTGCCGCAATCGCGCCATTGGTATTAAACAAGTCAATCCAGTCGTTATCCTCAATCCCCAGCGTTTTTGCATCGGTTTCGCTCAGCCAGACAATCGGCCCGCCGCGTGACAGGGTGAGCATCAACAGGTTGTCAGAGTAAGTCGAATGGATGCCCCATTTCTGGTGCGGCGTCAGCCAGTTGAGCGCCAGTTCCGGGTTACCATTCGGCTTTTTGTTGAGCATCGGCTGAATGGTTTTGGTATTGATCGGCGGGCGATAGACCAGCAGGCTTTCACCAAAATCACGCATCCAGTCATGGTCAATATAAAACTGCTGGCGACCGGTCAGGGTACGCCACGGAATCAATTCATGCACATTGGTGTAACCGGCGTTATACGAGACATGCTCATCTTCCAGACCCGACCAGGTAGGGCTGGAGATAATCTTGCGCGGCTGGGCAACAATATCGCGAAAGCGGATTTTCTCGTCTTCCTTGTTCAGTGCCAGATGCGTATGGTCGATCCCGGTCATTTTGGAGAGTGCCGCCCAGGCTTTCACCGCCACTTGCCCATTGGTTTCAGGCGCCAGCGATAACACCATTTCTGCGGCATCAATCGCCGTATTCAGACAAGGCCGCCCGGCATGATCACCTTCCGTATCAGTATGCCGATGGTTCAGCTTGCCAAGGAAAGCCACTTCCGTTTCGGTATTCCAGCCAATACCCTTACCGCCGTTACCCAGTTTTTCCAGCAATGGCCCGATTGACGTAAAGCGGGCGTAGGTTTGTGGGTAATTGCGCTCGACTGCCATAAAATTCGGGGCGGTTTTACCGGGAACCAGTTCGCATTCCCCTTTTTTCCAGTCTTTTACCCCGAACGCCTGCCCGAGTTCACCGGGGGCATCATGCAATAATGGCAAGGTGACCACATCGGTTTCGACCCCCAGGTGCCCTTCACAGACACGGGAATAAGTTTTCGCGATACCTTTGTAAATCTCCCAGTCACTGCGCGCTTCCCAGGCCGGGTCAACCGCTGCAGTCAAGGGGTGAATAAACGGGTGCATGTCCGAGGTATTCAGATCGTCTTTTTCGTACCAGGTCGCAGTCGGTAATACGATGTCTGAATAGAGGCAGGTGGTGGACATCCGGAAATCCAGCGTCACCAATAAATCCAGTTTGCCTTCCATCGCCTCTTCATGCCATTTGACTTCTTGTGGCTTGTCGCCACCCAGCGCTCCCAGGTCTTTACCCTGCACACCGTGCTTGGTACCGAGCAGGTATTTGAGCATGTATTCATGCCCCTTACCGGAAGAACCCAACAGATTCGAGCGCCAGACAAACAGGTTACGCGGGTGATTCTGTCCGCTGTCCGGGTCTTCCGCTGCAAAGGCGATTTTGCCGGATTTGAGGCTGGCCGTGACATACTCTGCCGGGGTTTGTCCGGCGTCTTTGGCAGCGGCGGCAATGTGCAGCGGGTTGGTATTGAGCTGGGGCGCAGACGGCAGCCAGCCCATGCGTTCAGCCCGCACATTATAGTCAATCAGGCTACCGGGGTATTGGCTGGCATCGGCCAGCGGCGAGAGGATTTCGCTGATTTCCAGTTTTTCATAGCGCCACTGGCTGGAATGATTATAAAAGAAAGAGGTGGAATTCATCTGGCGCGGTGGGCGGCTCCAGTCCAGCCCGAAAGCCAGTGGCAACCAGCCGGTTTGCGGGCGTAATTTTTCCTGGCCGACATAATGCGCCCAGCCGCCGCCGCTTTGCCCGACACAACCACACATCGCCAGCATGTTGATCAGGCCACGGTAGTTCATGTCCATGTGATACCAGTGGTTCATGCCTGCGCCGACAATAATCATCGACTTACCCTTGGTTTTATGGGCGGTGTCGGCAAACTCGTGGGCAATACGAATCACTTTATCGCGGCTCACACCGGTAATGGCTTCTTGCCAGGCAGGCGTGTAAGGTGCATTGGCATCATCAAAATCCCGGGCGCTGTCATCCTCACCCAAGCCCCGGTTAATGCCGTAATTGGCCAGCATCAGGTCATACACCGACACCAGCAAACCGGTCTTCCCCTCGGCCAGAGTAACTTTGCGGGCAGGCAGTTTGTGTTTGAGAATATCCTTAACCGTGTTGCCTTTGAAATAGTCGCTCTGGATACCCCCGAAGTAAGGGAAAGCCACGTCCACCACTTCATCATGCGCGTCCAGCAATGACAGGCGCAGTTTGACATCATCCTGCGTTGTGCCCTGTTTCTGGCGAATATTCCATTTGCCGGTTTCGCCCCAGCGATAACCGATCGAACCATTCGGGGAAATAATGTCACCCGTGGCCTCATCAATCGCGACGGTTTTCCAGTCAGGGTTATTGCTCTCCCCCAAGCCTTCGACAAAATCACTGGCACGGGCAAAGCGTCCCGGCTTGTAACTGCCATCAGCACGCGCTTCCAGCAATACCAGGTTAGGCATATCGGTATAACGGCGTACATAGTCAGTGAAGTACTCACTGGGCTGGTCGACGTGAAATTCTTTTAAAATCACATGCCCAAATGCCATCGCGAGCGCCGCATCAGTGCCTTGTTTCGGGTTCAGCCACTGATCCGCGTGCTTGGCCACTTCCGCGTAATCCGGGGTAATGGCGACGGTTTTAGTACCTTTATAACGCACTTCGGTGAAAAAGTGTGCGTCCGGCGTCCGGGTTTGCGGGACATTGGAACCCCAGGCGATGATATAGCTGCTGTTATACCAGTCGGCAGACTCCGGCACGTCGGTTTGTTCGCCCCAGACCATCGGTGAGGCGGGCGGCAGATCACAATACCAGTCATAAAAACTCATGCACACGCCGCCGATCAGCGATAGATAGCGGCTACCGGCAGCATACGACACCATCGACATGGCCGGAATCGGTGAGAAACCAATTACGCGGTCGGGGCCGTATTGCTTGGCGGTATAGACATTAGCAGCGGCAATCAACTCATTCAGTTCATCCCAGCTGGAACGCACAAAGCCGCCCAAGCCTCGGCGTTCCTTGTAGGAGTTTGCCTTGGCCGGGTCTTCAACAATGGCAGCCCAGGCATCCACCGGATCAGGGTGTGCCGCTTTGGCCTCTCGCCACAGCTTCAACAGTTGTTTGCGTGCCAGCGGGTATTTGAGGCGATTGGCGCTGTACATGTACCAGGAATAACTGGCACCACGCGGGCAGCCACGCGGCTCATGATTCGGCAGGTCAGGCCGGGTACGCGGGTAATCGGTTTGCTGGGTTTCCCAGGTGACCAGCCCGTTTTTCACATAGATTTTCCAGCTACAGGAACCAGTGCAGTTTACGCCATGGGTCGAGCGCACCACTTTATCGTGCTGCCAGCGCTGGCGATAACCGTCTTCCCAGTCGCGATTTTCAGCGGTGGTCGAACCGTGACCATTGGCAAAGGGTACTTTACGGCGTTTGAAAAAATTCAGTTGATCAATAAAATGACTCATGGTGCTCAATGCTCCCCTTTGGTTCTGCGAATGCCCGCCAGCCGGTTGCCCTGCTTTTGTGGCCCACCTTTAGGAAAAATCTCATGCAGGTAACGGTTACTCCCCCGCTCTTTATCCCAGCATTGACTGAAATGCCTGATCATGTCCCGGACAGGCGCTTGTACCCCATGCTCTTCATGGTAATCCCGGATAAAACGGATCACCTCCCAGTGTTCTGCATTCAGTGTCAGCCCTTCTTTAGCCGCGAGCGCTTCAGCAAAACCCTCGCTCCAGTCATCCATATTTTGGATATAGCCTTCCTGATCGGTAAACACTTCCTTGCCCTCCACTTCAACCGACAGGTTGTAAATGGCATAAGGGTTGGTCTTCATCTGTGTCGTATTGGCGGTAGCCATAATTTTCTCCATCTCCATCTCGATTGCCATGCCTGCCTTACGGATTTCTGATTTCGCTGCCTTTACGCAGGTAAAACCACCCGTTCAGGATCAGGCAAAATGCATAGAAAATAGCGAATCCATACATGGCTGTTTCCGGGGTACCGGCCTTGATTTGCTGGCCGATCACTACGGGTGCGATAAACGCCCCATAAGCGGCGACGGCTGAAGTCCAGCCCAGTACCGGCCCGGCCTGCTGGCGGTCAAAGATCACGCCGATGGTACGGAAAGTGGAACCATTGCCGATCCCACTCGCGGCAAACAGCAGCACAAACAAGGCCATAAACAACAGGAAATAATCCTCCGGGGTGGCAGAACCATAAGCCAGCAGCATTACATAACCCACCGCTACTGACGCGATGACCATAACCAGCGAGACAATCTGGGTAACAACTGAACCACCCACTTTGTCAGAGATCCAGCCACCCAGCGGACGAATCAGCGCCCCGACAAACGGGCCGATCCAGGCATAAGTCAGTGCGGAGGGAGCATTCGGATTTTTCAGGGTATGCTGCAGGACGCCGGCAGCATCCGGGATGTGCTGAAAGCCGAAGATAACGGTGATGGCTAATGGCAGCGCCATGGAAAAGCCAATGAAAGAACCAAAGGTGACGATATATAACAGCGTCATTGCCCAGGTGTGCTTATTCCGGAAAATGGCAAACTGTTTGGCAATATTATCCTTCATGGTGCCAAAGGCGGTCAGCTTCATCACCATCAAGGTGCTGATAATGATCAACGGAATCGCCAGCCACATATTCAGCACGCCCAGCCCGGTGGGTGCAGGCAGGTACAAATACAGGCCTACTCCGGCAGGAATAAAAGACAGCGTATATAACCAGATGATTTTCAGGAACGCCGCAAGCGTGCCCCCGGTATTCGGTGATACGGTGTTCAGGTTATTCATGCCGAAAAAGCACAGCACCGCCAAGGGCACCAGCGATAAAATCCAGGCAAAACCGGCATTCTGAATCCAGGTAGGCGTCCCGGCGGCAATCTTGCCGAAGATCCAGCCACTGTCTTTCACCAGGGTCATGGAATCACCCCCCAAACTGCCAAAAATACTGAAGGTCATCACCAGCGGAATGACAATCTGCATGGTAGTCACCCCAAAATTGCCCAGACCGGCATTCAAACCCAGTGCGGTTCCCTGTAAACGTTTCGGGAAAAAAGTGCTGATATTCGACATGGAGCTGGCAAAATTACCGCCGCCCACACCCGACCACAGCGCCATCAGCTGGAAAGTCCACAACGGCCATTCGGGGTGTAACAGCACAATACCCGTGCCCAGTGCCGGTGCCAGTAACATGGCGGTGGTCAGAAAAATGGTATTGCGCCCACCCGCCAGCCGGATCAGAAAGGAGGCCGGAATCCGCATGGTCGCCCCGGCCAGACCGGCAATCGCCGTCAGGGTAAACAGTTCGGCCTGGGTAAACGGAAAGCCCAGATTGAGCATTTGCACGGTAATAATGCCCCACATGCCCCAGACTGCAAAACCACACAATAAAGCCGGTACAGAGATCCAGAGATTCCGGTAGGCAACTTTCTTGCCGGTCTTTTCCCAGAACGTTGTATCTTCTATGTCCCAGCGGTCGATGTCAGCCATACGGTGATCCTCGTGTTAAATTAAGAAGAAAGAGAATATTAGATACATCAGATAGACCCGGTTGCCGGTGCAGCGGGCAACTGGCGGTCGCGTTCACGCGCTGCATGCACCGGGCGGACTTCAGTGAAGTACATCCACATCAGTGACACCCACACCACGCCAAACATCAGCATGAAGGCTGAAGAGCGGATGCCGGTCAGATCGACCAGCACACCAAACATGATCGGCATCAGGAAGCCCCCCATCCCGCCCGCGAGACCAACCACGCCAGAAACCACGCCGATATTGTGCGGGTAGTCATCTGCAATGTATTTAAAGACCGAAGCCTTGCCGAGGGCGAATACCACGCCCAAGGTAAACAGCAGGATGGTGAACACGGTCGGGCTAAGGCCAATGTGAAAACTGGCTGGGCCATTCGTCGTCTGGATGGTAAAGTTGCTCTGCGGATAAGACAGGAAGAACAGGCACAGCAACGAAATCCATAATACCCACCAGGTCATGGTATGTGCGCCGTATTTGTCGGAGAAGAAACCGCCGAGGGCGCGTAACAGGCCGCCGGGAATACTGAAGGCGGCGGCCAGGAAAGCGGCTGTTTGCAGGTCGAAACCGTATTCGCTGATATAGTATTTGGTCATCCATAAGGCCAGTGCCACATAGCCACCAAACACAATGGAATAATACTGGCTGTAGCGCCAGACACGCGGATCTTTCAAAGCGGCCAGCTGTTCTTTGACCGTTACTGACTGACCGACCTTGTGCGCCGGGTCGCTAAAGGTAAAGAACCAGAATAATAAAGCGGTCACCAGCATCAGGACGGCATAGACCTTGGGCACCATCGTCCAGCCATAACCAACCACAATCACCGGAGCCAACAGCTTGGTCACCGCCGCACCGGTATTCCCTGCGCCGAAAATACCCATCGCCGTGCCTTGCTGCTCCTTCGGGAACCAGCGTGCACAATAGGCAATCCCGACAGTGAATGACCCACCGGCCACGCCAACAAACAGCCCAATCACCAGGAACTGCCAGAATGCCGTCGCGTAAGCAATCAGCCAGATCGGGATAACGGTGGACAGCATCAGGACAAAAAACACCAATCGCCCGCCGAACTTGTCTGTCCACATACCTAAGGGCAGACGGGTCAGGGAGCCGGTCAATACCGGAGTAGCGATCAGAATCCCGAACTGGGTCTCATTCAGGCTGAGCATCTCCTTGATCGGGATACCGATCACAGCGAACATCATCCAGATCATGAAACACACGGTAAAGGCCAGTGTACTCATGATCACGACTGACCAGGCTTTGTAACGCTGTGTTGCCATAAATACCCCCACTCGCAAAGAATAAAACATCCAATCAGGATTCTAGGCTGCTGCGGGGTAGTTTCAAGTGACTGAAACACGGGCACATGGCATCAAACTACCTCTTTAGAGGTAGAAGTAGTATGTGATAACCTATTGTTTTTAAGTAATAAAAAATAATCAGGTCTGATCAGAGGCAGAACGATCGTATCAAAAGGGGTAATCCTTTTAACTTGCGCGTCTCGCGGGGGTATGCTGATAATGAAGTGCTATACCTGAGGATTGAATCGAGGGTTACACCTGAGGGTTAAATCGTGATGCACTGGAACCGTTCACTGTGGAACAAGCTGCAAGACTCCCTGTTGTTAAGGCTGGGTGGTATGGTGGTGGCCATTACCTTGCTGGCGATGGTTGGCATGTCAACCTCATGGATGGTGGCGGAAACCACGCAGGGGAATGGCGAATCGATTAATGTAGCAGGCAGTCTGCGCATGCAAAGCTGGCGCATGGCCTCGCTGTATCAGCGTATCCTGCAAAGCGACCAGACGCGGGATAAGACGATCTACCGTGACCGCCTGCAACAGGCCATCGGGCAGTTCGAACAGAAGCTGGCAGCAGATTCGATCCATGCCACGTTGTCTGCTGATGCAGCAGTGCCGCTTAATCAGGCCTACCGTCAGGTTGAGAGTCGCTGGCAGCAACACATCAAACCTGATCTGCAGCAGATGCTGGCAGATAATCCGTCGAGTCGGGCGAGTGATGCTTTGCTGGATAAAATCCCGGTTTTTGTTGATCAGGTGGATGATCTGGTCAAGCATATCGAAGAAGCCACTGAAGCTAAAATCTTTGTACTGCGGGTGATTTTAAGCGTGACTATCCTCGGAACCTTACTGATTGTCGCGCTGTCGGTTTATGTCATCCATAATATTCTGGTACAACCGCTGCAAGACCTGCTGCTGCTGACCGACCAGATTCGGCAGGGGCATCTGGCGGCGCGTTCCGGTCTGGCCGGGGAGGATGAAATCGGGCAACTGGGGCAAGCGTTTAACCGGATGGCTGAAGAGCTTTCCAAACTTTATCAGGATCTGGAAGCGCGGGTTGAACAGAAAACGGCTGAACTCACCCGCAGCAATCGTTCCCTGGATTTACTGTACCGTTCTATCACCCGCCTGCACGGTGTTTCACCTGACCAGCAGGTCTTCCATCAGGTACTCAATGATGCTGAAGCCGTGCTGGGTTTGGGGATCGGCACCGTTTGCCTGAAAGGCGACCATGACCAGCAGGGACGGGTAGTCGCGACCACGGCTCAAAAAATCAGCCACTTGTGTGACCTCTCCACCAGCTGTGCAGAGTGCCATGACCCCTGCGCGACCCGCATGGACGCGCTCCCGAACGGGCACCGTATCCTGCGCCTGCCGCTGGCGGATGCCGAGCACCATTACGGGATACTGGCGGTCGATGTTCCCCCCGGAGTCACCACGGAAACCTGGCAATGGCAACTGCTGGAAGCCCTGTCGCGTCATATAGGGGTGACACTGGCTTCGGAACAGCGCAGTGAACAGCACCGGCGGGTTTCATTGCTGGAAGAACGTGCCGTGATTGCGCGCGAGTTGCATGACTCGCTGGCACAATCACTGGCTTATATGAAAATCCAGTTGAGCCGCCTGCGTCATGCCCTGAAAGATCCTGCTGCTGCCGCAGAAACAGCCGATGCCATCGAAGAACTGCATGAAGGCCTGCATAGCTCTTATCAGGAATTACGCGAACTGCTTTCAACCTTCCGCTTGCGGATGGAAGATGCGAGTTTAGGCATCGCCCTGCAACAAACCACCGCTGAATTTGCTGAACGCGGCAAGCTGCCCATCCAGCTGGAAGCTGACCCCGGCAGCCTCAATCTGACCCCGAATGAAGAAATTCACCTGCTGCAAATCGTGCGCGAAGCCCTGTCCAATATCCTGAATCATGCTCAGGCGCAGCATGCCTGGGTGACACTGGAACCCCAGCAGGAAAATGGAAATACGGACGGAAATACGGAAAATAAAGACAATAAAGTGCAATTACGCATAGAAGACGACGGCATCGGTATCCGTGAGGCGGCCATCACCCATCACTACGGCATGGTGATTATGGATGAACGGGCACGGGCGCTGCATGGTATGATCCGCTATCTGCCGCGTGTGGGTGGCGGAACCTGTGTACAACTCAACTTTACTCCGACTCATACCCACCCAGCCACTACCGGCTCAAGGACTGCTCATGCTGCCTGAAAATCCACAACGCCTGTTGATTGTTGATGACCACCCCCTGTTTCGGAAAGGGGTGCGCTATCTGGCCAATATGGCCTCCGGCTTTGAGATTATCGGCGAAGCTTCCTGCGGGCAGGAAGGCATTGATCTGGCAGAAACACTGTTGCCCGACATGATCCTGCTGGATCTGAACATGAAAGACATGAGCGGGCTGGATGTTCTGAAAGTGATCAAGGCCTCCGGTAATGATGCCCGCGTGGTGGTGCTGACGGTATCGGATCAGGCGGATGATCTGGTGGCAGCCTTGCGTGCCGGGGCAGATGGCTACCTGCTGAAGGAAATGGAACCGGAAGACCTGGTCGAGAAGCTGACCGAAGCGGCTGCTGGGCATATTATCCTCACCGAACGGCTGGTTAATCTGTTGGCACACGCCATGCGCCACGATGCGGTACACCCCAAAACCAGCAGTGATGCCGGTTTAACCGATCAGGAACAGCGAATTCTGGAGCTGGTTGCCTCCGGCAAGAGCAATAAACTGGTCGCCCGCGAATTGAACATCACCGAAGGCACGGTCAAGGTGCATGTCAAACACCTGCTGCGCAAACTCAACCTGCGCTCACGGGTGGAGGCCGCCGTGTGGTTTGTGGAACAGCACCGCTAGCCCGCCACTAAATACACCAATGCACTTTGCCCTACTCATTGATTTCTTTCATGGTTTGTGGGTTAATCACGCCCCGTAATTACCATTACAGCATCACAGTGTATCAAGGAGAAAACAGTGAGCCTGAAAAAACAAACCCTGAAGACCCGCCCTATCTGCAAAGTGACCTTCCGCATCAGCAAGGAAGCGGCCAAAGACGCTGCCACTATCCATGTGGTGGGCGACTTTAATGATTGGGACAAAACAGCCAACCCGATGACTGCTCTGAAGAGCGGTGAGTTCACCACTTTGCTGGAACTGGACACCGCTACACCGGAATACCAGTTTCGCTACCTCTACAATGGCAGCGTCTGGGAAAATGAGTGGGAAGCGGATGCCTATGTAAAAAATGGGGTGGATGACGGTGAGAACTCGGTAGTACGGGTCGGGTAGTCTGTGCCTTGATGCTGAATTCAGCATTAATTTCAAGGTTAAATTTTAATCAATTTGGGGCGCATCAAACAGATCAAGCGCTTAGCGCTGAAATCAGCAGTTGCCCACGGACTTATCCACATCTTTTGTGGATAAGTCTGCAGATGGCCAAAAAACAGCTAATACGCTGCACTGCACCATAAATTTTGCACGAACAGTGAACATTTTCTCGCAAACACGTATCCTAATAACATCAAATAAACGAGCAAAATGATTATGCCGCCACAGTTACCCCCACTGAATGCACTCCGGGCTTTTGAAGCCGTCGCCCGCCACCAGAGCTTTACCAAAGCCTCTGAGGAGCTGTTCGTGACCCGCGCAGCCATCAGCCACCAGATCAAGCATCTGGAAGATTATCTTGGCATTATCCTGGTTGAACGGCATAACCGCTCCATCACCCTGACCAAAGCCGGTGAGGCTGCCCTGCCGAAACTGCGCGAAGGCTTTAACAGTCTGGCGGATGGCGTGCACCTGATGCGTACCCAGGTCGCTAATGCCAGCCTGAATGTGTGGATGGCCCCCTCGTTTGCCTCCAAGTGGCTGGTACCGCGTCTGCACAAGTTTTCCCAGCAGCACCCGGACATTGAAATGCGCATCAGTGGCGACTCCAAGCTGGTGGATGCGACCGAGAATACGGATGCCTTGGATGAATTGTTTCGGGCGCATGATATTGACCTGATGATACGTTTTGGTGCGGGCAATTATCCTGGCTGCACCGTAGAAAAACTGTTCTCAGTCGAAGCCGTACCGCTGTGCAACCCGACGCTGCTGACCGACCATGCACACCCCTTGCGTAAACCGGCTGATCTGAAACACCATACCCTGCTACACGATGATACGCCGTATGTGGGGCGGCCCAGTTGGGAGAAGTGGCTGAAACTGGCCAAAGTCAAAGGCGTGGATGTCCAGCGTGGTTTGCACTTCAACCATGTTTCACTCGGCCTGGGGGCAGCGATTGATGGCCAAGGGGTATTGCTAAGCATGGATGCACTGGCGCGCTACGACATTGAGGCCGGGCGCTTGTGCATCCCGTTTGAACTGCGCATGCCGCTGGAACACGCTTATTACCTGATTCGTCCGGACACCGCCACCTCTAACCAGGACGGAGTTAATGCCTTTGTTAGCTGGATCATGGCTGAGGCCAAAGAGAGTAATATCGCGCACGCGACGGTGAGCTAAGTATTTTGTCCCTGCTTAAGCGTATTATCCTCCTGCTGGTATTGATTGGAACCGCAAGCACATCCGCCCAATCTGCCGACTTAGTCCAGCTCAATGACCACACGGAAAGTATCACAGTCTCCACCCAGCTGGAGGTATTCGTCGACCCCAGTCGCACGCTGGACATCGAACAGGTGAGCAGCACTTATGCCCGGCATTTCACACCGAATACGGCCGGCACGACCAATTTCGGGTATAGCGAGGCGAACTGGTGGCTGCGTTTCCAGCTGCGTAGCGAGACTCACCAGACCTGGTACCTGTTCAATGATCTGCCCGTGGGCGGCGATATGGAACTGTTTATCCTGGCTCAGGACGGGCAGATGAACCGGCAGCACCTCCAATATAAGCGCCTCGACCAGCAGCGTACCCCGACCTGGAAGCTCAACCTGCCACCGGGTGAGACGGTGAACGTTTATCTGCGCGCCAACAATGGCCAGTATATCCTGCGCTTGCCGATCAAGCTGATGAATGACGAGACTTTCATCCGTTACAGCGATGGCCAGTATACTTTTTTCGCCATGATTCTGGCCGGGCTGGCGGTACTGATGCTCTATAACCTGTTGCTGATGGTCAGCCTGAAAGAACCCAGTTACCTCAGCATGGTAGGTGTGATTGCCGCGCTGCTCATTATTTTCTACCGGGATGCCAATCTGTTCCCCGCACTGGCTTTTCTGAATGATACGACGGCATGGCATCAGTCCACGGTCATTGTCTTCGGGACACTGGCAGGTTTTCACTATTGGCGCATCATCAACCGGGGTGGCAGCCAGACGCTTGAATACCTTCTGAAAATTCTGCAGTGGCTGGCGCTGGCTGCCTTGCCTATCGTGGGTTTTCTGCAAAATGGCGTGCAAATCAGCTTGATGGTGGTGGTTATTCTGACCCCGATTGTCATGGTAATCAGTGCCCGAACGGCACTGCAGGGGCACCGCCCGACGCGCAGCACCTATTGGGCACTCCTGTTTATCCTGATGTCTATCCTGATTTGTATATTACCGCATAGCAGTTTACCCCTGAGATTACCCGCAGGGAGCCTGTACATCGGACAGGCAGGTACGCTTATCGGCATCCTGTTGCTATCGCTTAACCACGCCGAACGCGACCGGCTATTACGCGAACAGACGGAAAAAGCAGAAGCGGCTCGCAAGGCGGCTCACGACTTCCTGACCACCATGAGCCATGAATTACGCACCCCGATGCATGCTGTACAGGGCTTGGGCGAGCTCTTGCAAAACACCCGACCCACCCCGGAACAAGACAATTACCTGCACAAGCTGCTCATTGCCTCACGGCACATGAGTAATCTGGTGGATAATATTCTGGATCTGGCCAAACTGGAGAATGGCTCACCCCAACAACCCGGCAACGCCCCCTTTCAGCTGGAAACCCTGTTGGCAGAACTGGACGCGCTGTTCAGCATTCCGGCTCGGCAAAAAAATCTGGCATTAATCATGGTAGCCCACACCCACACCCAGCACACTTTATACGGCGACGGGCAGTCACTGCGGCAAATACTGATTAATTTACTGGGTAATGCCATCAAATTCACGGACAGCGGGCAGGTCAAACTGACGGTGAGCGGGAGTGAGACAGATAATGAGCACTCGCTACGCTTGCAGATTGAAGTGAGTGATACCGGGATCGGCATCTCAGCGGAACAGCAGGCGAAGCTGTTTCAACCGTTCTATCAAGTCGACGCCAGCCGTACTCGCCAGCGTGGCGGCTCGGGTCTCGGGCTTGCGATCAGCCGGAAACTGGTGGAGCGGATGGGTGGGAAATTACAGCTCATCAGCGCACTGCAGCGGGGCAGCCGCTTTTTCTTTAGCCTCACCTTTGCCATAAACAGCGTTACCCCTGAGCTACAGAACTCGCAGAACCGGCAGAGTAAAGACACGCCCTGCCCGCCCCCTCCTAATACCTGCGCGGATAAAACCTTGCTCACACCATTATGGGTACTGGTTGTAGACGATGACCCGATGAACCGGCTGGTCGCCGAGAAATTTCTGGAGACCCGACACATCAGGGTGACCGCTGTCAGTAGCGGGTCAGCAGCGCTGCGGGCGATGCAGCAAACATCCCACCGGTTTGATTTGGTGTTCATGGACGTGAGCATGCCCGAGATGGATGGTTATGAAACGACGCGGCGTATCCGCGCCCATGAACACTTTCGCACACTGCCCATTATTGCCCTGACCGCACATGCCATCGCCGGGGAAGCAGAACGCTGCCAGGCTGCCGGGATGAATGATTGTCTGACCAAGCCCTATAAACTGGAGGAGCTGCTGGGCATGCTGCAGCGGCACACCGGCTAGTCGCCAGCGTCCCCCTACAGGCATTATTCACCGGGTCTTTGATAGTGAAGCGCATACGCAGGAATCGCAGTCCCAGGGGGCAAATCGGTCGCGGGGACAGGCGCACCATAGGCCTGCGTAACCGGGATCACGCCCGCCCAATACGGCAAGGCAAGGTCATCAGGATCATCCTTGGGGCCACCGCTACGCACTTTGCAGGCGCTTTCAGCCAAAGAAATAGCGACCAGCGTCGTCGCTTTCAGTTCTTTGGGCAGATGCTCACGAAAATCACCGGCTGAGCCGGGAATAATCGCCTCGACCACTTGATGTAACAAGGCAGGTTTGTCTGCATCGCCCACCGCCACCCCCTTGCCATGAATCACCACCGACCGGTAATTAGCCGAGCAGTTCATACCAGAACGCGCCACCACAATACCGTCCAGATGCGTGATACAGAGACAGACTTCATGGCCTGCCGCCAGATGTTTCATCAGGCGCGAACTGCGCGAACCGTGCAGATAAACATGGTCACCCACACGGGCAATGGCCATCGGAATCGCGAACGGCTGCCCGTCCATGCAGATGCTAACCGTGGCAACAATGGCCGCATCGACAATCTGCTCGACCGTTGCCCGGTCATAATCGGCTCGACCAGCCGTTTGCCGCACCGTAGCGCGTTGGCTGGGTGCGTGATCACGTGTTCTACTCATTAGGAAACTCCAGACTGAAATAATAAGCGTGCCAGCGTACAGGATTATCGGGTGTGCTGAAATGCCTGCTAACCGTTTTGTCGTTCTACTGGAAAAACGCCAATAACTGCGCCGCCACTGCCACCGCGATCACCGCCGGTTCTTTGCCATTAATACCCGGCACGCCAATCGGGCAAGTCAGCCTGCCCAGCCAATCGGGGGTAAAACCTTTAGCCTGCATTCTCTGCTCGAATTTACGCCTTTTAGTCGCAGAACCAATCAGGCCGCAATACAGAAAGTCAGTCCGTTTGAGGATGGTTTCGCAGAGCACCTGATCCAGTTGATGGCTATGCGTCATCACCACAAAACAGGTGCGCGCCGCTGCATTGGCTACTTCATCCTCAGGATGATCCTGAATAATCCGGCGGGTATTGGCCGGAATCTCCGCCGGAAACTGGTCAGCACGGCTATCCACCCAGCGGATACCGCAGTCAACATCCGCCAATACCTTAACCAGCGCCCGCCCGACATGGCCTGCGCCAAACAACATGATTTGCAACGCCGGTGGGCGGCAGACTTCCAGCAGGTAATCCACACCATCAGCGCCCTGTGTCGTCTGAATAGCCTGAAAACGGGAGTCGGGCGCAGCCGCCAGCACACACTTTTCACCGGTATCCTGCAAGGGCGTCACCAGTACGCTGGTGTGTTGCTGGTCAATACGGGTTTGCAGCGCCGGTATCCATGCCGTACTGCTCACATCCGCCGGGTCAATGTATTCCAGCAGTACCGTCACCACCCCACCACAACACTGCCCCAGGCGTGCACCCAATGGAAAGCGATGCACCCCCCTGCGCCAGACCGTGTCTGCCTGCTTGCCGGTCTGTCCGGTCAGCCGGTTCTGCGCGTGCATGATGCACTGAAATTCCAGATTTCCACCGCCAATCGTGCCGTAGCTGCCGTGGGCAGTGATCAGCATGCGGGTGCCCGCCGCACGCGGCACCGAGCCTTGGGTGTCCAGCACCGTGGCCAGAATCACCGCCTCACGCCGCTCTATTGCTGCCCGCAATGGCTGCAGCCAGAGTGCTGCGGTCACGTATCCAAACCATCCAGACCACCCAGACCCGTAATCGCCGTTAAAATCGCTTCAGGGGTAGCGGGCGCCTGCAAGTCGGGGTTATAGGCATAATCCTTCACGCTGGCAATCGCATCGCGGATGGCAAAAAATACCGAGAATGCTAACAACAAGGGCGGCTCACCCACTGCTTTGGAGCGCAAGATCGTGTCGACGTGGCTGGCATTCTCAAACAGTGCAACGCGCAGATCATCCGGGCAATCATTCACTGCCGGTATTTTATAGGTTGACGGTGCATGCGTGAGCAGCTGGCCGCGCGCATTCCAGTAAAGCTCTTCACAAGTCAGCCAGCCCATGCCCTGAATAAACGCCCCTTCGATCTGGCCGATGTCAATGGCCGGGTTAATCGAATTCCCCGCATCGTGCAGCAGATCAGCCCGCAATAACTTCCATTCACCCGTCAGCGTGTCAATGATGACCTCGGACACCGCAGCGCCATAGGCAAAATAGTAAAAAGGGCTGCCGGTCAGCGTGTCTTTGTCCCAATGCAATGCAGGCGTTTTATAGAATCCGTCTGACCACAACTGCACCCGTGCCTGATAAGCCAGCGTGACCAGTTCCGTAAAAGGGAGGCTGTGTGCCTTGCCTGTGTCTGCATTCCCCGTCACCCTGTTATCAGCGAACACCACATCAGCCGCCTTGCCGCCAAACTTTTCCACATACAAAGCGGCCAAACGCTCACGAATCTGCGCAGCAGCGTTTTCAGCCGCCTTGCCATTCAGATCCGCCCCGGTCGACGCCGCCGTGGCCGACGTGTTGGCGATCTTGCTGGTGTCGGTCGCGGTCGCGCGTACCACAGACAGGCTGACACCCAGCTCCTGCGCCACCACTTGCGCCACCTTGGTATGCAAGCCCTGCCCCATTTCCGTGCCACCGTGATTGACCAGAATCGAGCCATCGGTATAAACATGCACTAAAGCGCCGGCCTGATTAAAATGTACCACATTGAAGGAGATGCCAAACTTGACCGGGGTCAGCGCCAGCCCTTTTTTCAGCACCGGGCTGGTTTGATTGAAAGCGCGTACTGCGGCTCGCCGCGCCTGATAATCGCTGGATTGTTCCAGTTGGTCGGTCAGTTCATGAATGACGTTATCCGCCACCACTTGCCCGTAAGGGGTGAGGTTGCGTTCAGTCTGGCCGTAGTAATTGAGCTTGCGTACCGAGAGCGGGTCTTTCCCCAACTCACGGGCAATATTATCCAGCAAGTATTCCATCACCAGCGCACCCTGCGGGCCGCCAAAGCCACGAAAAGCAGTATTCGACTGGGTATTGGTTTTTCCGCAAAAAGCAGCAATGTCCACATCACTCAAATAATAGGCGTTATCCACATGGCAAATCGCCCGCGT
Source organism: uncultured Thiothrix sp. (assembly GCA_964293125.1). Classification (GTDB taxonomy): domain Bacteria; phylum Pseudomonadota; class Gammaproteobacteria; order Thiotrichales; family Thiotrichaceae; genus Thiolinea. Next base: position 58,667 of record CAXYXY010000002.1, on the reverse strand, counting down.
CACCACCGGCGGGGACAAATCGGTTGAAAACCCGGCGCGGGCCACCATTTCGATGTTGGCGGCGAGAATGCGCCCGTCCTCATCAAAGCCAACATCGTATGCATAGTAGAAACAATGGCGCTTGCCGGTTATCAGAAAGTCATCATCACGATCCAGCCGCAGCTTGACCGGGCGGTTCAGGTGGCTGGCACAGACCGCCGCGATACAGGCAAAAATCGCCGATTGGGATTCCTTGCCACCAAAGCCGCCGCCCATGCGCCGGGTTTCAATGACTACCTGATTAAACTGCAGTTTGAGGGCATGCGCGACCAGGTGCTGCATTTCGGTGGGGTGCTGGGTTGAGCAGTAGACTAATAGCTGCCGGTCTTCCTTGGGGATGGCATAAGAAATCTGCCCCTCCAGATAAAACTGTTCCTGCCCGCCGACAGACAGGCTGCCGCTACTGCGCCGGGGTGCTGCTGCCAGTTTTTCAGCCGGATGGCCGCGTGTCAGCCGCATCGGTGGCACCACATACGACTGCTGCGCCCACGCTGCCTGGGGCGTCAGCACCGCCGGTAATTCGGCATAGTCAATGTGTGCTTTCGTGGCGGCGTAGCGTGCCTGCCGCACACTGGTGGCCACCACCACAAAAACGGGCTGCCCGATGTATTGCACCCGCCCGTCGGCCAGAATCGGGTCATCTTTTACAATCGGCCCACAGTCGTTTACACCGGGAATATCCGCCGCCGTCAGCACCGCCACCACCCCCGGCGCCGCCCGTACCGCCGACAAATCCATACTGCGAAGGGTGCCATGCGCACAGCTGCTCATGCCCACAGCGGCGTATAAAGTACCCGCGACTTCGCGGATATCGTCGGTGTAAGTCGCTTCACCCGCGACATGCAGCACAGCGGATTCATGCGGGTGAGAGGCGTGGGCGGCCTTGGTATTCTTGGTGTTCACTGCTTGGGTTGACATGGTGGCCTCCTAATCTGTCGCAGCGACATGAAACACATTCAGCGCTGCCGGACTCAACGGGTTCTGTAAACGGGTTTCCAGATAGAAACGGTATAACAGGTTCTGCGCGGTTTGCAGGCGATAGGTATCACTGGCGCGCATATCGCTCAGTGGCGCATAGTCTTTTTTCAAGGCCTGCATCGCTTGCCTGACTGTAGCCTCGTCCCAAGGCTGGCCTTGTAATACCTGCTCGCACTGCAACGCCCGTTTCGGGGTGGCGGCCATCCCGCCAAAAGCAATCTTGACCGACTCGACCGTGTCACCCGTATCGCCCGCTAATGTCAGCGCAAATCCGGCGAACACCGCCGAAATATCCGAATCGTAACGCTTGGAAAGTTTATAGCAGCGGAATTGCTGGGCTGGATTGGCCTCGGAGCCTGCCTGAACATCTGGCAACGGGATTTTGATCAGCGTCAGTACTTCATCCGCCGCCAGGTCTTTTTTCATGTAATCCAGGTACAAATCGGCCAGTGCCAGCTCGCGTTGGCCGCGCAAACTGTGCAATACCACCCGCGTCCCGAGCACCATCAGCGCGGGCATCGAATCGCCAATCGGTGAGCCGTTGGCAATATTCCCGCCCAGCGTGCCCATATTGCGAATGGGGCGCGAGGCAAAACGCTCCCAGATTTCGTTCATTTCCGGGTACTCCACACGCAAAGCCTGATAGGCATTCGTCAACGTGACCCCGGCACCGATGCTTAGATACTGCGTATCCTTTTCAATGGTTTTTAGCGCATTCACTTCGCCCAAATAGATAAGCGGGTTCAGGGTTCTGAACTGCTTGTTCACCCACAGCCCGACATCTGTTCCACCCGCGAGCAAGGTCGCTTCGGGGTGCTCCGCCTTAAGCTTGAGCAAATCGTTTAATGTGCGGGGTGTATAAAACGAGCCAGTAGCGTGGGTATAAACGGATGATGCGACAGCTTGTAAAGCCTGTAAGCGGGCACGCACGGCAGCCTGATCAAACCGCACCAGCGGCGCGTCGAACATGGCATCCGCTGCCTGTAAAATAGGCTTGTAACCGGTACAGCGACACAAATTGCCGGTGAGTGCACTCCTGACCTCACTACGCGTAGGGCGAGTGGGAAAATCGGTAAAATCGGTAAAATCGGGGCAAGCGGATTCGGTGGCGGCGTCCTGCTGCTGGGCATGCTGGTTATATAGGCACCATAAGGACATGATAAAACCCGGCGTGCAAAAGCCGCATTGCGAACCATGCTGTTCCACCATCGCGCGTTGTACCGGATGCAGCTCACCCGGTTGCTGCTGGCGCAGGTACTCGACCGTGTACAGTGCTTTACCCGCCAGCGTCGGCACAAACTGGATACAGGCATTTACTGTTTTCATGACCAGTTGCGCAGGCTCGATCTGACTATCCAGCTCGGCCAGCACGATGGTACAGGCACCACAATCCCCCTCGGCACACCCTTCCTTGGTGCCGGTCAGCTGCTGGTCTTCACGCAGGTAATTCAACACCGAATGGGTGGGGTTTATGTTATCAATGCTCACGAGCACATCATTCAGCAGAAACTGCAGCGGGTGAGATTCACGCGCGTCTTCAGCAGGGTTTTTCGCGGTCAATGCTTGCACTTTTATCTCCTAGACTTGAACCTCAACCTGTAAACAACTCACCGCCTGCGCATCATTTCCGCTCAATACCGGTTTTTGCTGCGCACAACGCGCGTCGGCCTGCGGGCAGCGGGTGCGGAATACACAACCGGAGGGCGGATGCAGCGGTGAGGGCATTTCACCTTCCAGCAATTGCACCGTTTTGTTGCGCTCTTTGTGCGGATCAGGCAGCGGTACGGCGGACAACAACGCTTGGGTATAAGGGTGCAAAGGCTGTGCAAACAAGCGCGGCGCTTCCGCCAGTTCAACAACATTCCCCAGGTACATCACCAGCACGCGGTCACTGATATGCTTGACCACCGACAGGTCATGCGCGATGAAAATCAGGCTTAAGCCCATCTCCACCTTCAAAGCCTGCAACAGGTTCACTACCTGTGCCTGAATGGAGACATCCAGCGCGGATACCGGTTCATCACAAATGATCAGTTGCGGCTCCAGAATCAGCGCCCGGGCGATACCAATCCGCTGGCATTGCCCGCCCGAAAATTCATGCGGATAGCGGTTAATCATGTTCGCCAGCAAACCCACTTTGGCCATCACTGCTGTCACTTTATCCCGCACGACGGCTTTCGACAACTGCGGCTGAAACGTCTGCACCGGTTCGGCGATAATCTGGCCAATCGTCATGCGCGGGTTCAAGGCTGCCAGCGGGTCTTGAAAAATCATCTGCATGTGCTGGCGGGTAGCGCGCCGCGCCGCTGCTGACAGCTGGGTCAGGTCTTGCCCCAGCCACAAAATAGTACCCGCCGTCGCAGGCAACAGCCCAATAATCGCCCGCGCCAGCGTCGACTTGCCACACCCGGACTCCCCTACCACGCCCAAGGTTTCTCCAGCATAAACCTGAAAGGACACATTATCTACTGCCGTCAACTGCGCGGGCGCTTCCCAAGGCCAGCCACCTGCTTTTTTTACGGCAAACTGCACTTGCAATTGCCGGACATCCAGCAGTAATGGTTTAGATGATTGTTTAGGCGCTTGTTTAGGCACTGCCATGCAACACCTCCGGCAACGGTGCATGGCAAGCGTGTAGATGCACCGATGAATCAGAGCCAGCCTCAATCCGGGTCAGCGCAGGCGCATTGTGCACACAGACGGGTAAAGCTTGGGTGCAACGCGGCTGAAACGGACAGCCTTGAGGCAGGTTCAGCAAGTTGGGCGGATTGCCGGGGATACTGGCCAGAAAACCGGCGGTGCTGTCCAGGCGCGGAATCGCCTGCAGCAGGCCGTGGGTATACGGGTGGGTGGGCTGATAAAAAATACGGTCAACGGCGGCGTATTCCATGGTGCGCCCGGCGTACATCACCAATACCTTGTCGCACAGCCCCGCCACCACGCCGAGGTCATGTGTGATCAGAATAATGGCGGTATTAAACTCACCCTGCAACTCGCGCAATAGCTGCAGAATCTGTGCCTGAATGGTCACATCCAGCGCGGTAGTCGGCTCATCGGCAATCAGCAGCTCCGGCTCACACAACAAGGCCATCGCGATCATCACCCGCTGGCGCATGCCACCGGAAAACTCGTTCGGATACATCTGCATCCGCTTGGCCGCTTCCGGGATTTTCACCGCATCCAGCATGCGCATGGCGGCGCGAATGGCATCTTGCCGGTTCATACCCCGGTGCAGGCGCAGACTCTCCGTCAGCTGCGCACCGATCTTCATATAGGGGTTGAGCGAGGTCATCGGGTCTTGAAAAATCATCGCCATCCGCCGCGCCCTGATCTGATTAAGCGCCTGCTCCGACAGCTGCAGAATGTCTTGCCCGGCAAACAACGCACTCCCCGCCACCCGTCCGTTCCCCGCCAGCAACCCCATCAACGCAAACGCCATCTGACTCTTGCCCGACCCGGACTCACCGACAATACCGAGTGTTTCCCCGCGCTCCAAACCAAAACTCAAATCATTGACCGCCGTCACCGTACCATCGGGTGTCGCAAAGGTGACACGCAAATCCTTGACTGCGAGTAGCGGCATCAGGTGTTTAGCCGGTCGGGGCTTTCTTCAAGCAGCCGATAGTCACATTTCTTGGCGGTAGTCACAGCCTCGTCTTTGTTCAGCCAGTGCAGTAGGGGCATGAAAAGCCTGTATGGATTGGAAAGGGTGACCGATGATAAGACGCTCACCCGACGTAAACAAGTTTATCTATACTTTAATGCCCGCCCCGGTTCGGCTGAAGCAATATTACTGGGTGAGGCTTTTCACAACAACAAACGCACCCCGCAAGTCACCTTCTTGGTAACCCGTGGCTTTGTCATCAGGATACAGTTCATTTAATTTCGCGGTCACTTCCGGCGCGAGGTGGGTACCGTGGCAACTCAGACATACGGCTGCGGTGGGGATAGCCTTCATGAAACGAAACTCGTCACCTACGATTTCAGCATGAACCAGCGTGTCCGGGTCATTACCCGCTGCTTTTTTCGCTTCAAAATCATTCAGCACCGCTGTCTGCCACTCGTTAGCTTTGCCCATCACCGGATTACGGTTTTTCAGGCTAACACGACTGACTTGCAAACCCTTTTCCTCAGAAACTGTGTTGGCTATTTCCGGTGCTTTAGTATGACAAACGCTCATTGCTTCCACTGGGCCACCCGCTTTCATGGCTGTCTCCAGCTCACCTTTAAGCGTACCACCCAATGCTTGTACCGCTGACTTGGCTTCTTCTTGCAGTGCGGCCTGATCGATGTCTGCCTTTCCTCCACACGCACTCAACAATACAGCCAAACTTACCATTACTACGTACTTATTCATCGGGATACCCTTCCAAAAATACAATCCAAACCCACAAGTTACCGATAGTGCCCGCTGTCTGCATTGAGAAAAGTTAAATACTCCCAAGAAATACCTCATTTGTAGCGGTAGTAGAGGCGGGTTCTCACTGTGCTCGGTGCCCTCCCCTTAGCTGTTCATCACTTAACGACCACACATAATCCCTGAATGGCTACCTGCATGACAGGTTCTTTAATCTGACCAACTGCTTTTGCAATGATACTGGCCGACAGGGTAAATACCTTATCAGTACTTATCCAGCTGGCTTTCGGTAGTATTCCTTGCTGCAGATCACCCTTACTTAACGGCACTGCACCCGCATGATAGCCTTTGCTGGTAACAGCCAGGCAAATAAAATCTCCGTTTTCGTCGGGTGTGGTCAACAACACAACAGGCCGCCTTTTGGTCGTGGTCAGATCAGAAAATGGAAAGGGAATAATAACCAGCTGTCCGCGCTCAAACATCATTCCAAACCTCATCGTCCTGATTATCCCATACAGAACGCATACTTTCGGCTTGTGCATTGGCCAAGTCTACATCCTGCTGCCTATCAAGCCTGCTTTGCAGGAAGGCAACAAAGTCCAGCACCTCACGCGCTGCGTAGTCAGGCAAAACCTGCACCTGTTCATAAATCGTTTCCGCTATTGATTGCATAAGTATTTCCTCGTTGATTACAGTTTTTTGCTGGATATGTTCCGGTAGCTGGTCATGCAGCTGCCAAAACCCGCAGCACCTCTTTCAGCAAAGGTTCCGGCAGGTCTTTGGATTGCACCGCGAGTAATAGCTGTTGATATCCGCTGAAACAAAAAAGCCCCTGAAAACTATTAATTTTCAAGGGCTTTGATACTTCATGAGACAGCATGAGTTCATCCAGTTGTGCGCACCCGCCCGGATTTTGCTTACCTGATTTCAATGTGTAAACGTTTACCGACTGCTACCGCTGCGCGTTGCAGGGTACTTAACGTCACGCTGTCATTAGTGGGGTCAAGCAATCTATCCAGCGCCGACCGGCTAGTGTTCATTCGTTGCGCCATAGCTGCCTTGGTGAGGTGTTTCTGTTTCATCAGATCAGATACTTGATCGGCCAAAACCTGTTTGATAGCGGTATCTTCGCATTCTTCCAGAATTCCTTGTTCTTCAAGAAAGTCATCGAAGGTTCCGCCAATGTGAGGATTACTGTGCATTCTGAATGTCCTTCAATCGTTTACGTGCTGTCTCAAGCTCGACAGTGGGTGTCTTCTGAGTCTTCTTGATAAAGCTATTCAGTAGCACCATGTCATCATCTATCAGGGTGAAGATCACCCGCGCTATTTTTCCGCCGGGCAGATAGAAACGCGCCTGTATTTTCTTGGTAGGTAGGTTCATACCGTGATTGTAACAAGTAAGTACCAATAATGGTACTACCTGAATCAGCCCATCATCGCCAGCACCCACCTTGGAGGCTGACAGATACCGCGTAGCAATTAACTTGAAATGAAACAAAAAAGCCCCTGAAAACTATTAATTTTCAAGGGCTTTGATACTTCATGAGACAGCATGAAACTGTTAAATGGTGGATCTGGAGGGACTTGAACCCGCGACCAATCGATTATGAGTCGACTGCTCTAACCAACTGAGCTACAGATCCGAAACTTAAACGTTTAGCCTGTTTTATGACAGCGGTGGTGGTTCGCTGCCATCCAGGAAGCTGCGTAGCATATCTGAACGACTCGGATGACGCAATTTTCTTAAGGCTTTTGCCTCAATTTGCCGAATCCGTTCACGGGTCACATCAAACTGTTTACCGACCTCTTCCAGCGTGTGGTCGGTATTCATATCAATGCCGAAACGCATGCGCAACACCTTGGCTTCCCTTGAAGTCAGGCTCGACAATACATCACGTGTCACTTCCGACAGGCTGTTGGTCGTCGCCGAATCAAGGGGTGACAGGATATTACCGTCTTCAATGAAATCGCCCAAATGCGAGTCTTCATCATCCCCAATGGGCGTTTCCATCGAAATCGGTTCCTTGGCAATTTTCAGTACCTTGCGGATTTTATCCTCCGGCATCTCCATCGCTTCGGCCAACTCTTCCGGCGTTGCTTCGCGCCCCATTTCCTGCAATAAACGCCTTGAAATACGGTTCAGTTTGTTGATCGTCTCGATCATGTGCACCGGAATACGAATGGTGCGCGCCTGATCGGCAATCGACCGGGTAATCGCCTGCCGTATCCACCAGGTCGCATAGGTAGAAAACTTGTATCCGCGCCGGTACTCAAACTTGTCGACCGCCTTCATCAGACCAATATTGCCTTCCTGAATCAGATCAAGGAACTGCAGGCCACGATTGGTATATTTCTTCGCAATCGAAATAACCAGACGCAGGTTGGCTTCAACCATTTCCTTTTTCGCCCGGCGTGCTTTTGCCTCACCCACCGACATATTCCGGTTGATGTCCTTGATCTGCGCAATGCTCAGGTTGCATTCGCGTTCGACCTTCACCAACTCCCGCTGGCATTCGAGCACCAGATCCAGTTGCGGCAGCAAGCGCGGGCTTTCTTTCGGGTTATCCTTGCAATAACGGGTCAGCCACTCAAGGTCTGTTTCGTTTTTCGGGAAGCTTTCCACGAAAGCCTGACGCTCCATACCACCACGCTGTACACACAGCTTCATGATCGTGCGTTCATTGGTACGAATCAGATTCACAATCTCGTTCAGCTGCCGGGTCAGGTTATCAATGACCGGCTGTGCCAGACGAAACTCCATGAATTTGGCGGCCAGATCATCACGCGCCACCGTGTAACCTTTATCGCTACCATCACTGGCAACTGCGGCCTCGCTGTAAAGCGCCCGCAATTCGGCAAACTTCTGCGCGGCCTCTTCCGGATCAGGGCCAGTATCGACTGGCGTATCATCCTCGTCGTCATCATCCTCGTCGCCCGAAGCATCATCATCGGTTGCGGCATCCAGCGCAGTGTCTGCTTTATCCGCTTCCGGCTCCGCTTTGGCCGGACGAGGTGGCTGAATCTGGAAAGGGTTTTCTTCCACGGCATTCGGATCAACAAAGCCGTTGATCACATCAGTCAGGCGAATTTCTTCCAGCTCGATCTGTTTGGCCAACGCCAACAAAACCTCGGTTGATGCCGGGTATTGCGCGAGTGCACACAGAATCTCATTCAAGCCTTCTTCGATGCGAATGGCAATCTTGATTTCGCCTTCGCGAGTCAATAGCTCAACTGTTCCCATTTCGCGCATGTACATACGCACCGGGTCAGTCGTGCGGCCAAAATCACTATCGACATTGGCCAGTGCGGCGGCGGCTTCTTCTGCCGCCTCATCATCAGCCTGTACCGCATCATCATTCAGCAGTAAGGCATCCGCATCCGGTGCGTTTTCAAAGACAGTAATACCCATGTCGCCAATCATGGCAACGATATCTTCAATTTGTTCCGGATCTACAATACTATCGGGTAGGTGATCATTAACTTCTGCATAAGTAAGGTAGCCCTGTTCCTTACCTCTGGCAATAAGCTCTTTCAAACTGGACTGTTGCTGCTCTTGTTGACTCATGTCCCGCTAGACCTCGACAAAATGGACGCGCGATTATATCACAAATACTGAAAATACAAGCCCTTTTCGGTAAAATCATCCCGAAGTGTTAGATAACATCATCCAGCAGCGACAGGAGGTCATGCTTTTCCTGAGGGGACAAACCGTGTGTTTGTTCTTTGCTCAGCAATAACTCCAGCGCTTTCTGGCGGACTTGACGCTTTATTTGACGGAAGCAATCCTGAAATTCGCGTTGCAATACTTGCTCGTCAGCCTCTTGTGGCTGCCAGTTCATCAGTTTCAGTAGTATCTTCTCGTACGGGGTGTCACGGAATTGCTCCAGCAAGCCCGCTGAATGTATATGGGGATGCGTCTCGATCATTTCAACCAGCTTGACCAATAACTCCAGCCCAGGTAGCTCACATTCCAGCAGTTTTTCCGGGTGTTCGACCCACACAGCCAACTCCGGTGCGTGCAACAACAAGGTAATGGCATAACGAACGGGGGTTTTTTTAACCTCAAAATCACCCGCTTCGCGAGCAATCACCCCCTGCTCCACTTCAGGTGGCTGCCAGCGCCCGAACTTGCGCCATTTGCCCTGACCAAACCGGGTAGATTCACTATTGGCCGGAGCCGCTACTGGCCCAACCGACGTTTTACCCAGCCGTTGCACTTCCAGCAACAGCGACTTTTTAATCAAGACATCCGGCATCGTGTCCAGCAAACGCTGCGCTTCCGTACTGAAACGGGCGCTGTCTTCACTGACATGCAAGCTGGCATCCGGCGTAAATCCCAATTCTTCCCGCAAACCAATCACAAAAAACTTGCTGAGTGGCAAGGCACGCTGCACGGCTTCCTCAAAAGCGTCTTTACCCGTTTTACGGATTTGCGTATCCGGATCTTCGCCATTCGGCAGAAACAGAAAACGCACCTCCCGCCCGTCACTCAGTTCAGGCAAGGTATTTTCCAAAGCGCGCCACGCGGCCTCTTTACCTGCCCGATCCCCGTCAAAACAGAACACAATTTCCGGCACCAGCCGAAACAGTTGCTGGATATGCTGTGACGTGGTGGCCGTGCCCAAGGTAGCGACCGCATAAGTCACGCCAAACTGGGCGAGTGCGATCACATCCATATACCCTTCGACCACCAATAGCCGTTCAAGTTTCCGGGTATGTTGGCGCGCTTCATACAAACCGTACAGCTCAGAACCTTTATGGAACACCTCGGTTTCCGGTGAATTCAGGTACTTAGGCGTGCCCTCACCCAGTACCCGCCCGCCAAAACCGATGTAACGTCCACGTCGATCCCGAATCGGGAACATCAGCCGTCCACGAAAACGGTCATAGACTTTGCCGGTGTCGTTACGCAGTTGCAGACCGCTGGCCAGCAGTTTTTCCTGGCCATAACGTGCGCCAAATACGGGCGTCAGGCTATCCCAGGCATCCGGCGCATAACCGACTCCAAACTGCTGTACAATTTCAGTACTTAATTCCCGATTTTTAATATAATCCAGTGCCTGCCGGTTATTTCCCAAGTGTTTGATAAATAAAGCAGCCGCCTCTTCCAGCAGGGTAAACAGCTGGCCGTCAGTGGCAACCCGCCGGGGGGTATGGGGGTGGGTATCCAGTTCACGCGGTACGTCCAGCCCCTGCTGGCGTGCCAAGGCCTCGATCGCTTCCACGTATTCCAGATGGTCATATTCCATCAGGAAGCTGATCACCGAGCCGTGCACGCCACAACCAAAGCAATGATAAAACTGCTTGCTGGGGCTGACCGTGAAGGAAGGCGTTTTCTCGCCATGAAACGGGCAACAGGCGGTAAATTCGCGCCCGGCTTTTTTCAGTGGCACACGTGCGTTCACAATGTCGACGATGTCAACACGGGTCAGCAACTGATCAATAAAGTCTTTTGGAATGCGTCCTGCCATAACTTACTTGTAAAGTTTTTTACTTGAGCGGATATTACTATTAGAATGCATACAGATTCCCTCGGGGATAGCGTGTGTGTGCCAGTCATCTTAACCCGAAACTCGCTCGAAGGTGCTGGCAATCTTTCTGTTATTTATTTCATGACTCGCAACCTCTTGTGTTGCCTGAAGGATCCGATGAAATACACTGAATTACCCCCAGCGCAGGGTTTATATGATCCTGCCTACGAACATGACGCCTGTGGCATGGGCTTTGTCGCTCATCTTAAAGGCGTCAAGTCCGCCAAGATAGTTCAGCAAGCACTGAAGGTGTTGACCTGCATGGAACACCGTGGCGCTTGTGGCTGCGAAGAGAATACCGGTGACGGTGCTGGCATTATGTTACAAGTGCCCCACAAGTTCATGGTAAAGAAATGTGCCAAACAGGGTATTGACTTACCCGCAGAGGGTGATTACGCGGTTGCCTTCCTGTATCTGCCACAGGACATCGCCAAGCGTTCCGATTCTATCGCTGTCTTTGAGAGCACGGTCGCTGAAGAAGGCCAGACCCTGTTAGGCTGGCGCGATGTGCCGGTTAACCCGGCATCCATCGGCAAAATGGCACAAAAAAGCATGCCCTTCATGCGCATGGCGTTTGTCGCCCGCTCGGCAGATGTCCCGGCGGGTATCGACTTCGAGCGCAAGCTGTATGTGATTCGCAAACGCACCGTCAATGCCATCTTCCACCAGAAGGTACCGGGGTATATTTACTTCACCAGTTTCTCGGCACGCACCATTATCTACAAAGGCATGCTCACCACGGAGCAGGTCGGGCTGTATTACCCGGATTTGGCTGATCCTGACATGGAATCCGGGATCGCACTGGTACACTCACGCTTTTCTACCAATACCTTCCCCAGCTGGGAACGCGCGCATCCGAACCGTTACATGATCCATAACGGCGAAATAAACACCATGCGCGGTAATCAGAACCTGATGAATGCGCGGGAAGCCGTGATCAAAACCCAGGTCTTCGGCACCGATCTGTCTGAGCTTTATCCGATCATGCGCCCGGATGGCAGTGACTCGGCACGGATGGACAATGCGCTGGAATTTCTTTACCTGTCCGGTTATTCACTGCCGCACGCGATGATGATGATGGTGCCGGAACCTTGGGCCAATCATGAAAGCATGAGCCCGGAAAAACGTGCCTTCTACCAGTACCACAGCTGCTTTATGGAACCCTGGGATGGCCCGGCAGCCCTTGGTTTCACTGATGGTACGGTGGTGGGTGCGACGCTTGACCGCAATGGTTTGCGTCCCTCGCGTTATTACCTGACCAACGATGACATGATTATTCTTGCATCAGAAGTCGGCGTACTGAATGACCTGCCGGAAGAAAGCATCATCGCCAAGCAACGCCTGCAACCGGGTCGGATGCTGCTGGTCGATACTGTGCAAGGACGCATCATTTCGGATGAAGAAATCAAGCTGGAAATGGCACGCGCCCAGCCTTACCAGGAGTGGCTGGACAAGCATCTGACCAAACTGGAAGATCTGGAAGCCGCACCGCATGCACCGGTACCGGATCACGACACCCTGATCCAGCGCCAGAAAGCCTTCGGTTATACCTACGAAGATGTGCGCAAGATCATCATCCCGATGGCCAAGGAAGGGATTGACCCGCTAGGTTCCATGGGTATCGACTCGCCGCTGGCGGTGCTGTCTGACAAGCCACAGCCGCTGTTCAATTATTTCAAACAGCTGTTTGCGCAGGTGACCAATCCACCACTGGATGCGATTCGGGAAGAAATTGTCACCTCCTCACTGACGACCCTCGGCGCAGAAGGTGATATCACTAACCCGACGGCTGAAAGTGCGCACCAGATTCTGCTGCAAACGCCGGTACTTGATAATGACGAGCTGGCCAAGCTCAAACATGTCAAAAAGCCCGGTTTCCGGTGTGTAACCCTGCCGATTCTGTTCAAGGCGGATCATTCACCCGGTGTACTGGAAACCGCGCTGGATGAACTGTTTGCCGCTGCCGATGCCGCCATTGACAGCGGCGTTAACCTGCTCGTGCTGTCGGATCGGGGCGTTGATGCCGAATACGCACCGATTCCATCGCTACTGGCGGTGGCCGGTTTGCACCATCACCTGATTCGTGACGGCAAACGTACCCGCGTCGCCCTGATCCTCGAATCCGGTGAACCGCGTGAAGTCCACCACTTCGCCGCCCTGCTGGGCTACGGAGTGCAGGCCATCAATCCGTACACCGCTTTTGAGTCTATCGATGACCTGATTCGTGAAGGTCTGATGACCGATACCGATCATGACAAAGCGGTCGCCAAATACATCAAGGCAGCGACCAAAGGCGTGATCAAGGTCATGTCCAAGATCGGTATTTCGACCGTACAGTCTTATCGGGGTGCGCAGATTTTTGAAGCACTCGGCATTCACCGCAGTGTGATCGACCGTTATTTTACGGATACTGCTTCCCGCATTGGCGGCATCAGCCTGAACACGATCGCCAAAGAAACCCTGATGCGCCACAAGCGTGCTTATGGCCATCATGATAGCGGCCTGCGCACGCTGACTTCGGGTGGCGTCTTCCAGTGGCGCAGTGGTGAGGACGAGCATCAGTACAACCCGCAAACCATTTACACCATGCAAAAAGCGGTGCGTACCCATGACTATGCCCTGTTCAAACAGTTCAGCGCCTTGCTGAATGATGACCCGGAAGTCAAATTCAACCTGCGCAACCTGCTGGACTTTGAATACGCGAAGCACCCCATCCCGCTGGATGAAGTGGAACCCGCCACCGAAATACTCAAGCGCTTTAAAAGTGGCGCGATGTCATATGGCTCGATCAGCCCGGAAGCCCACGAAGCGCTGGCGATTGCCATGAACCGGATTGGGGGTAAATCCAACTCCGGTGAAGGCGGTGAAGACCCGGCGCGTTATATTCCGGAAGCCAATGGCGACTCACGTAATAGTGCCATCAAGCAGATTGCTTCCGGGCGCTTTGGTGCCACCAGCCATTACCTGACCAACGCCAAAGAGATTCAGATCAAACTGGCGCAGGGTGCCAAGCCGGGCGAAGGCGGGCAGCTGCCGGGCAAGAAAGTGTATCCGTGGATTGCTAAAGTGCGCGGTACGACACCGGGTGTTGGCCTGATTTCGCCCCCCCCGCACCATGACATCTATTCGATTGAAGATTTGGCCCAGCTGATTCACGACCTGAAAAATGCCAACCGGGATGCACGGATCAATGTCAAACTGGTCGCGGGTTCCGGCGTCGGCACCATTGCTGCCGGAGCGGTTAAAGGCAAGGCCGATGTGGTGCTGATTTCCGGGTATGACGGTGGCACCGGTGCTTCACCGAAAACCAGTGTGCAGCATGCGGGTTTGCCGTGGGAACTGGGTCTGGCGGAAACGCATCAGACCCTGTTGATGAACAACCTGCGCAGTCGTGTGCGGGTTGAAACCGATGGCAAGCTGATGACCGGGCGCGACGTGATCGTGGCCGCTTTGCTGGGTGCGGAAGAGTATGGTTTCGCCACCCTCCCCCTGTCGGCACTCGGTTGTGTGATGATGCGGGTTTGCCATCTGGATACCTGTCCGGTCGGCATTGCCACCCAAAACCCGGAACTGCGTAAGAAGTACAACGGCGACCCACAATACGTGGTGAACCTGCTGACCTTCATCGCCGAAGAAATGCGCGAATACATGGCCAAGCTGGGCTTCCGTAGCATTGACGAAATGGTCGGGCGGGTCGACCGGCTTTATCAGAAGAAAGTTGATCACTGGAAAGCGGGCAGCGTTGACCTCAGCCAGCTGCTTTACCAGCCTACGCTGGAAAGTTGCGATGGTCACCGTTGGAACCGTTTGCAAGATCATGCGATTGAACAGTCACTGGACATGCGCGAAATTCTCAGTGCCTGCCAGCCTGCCATCCAACACGGTATGCCAGTGAAGGCTGCGTTCCCGGTGAAGAACGTCGATCGCGTCATCGGCACAATTACCGGCCACGAAGTCACCAAACGCTACGGTGCCGACGGCTTGCCGGAAGACACCATCCAGCTGAAATTCACCGGTTCTGCCGGGCAGAGTTTCGGTGCATTCGTGCCACGCGGCATGACCCTGGAGCTGGAAGGTGATGCCAACGACTACATCGGTAAAGGTCTGTCCGGCGGCAAGATCATTGTCTACCCACCCAAGGGCGCAAAATACACGGCTGAAGACAATATTGTCATCGGCAACGTCGCGTTCTTTGGTGCCAGCCGTGGCGAAGCGTATGTCCGGGGTATCGCGGGTGAACGTTTCTGCGTGCGCAATTCCGGCGTGAATGTGGTGGTCGAAGGCACCGGTGACCATGGCTGTGAATACATGACCGGCGGCTGTGTGGTCGTACTGGGGAATGTTGGGCGCAACTTCGCCGCCGGTATGTCGGGCGGGGTAGCCTATGTCTATGACCCTGAAGGTATTCTGGCCGTCAGTGGCAACCGGGAAATGGTATCCTATGGTGCATTGGACGCCGCCGAAGACATCGCAGCCGTCAAACGCATGATCACATCTCACGTGCAGTATACGGCGAGCCCATGCGGGCAACGGATTCTGGACGGTTGGGACAAGCATCAGGCTCACTTTGTGCGCATTATGCCGAATGACTACAAGCGGATGCTCGATACCATCAAGGCCTTCGAAGCGCAGGGGCTGAGCGGTGAAGAGGTATTAATGGCCGCTTTCAAGGCCAATAATGAAGATGGCTCACGTGCCAGCGGCAACTAGACAAAGGGAGAATAGCAAGTAATGGGTAAACCTACTGGATTTATCGAATATCCGCGTCAGCTGCCGGCTGATCGGGCGCCGCTGGAACGTATTAAAGACTGGCGTGAGTTTCACCTGCACCTGCAGGAAGACAAAAGCCGTGAACAGGGTGCACGCTGCATGGAATGCGGCATACCGTTCTGTCAGACCGGTAAAATATTGCCCGGTGGTGCCAGCGGCTGCCCGGTGAATAACCTGATCCCGGAATGGAATGACATGATTTTCCGGGGACTGTGGCGTGAAGCGTATGAACGCCTGCGCATGACCAACAATTTTCCGGAGTTTACGGGCAGGGTCTGCCCGGCACCGTGTGAAGGCTCTTGTACCCTTGGTTTGAATGAACCCGCCGTAACGATCAAGCTGAATGAAGTCACCATTATTGACAAGGCCTTCGCCGAAGGCTGGGTGGCGGTCGAGCCGCCGGAAGAACGTACCGGTAAAACGGTAGCAGTCATCGGTTCTGGCCCTGCGGGTCTGGCTTGTGCTGACCAGCTGAACAAGGCAGGTCATACGGTCACGGTGTATGAGCGGGCTGACCGGATTGGTGGTCTGCTGATGTACGGTATCCCCAACATGAAGCTGGACAAGCAGGAAATCGTCCAGCGCCGGGTTGACCTGATGGCTGCCGAGGGGGTGAATTTCGTTACCAACACCGAAGTGGGCAAAGATGTATCCGCCGAACAGCTGCGGGGCGAATTTGATGCCGTTGTCCTGTGTGCAGGTGCTACTCTGGCACGCGATCTGCCGGTGCCGGGGCGTGAGTTGCAGGGTGTCCATCTGGCCATGGACTTTTTGACGGCCAATACCCGCAGCCTGCTGGATTCGGGGCATGCGGATGGTCGGTATATTTCAGCGGAAGGCAAGGACGTGATCGTCATCGGTGGTGGTGATACCGGCACCGACTGTGTGGGCACTTCTTTGCGCCATGGCTGCAAATCGTTGACCCAGCTGGAAATCATGCCACGTGCTCCCGATGAACGCGCCCCTAGCAACCCCTGGCCAGAATGGCCGCTGGTGTTCAAGATGGACTATGGTCAGGAAGAAGCCGCTGCCGTGTTTGGTGCTGATCCGCGTGAATATCTGGTTTCAACCAAGCAACTGGTCGGTGATGCACAAGGCAATCTGCAAGCCATCCATACGATTCAGGTCAAGTGGGAAAAATCGGCAGATGGCCGCATGAATCTGGTCGAAGTGGCCGGTACGGAAAAAGTGCTGCCTGCCCAGCTGGTACTGCTGGCAATGGGCTTTACCGGGCCGGAAAAAACCCTGCTCGAACAGTTGACTCTGGATACTGATCCGCGCGGCAATGTCAAAGCAGACTATGGCAAATACACCACCAATCTCGACGGCGTTTTTGCCGCCGGTGACATGCGCCGGGGGCAAAGCCTGATTGTTTGGGCAATTAACGAAGGACGTGGAGCTGCGCGGGAATGCGACCGCTTCCTGATGGGCGAAACAACACTGCCTTAACAGCTGCCTTAAATCTTAAACTATTGTCTCAAACCAGCACCAAACTGAGCACCGGATGACCTACTAGGGTTTCCGGTGCTTTTTTATGTCTGCCAAGTGTCTGTGTCTGGCGGCTGCTACTACGCTGCTGCTGTTTTATCCTCCCCGTGCCTTGGCCAGATTCAAGCCGGAATAAAGGTTGTCTGTCGGTGCTGCGACCGGAGCCGGACGTGCCTGGCGGTAACGGTCGTAATAACGCACATCCGTCACGCCATGCTGCGCCTTGACCATCAGGAAACCGACCACATTCTTTTTCACGCGCTGCAGGTGGGTAATGGTGTCCAGCAGGCGCTTGCGATCCATATGATCCTCGTCTGTCACCACCACGGTTGCATCCACCAGTGAGGAGAGTACCAGCGCATCTGCAAACCCGGTGACCGGGGGGGCATCAATAATTGTCATGTCAAAATGCTTCCTCGCCAGCTCCAGCAACTCCACCATTTTCGGGCTGGACAATACCTGCAAGGGGTCAGCCGCCAGTGAACCCGCACTAATGACATAGGCCTTTCTGACCTCCGAGAAATGCTGGGTGATACTTGCCAAATCGGCTCTTCCCTGTACATAGTCATTCAAACCCGGATGGCTGGGCAAATCCATTTTCAGATCAAGCGTCGGACGGCGCAGGTCAGCATCAATCAGTAATACCTTGGCGCCCATTTGTGCCTGACTCAAAGCCAGGCTGATCGATGAGGTCGATTTGCCTTCAGCCGGATTCACACTGGTCAGCAACAACACGCGCGGCCCCCCACCGGGCAGCACAAACTTCAGGTTGGTCGCGGCAATCCGGTAAGCCTCCGCCACCGGTGAGTTGGGTTCCCGTGCTGCCAATAAAGCCAACGTGCCCTCTGGCATTTTCCGCAGATGCGGGATGGTTCCCAGTACCGGTAAACCACTCAAGGTCTGCAATTCCTCGCCAGTCGCGACCGTCCGGCGCAAGGTTTCACGCAATAAAGCCAGCCCCGTAGCCAGCATCAGACCGATGAGTGAACCAACAATCAGGTTCAGTGCTTTTTTGGGGCGGAACGTCTCAGTCGGTGCTTTTGCAGGGTCGATAATCCGGATATTGCTGGAAGTAGCCCCCGAAGCCACATTCACCTCATTCATACGTTGCAACAGGTCGTCATACAGCTTACGGCTGGTTTCTGCTTCACGCTTCAGCGCATTGTATTCCACACCGCTGTCGCGCAGATTGACCAGCTCCCCTTTGTAGGCATTAAGGTCTTTGCTGATTTGCCCTTCCAGGCGGCTGGCTGCGACAAATTCAGCATCCAGCGATTGCTTGAGATTAGCCACTTCGGTGGCCAGCTTGCCGCGCACTGATTCAATCTGCCGCGCCAGTTGCTGCATGTCCGGGTAAGCGGGCTTGAACAGCTTTGACTGCTTCTGATAATCCGCTTCCAAATCCACCAGCTGGCGTTTTAATGCTTCTACCACCGGATTGCCCAACACGCCCGCAACATTACCGTGCTTGCGCGCCTGCCCCAGCTGGCTTTCGGCTTCAACCCGGCGGCGCTCAGCATCCGCCAGCGCGGCGGTCAGGTCATCCAGTTTCTTTTCCTGGGTACCCTGACTGTTGTTAACCTCCAGGATATTATGCTCCCGCGCATACCTGACCAGTTCATTTTCGCTGTTGGTCAAACGCTGGCGGGCTTTCTCCATCTCGCGCTCCAGAAAGGCCTGTGCATAAGTATCGGTGGCACTTTCGCTGGTTAGCGTGTCATGAATGAACATATCCACCAGTGTATTGGTGATCTCGGCAGCCAAACCTGCATCGGGGCTCTCATAAAAAACCTTGACCAGATGGGTTTTCTCAATCGGTTCGATAAACAGCTGCTTCAGAAACAGATCAACGTAATCAGGCGGCTTGGCTGCCGCCTTGTCGGCGGGTAAATAAGTCTTCACAAACTGCTTTACACGTTCTTTAAGATCATCAAACGGTCCGGGCTTGACCGGCTTGTCGAACAGCCGACTGCGCAAGTCCAGCTTGGCAATAAGCTGCTCGGCCAAACGACGGCTTTTAAGCTGTTCGTATTGGGTGCGAAAAAACGGATCCTGCTCGCCCAGATCGGGTGAGGCAGTATTCAGGGCACCAAAATCAACAATTTGTGCACCCTCTTTCTCGATCTGGATGGTTGATACTGCGCGATAGCTGGGCACCAGCGACCATGTAATCCAGACAGTCAATACTAATACGGTCAATAATGTCAGTAAAAACAGCCATTTTTGCCGCATTAAACGCCGCCATAATTCCTCGATGGTGAGCGACACTGCCGGTGCGGGTGTCACAGCCACTGAAAAAGCAGGTAGCTGGGGCGCTTCTTGCACAATAGACAGGGGCGTTTCTTTAATAGTTAACATATCGAAACCGTTATTGGTTGAAATGAATTATGATCCATCTTGGTATAATTATTTTTTATATACAAAAGCTTCACTGCATACCGCTGCAATTTTTTAGACAAGCGGCGAATAGTCCCCGTAGTCCACCCTATCCCATCCTCACCTAGTTCCTGCCTTTGCCACTTGACATAAAAACCCTCCCACTAATCCAGCAAACCGCTACCCGGCCAATGGGTCTGGTCGATACTGCTCGCAAGTTAATAAGAACAATGAGTCCTCATTTCATGTCAATCCAAAATGTGTTCACCAGCCCGGCTTTTCGACAGATTCTGGGTAAGGAATTCAAGTTGCTGCCGCTGGACATCAATCTGGCCTTTTCCGGAAAAGACTGGTCTGTTCCTGCTTTTGTCAGGCAGTCACCGACGGGAAACAAATCATTGATTATAGGTGCGGGTTTTGACAAAACCGGGGAGATTACCGGTTTGGCGGCGCAGCACTATGCCCTGTTTGTTGACACGCTGCGTCACTATGCCCAAGAGCAACAATTCACCCAACTGGAAGTGCGCACCCAGCAGGAAATACCTTGCCTGACCAACCATTCCGACAAAGTCGAGCTGGTGATCCATCTGGACAAGCCTTGCAGCGAACGCCTGATGGAGTTTTCCAAATCAACGCGCAGAAACATCCGTCAGCCGTTTAAACAGGGCTTTCATTATACCTTGAGCAATGAACAGGCCGCCTTGGATGCGTTCTATGCACTGTACCAGTTAAACATGCATGAACTGGGCAGCCTGCCGCACTCCAAGGCATTTTTTCAAGCTATTCTGGATGAGTGCAGGGAACATATCGCCATTTTTGTGGGCTTTCTGGATGATGAAGCCGTTGTATCCTCGTTTGTGTTTCTCTCCGCTGAGGAAGCTTACGGGGCATGGTCAGGAACCCATCCGGCACATAAGAAAAACAACTATTTCTTGAGCATGCTGTGGTCTATTACCGAATTTTGCGAACAAACCGGGCGGCAGCGTTATAACCTGGGGCGCTCTTCCAGCGGCAGTGGTGCCTGCCAGTTCAAGATGCGTCTCGCCAATGAGATCAAACCCATTTATTACTATCAACTGCCCTTGTGTTCAGCGGCGGCAGGACGATCTTCCGTGTACTCAATGGCCTCATGGCTCATCCGCCACACACCGCCCTTGGTCATGAACACACTTTCCCGTCAGCTCATCCACAGGTTTTATTAGACTCATGTTAAAAGTACTTGAAGTCTGCACCGACAGCAGCCCCGCGTATGCGCTGGTATTTGCCCGGGCGCACACGCTCAATCAGCAACTGGCTCCCAAGCTGCAAATTGACCTGCTCTGTTCAGCCGGAACAGAAGTTGACCTGATGCGCGCCCAGGGTATGCAAGTGATGGTCACTGACCTGCACCGCAGTCTGAACCCCTGGCAGTTATTGCAATCGACTCGTAACCTGCACCGGGTATTGCGTGATAATAGCTACGACGTAGTTCATTTGCATTTTGGCGTGCCCAGTCTGGTAGGTCGCCTGTTGGGCTTGTTTATGCGCCAGCCGGTCTGGATCTATCAAAGCCACGGCTACAGTATTGCCGAGAATACCGGCAAACTCGGTAAATGGACTTATCTGCTGATCGAACGGGCGCTCAAACACACCGTCAACCTCGCCTTGTTCCAGTCCCATGAAGACATGCGCATGGCGAGACAATACAAGCTGCTGCATGAGGAACAGATGATTTATCTGGGGAACGGTATCGATACCGAGCGTTTTATCCCTGCCGCCAAAGCTGACCTGGCGATTGATGTCGACCCGGCAGCACTGGCCAAACGCCCACTGGTATTTGGTATGGTGGCCCGTTTCGAGACGATTAAAAATCATCGCCTGTTGATTGATGCCATCAAATACCTGCGCCTGCTGGACAAAAATTTCAAGGTGCGACTGATTGGCCAAGGTCAATTACAGGCGAACATACAAGCACAGATTAGCGCCCACCAGTTGCAGGCCTGGGTAGAAATCCTGCCCTATAGCCATGACATGCCTGCCTTCTACCAGCAGATTGATGTAGGTGTCCTGACCTCTTTTGGCGAGGGGCTGCCGCGTGCCCTGCTGGAGCCGATGGCTTGTGAAAAACCGGTGGTGTGCACCGATGTTAAAGGCAGCCGCGAAGCACTGATTGACGGCAAACACGGTTTCATCCTGCCCTTGGGCGAACCGCAGCAATTGGCTGAAAAAATGCTCTGGCTGATGCAGCACCCGGAAGAACGTGAGCAAATGGGCAAAGCAGCTCGTCAGCAGGTACTCACGCATTTTTCCGAACAGCAGGTGGTCGAACGCCTAGGGGAGGTCTATCAGGTTTGTCTTGAACAGGCGCAGCAGGTACAGCCAGCCTCTCTGGAGGCCAGCCAGTGATTTTCAGTGCAGACATCGAAGACTGGCAGCAATCCGTGTTTGATTTCAAGCGCCCGGTGTCCAACCGCGTCGTGCGCAATACTACGCGGCTCTTGGAAATACTCGACCGCCACGCGGTCACGGGTACGTTCTTCATTCAAGGCATGGTGACTGAAAAATTCCCCCAGCTGGTGCGCCGCATTGCAGAACAGGGGCATGAGGTCGCGAGTCATGCGTACAGCCACCGCCCGCTCTACACACTCACCCCCAAAGAATTTCAGGCCGAACTGGAACGCTCAGTGTCGCCTCTGGAAGACTTGACCGGGCAGAAAGTCACCGGTTTTCGGGCACCCACCTTCTCAGTGCGTGACGACATGCTCGACTGGTATTGTGAACACCTGCAGGAAGCCGGCATCCGCTATGACTCCTCCATCATGCTGGCACAAGTCCGCAAGGTCTATGGGTTTGCTGATGACAGCATTCTGCAACGCATCCGGGCGCGTGGGCTGGACACCTACCCGCTGTCAACCTGCAAGGTATTCGGCAAATCCCTGCCAGTCATGGGCGGTGGTTATTTCCGGCTTTACCCTTACTGGCTGAGTCACTGGCTGGCAGCTGATCTGGACAAGGACAGTGCCATTTTCTATATGCACCCGTATGAACTGGACACACTGGAATACCGCGAAGTGGCCAAACCTGCCGGTATCTCCCCGCAATGGGCCGTTCACCAGTTCGCTGGTCGGGGCAGTATTGAAGGTAAGCTGCAGAAGCTGTTTAATGATTACCCGTTTACTTCGTTTCAACAGCATTACTACGCCTGAACACTTAAAAAATACTTAAACAATAACCAAAGTGAGACAAGTATGTGCGGCATTGCCGGATTTCTTGGTAGCCCAACCCGCTCCACACCAGCAGCTATTCTGCGGCAGATGACGCAGGCACTGGCACACCGTGGCCCTGATGATCAGGGGCTTTGGCTGGATCAGGATGCAGCGATTGCGCTGGGTCAACGCAGGCTGGCCATCATCGACCTCTCACCGGCGGGCCACCAGCCCATGCATTCCGCCTGTGACCGTTATGTGTGTACCTTTAATGGTGAAATTTATAACCATCTTGCCCTGCGCCAACAACTGGAAGCAGGTCAGCAGGCACCCACATGGCGGGGGCATTCGGATACAGAAAGTCTGCTCGCCTGCTTTACTGCATGGGGGATCACGCCGACCCTCCAGCAAACGGTTGGCATGTTTGCGATTGCCTTATGGGACAAACAGGAACGGCAGCTGTACCTGATGCGGGATCGCATGGGCGAGAAACCCCTGTATTACGGCTGGCTGGCGGGTTTGTTTGTGTTCGCCTCGGAATTAAAAGCCTTGCAGCCCTTCCTCGCCCAAAGCGCTACTGTCAATCGGGATGCACTGGCTACTTACCTGCAGCTGGGTTATATCCCGGCGCCCCACAGTATTTATGAGGGCATTCACAAGCTCGAACCCGGCCAGTACCTGCAGATCAGTACTGCCGACAAGGGAAAACCGGTAAAACCCCGCACCTGGTGGTCGATGCGTGATACTGCGCTAAAAGCTGCACAAAACCCTTTCCGCTCAGAGACGGAAGCACTCGCGGCACTGGAACAACAGCTACGTACCTCCGTCCGCTTGCAGGCACAGGCGGATGTGCCACTGGGTGCTTTCCTCTCGGGTGGCGTGGATTCATCGCTGATGACCGCCTTACTCCAGGCGGAAAGTACCCAGCCAGTGCGCACATTCACCATCGGTTTCGAACAGGCCGGTTTTAACGAGGCGCAACATGCCCGCGCAGTCGCCAAACATCTGGGCACTTTGCACACCGAGCTGCAGGTCGGCGGGCAGGAAGCACTGGCGGTCATCCCGCAACTGCCCGTTTTTTACGATGAGCCCTTCGCGGATACCTCACAGATTCCGACCTGGCTAGTCTGCCAGCAAGCTCGCCAACACGTTACGGTTGCCTTGTCCGGTGATGCCGGTGATGAGTTGTTTGGTGGCTATAGCAGCTATCTGTGGAGCGGGCGTATCTGGCAGAAAGTAGCCTGGTTGCCTGCTGCCGGACGCAACGCATTATCGCAGCTGATTACGGCGCTCCCACCCACCCATTGGAACCAACTCGCCCGCCTGATCAGCCACAGCCCACAGGAACAACTCGGCGATCACCTGCATAAACTGGCCAACGCATTGCGGAATACCCAATCAGTGCACGATTTGTTCCTGAATCTGGCGACCCGCTGGCCAGCCACTGAACAACTGGTGATTGGCGGCGGGCACGGGCAGCCAGCACAAGGTATGTGGAATACCCCGCTGGAAACCCTCGGATCAGAACAACCCGGCTGGACTAACGAACAAAGCATGCTGTTATTTGACAGTATGACTGAATTACCGGGTGATATTTTATGCAAGATAGACCGGGCGGCGATGGCGAACAGCTTGGAAACCCGCATTCCCCTGCTGGATCACCGTCTGTTCGAACTGGCATGGCGTTTACCCCCAGCCATGAAAATCAGGCAGGGGCAAGGAAAATGGGCCTTACGGCAAATCCTCTACCGACATGTACCTGCCGAGCTAATCGAGCGCCCCAAACAGGGCTTTAATGTGCCATTGGCCAGCTGGTTACGGGGTGAATTGCGCGACTGGGCAGAACACCTGCTGGATGAAAACCGCATGCGGGAGCAAGGCTATCTGCAGGTGGCGCCGGTAAGGCGGCACTGGCAGCAGTTCTTGCAGGGCAAAGGCAGCCACCAGCACAAACTCTGGACAGTCCTGATGTTTCAAGCCTGGCTGGAACACTGGCACCCTTGACTTGAAGAACCCGAATGATCTGATTGGCCTGAATAATCTCACCCTCTAGCACCGGCTACTGTAACAAGGTGCTAAACAGCGCCGCATGCTGCTGTATGACTTTTTCGTGGCTGAATTCTGCCAAAACACGTTGACGGGCAGCCCCCACCAAGGTTGCCCGGTCACTGGCTGTGAGCGCCAGCATCGCTAACCAGCTGTTGGCCAAAGCGGTCGGATCACCCGCCGGAACCAGCCCGCCGTGCCCACCGAGCAACAGGGCTATATCGCCAACATCGGTGGCAACACAGGGAATGCCCAGTGCCATCGCCTCAGCAATAAACAAAGGAAAAGCCTCCGAACGCGAGGACAAGGTAGCAACGTCCAAGGCGCGAATTAATGTCTGTGCATCCTGACGCAAACCGAGCAAATGTACCCGGCCTTGCAGATGATACCGTTCGATGAGTTGGGTCAGCACCGGATTAGTCGTGTCCATGCCCTCACCTGCCAGCAATAAATGCAGGGCAGGATGCTGGTCAACTGCCTGTGCAAAAGCAGCCAACATGCCGGGAATGTCTTTTTCCGGCACATCCCGGGTCAGGCTACCCAGTAGCTGGCTATAAGCAGGCAGCCCGAGTTCGGCACGAATCGTTTCACGCGCCAGCCTGCTGTGCTCTTCATTCTGCGCGGGCACCAACACCCCATTGGGCACTAGCTGGAGACTGCCAGCAGGATAGCCCAGCTGCAGGTAACGCTCCCGACTACGCGCAGACACCAGCACAATCGCCGCAGGTATCGATGAAAGGCGGCAGGTCAGCCACAAAAGCAAGCGGTGTGTCCAGCGGGTGTAAAGGTGCTTGAGTGGCGTATCATGCAGCCCCCAAACCAGTGCTGGTTTTTGCGCCATTCGTCCCATTTGCCTCGTTGTCCCCGGTAACAAACTACGCAGCAACACCGCAAACAGGTTGGCATGGTGCATCATGCTATAGATCAGACGCACATCCTGCTGCTTCAGCCTTTGCAGTGCATACCGGATGTTACCAAGCGCCTGCCAGGGATGATTGAGTTCAATGTAAATCAGCTCGACCTCCAGCGCATGAAAAGCCGCTTCCAGCCCCGGCACTTTCAATAAACTGATGACTAATGGCGGGTAGCCGGTGCGCAAATCCGAATCCAGCAAACCCAGCAGAACTTTTTGCGCTCCCCCCATGCTGAGCGAAGTAATCACATAAGCCACCGGCCTGGCTTCAGGCGCAGCCGGTGTGTTCACAGTTTCCTCATCAGGTAGTGCATGGCCAACCAGCCTTTCATGTTTCTGGGTTGAAAATTCACGTATTCAGTATGTAACTCCCCACCAAAACCCTGCTTGAAATAATCGATGTTCTGTAACTCAGGGGTTTGCCCGGCTGCCGTTCCACCCAGGTCATACCAGTCGTAACCTGCCTGTTTGAATTGCAGCATATCTGCCCAATGCAACAGGCGATGCGCCTTGCCAATCCGGTTGCGCTGGCGCGAGTCGTATTGGTAGTGCCGAAAAGCCGACACCGAGTACAGCAGGCGAGCACGCTGCCCATTACCGATAAACGCATGCTGGCACAGCACTTTTGCACTGCGGGCACAGCGAATGCTGCTGATTGTCAGTGAACCGTGCCCGGCAAAAAACAGTAGCTTGTTCAAATTGCAGGCGGGCAAATGCTGTTGACGGGCAAACTGGTCATAGGCCAGGCAAAAATCATGAATATCCTGCGGACGTGGCTCCCGCAAAAAACTTAAGGTAAATGCCCGGGGATCAACGCCTGTCCTGATCTCACGCCGGTAACTTTTACGAAAGCCATCCAGAATTTGAGCGGTATCAGGCTGTAAATTCAGTAACAGCGTGGCTGCGCAGCTACTGTACTTGCCCTGTTCAGGGATGCAAAAATCTACGCGCAGATCACAGGCAGCATCCGGGCAACCTTCTGCCTGAAAATAAACCTCTTGCACCGCCACACCGTACTTTGTTCGTTTGATTGTCAGGGTATTCATCGATTAAAATGTATTCATGGATTAAGTTGTAATGGTTTAAACGTGTTGGCCAAATAGCGCTTGATGCCGCCAATATCCAGCAGTATAACCAGGGCTGCATAACTGCCAATCCCGACGATTATCCGTCCCAGACCCGGCCAAAGTCCGTGACCTAACGGTAAAGAACCCAGCAGCGCGAACATGCCCACGGCGGCCAGCAGGATTTTCCCGATGTCCCACCCAGGCAACGGCAGAAGAAAATACCGTGCTCCCAGCCGGTGCCCATAGACAACGCACAATGTATAGGCGAGTAATGAAGCCAGTAACGCGCCCTCCAGCCCGTAGGCAGGAATCAGCAACAGGTTCAACCCCAGATTAAGCACTGCTGCAATGCCCACTACCCGGATAGTCATGCCGGTCTGTTTCGCCAGCTGAAAGGCCAACGAGGTATGAAACAGATACAGGCTGTTCACCAAGACAGTTAAGCCCGCCCATGGCAGTAAGGTCAAAGCCTGCGCTGCGAAGGCTTCCCCGATCAGGAAAGGAATAAAATCGCCCCCGATCGCGACCAGACCCAGCCATGCCGGAACGCTGATGCCCAGTAAGACCAGCAGATAATCAGCCAGACGCACGCGCGCAGCCTGTTCCCCATGCTGTTCCAGGGTCTGGATAATCAGCGGATAGGCGGCCATATTAACGGCGCTGCCCAGCATGATCAGCAACTGGGTCGGCAGGCTGAAAGCCACTGCATACTGCCCAGCCGCTTCAAACCCGGCCATAAAACTGAGCAACACCCGATCGGTTGCATGAATAATTTCCAGTAGCGCAAAGGTAATACTGAGTGGCAGACCGTAACGCAGTAACTCACGCAGTACCCCCCGCTCCAGTTGTAAAGGATATTGCCAGAAGTGCCGCCAGAAATGGCCTGAAAACAGAGGAACCAGGACAAAACCCAGACTGGTAGCAAGAATGATCCCATACCATGAATAGCCGTACCCCACCAGCAACAGTCCCAGACCGGTGGTCAGCACCGCCCGCGCTACTTCAGTCAGCAAATAGCGGGTTACCTGTTGCGTAATGGCGTTAACGCGCTGATAAGCCGTGTAAAACGCACCCGTAATCAATAAGGTGGCCAAGGCCAGCGAACGGGCGTATTCACCACTGAACAGTGCATACACAGCGGTCAGCACCAGAATGAGCGCCGTGATCACCCACAAGGATGCGATGACCGCGCCTTGCAAGCTGTGCACCGACAGCGATTGGTCGTTCCAGTAACGCATAATCCCGACATACAGCCAGTTGAACAGGATGATATTGATGCTGGTCGCAATCACCAGCAAGGTCGTGTAAACCCCGTAAGCTTCCGCATCAATCCAGCGGGTATAAGCGGCCAGGGTAATAAACGCGGCGGCAGCCGGTACCGCATTGGCAAGTACATACAGCAGACTGTGTTTAAGCTGCATGTCTAAAGCGCCAGCCACGCATCGGCCACGGTCTTGATGTCATTCCTGGCAACGGAGGCCGGAGCCTGGGCAGCCAGTCGTGCACGCAAGGCATGATCCGTAAATAAACGATCCATCGCGGCTGCCAGTGCCGCGCTATCATCCGGCGGGGTTAACAAACCATTCACCTCATGCTGAATGATCTCACGTGGCCCGCTCGGGCAATCGGTGGAAATAACCGGACACCCCAGACTCAATGCTTCGATCAGCACGACCGGGTAAGCTTCCGTATCACTGCTCATCACCTGAAACTCGGCACGCGCCATGTATTTATACGGATTAAGTTCATAGCCGCCCAAAATAACCTGATCAGTCAGCCCTGCCCGGGCAATCTGCTGCTCCAGCTCAGCCCGCAATTCACCGTCCCCCAAAATCAGCAATTTACAGTGCTTGCGCAAGTCGGTTTGGGCATAGGCCTCAATGAGTCGATCAAAACGCTTTAACTGATTCAGCCGCCCTACTGCCAGAATAAACGGTTCTGCTAAATCTGCTGCATCCGCAATCGGCTCCAAAGCCAAGGCTTGTGCCTGCGCGGTAACGACCGGATTATAAATGCGGGTCACAGTCTCCAACGCCAGCATTTGGCGCAGTTTCAGGCGCATTTGTTCCGAGACGGCGACTACCCGTCGAGCACGGTGAAAAGTATGCCGGATCAGGCCGAGCTGACGGGGTGTCCAGACTGCCGGGTCAATGTGTACCGACAGTACCGCCTCACGGCTGGCGATGGCGCAAGGCACATTGGCGGATTCAAGAAAGGAAAAGACATGGTCAAAACGTTCCCGCTGGAAGACGCGGCGAAACGCCCAGGCACGTTGTAGCATGAGCCCCAATTGCAGCAGCGGATTACCCGCCCGCGACGGCATGGACACATGCAAATGCCGGGCAGGGACTTGCAGGTAGGCGGGCTTGTTTTTTTCCTCAAAGGTAATCAGGCTGACGGCGTGGCCGCGCTGATGGAATTCGATGATCAAATCGGCGGCCACTTTTTCTGCACCACCAGGCATTCCCAAATCGCCAATAACAACGGCTATTTTTTTCATGCACTCACCGCCTGCGCCTGTTCAAACTGTTCATTGCGTAATCCCAGCACCAGTACCGGTAATAAATAGGCAAACCAGATGTACATGTTCTCATACAGCGTGAGTGCCATTTGCCCCATCAGCACCACCAGCAATAGGGACAGCATGATCATGCGCCGCCCGCTATCCAGACGAAAGGCACTGAAGACCGCGACAAAAATAACGCCCGCATATAAGGCCAAACCCACCACACCCTGCTCGACCGTGATGGCGACAAAACTGTTGTGAGCGGTATAATCAATATTATGCCGGTTGATCACGCGCCGGAATGAGCCCAAACCATGCCCGAAAACCGGCTGGGTATCCCACTCTTCGTAAGCCCGCGACCAGGTGACACTCCTCTCATTCAAGGTGCCCTGACTGATTTCAGACCCGGTCGTAAACAGACGCTCCAGCGTTTTTTCATTGATCACACTGGCGACACCTACCAGTGCCAACACCAGCGCGAGCGTACTTACTGCTTTCATCGGCAAACTGGCGCGCCATAACCAGGGGATAAACCCCATCAAACCCAGTAACATAATAACGGCACCGGTACGTGAGCCTGTGATCATGATGGCAAACATCGCCACCGGCAGATAAGCCACGCTAAACACCCGCAGCAGCCAGACCTTGCTGAGCGTCAACAGGTAAATGGCCAGCGGGATGGTCATCGCGATTTGCACCGCAGTCTCATTGGCATCAAAGCCCTGAATCTGGTAGCGCACTGTGTTACCGCCCGGATCATAGTTTCTGGCCAACAGGAACATCAGACCCAATGTACCCAGCATAAAAGCGACAAAGGCATACTGCAGATCCTGCTCGGTGCGTATCACCTGAAACATTAACAAGAGCAATGCCAGCAAATAGAGATGCGCCTTCAGGGATTGCTGGCTGTTGATCGCCTGTATGCTTTCATAGTTGACCGGCATTGGTGTCCATAAGAAACTGAACAGCGCCCAGCTGACATACAGCAGGCTAAACAGAAAAAACCAGGGTTCACCGCGCAAGTCGGTGCCGGTGATCACCAGCACGGCAGTCAGGCCAAAGACCATCAAACCGGCGACCTTCACCATCGCCAGACCCGCAATGTTCGTCATGCCATCAGTCGGCAGTGCCAATAACAGTAAAAACATGAACAGCAAGCCTGTTTTACGAATCAGTTCCATGACAACTCCAACCAGTTGGCCGCAATCCGCTCGATGGACAAATGCGCTACCGAAGCAATCGCGTTCCTGGCTAATCTGGCCTGCAGTACCTCGTCTGCATACAAACGATCCATCGCTGCCGCTAGCGCGGGTATATCATCCACCGGCACCAATAATCCGTTCTGTTCGTGCTCGATAATCTCATTCGGGCCCGTCGCGCAATCGGTCGCAATCACCGCACGCCCCAAGGCCAGCGCTTCAATCAACACCATCGGAAAACCCTCGTGATCACTGGACAAGACCAGAAATTCGGCTTTTAGAACATCGGGGTGTGGGTTCGCCACATTGCCCGGCATGAGTACCCTGCCCTGCAGACCCAACTGTTTGACCTGAGCCTCCAGCGCAGGGCGCAAACTCCCTTCCCCCAACACCAGCAGCTTGGCCTCATCTTTCAGGCGTGTGTGTGCGTAAGCGGCTAACAAACGGTCAACGCGTTTCTGCGTTTCCAGCCTGCCGACGGCAATAATGTACTTGCCCTCCAGCCCAACCGCTGCGCGCCGGGTAGAAAACTCATGTAAGCGCGGCAAATCAACCGGGTTATAAATACAACCGAGTGGCACACGAGCTGGCAGGCGCGCTCGAAAAACCTGCTCTGCCGCCTTCGAAACACAAATGACCTGTGCTGCCCGTGGAAACAGGTAACGCGATAACAGCCACTCCATGCGTGAAAAATACAGATCGGGGTTACAGTGATTGGAAGCAATGGTGCCTCGATTGACCAATAATGACGGAAAACTGGCGCTTTCCATCACGGCAATAATCTGGTCAAAGTGCGCTTGTCGATACACTGCGCGCAAGCGCCAGGCACGTTTCAGCAGAATCAGGCTACGGCTCAATAACCCCTGCCCGGACGGTACATCCAGATCCAGCAGCTGCCCGCCATAGGGATAGCCGACATTGCGCCCGTCAAATACCAGCAAGGTCACCACATGACCCTGTGCAGCGAAATACAGTGATAACTCCGACACTACTTTTTCTGCGCCACCCCGACCCAATGAGTGGATAACAAACGCAATTTTTTTTCTATTTTGCATGACTGGCGAACCACCGTTTACGCACTTGTATCCCGTCACTGATAACCCGGCCTGACCCAAAGGAAAAAGTATGGATTCCGTCCAGACCGCCAGCACCGGCGGGTATACATTGATTTATAATTTTCTCTTTGTAAGATTGGCTATTCCACTCTATAACCTGGTTAAGGTTCAATCCGCGCCCGTAGGAACCGGCACAATTTTGTGACGGTCGGTAAATGCACCCATCCTGCATAAACAGGCACCCCGCCGACCTGGCCCGGCTGGCCTGTGTCACAATCGGATTGCACGGATGGGGTTCCCAGTGCGCGTCCAGTGGCGTCTGCGCCGAAAACAGGTAGAGGGAATCATGTGGTGAACTGTCAGGGTGCTGGCGTAGATTAACAAACATCCACCAGCGCCCCGCATGCGGGTAGACACTGGCATCATAGGCATCGACAGCAGCCAGCAGGGTTTTCACATACACCCAGCGGTCAGGGAAGCGTTCGCAGCGGTAAATATCGACACTGCGGTTTTCTGCCGACTCTGGAATCAGGTAATAGTTATCCTGGTAACGAAATACAAACGGGTAAGACAGGTGATAAGGACGCTCCAGAATAATCGCCGGTTCTGAATGCTGACCATTGGCATACAATTGCATGCACGCCAGACGCCCCCGCTTTTGTTTGAACACAAAGTCCTCAAAGAAAATAAACGGCTGACCCTCATGTTCGATCAGGCAGGGATCGGCCCAGAAATGCCCGGCAGGGGGTGACAACTGTCGGGCAGACGCCAGAGTGTCCATGGCAGACAGGGGATTCACACTGGCCTGCTCCAGTAATACCCAATGCCGGTGCAGGGTGAATTTGGCATAGGTCACCTGTAATACGTTCAGCAGGCAGCGCCCGGTCAGACGTGCACACAGCATCCCACCTGCAGAACGGGTGGGGCGGCGGGTGGACAGGTATTCCTGTAAAAGCGGTGCCCAGCGCTGACTGGACTGCTGGATAAACGGTGCGGCAGAAGCGGCAGGATTCGCGCTGGCCTGTGCCAGCAGATCGGGCACGAAATCAGCCATGCGCCACAAGACAGCGTTTACGGTCAGGCTCAGCGAAGGATCCGTGCTGGTGCTTGCCATAAACAAACAGTGGCGCTCGGGTGAATACCGGCTATGGCACCAGACACCCGCCAGCACTTCCCCGGCACCCGGCTGCACATATTCATTAATACCTGCCCAGGCAAGGTGATGCGTCTGGCCATCACTGTAAAAATAGTGCCAACGCCCCAAGCTGGGCAATAAGGTCAAATAATCAGGTAAATCGGCGGTATAGCCAGCCCCTGACTGCCCCCTGTTCGCCAGATCCAGCACCAGATCAATCTTTGCGTCCATAAATTGCGCACGGGTTTGAGCGGCAGCCAAAGGCAAGCATGGCACTCCCGGCACCCGATCAGTCAGGCTGCACATTGACAGGGCATCAGCACCGGTTTTAAAGATAAGGCGATCGAAATAGCGTAGCCCGTACAGCCATGCCATTAAACATTGCTGGCGAAACGGGCTGTGCTCGCCCGTCACAATCACCAAACGTACATCCGCAACTTGCAGGACACGTTCTATCAGCAAGCATTGCCAGGCAGGCAGATACACGCTATCCAGCAACAGGGCTATATGCAGTTTTCGTGCAGACATGTACGCTCATACCGCCATTTGAATAGTTGAATAGTGCCGCCCTCAAAAACAACTTTACCCGCATTTACCCGCAAGCTGTTTCAGTTATTCTTTAAACGGTCACCTTGTTAAGAATATCACCCTGTAAATAGGTGGCTGCTGTCTCGCAAAGTAAATTCAATGAAGTAATCTCTTGGACGCCATCGACAATCACAATAATGCCGGCATCGTCAAACACCTGGATCAGCTCACTCAAAGCAGCAGGCACAGTCCCCAAACGGACAATATTACGGACATGATCCGGGTGCAGGCGCACCAGTTCAGCGCCCATGGCACGCGCCACCGTCAGCGCCTGTGAACCAAGACCCTGCACATTATCCAGCGCCAGCCGGACACCCGTGGCACGCAAAGCAGGCAGCACCTTACCAGCCACCGCAGTAAAGCGAACATGGTGTTCCTGCGGAATCGCCAATACCAGACGGTGCGCGACCATTGGCACGCCCTGCAACAGGCGAATCAACTCCCTGACCGGCTCATGCTGCTGAAACAGCCAGCTGCCCAGCTGCACAAACATCAGGCAGTCGGTACTGTCCTTGCGCTGTAGCAACGGGTGCAGCAAAGCACTGCGCAAGTTCCAGTGATCCAGTCGCAAACGCAGGCTCCCCTGGTCTGCATCCCGTACCAAGCGGCGATAAGGAGTGCACTTTCCAGAGACATACTGTAAATAAGGCTCGGACAGCAACAAGCTGGGGTGACCGCTGGCGCGCAGATTCAATGCTTCCAGAAAATGGGCGCGCATCCTGACGGCAGGCACTGCTACTGCCGGTTTTTGCACAACAGGCTCGGGTGTGGATGTGGGAGAGGGAGTAGGTGATAACTGATCCCAGGGGCTTTTCTGTTTAACGGCTTTTTGCTTAGGTGCATCTTCAACGGCTTGCAGGGCATGTATATGCAACTGCACACAACGCTGCCCACGAAATACCGAAGGAATAAACCGGACTTCGGCACGAAAGGGGCTTTTGTCCCGGCGCAGAAACGTCATCAGCAGCCAGTTCGATGGCCGTGAGCTTAGTTCAGCATCACCACTTAAGGGTATAAATACACTGTGCTCATCCTCTTTGACCAGGCTTAATACCGGCGTCGCCACGACTTCTACCTCAGAATGGAAGCCGAACAGGGATAAATAAGCGTTATTGGCATGCAGATGACGCCCCTTACCGACGTAAGCGACCGGCTCCCGTGAATAATCGACCAACCACTGACACCGCAACTCGGCAATACTCAGCAGGTGTTTGCTGTGACGAAAAGCCGTTTTCAGGCTGGCATAATTAAGCAGGTAATCAATTTGTTGCTGCAGGTACTCGGGGTCGCCACTGGAAATCGTGCAGGTTTCGATACTCAGTTGCCGGGTTTTCAGCGGTGCCCACTCCCGCTTGGCCACTGTCACCAGCAAGCTGTCAGGTGAGTAACGCTGCAAGGCATCCAGCAAGCGCTTTTCCTGATCCTGCACAAAATCGACCGGCGAAAAAATCAACGCAGGTGCATCCGCCAGCTGGTCAGTGAAGCTGCGCCAGCTGCTCGCATACTGCAGACTGACCCCGACCTCCGCATGGCGCAAGGCGGCTTCAAGCACACGATTGGTGGCTTGGCTGCGGTTGATAATAGTACAGGTGATGGTTTGCTGGCTCATAGTGCTCAAGATACCAAGTTCTGGCAACTTCAAAAGCACTACCGCCCTTTTTCCCGACCACCGAGTGAACTAAGTTGACAGACCGGTAAGCCCATCAACTTGATCTATAATGGCGCTATAAAGAGTTCCACAGGCTGTCAAAATCTTCTTCATTTTTCAGATCAGCCACGTTCCCCATGGTTTTGAAGCGAAAGTAGGCAAAAGCACCCAGGCATTCATCCAACATCGTGAGTGCGACCCGTTCTTCACGCGCTTGAAATTTGATGTGTACTTCATCACCCGGCTGAAAAATATACGCCGGAAGAATCAGTACCGGATCGGGGCGCACACCTTCGATACTGGGCAACATCAAACCTTCAATCGGAAAATGGTGCGTCAAGCTGCGGTTGGCCACTAGCGTCACCGACAAGGCCATCAACTTGGCAGATAACAGCTCAATCCCACAGTACAGGCCTTTTTTGTTGACCGACTCGATCCATTTGATCACACCCACCATAAACGGATTACTGTCTGTTGACAGATCGCGTACCCCTACCAGCTCCCCTACCCGCGCAGCAGACGGTTCACGGTGCGGCCAATGCAGACCATAGCCCCCGACACTGCTATTGATCATGTCCCATATTTGCATGCCCGGTGCCGCATCCAGCTGGTTGATGGGGTCTTTTTTCTGCTCAGTCTCACTGTAGCTGTAAGCATTCTCACCGTGTAACATGTTGTTAAACAGCAGGTCTTCTTCACGCTTTTCATCCGCACTACCGTTGCGGTAAACGCTGGCCAGCGCCGGTAACAGCCCCTGCATACCCATCACCAGTGCCAGTTTTTCCTGTTTCGGGAAACGCACCGAATCACGATTGCGTACCGTGGTCAGATGAAACACCATGCGCTTGAGCAGGTTGCGGCTCAAACCATTGCCCAGCAATAAGGCAGAAGACTGCTCATAGCTGGTGTTCTCAATCATCTGATCCATTTCCATCAATAAACCGCGCAGATTGAATACACGCACGGTCGGTGAATGCGGGAGATCACTGAACGGCATGATCACGGCAGGCTCATCATTATTCAGCATCGCCGCATGCACAAAATCACCCACCCGCTCCTGTGGCAGAGGTTCTTGTGAGACCTTCACTAGGTGCGTCATGTTTTCTATGTAGCGGGCAACCCGCAGGATTTCCTGCTGGCGCAAGCTATACGGCTTGAACAAAGCCAGCAAATTAACCTGAATATAGCGTGCTTCAATACTGGCAGCGCCCGCCCGCCCATCCGTGAACTTGAGCATGTCTATGCCGCGTTCACTGCTGATCAGGTACATGTGATGAATATCGTGCCAAACGGTTTCGCGGGTACGATTATAAACGGAATAGGCGTACAGCAGGTACTGCCCCAGGTAATCAATCACCCGGTAAATGGCGATCTGCAGCGCGCGCCGGTTGCCTTCATTGCGGGTCAGCATGTCCAAGGCTGCCAGCTGGTATAAACCGGCAAACTCCAGCAGTAGCGACTGGTTCAAATCAAAAATACGCTGGCTGCGCTCCGGCAAGGGCAAAGCACGATACCCCAGATGACGTTGCAGGTTATTCACCAGCACATCCAGTTTGGGCCGCATTTTCTCACCGATACGCACCCGTGCCATCGGTGGCAGGGCGCGCCGGTTCAAATCAACCAGGCCGTGATAGACCCGCTTGGTACTTTCCCCAAAATCAGTCACAGACAGGGAGTCAATCCAGTCTTTTGCCTTGCTTTCTGACAAAGGGATCGTATAACGGGAAATATCCTGCTGCTCAGTCGCGGTATCCATGATGGGCTTTGTCCTGTTGACGATTCGTAAGTTTTATTTTTCTAATGTCTGGTATTTTTTATTTAATACTCACAGTATAGCAAAGCATTCATCATCAACACGACTGTAACCGACAGGATGCATTGGCTCACGATTTCAGCAAAGCAATCGGCGTCACACCCAACAAGCCCCGCAAATTGAAATAGGCCGCCACTCCTACCAATAAGGCACCCGTGATTGTCCCGATTAGCAATAAAGACAAGTTAATACTCAGACCCAGCTCAAACAGGTAGTACCCCAGCACATTACTGGTCAACAGCGTGAACAGGCCTGCCATCAAACCCGCCAGTGCACCCAGCAGGGAAAACTCGATCCAGATACGGCGGCGCAATACCCGGTGCACCGCGCCCAGCGACTTCAAGACGGCAATTTCTTTGCGCCGATCAGGCTTCTGTGACTGCAGGGCCGCCAACAAAACGATGATACCCGTCACCAAGGTAAAGGCAAAAATGCCTTGGACAGCAAAACTGGCCTGGCCAATCAAGGTACGAATCTGGTTAATAACAGCGCTGGTATCAATCGCGGTTATTCCCGGGAAACGGTGAATCATGGTGGGCACCAATAAGGGCTTGCCAGGATCAAGGTATAAACTGGTGATAAAAGTACGTGGTTTGTCATCCAGTGCACCGGGGGCTGCCGTCACGAAAAAATTCGGCTGCATACTGTCCCAGCTGACTTCGCGCACGCTGGTGACGGGTTCGGTATAACGCTCACCGGCAATATCAAAAGTCAGGGTATCACCCAGGGCAAACCGCAGGGTTTCACCGATGCCCTGCTCAATCGAAAACCCGCTACTGTTTTTGCCATCAAACCATTGACCCGCCAACAATTTATTGGTTTCCGGGAAACGGGCGAATGACGACAGATTGAACTCCCGCTCCAGCAGACGCTTGGCGCGTGGATCTTCGAAATCCTCCGACTTGACCGCTTGACCGTTGACTTCAACCAGACGGCCACGAATCATCGGAAAAAGTTCAGCCGTCACCCCCTGTTCCTGCAAAAAGGCCTCTAAAGGTGCTACTTCATTCGGCTGGATGTTCACCAGAAAATAGTTGGGTGCATCGGCGGGCAAGGTATCCTGCCAGCGTTCAATCAAATCGGTGCGCAGCGCAGTCAGCAGTAACAGGGTAAACAAGCCCATCGCAAACACAACCACCAGCAGGCTGGAACGGCGTGAATGCCGCAGCAAGGCCAACCACTCCCAACGCGGACGCAAGCTCAACCGCGCCAGCAAAGCCAGACTCGCGCGGGTCGCGAACCAAAACAGCAGCAACGCCAGCAAAATACCGAAGAAGAGCCAGACAGCCAGCAATAACTCCCCCGCCTGCAGCCATAACAGGACAAACACGGCGGGCAGGATGCCCAAGGCAATCAACCCGAGCAAAGTCCGCTGGGTCTGAATACTGCCTTGCAATATCTGCATGGGGGACGTGTCAACCATACTCAGCAGGTACGGCAAGGCAAAACCGGTCACCATGACGAGTGCGGTAAACACGCCCGTAAAGGCAGCTTGCAGGCGGGCAGCAGGCAGGACAATATCAGTAAACTGTATCAGCCAGCCCGACAGTAAAAACTGTAAACAAAAACCGATCATCACTCCCAACACACCTGCCAGCAACGCGACTACCCACAAATTTAACAGGTAATCCTGCAAAATCGTGCGCCGTGACAGACCAAAGGCTTTCAGTACCGCCACCGAGCGCGTCTCATGCCGCACCAGACTCGCAGCCGTCAGGGCAATCGCCGCACCCGCCAAGACTACGCTCAACAAAGCGGCCAGCCCCAAAAAGCGCCCCGCGCGCTGCAAGGCCTGCTGCACCGCAGGCACACCGTCATCGAGAGAACGAATCTGTTCGGTAGACTGTAGCTGGGGTTTCAGCGCCGTGCGCAGCGCGTTAATCTGGCTGGTCTCACCGGCAAACAGCAGGGAAAACTCGGCACGGCTCGCGGGTGAAAGCAGGCCGGTGGCCGGGAGATCAGCCAAGGGCATCAAGACACTGGGCGCCAGCTGAAAAAAGTTGCTGCCCTGCCCCGGATCTTTGGTTAATACCTTGCTTAAGGTGAACGGCTGGTTACCTAGCTGCACTTTATCGCCGGGTTTAACCCCCAGCTCATTAAACAGGCGCGCCTCTGCCCATAATTCACCCGCTGGCACTTTTTGTGCAGCCGGGTCGCTTGGCCGCGCACCCGGCTGGCCGAGTTCCCCTGCCACTTCCAGATAGCCCTGCAACGGGTAATTAGCCGTCACTGCCTTGACCTGTACCAGTTGCAATTTATCCCCGGCACTCACCATGCTGCGAAAACTGGTGGTTTCAGCCTGTTGAACACCCCGGACTTGAGCCGCACTGCGATAAGCGTCTGCCAGCGGGCGTGATGAACTGATCACCAAATCACCACCGAGTAACTGGGTAGCCTGCTTTTGCATGGCCTGATCCACCCGATCCGTGAAAAACCCGACTGAAGAAACTGCCGCTGCCGCCACCAGCAAAGCCAGAAACAACAGGCGCATTTCCGGCAAACGCCAGCGCCGTAACCATTGGCGACGATAGCCGTGCCATAAATGCCGGTTCATGCACTTCTCCCGTCTTGCAACTTGCCATTCAGCAGGCGATACCAACTCTGGCACTGTGCCGCCAGACTCTCATCATGCGTCACCAGAATCAGGGTGGTCTGATAATCTTTCTGCAAGCGAAACAACAGCTCAGCGACTTCATGCCCGGTCACTTTATCCAGATTACCCGTGGGTTCATCCGCGAACAGAATCTGCGGGCGAGTCACAAAGGCACGCGCCAGCGCGACCCGCTGCTGCTCACCCCCCGACAGTTGATTAACAAAATGGTCAGTGCGTTCAGCCAGGCCAACCTGTTCCAATGCAGCCTGTGCACGCTCGCTGATCTGCCCCTGCTCGTTACCTTTGCCCAGCTCCAGTGGCAGCATGACATTTTCAATCGCCGTCAGATTTTCCAGCAAATGGAAGGACTGAAAAACAAACCCTACCTTGCCCATGCGCAATTCGGCGCGCCGGTCTTCATCCAGTGCCAGCAGATTTTTGCCAAATAGCTCCAGTTCGCCGCCACTCGGTGTATCCAACCCGGCTAACAGCCCCAGCAGGGTACTTTTTCCGGAACCGGACGTGCCGGTAATCGCCACCGACTCACCGGCCAGCACTGCAAGGTTAACCTCTTGCAGAATAACCAGGTCGTGTGCGGACTGGAGCGTGGTAGCGTCGCCCTTGGGCGGAACGTGTTTGCTTAA
This sequence comes from uncultured Thiothrix sp., assembly GCA_964293125.1. Classification (GTDB taxonomy): domain Bacteria; phylum Pseudomonadota; class Gammaproteobacteria; order Thiotrichales; family Thiotrichaceae; genus Thiolinea. Next base: position 18,734 of record CAXYXY010000002.1, on the reverse strand, counting down.
AGCACGAGCCTGAATCACAGTATTTTTCATATTCGCCAGAACATTCATTGCATAAAAAGTTCAAGCACTATAACCGATTCAGACCCGTATTCTCATTTGCGCCATGATTTCGGGGTTATTTACTGATTTACCCCGCCATCACCGGTCATTCATCAATCCAGTTCTTGGGGCAAGACCAGATTAAGCACAATCGCGATGAATGCTGAAGGCAGCAAGCCGGAAGTCAACAGAATTTTAGCCGTTGCCGGTAAATGCTGCAGCGCGTCTGGTTCCAGCTGCAGACCCAAGCCGACTGAGAGTGCCACCGCAAAAATGATCATATTGCGCCGATTCCAGTTGACATCAGACAACATGCTGATGCCAGCGGCAGCCACCATGCCAAACATGACAATCACACCGCCACCCAAGACGGTAATAGGAATGGTCGAAATAACAGCGCCTACTTTAGGCACCAGCCCACAAATGATCAGGAAGACCGCACCAAAGGTCACTACATGCCGGCTCATCACCCCCGTGATCGCAATCAGGCCAACATTCTGGCTGAACGAGGTATTAGGTAAAGCACCGAAAATACCGGCAACCGCAGTACCCAAGCCATCCGCAAAAGTAGCACCACTGATTTCCTTGTCAGTCGCCTCACGCCCGGCTCCTCCCTTGGTGATACCGGACACATCACCGACCGTTTCAATCGCGGAAACAATCGCCATAAAACAAAAGCCAATCACAGCAGGGGCAGTGACTTCAAAACCCCATTTGAAAGGTTCTGGAGCCAGAAACCAGGCGGCCTTGCCGACATTGCCAAAATTAACCATGCCCAACATCAGTGCCACCAGATACCCTGCCAACAAACCCACCAACACGGCGGCAATGGACAACATGCCCCTGGCAAAGAATTTCAGGGCGAGGGTTACCACCACGACGACTAGTGCCACACTCCAGTTAGCCAGACTACCGTAGGCCTCGGTACCAATCGCAGGAACACCACCAGCGGCATACTGGATTCCCACCTTGATCAAGGCCAGACCGATCATTAACACGATCAGCCCGGTTACCAACGGTGGCAAGGCAAAGCGGATACGCCCGATAAAAGTGCCAAGGAAGAAGTGGAAAATACCCCCCAAGACCACACCGCCCATCAAAGCTCCCATCGCGGCTATGCCCTGCCCTGCAACCAATGGGATCATGATGGGCAGGAAAGCAAAACTGGTGCCTTGCACAATGGGCAAACGTGCACCAATCGGCCCCAGGCCTATCGTCTGGAACAGCGTGGCGACCCCGGCGAACAGCATCGACATCTGAATCATGTAAATCAGGCTGAAGAAATCCGGCGAATTGGAGCCGAAACCGAAGCCTGCTGCCCCCGCAACGATGATGGCAGGGGTAACATTGCTGACAAACATCGCCAATACGTGCTGAATACCCAGTGGTATGGCCTGTGTCAAAGGTGGGGTGTAGTTGGGGTCACGCAGCTGGTCTGGCGTGCCAATGCTATGGTTATTCAAGATTTTCTATCCTCAATTTGAAAACAATGAGATTGTATGCAACATTCAGACCATAACGTATACCGTATACCTAAAGCAATACGGATTTAGGGTATGTTTATGATTATACTGATAGTCGCAGAATAGCCGCAAAAATCGGGGGGTCGGCATTCTCTGCTAAAAAATGAACAGAACGCCCAACTGTCAACAATCTCTGTTAATTCATTGGAAAAAAAGCGTTTTAAAGCTATTATTGTCAACACAATAATACTTTACGCTAAACGAGGCACCCAATATGGCATTCCAACTGGCCTGTCAAATATATGAACCCGTCACCATTGCTGACCGTTTGTTTCTGGATCTGCGCCGCGCCATTCTGGAGGGCAAGATGCCCGCTGGGAAAAAAATTAGCGAACCCGAACTGGCCAACCTGTATGGCGTCAGCCGTGGTTCCTTGCGCGAAGCGATCAGCAAGCTGGAAAATTGCAATCTGGTGACGCGCAAGCCCAATATTGGTGCCCGAATTGTCAGTTTCTCGATTGATCAGCTGATGGAAATCTACCAGATTCGTGAAGCCATGGAAGGCATGGCCGCCCGTCTCGCCGCGATCAACATGACAGAAGCAGAATTATTGCACCTGCACGGCTTGCTGGAACGGCACAAAGAAGCAGTCGCACAACCGGACAAGTTCAATAAAAGTGAATTCAAGCAGGATGCCGATCTGGATTTTCATTTTTGCATTATTCAGGGCAGTAAAAACGACCGCCTGTTAACCATGCTTTGTCAGGATCTGTATGATCTGGTGCGTTTCTACCGTTTCCGTCTGAATCCCGGTTTCTCAGCGACCGCCATGCAGGAACACGACCTGATTGTGCAAGCCATGCGCCGCCGTGATGGCGAAATGGCCGAACTGCTGATGCGCCACCATATCCGCGCCTCGCGGGATAGAGCGAAAAAACAGCTGGAAGCGATGACACCGGAAGAGCTGGGGCAACAGGTGGCGTAAGGTGGCACAAGGGGGATTGAGTCGGGCTGGGGTGTGCTATGATCGGGTATACATACAACCGCCAGGAAACCCTGCCATGCTCCGTTTTCCCTATGGTGTCAGTGACTTCCATAAAATTCGCACAGACCAGTTGCTCTATCTGGATCGTACCCACCTGATTCCTGAGCTGGAGCAGGCAGGCTATCAACTGGTATTCCTGCGCCCCCGCCGCTTTGGCAAGTCGCTGCTGCTGTCCACGCTGGCACATTATTATGATTTGAATAAAGCAGACGAATTTTCTACCCTGTTTGCGGGTCTGGCCGTCGGACACCATCCGACCCCGGAAAAAAACCGTTATCTGATCCTGCGCTGGGATTTTTCCAAAGTATCCGGGCAAGGTGATATTGAGCAGATCAAGCAGAATCTGTTTGATCACATCAACAACAGCATTCAGGCGTTCGGCGAATACTACCGGTCTTGTCTCAAACAGGTGCCCGCCATTGATGCACACAATGCGCTCTCGTCCCTGGAACAACTGCTCTCAATGGTGCAACGCAGCGGCCAGCAAATCTACCTGCTGATCGACGAATACGACAACTTTGCCAACGAAGTACTGATGCATGGCCAGGCGGATGAGCAACGCTATCGTGACTTGCTGGAAGGCGAAGGCATCGTTAAATCCCTGTTCAAAACCATCAAAGGCAGTGCGTCAGAGGGCAAGATTGCACGGGTATTTATTACCGGCGTCTCGCCCTTGGTATTGAGCGATGTCACCAGTGGCTACAATGTGGCAACTTCAATTTTTCTGGAGCCACGTTTCAATGCACTGTGTGGCATCACCCATGAAGAACTGGGCGGGCTGGTGGCCGCTACGCTCAAGGCCTGTGGGCATCAGGATCAACAGGATAGCGTGCTGGAAACCCTGCGCCAGTTTTACAATGGCTACCGGTTTTGCACCAAACTGGAGCAGCCGTTGATCTACAACCCGACCCTGTGTCTGTACTTTCTGCGCCATTATCAACGAGAGTGCGAAGCCCCGCGCCAAATGCTGGATGGCAACCTTGCTACCGATGCCGGACGTATCCGCTATATTGCCCGTCTGCCGGAAGGCAACAAGGTTATCGAGCGCATTATGGATGAACAACGGCCACTCACTTTGCCCTATCTGGAAGCCCAGTTTGGGGTGGAGCATTTGCAGCGGCTGCAGAACGAGAGCAGCTTTATTGTCTCGCTGATGTATTTCTTCGGCATCCTCACGATTCGGGGGGTGGCTGGCTTGGGGAATCTGGTGATGGGGGTGCCGAATCTGGTGATACAGGCATTATATGTCGAGCAATTGCAACACCACGCCCTACCTCGCCCGCAGGAGCGGGAACTGCCTTACCAACTGGCGGAAGCTTTTTACCAAAGTGCCGACCTTGAACCGCTGGCAAATTACATGGAAAGCAAATACTTTGCCGTGTTCAGCAACCGGGATTATCGTTGGAGCAATGAGTTGACGGTGAAAACGGCCTTCCTGACTCTGCTGTTCAATGACATTTGGTATGTGATGGATTCGGAGACAACGCTGAAACGGCGTTATTCCGATCTGGTGATGCTGATCCGCCCCAGCATGCGCCAGTACGATACCCTGAAAGACATCGTACTGGAGTTCAAGTATGTGGGCTTGAAGACCTTAAAGCTGAGTACGGAACAGGCGCGGACGCAGCCACGGGAAAACCTGGCTGAATTGCCCTTGATCAAAGCCGCGCTAGATGAGGCCGAAACGCAGTTGCTGGAATACAAACAGGTACTGACCGAGAAGCTTCAGCAGCCAGACCGCCTGCGGGCACTGGCGGTAGTGGCTTTGGGGTTTGAGCGCGTGGTGTGGCGGATGGTTTAGATGGTTTAAGTGCTCAACATGATTATCAATTCCCCAACCGCCCCACAATCTGCGCCGCTAGGTCGCTGACCAGCCCGCTTTGTGCCTTAACCACGGCGTCGACCTCTGTACTCTCCACCGGGCGTTGCAGATCAAACGCCTGATTGGCAACTGCCCCGCCCGTATTAGCGCGTTGTACCTGCCAGTTACCTTTCAGAATGGCCTTTCCTGCTGGCATGCCATCAAATTGGGTGACGGTGAGGCTTACCTGCAACTGCGGGGTCTGTTCCAGCTCCCAGGGGATATTCTGGATACGGGTATTAGGCAGCAATACCTGCAGACGTTCTGCCAGTGCAGTCAGGAATTCATCTTCCAGCTCACCGCCCCATTCATGCAGATCCGAGACATCGACTGTGAAGGTGTCCTTGCGCAACACCATCGCCTTGCGATCCAGCAATGACGGCAGTTTGACCGGGCCGACGCCCAGACTGGTGATCCGCTGGCCTGCCCCCGTCTTCACGGCGGAAGCAGGAATATCCCCTGCGCCGCCTAGCGTATGGTAGCTGGTTTTCGGGCTACCCGAGCAGGCCGCCAGTGAGGCCAGCAGCAGCAATAACAGACAGGACTTCAGCACTTGGGTGTATTTATACAGCATGACTAGTTTCCTTTACCCCTGATCAGGGCTTCCGGTTGTTTTTGCAGGGTATCGGTCAGCGTGCGCACCGAGCGCGACATGGTGGTCACTTCTTCCAGCATTTCCAGCAGCTGATGCTGGGTTGGTGAATTCTGCGCCATAATCCGATCCATATGGGTCAAGGTGCCTTGCAAACGCTGCAGGGTTTTGGTCAATTCCACCGAAGTACGGCCAAAATCATTCCCGGCCTTACCCACCGTGCCCGTGACCGTATTCACATTACCGGTGACCTTGTTCAGATCAGTGCTCGCGCTGGTCAGCGAACGGTTCAGCGTACCGGAAACACTGTCTACGTTTTTGGTGACACTGGTCAGCGAACGGTTCAGCGTACCGGAGACAGCGTCTACATTCTTGCTGACACTGCTTAAGGAGCCATTCAAGGCAGGCAGCGTCTGCTTTTCAACAGCCTGCAATAACTCGCGCACATCAAGAATCGCCTTACGCGCATCCGCCACAGTCGTTCCGGTTTCCGTCAAAACCAAATTGACATTGTCTACCGTCTTGTCGAGCTGGTCGCTTTCCATAAATCGCCGGATGCTTTCCAAAGTGGCTTTCAGGTCATCTGCTGCACCAATCGCCAGCTTGGACAGTTCTTCGACTGGGGTCGGGCTGGTCGGGAAGGTGTCCGAAAACTGCCCCTTGGTAATGGTGGCAGGTTTGGGGTTCTCATCAAAGCCCAAGGCCACATACATTTGCCCGGTTAACAGGTTACCGTTTTGCAGCTTGGCACGCATGCCTCGTCCTACCATGTCTTCCAGCAAAGCGGGCGCTTCTTCCAGCAGAATCTCTTCTGAAAAACGCTGCGGCTCAATCGAAATCAACACCGGAATGCGTAATTCACGGGTATCCGTCGCCAGATGCATTTTGATTTTCTCAACCTGACCCACCCGGATACCTTGATATTCCACCGATGCACCTTCCGCCAGACCCCGAATTGAGCCATTAAAGTACAGCGTATAGTACAAACGCCCGTTATAACGTTTTTCCTGGCTACTCGCCAGATCAGGGTATAACTCGAACACACTGCCCGCCCGGCTGACCGGTGCTTCGCCCGGCTGACCCTCCGGGGTGTCGAAAGCAACACCGCCAATCAGTAATGAAGTCAGCGACTCCATATGCACTTCAGCCCCGGTGGAGCTGACTTTCAAATCAACCCCGCTCACGTTCCAAAAACGGGTATTGCCATTGATAAACCGGTAGTAAGGGTCATCAATAAACACCTTCAGCTCGATATTTCCGCTATCGGTCAGCAGGCTATAATCGTAAATCTCCCCGACCTGCAGTTTTTTGTAAAAAATGGGGGTGCCGATGTCCAGTGAACCGATTGAATCAGAAATCAGGGTCAGTTCCCGGCCAGGACGAGTAGGTTTGGCTACGGGTGGCTCTTCCAGCACTTCATAGCACAATAATGACTGGCGCGTGATTTCATTATCCTCCTGGCGGCTCGGTGCCATCCCGATATAAGTACCGGAAAACAAGGTACCCAGACCAGAGATTTCCGCCCCGCGCACCCTGGGTCTGACAACCCAGAACTGCGCACTGCAGGCCAGCTCATCACTAATGTCTTTACTCAAGTCCAGGGTGATCAGCGGTTCCAGCTTATCGTCGAGAGTGACACTTTTAACCTTGCCGACCGTCACCGCCTTGTAGCGCACCAGCGTATTCCCCGCCTCAATGCCTTCTGCGCTCGGAAAACGCACGGTAATCACATCCCCCTTTTGTGCCCAGTACTGAAACAGCAACCAGCAGCCGACCAGTGCCGCTGCCAGCGGTATCAGCCAAACCGGCGAAGGCCAACGCTGCCGCCGCACCTGCACAGTGGGCATTTGTTCGGATGATGGGTTGTGTGTGGGGTTATCAGTGCTCATGCTTGTCCTCCTGCGGGTCGGCGTGATCAATATCCCAGATCAGGTGCTCGTCCAGCGTATGTGCTGCAAACATAGTCAAAACCACCACGGCTGCAAAAGAAAAAGTGCCTGCATTTGTCTCTATCCGCGCCAGATTGCCAAACTGAACCAAGGCGGTGAGAATCGCAATCACAAACACATCGACCATCGACCAGCGCCCGACATATTCGGTAATCCGGTACAAACGGATGCGGTCATGCTGTCGCCAGACCGACTTTAACTGAATGGAAATCAACAAAAACCCCAGTGAAAACAGTTTTAACAAAGGCACGACGACACTCGCGACAAAAATCAGTAAGGCTAATGGCCACTGCCCGGCCTCCATAAGGTGCATGACACCGCTGATAATGGTATCCGGCTGCCCCTTCCCCAACATATAAACACTCATGACCGGCATCAAATTGGCCGGAATATACAGGATGGTGGAAGCAATAAGCAAAGCCCAGGTAATCTCAATACTGTTATTCCGCCCCAGATGAAAACGGTGCCCACAACCGGTACAAAACAGTGCATCGTATTGACGCAATGGCGTACTCGGCAGCTCATTCAGGCAGCCACAAACCCGGCAATGCAACACCTTGTCGTCCAGCTCACTGCTCATCGTACTGCCTCCCCTGCAAGTGGTTCCAGACTGTGAATGGATCGACCACCGCTGTTGCTGCTGCCATAGACACAATCAGAAAAGCAAAAGACCAGAACGCAGGGCCAATGATCAGCGTGGCCAGATCACCCAGTTTGACCACCGCCACCAACACACCCAGCATGAATATTTCCAGCATGCCCCAGGGTTTCAGCTCACGCATCCAGCGGTACAGCCAGATGGCCGGGGCAGGCACCCAATGCAAGCGGATCGTTAACAACACCCAGAGCATGGCACACAGCTCAAACAGTGGAAATACAATGATGTTCAAAGCCAGCAGCACCGCCAGCACATGGTAATCCTGTCCCCAAAAAGCCGCACTGGCACGCCAGAGGGTGATTTCCTGCAACATGCCCTGGGCGCGCAGTTCCAGCAAGGGGAACACATTCGTCAATATAAAAAGTATCAGGCCGGTCAGGGTCAATGCCAGTGAAGTCTCAACCATATGTGCCCGCTTGCGGTACAAAATGCCGCTACAGCGCTGACAGGTCGCAATCTCCCCGACTGCAATCGGCTGAAACTGATGGATTTGCCCACACTCTGCACAGGCAATCCGTTGAATGGGGGTGGATGTGTTGTTCACGTCCCTGCTGAACTCCCAATTGAAAGCATTAGATTAGAGGTAAAAGAATAAAAATAACAATAAATTAAGCATTAATAAAAAGCATCAATAAAAAGCATCAATAAAAAAAGGGAGAGTCTTACGACGCTCCCTCCAAGGTCGGCGTCTTGAAGTATGACCGGAGTCACATCAAGCCGCCTGTGCAACCTTCAAACTTATACAGGGTCGTGAATTAACGCAAACGGTAACGCACACCCATGGTCAGCGCACGGTCAGTGCCATCCGGGTTATTCACATCGGTGCTACCGTCAACGTTGGCAATGCGCGCAGTCGTCGTGAAGTCCAGTGAATTATTCAGCTCATAGACGAAAGTAGACGCCAGTGTATTGGTAGTCACATCATCGCCATTACCAGAATTCTTGGCATACGCCAGATTCCAGCTGTTTTCCCAGTCGATGCGGTCATCGATTTCACGGGTTAGGCTCAGATTGTTATTGAAGTTATAACCGTTGTCACCGTCATTCAGGATAGCGCTAACATTGGCTTCATCAGACAACTGGGTCTGATTATCCAGTGGGCGATGATACTCGGCACCCGCTTCCAACAAGGGTTTGTTGGTCAAGCCGTCAAAGTTACTGCCGACATAGCCAACACCCGCGCGTACTTTCCAGCCCGTGCGACGGGTAGAGAAATACTCATCAACCAGCACATCACGTGCTTTCAGGACACCTTCAGCGCCCAGGTTTCTCAGCAGGCCACTACCTTGCAGCGCAGCTTCAATGTCACCGATCCATTTCAGATCATAGTCACGCGCACCGTATCTGCTGACATACTCAGATTCACGGGCAACAATACCAGCCACTTGCTGGTAGACTGCAGTCGCCGGTTTGCCACGCAGTACGTTGCGACGTACCAGCTCATCCATCAGACGGATAGTCTTGGCCATGGGCGTTACGTTAGTCACACGACCATAACCGACACCGATACTGGCCGTGGTCGCCAGATCATCAAAGGTATCCAGCGCCGCCACCGAAGCACTACCATACCAGAAACCGCCATTGCTGCCGGGCTGGAAGTAATTGTCCGCCGTTACGCTCGCGCTGGCGGTGTAGCTGTCAGTACTGTCTGCATTCGCCGCACCCGAGCGGGCAACCGTGCCCGTGACATCACCCCGCAGGTTCAAATCGCGGTCAGGGGTACTGATGGTGCGGTCGTAATTGGCGTTCAGATCAATATTGTAAGCGGTCTGCTCATCGCCCCGGTTTTTACCGAGGTAGACGTTGCCCGCGACATAAGCCTCTTCATAAGAGCTACTGGCTTCCTGATAATCGAACAGGGTCACTTCCGCTTGCGCTGCACTCATACCCAACAGGGCGGTTGAGATGGACAGTGCTAAAATCTGTTTTTTCATTTGTCATTCTCCTGAGAATAATTAATTTAAATGTACTCTGTACATAGATTAGTCATACTTAAATTGAGCTGTGCTGAATGGAACACGCTGTTTCATGCATTAAGACAACATGTGTTGCAATAAAGTCACAACTTTTTTTAAAAAATAGTTAAACCTTTTTTGTTCTCTTCAGTAAACACTTATACTGTAGCCCAAATTCACTGCACTAGCCTTGACCCACAGCATAGCTTGGGTGGGTTTTGACTGGCTTCGGTGACTTTTCTGAAGAAACAACCGTCTCAGACAGATCAGGGGCAAAATGGACAACGCCGCGTTAAAACAAATGGACGATCAAGCATTGATTGACCGCTGTAGAACTGAACTACCCTATGTCATGGATGGGTTCAGTGAACTGGTTCGTCGCTACGAGCGTTATGTCTTTAATTTATGCCGACGCTATCTGGGTTCGGAAGAAGACGCGGAAGATAGCACACAGGAAATTTTCATGCGAGTTTTCCATGCCTTGCCCGGTTTTGAGGAGCGGGCGCAGTTCAAAACCTGGCTGTTTCGTATTGCCATGAACCAGTGTCACAGCGTTGCGGCCAAGCGTAAACCCTATGTTTATAGTGGGAATGATGAACACGGTGAAGACATTCTGGACCTGCAAATGGCCAGCGGATCACCGCATGAGGATTATGCACAGGCCGACGAGCGCGACTGTGTGCAAAAAACCCTGCAGGAAATGCGCCCGGCAGAGATGGAAATCCTGAATTTGCGCTTCATGGGTGAGTTGTCGCTGGAAGAAATTTCGGCCACGCTGGGAGCCAGACTCAGCGCGACTAAAATGCGTTTTTACCGGGCGATGGAGCAATTCAAGCAAATGTATGAAAAATTATGCCTTTAAAACCACAGATACGGCATAAGCCGGGCAAGGCCACCGCGCACGGCCAACAGCTGCTGGAGCAGGAACTGCTCCTGTTGTGGCAACGCGCCGCCAACACCCGTAAATCCAGTTCGGCCAGACGGCTGGACACCATCCTGCGCAATTCCCGGTCTGAACTGGCATTGCGCGATGTGCTGATGTTCGCACTGTATCTGCTCGGTGCATTTGTCAGTCTGTTCAAAACCAGCCTGAGCGCCCTGCTGAATCTGCCCGCCCCGGACGTTCAGCCCGCCTTGCCAAAAAACAATAGCAACGAGCCATTACCATGAATATCAATGTCGACACGCCGCTGGACAGCCTGAAAGAGGTACTGCAGCTGGAAGCGATCCAGTCAAAAATGATTGAGCCTCTGTTCCAGCAGTGGGGTCTGCTGGTGGGTTTCCTGCCCAAAGTGGTCGCCGCCGTGATTGTCCTGCTGATCGGGGTGATTATTGGCCTGATCGTGGCCAAGCTGACCGCTGGCGTGTTCAAGCGCCTGGGGATAGACAAACTCAGCCGCTCCTCAGGCGTCGATGCGATGATGACCGAGGGTGGCTTGACCAGCAAACCCTCCCGCCTGATCGGCAAAATGATGTTCTGGCTGATTGTGTTTACCGCCTTCATTCCAGCGGCTGACCTGCTGGGGATTCACGAGCTGGTCGAATTAACCCAAAAGTTTGTACTGTTTTTGCCGAAAATCATCGCGGCTGTCATCATCGTCGTGTTCGGCTTCGTGGTTGCCAACTTTTTACGCCAGAGTATGATAGGCGGGCAAAGCCGACTGGGGCTTACTTCGACCAAAAGCATCGGTGGGGTGGTTTATGGCCTGACGATTGCAGTGACTACCGTAGCCGCACTCGGGCAACTGGAGCTGGATACCCGCCTCCTGTATACCGTGTTGATTACCATCATCGCGTCCATGAGTGCTGCTATTGCACTGGCCGTCGGCTTGGGGGCACGCTCACTGGCGCATAACTTGATAGCTGGTTTTTATGCTCGCGAAACCTTCCAACCGGGTCAACAGATCAGTCTGGACGACTTCAGCGGTAAGCTCCTGGAAATACGCGCGCAAAATACCTTGGTGCAGCTCGACAATGATGAGCTGATCTCCATCCCGAACAGCTTCCTGTTCGAGAATCTGGTGCGCAGCAAACCCGGCTAATGGCCTGAGTCGCTCCGGTCACTCAGCCAAGGTATCAGACCCCGTTTATTAAACGTTGATTAAACAATGACAAAAGATAAGGCTAAAGACTAAAAATGAACGTTGATGCCACCCTGGAGTGGTTACACATTTATATGGTATGGGTAACCGGCTGGTTACTCACCACTGAGCGGGTGATTCAGTACGTTCTGGTGCTGGTCAGTTTCATGATTGCTGCTTATGTCAGTCGTTATGTGCGTACCCGGGTAAGCTTTGCTGATGACAACAGCCGCAACCAGCGGCTCAAGCAGTTTTCCAATCGTGTAGTGCGGCGTCTGACCTTTCCCCTGACCCTGCTGATTCTGATTGGCATCGGTGTGCTGTGTTTTCAGCTGTATGGCGTCAAACATGTCTTTCTGAGTAAATCACTGAGCCTTGCCATGGCTTGGGGCTTTATCCGGTTTGGCTCGGCCTTTATCAATAATCCGTCAGCCAGCCGCATCGCCACTACCCTGATCTGGATTGTGGCGGCCTTAAGTATTCTCGGTTATCTGCAGATTACGATTGCATGGCTGGACAGCATCAAGTTTGGCTCAGATGAAAACTCGCTGACACTCTATGACACCATTACTTCGACCTTGTCCGTTGCGGCCTTCGTCTGGGGAGCCTTGTTGCTGTCCGACCTGATCGAACGTTCACTGGAAAGCGGGAGTGGCCTTAGCCCGTCAGCCCAGGCACTGTTTGGCAAAATTTCCAAATTTGCCCTGCTGGCGATTGCATTTTTAACCGCCCTGAATACCGTGGGCATCGATCTGACCGCTTTTGCGGTATTCGGGGGTGCGGTCGGTGTCGGGATCGGGTTGGGCTTGCAGAAAGTCTTTTCCAACCTGATCGCCGGGATCATCCTCCTCATGGACAAGTCGATCAAGCCGGGCGATACCATTGTGATGGACGGACGCTATGGCAAGGTCAACCGCCTGAGTGCCCGCTATGTGTCGATGATTACCCGCGATGGCATTGAACTGCTGATCCCGAATGATCATCTGATTAACAATCAGGTCGAAAACTGGTCGTATACCGATGAGAATGTCCGCCTGCGTATCCCGATCGGTGTCCATTATAAAGCCGACGTTAACCAGGCCATTGAGCTATGCTTGCAGGCAGCCGCTGAAACCCCGCGCGTGATCAAGTTTCCCAAACCGGCCTGCCTGCTGAAATCGTTTGGTGACAGCACGGTCGATCTGGAAGTACGCATCTGGGTACGCGACCCGATGAATGGCTGTGCCAATGTCAAAAGTCAGGTGATGTTGAATATCTGGGAAAAATTCCACAAAGAAGGCATCGAAATTCCTTACCCGCAACGTGACTTGCACTTGCGCAGCATTGACAGCGAACTGGCTGAACAGCTGTTTGCCCAGCGGCGGCGGACGCCAGCAGACCCGACTGATGACTAATGAATAGATGGCTCCTTGAGGGAATATGATCCCATGGGACATGACATTTTATGGATAAACCGACAGATAAACTAGCACATACACCCACACACGAACCCGCACAAAAATCCACCGACCTGCTGTGGGTAGGCTGGCGTGAATGGGTCAGCCTGCCCGAACTGGGGCTGCATGCGATTAAGGCCAAGGTCGATACCGGCGCGAAAACCTCCGCCCTGCATGCTTTTTCAGTCGAGCGCTTTACCCGCGATAGCGAAGACTGGGTACGTTTCCAGATGCACCCGCTGCAATACCAGGAAACACCGGTCGTTACCTGTGAAGCGCGCCTGCTGGACGAACGCATGGTTAGCGATTCAGGCGGCCACCGTGAACAGCGCCTGGTGATCCAGACCCCTATGCACATTGGCACTGAAAGCTGGCCGGTCGAACTCACACTGACCAACCGTGACAGCATGCTGTTTCGCATGTTATTGGGGCGAGAAGCCATGAATGGACGGATGGTGGTTAACCCGCAGAAATCTTATCTTTGTGGCAAAAAGAAAGCGAAGTACTACTATAATCCTACGCACAGCGACCCCCACAGCAAGCCCGTTTAGAAAAACTGTTAATAACTGTCAAAAAACCCACAACAATAACCCGATACCACAAGGATGCCCCATGAAAATTGCCATACTGTCACGTAATAGCAAGCTCTACTCTACCCAACGTCTGGTGGAAGCGGCCAAAGTAGCCGGACACGAAGTCAAAGTGATTGACGCCTTGCGTTGTTACATGAACATCGCATCCAATAAACCCTCGGTTTACTACAAGGGCGAACCACTGGAAGGTTTTGATGCCGTTATTCCGCGCATTGGTGCCTCCGTCACCTTTTATGGGGCGGCTGTTGTGCGCCAGTTTGAGATGATGGACGTTTATTCCGTCAATGAATCGGTCGCCATCACCCGCTCGCGCGACAAATTGCGCTCCTTGCAACTGCTGTCACGCCGGGGCATCGGTCTGCCGGTGACCGGTTTTGCGAACAAGCCGGATGATGTCAAGGACGTTATTGCCCTGGTCGGTGGCGCACCCGTGGTGATCAAGTTACTGGAGGGCACTCAGGGGATTGGCGTGGTACTGGCCGAAACCCAAAAAGCAGCAGAAAGCGTGATTGAGGGCTTCATGGGCTTAAAAGCCAATATTCTGGTGCAAGAATTTATCAAGGAAGCAGGCGGCTCGGACATTCGCTGCTTTGTGGTCGGTGGCAAGGTGGTGGCCGCCATGAAACGTCAGGGTGCACCCGGCGAGTTTCGTTCCAACCTGCACCGGGGCGGTTCGGCAGCATTGGTGCGCATTTCCCCGGAAGAACGTTCGACGGCGGTTCGTGCGGCCAAAATCATGGGGCTGAATGTAGCCGGGGTGGATCTGTTACGCTCTAACCATGGGCCCGTCGTGATGGAAGTTAACTCATCACCGGGGCTGGAAGGGATAGAAACAGCTAGCGGCAAGGATATTGCTGGTATAATTATCAAATTTATCGAAGAACAGGCAAAGCCGGGCAAAACCGGCACACGCGGCAAAGGCTAAACGGGATAGCCAGCGGCTAACAGCAGGATAACAAACGACGACTTCCCGGGTCATCGAATTCTACAGGGCTTACTATGAAACAAGCACCGATTACGATTGGTGGTGTGACGGTGGCGGCGGGTGAACGACGTTATATCGACCTGCCGCTCCCCCATCTCTATACCCACGCACAAATTACCATGCCGGTTTACGTCCTGAATGGTCGTGAATCGGGGCCACGCCTGTTTGTCAGCGCAGCCATTCATGGCGATGAGATCAACGGCGTTGAGATTATTCGCCGCCTGCTGCGCACCAAAGCCCTGAAGTCTTTTCGCGGGACTTTGCTGGCCGTACCGGTCGTCAATGCCTTCGGCTTTATCAGCAAATCCCGTTACCTGCCTGACCGGCGTGACCTGAACCGCTCGTTCCCCGGCTCAGAGCGTGGTTCACTGGCCGGACAGCTCGCACATCTGTTCCTGAATGAAATTGCCGTGCACTGTACCCACGGTATTGATCTGCACACGGCGGCCATTGGCCGCACCAATTTGCCGCAAATTCGGGTGAACCTGGATGCCGACGCGACTTTGAGTGGCATGGCCAGTGCATTTAACGCCCCGATCACACTCAACGCCGGTTTACGCGACGGTTCGCTGCGCAAGGCGGCCTCCGAACGCGGGGTCAAGGTGATCCTGTATGAAGCGGGTGAAGCATTGCGCTTTGATGAAATTCCGATTCGGGCGGGGGTCAGAGGCATTCTGTCCGTGATGCGCTATCTCGGCATGCTGCCCTCAGTACGCCGCAAAAACTCCCAGCGGGAGCCACTGCTCAGCCGTAGCAGCAACTGGGTGCGCGCTCCGCAAAGTGGTATTTTGCGCGTCATCCAGCCGATGGGCAAACTGGTGAAAAAGAATGACATTATCGGCTATGTGGCTGACCCGTTTGGCACCAGCGAAGAAACCGTGTATGCCAGCCGTTCCGGTCTTATCATTGGCCGCAGTACTTTGCCACTGGTGCATGAAGGCGAGGCTATTTTTTACATCGCCCATCTGGGTGATGACGAAGATGCCATCGAAAGCATTCAGCAGTTCCACCATGAAATGGATCCAGACATGGAAAACATCTTTCACTGATTAACTCATAATGAAAAGCTTGACCCAATTAAAATCAACTGTCCGCACCCCCCTGTTGCTGATTATCACCCTGTTCGCTCTCGCGGGTCTGACATTGACCCCGGCCAGCGCCGACCCACCCGCCCCGCCGGTACAAAGCAAAGGCTGGCAGGACTTTGCCCAACAACTGGATAAATCCGAAAAAGATTTGCTACCCGTCAATGTTGAGGCCGAGCGTCTTGATCAGATCACTACGGAGTCGCTCGCTGCCACCCAGTTTTCTCTGGGCTGTATCAGCACGAACGAAACCGAACTGACCAAACTGCAACAGTCCATCGATAGCCTTGGGGAAAGTAGCCCGCAAGATGATCGTGATTTGCAGACGACCCGCAACAATCTGGGTCAGAAAAAGAAAGAACTGGAAAAAACCCTGTCACAATGCAAGCTGCTCAGTCTGCGCGCTACCCAGTTACAGGAAAAAGCCAGCGCGATCAAACAGGATCGGCTGAAACAGCTCCTGTTCGCCTCCAACGACTCGATGCTGAATTTTCTGCTGCGTGCCCTGCAAGATCCGATTATCTGGGCCACGGAAAGCCAGCAGATTCTGGCGACCCTGACCGCCCTGCCGGTGAACATGCCGAATATCAGGATGGCTTTGTTGTATGGTCTGGCCGGGATGTTAGCGGGTGGCTTCTGGAGTACCTACAAACGCCGCCAGTTTCGCCAGCAACCAATGCAACTGGCCGAAACCAGCCCGACCCTGGCGGTTGTCTGGCGCAGCCTGATCCGGGTGATGCCCTTCCTGTTGCTGTTTGGCCTGACCAGCCTGTCATTTCTGTTCAACCCGTCTGGGGTGGATGCGATCAATGATCTGGTCTCGACCCTGCTGGTGTTTGGTATCAGCTACGCGATCTTGCGCGCCATGTTGCGCCCTAGCTCCAAGCTGACCGGTTTTACGCCGATGGTACCCAATACCAGCAGAAAACTGTTCTTCTGGGCGCGGATGCTGTTGTTCACGACCCTGCTCGGTGCACTGTTTCATTCTCCCCTGTTTAACACCACGCCGCCCAGCAATCTGCTTGGTCTGATCCGCATCGCACTCGGTACGCTGGCTGGTTTATCGCTGATTCGCCTGATCTGGTTATTGCGCAAACATCTGGCACGCCTGCGGCAATACCACCTGCACCTGTTGGCTTCGCTGGTGATTCTGGCGGCGATTGCGGCACTGTGGCTGGGCTACAAGAATTTTTCCACCTTCCTGTTTACCGGCACCTTCGGCACGCTGTTTATCCTGCTGATCGGCTGGCTGTCGCTGCGCATTCCGACTGAAATCTTTGATGGCATGGATGAAGGCATTGCCGCCTGGCAGCGTCGTTTGCGCAAACGGCTGGGGCTGGAAGAAGGGCACATCATACCCGGTCTGGTCTGGTTGCGGCTGGCGCATGTACTGCTGGTATTCGGTGGCATGGCTATCCTGTTACTCCGCCTGTGGGGTATGTCGGAACAGGCCATGCAGGTGATGCTGGCCAAACTGCTCAACGGTTTTCAGGTCGGTGAGTTTACTCTGGAACCCGTTCGCATCATCGGTGGTTTATTGCTGATGGCGGTACTGATCAGCCTGACCCATTTACTGAAAAACAACCTGGCCAATAGCTGGCTAAGGCGTACTGGCCTCAGCCGTGGCGCCAAAGAAGCGACCACGACCATCGCCGGTTATATCGGTATCCTGCTGGCGATTCTGATTGGCTTGTCGGTGGCGGGCATCCAGTTCACCAACCTCGCCATTATTGCCGGTGCCCTCTCGGTCGGTATTGGTTTTGGCTTGCAAAACATCGTCAATAATTTCGTGTCTGGCCTGATTCTGCTGTTTGAACGCCCGATCCGGCGGGGCGACTGGATACGCGTGGGCACATCGGAAGGCTATGTACAGGACATCAGCATCCGCTCGACCGTGATCCAGACCTTTGACCGCTCCGACATCATCGTGCCCAACTCGGAACTGATCTCCAATCAGGTCACCAACATGATGCTGAATAACCAGTACGGACGCATCATCATCCCGGTGAACGTCGCGTATGGCTCGGACACAGGAAAGGTCATGAAAATATTGCAAAAGGTCGCCGAGAAAAACCCGGCGGTACTGCGTGAACAAGGTGAACTGCGGATCAATGTGTTCTTTCGCAGTTTTGGCGAGTATGCCATGAAATTTGAACTACGCTGCCAGATCAAGGATGTGGAGAACCTGCTCCCCGTCACCAGCGAACTGAATCTGGCGATTGAAAAGGCATTTCGTACTGAAGGTATCCAGATCCCCTACCCGCAAAGCACGGTGCATTTGCCCAGCATGCCGGATTTGACGGCACAAACACCTGCCAAAAGTGATGATTTGGAGTAAGATACGCACTCGCTGTACACTAAAACCTGCTGGCCTCATAGTTTAATGGATAAAACGACCCCCTCCTAAGGGGTAAATGCAAGTTCGATTCTTGCTGAGGCTACCAATAACAATCATTAACGATTGGAGGCAGCTTAAGGAGGCAACCATGAATACATTGCAGCAACAACTGCTTGACGATTTGGCAACTCTACCCGAAAGCATGCAAGCGGAAGCACTGAATTTTGTGCAATTCCTTAAAACCAGACTGGAGCGCAGCGGACAACCCCAGATTGCAGCAGCCAATAGCCCCCATACTCATCAGCCCAATGGTGCTGCTATAGTTCGCATAATGGAACGCATGGCGGCCAGAAACGCTTTGTCTGGCATCAAAGACCCTTCTGCATGGCAGCGGGAAATCCGTAAAGACAGGCCATTACCGGGCAGAGACTAACAGGACTTGGGTGAGCTATTTGAAATAGCCAACATTCTGCCCATACCACGGACAATCATCAGTCGCGCTATTTCACTGCGTCAAAAACATAAAATGTCATTAGGTGATGCCATCATTGCATCAACAGCAGTAGAGCATGGGGTGACTTTGGTCACTCGTAACACGAATGGGCTACCAGTCTAAGGCGAGACACTCACCCCAATCAATGAGTTAGGTTTCAC
>CAXYXY010000001.1:0-239312 GCA_964293125.1 uncultured Thiothrix sp. | reverse complement strand
AAGTATTAGTTTTTTTGATGGGACTTTAGGTCGGTATTTTTAAATAATGTCTAGTGTATTGCTTCTCAGCCACCGTTTCAAACCAGGTATCCAGTTGGGGCCCGCTCAGGTGACGCTCCAACAAACCACGCGCCATCACAGGAAGCGGAGTCCGTTCAGCAAATCGTTCGAGCAGTGGGGATAAGGTCAGCATGACAGTGAGGCTCCAAAGCAAAAAACCTATTGTCTACTTTCTCACCTTGAAAGCCATAGTCACTGACACCCAAACACAGTTGATTTGGAAGCGTTGTGCTGAGGGGCAATCTTGGGATGGCTCGACTTGTGCAGGTACAGCAACGGGGTATGTTTGGGAGACTGCATTGCAGCGCAGTAATACCCCTTGGCGTTTGCCTAATATCAAAGAACTCGCCTCTATTGTCGAAAGAAAGTGTTATGACCCAGCCATTAATGCCACTCTCTTTCCAGCTACACCATCGGCGTATTTTTGGTCTTCGTCGCCCCTTGCTAACTATAACTACGACGCATTGGGTGTGGGTTTCTACGATGGCAACGACGTCACCAGCAATAAGAACGACAACCCCTATGTTCGTTTAGTTCGCAGCGGACAGTGATTTTGCCTTTTGCATGACAGACTGCCCTGCACGTTTGATGAGGTGGCAGGTTAGTGAGTGACAGGGCAGTTGTCTTTAGCGTTGCTCCTGTTGCAACTGCTCGACCTCCTCCAGCGTCAAGCCTGCAATCTCAGCAATCTGGCTGAGTTCAAAAGTCCCCAGCTTGAATAGCCTGATAGCTACCTCGCGGGCATGGTTCTGTTTGCCTTCATGCCGTGCCGTCTGCTCCGAATTGCGCAAATCCCGCAGGTATTTCAGGCTCTCCTCATAACTTTGCCGGTCTTTAGGATCAAACCGCGCCAGTTCCGCAATCGCAAACAGGTGCCGAAACACCGCTTCGGTAAAGGGCGAGGGCACATCCGACATCTCCGCCAGATGACGGAAGGTATACAGCCATTTATCTTGCAGGGTGACCAGCTCATCCAAGCCTTTCGTGAAGCGCGGCAACACCACATAAATATAATGCAGTTTGTCGAAAAACGGCTGATTATCTTGGTCTTTTAACTGCGCGTAGTAGATGGTTTTACGGGCTTGATCGTCCACCAGAAAGTCCAAAATACCAATGGTGTACACCGTAGAGAGCTGGTAGTCCCAGTCGCCTTGCTTCGCCTGTTCCTGAATCGCGAAGGTCGAATAATAAATACTGCGGTCTTTGAAGTATTGCTGCTTCACTTTTTGCAGCTCGATAATAAAGCGCTCACCCGTGGTACTCATGCAACTCAGATCAAAAATCGCGCGGCGATCAATCGGCGTGATCCCCTGATATTCATTCTTGGTGTACTTTAAATCCGCGATCTGATGATGAGCAGGCAGTAAGGTGTTCAGAAAACTGATCAGCAGGTCTTTATTTGGCTCTTCGCCAAACAGCTTTTTAAAACCAAAATCGGTGAGGGGGTTGACATAGGTGGCGGTCATGGTAGGTCTGTCCTGTACTTGATCGGGCTTACCGGAATCATAGCATAATCGGGCTTTCGGCTTCGTTCAGGCAATCCGCACGTTTGATGAGGCGGCCAGTTGGTGGTGACAGGGCAGTTGGTGGTGACAGGGCAGTTGTCTTTAGCGTTGCTCCTGTTGCAACTGCTCGACCTCCTCCCGCGTCAAGCCTGCAATCTCAGCAATCTGGCTGAGCTCAAATGTCCCCAGCTTGAATAGCCTGATAGCTACCTCGCGGGCATTGTTCTGTTTGCCAATGTGCTCACCTTTTTCCAAGCCGATTTGTTCCCCCTCCAGCCGTGCCGTCTGCTCCGAATTGCGCAAATCCCGCAGGTATTTCAGGCTCTCCTCATAACTTTGCCGGTCTTTAGGATCAAACCGCGCCAGTTCCGCAATCGCAAACAGGTGCCGAAACACCGCTTCGGTAAAGGGCGAGGGCACATCCGACATCTCCGCCAGATGGCGGAAGGTATACAGCCATTTATCTTGCAGGGTGACCAGCTCATCCAGACCCTTGGTGTATACCGTGTTGTTAAAGCCAAAATCGGTGAGGGGGTTGACATAGGTGGCGGGCATGATGGGGCTGTCCTGTACTTGATCGGGCTTACTGGAATCATAGCACAGCGATGCCGATGAAACTGGCTAAGCGCAGCCGAAGCCTATTTCTGCAATGCCTGCACACTAGGCCAGCTCAATCCGGTCAACTCAGCGACCAGCGCGGCATCCATCCCCTTGGCTAACATACGCTGGGCGGTTTCACGCCTGCCTTCCTCCAGCCCCAACTGCCGACTTTTCAGTATCGCTTCCTCCCACTCTTTGAGGCGCAATTGCTCTTCGCTGTACTCATCTTTCATCCGGGCATACTCACCCGGTGTAACGGCATCTTTCTCAATCGTGCTCAATACCTTTTGCACACAAGCGTTATGGTAGTGCGTTTCATCGACCTCACCATCCAGACTATCGTCAATGGCCAGCAACCACTCGCGCCACTCTTCGGGGGTTTCTTCATTCACGTATGTGGGGCTTAAATAGAGGATCTTGTGCGGAATTTCGCCGATACCCACGCCATGACGGTTTTTAGGGTCAAAGTCAATCTGCACCATGTCTTGTTGGTGCTTATCACCCCCGGTGAGGACAACGATGGTATAAATCGCCAGTGCAGGGCGATAATCTTTCGCATTAACGGCCTGCTCTAACAGAGCCGCGCAATGGTAGTGCAAAAAACGGTGGTAGTGATCGGCATAACGCCGATGCTGGATGTCCACAATAATCCGGTTCACGGTGTCTTCCGCGAATAAATCAAAGCGGCTATCCACTGAGCCTATAGGTTTCGGGAACGACTTTTCCGTTTCCACATGGTCAATTTGCAAATCAATGCCCAAGATGGCTTTCACAAACGCTTTGAAAATGTCCGTTTGGGAAAAAGCTTTCTTGAAGATGACGCCATAACGAAGCGAGGCAACGGCTTTCATGCGTGAGTCCGGTGGTGGAAATCAGAGTCTCTAGTGTAGTGGATGAGACCAGTGCTGCAAAGACCGGATTTAAGCGTGGCTGAGACTGCCTCCGGCTACGCTCAGGCAGCGGGGTACGTTCATGGGTCGGCTACAGGATTCCCGTGTAGCCGACCAGCCTTGCCCTGCTATATTTCCCGGAGGCAAGAAAGACAGTGGCTAACGCTTAACTCTGGCTACTTTTCAGCTTCCAGATGTCTTCGTTATATTCCCGCATCGTCCGGTCAGTGGAGAAGAAACCACTGCTGGCGGTATTCATGATGCTCATGCGTGTCCAGTGCGCCTGATTTTGCCAGGCAATCGAGACTTGTTCTTGGGCATCGATATAAGCGCGGAAATCCGCCAGTGTCATCCACGGGTCGTGTGGGCTCAGCATCGCGTTCAGGATGTTGTCAAAAATACCCTGTTCGCACGGATTGAAGTGTCCGGCACGCAGTAGCTGCATCACGGAACTTAACTCGGCATCCCGTTCAACGTATTCCCAGGGGCGGTAATCGTTGCGTAGTTGTTTGACTTCATCATCGCGCAGACCGAACAGGAAGAAGTTTTCAGCACCGACGGCTTCCAGAATCTCGATATTCGCACCGTCATAAGTACCGACGGTAAGCGCACCGTTCATCATGAATTTCATGTTGCCAGTGCCGGACGCTTCCTTGCCTGCGGTAGAAATTTGCTCAGACAGGTCAGCCGCCGGTGCAATGATTTCCATGCTGGTGACCCGGTAGTTAGGCAGGAAGGCCAGTTTCAGTTTGTCACCGACTTCAGGGTCATGGTTGACCACTTCCGCCACGCTGTTGATCAGTTTGATGATGCTTTTCGCCATCACATAGCCAGGAGCCGCCTTGCCGCCGATCAAGACACAGCGATTCGCCCAATTGCCCAGTCGGCCTTGCTTGATCCGCGAGTAAAGGTGGATGACATGCAGGACATTGAGCAGCTGGCGTTTGTATTCGTGGATACGCTTGACCTGAATATCAAACAAGGCAGTCGGGTCAAAATCAACCGCACACTCCTGTTTGACCAGCGTCGCCAGCCGTTGTTTGTTAGCCAGCTTGACTGCGTGCCATTTTTTCTGGAACGCCGCCTGTTTAGCGCCTGCCAGTGGTTTAAGCTGTTCCAGCTGGGCTAGGTCTGCTACCCAGGCATCACCAATTTTGCCGCTGATCAGTTCGGTCAGGCCGGGGTTGGCGTGTGCTATCCAGCGCCGGGGGGTGACGCCATTGGTTTTGTTGTTGAACTTGTGGGGCCATAACTCATAAAAATCACGGAACAGATCCTGCACCAGCAAATCCGAATGCAACGCCGCCACGCCATTCACCGAGAAACTGCCAATAATCGCAAGCCAGGCCATGCGTACCTGACGTACCGGGCCTTCTTCGATAATGGACATGCGACTCTGGCGATCAGTATCACCCGGCCATTTCAACGCAACTTCGCGCAGGAAGCGGGCATTGATGTCGTAAATGATTTCCAGCAGACGCGGCAACAGGCGTTCGAACAGGTGTACCGGCCAGCGCTCCAGCGCTTCTGGCAGCAGGGTATGGTTGGTATAAGCCAGGCAAGCACTGGTGATTTTCCAGGCTTCTTTCCATTCCAGATCCTTGTCGTCCATCAGAATGCGCATCAACTCCGCGACTGCGATGGTCGGGTGAGTGTCATTCATCTGGAACACATTCTCGGCGGCAAAGCGGCTGTAATCACCGTCACCTTCCCGTTCCCAGATGCGAATCGCATCTTTCAGGCTGGCTGAAGCGAGAAAATATTGCTGGCGCAGGCGCAGTTCCTTGCCGTTTTCGCTGCTGTCGTTCGGGTAGAGCACCATGGAGATATGTTCGGCATTATTCTTTTCCTGCACCGCCTCGGTATAACTGCCCGCATTGAATTCCTGCAGATTGAACTCGTCGGTGGCGGTGGCTTTCCACAGGCGCAGGGTGTTGACAGTTTTGTTGCGGTAGCCGGTGATCGGCATATCAAAAGGAATCGCCAGTACATCGTCCGTATGCACCCAACGTTTGCGCTGGATGTTGTCGGCGTCTTTGTACGTTTCGGTATAGCCGCCAAAATGGATGCGCTGCGTATACTCCGGGCGTTCAATTTCCCAAGGGTTGCCATCGCGCAGCCAGTGATCAGGCTCCTCAATCTGGTAACCATTTTCAATATGCTGGCGGAACATGCCATATTCATAACGAATCCCGTAGCCCGTTACCGGCAGGCGCAAACTGGCGCAGCTGTCCATGAAACAGGCGGCGAGTCGCCCGAGGCCGCCGTTACCCAGACCCGCATCCGCTTCTTTGGATTCGACTTCTTCCAGTGAAGCACTGAAGTCATTCATGGCAATTTTGCTGGCATCATTCAAACCCAGATTGAGCAGATTATTGCTCAGTGAACGCCCGATCAGAAATTCCAGTGACATGTAATAAGCACGGCGCCGACCCGGTTGCAGGTATTCTGCCCAGGTATTGCCCCAGTCAACCATCAGACGGTCGCGGATGGTGTAAGCCAGTGCATTATAGGAGTACACCGGGGGGGATACTTTGCCCCGTCCGAGATGGTAAGACAGGTAGCGCTCAACGTCAGCACTGATTGCGCTGCTGTCACTGCCAAGTGGTTCAAGGTGTACGGGAATAAAAGGCGTTTGTTTGCCAGGACGTTTGGTCATTAGTTGACCCTCTCTATAGAAATCATTCGGTTAGTGCTATCGTTTAGTGGTTGTCTGCTCAGGCCTGATAAAGCTGCAGGTAGTGACGGGCACTCCCGTTCCAGGCGAAATCGGCCTGCATGGCATTGTTTTGCAGTTGTTGCCAGAGTGTTTTTTGGGTGTTGAACAGGCGGATGACCCACAGCAGAGTACCCAGCAGCGCATGGCTATACGGTGTGTAGAAAACAAAGCCGTTGGCTGTGTTGTTCGCGATATTCGTATCGCTGGCGTTAATCACGGTGTCCGCCAGCCCGCCCGTATGGAACACGACCGGCAGGGTGCCGTAGTTGAGGCTGTACATCTGGTTCAGGCCACACGGTTCAAAGCGCGAGGGCATCAGGAAAATATCCGCGCCCGCTTCCAGCAGGTGCGCGAGTTCTTCGTTGTAGCCGATATAAACAAACACCCGTCCCGGATATTGCGCCGCCAGCGCATACAAGGCTTGCTCATAGTGCGGGTGACCACTGCCAATCAGGACGAAATGGGCGTTGGTGTTGGCTAGTACAGTGTGAATGGTATCGAGTACCATATCGACACCTTTTTGTTCAACCAAGCGACTGACCATACCCAGCAAGGGTTGATCGAGAAGTGCGTCATTCGCCTCATTCACCTCTTGCCCGAAGCGTTCCAGCAAGGCCTGTTTATTAGCACGTTTGCCGCTCACCACACTGCGGGTGTCGTACATGGTGTGCAGGTACTTGTCGTTGGCCGGGTTCCAGCTGTCGGTATCGATGCCGTTCAGGATGCCGTGCAGTTTGTAACTGCGTGAACGCAGCAGGCCATCCATGCCATACCCGAAATCAGCCGTCAGAATCTCCCGCGCATAAGTCGGGCTGACGGTGGTGACGGCATCGGCGTAATTAATACCGGCTTTCAGCATCGAAAAACCGCCATGAAACTCCAGACCTTCCGCTGACCACCAGTGCCAGGGGAGTTGTAGCTGCGCGTAAACATCGCGTGAAAAATGGCCGCCGTAGGCCAGATTATGGATGGTGAACACACTTTTCGGGCGTGGGTAGACTTCTTCCAGCATGGCGGGGATCAAACCCGTTTGCCAGTCATGGGCATGCACAACATCAGGCCGCCAGTCCAGTTTGAGCGCATCCCCGGCCAGCTGAACCGCCGCGCGGGAAAATACTGTATAGCGCTCGGCATTATCCGGCCAGTCATAACCCGCCGGGTGCAGGTAGGGGTTACCGGTGCGGCCAAACAGCGCCGCACATTCGGTGACCCAGACCGGGCAGGGGAAGGCGGGGTGGATCGCTTCCAGAACATTCACGGTATACAGGCGTCCGGCACCCCCAATATACAGCGTACCCAGCGGACGCAATCCGTCCAGCTTGCCCAATACGTCCTGATAACCCGGCAGCAGCAGGCGCACGTCAGCGCCTTCTGCATGCAACGCACGGGGCAGGCCATAGGCCACATCACCCAGTCCGCCGGTTTTGATCAGCGGGTAAGCTTCACTGGCTGCAAATAATACCTTCATACGCTTAAGATTCCTTGGGGCTGTCTGTGCTGATTTGCAGGAAAATGGCGCCCAGCGGCGGCAGGGTTAATTCCAGTGACTGCTCCATGCCCATCCACGGTGTTGCCTCCGTCGCCAGATCACCGGGGTTGCGGCAGTTGCTACCCCCGTAAAAATCGCTGTCCGTATTCAGAATCTCGCGGTAATTACCCGCTAGCGGTACACCAATCCGGTAAAACGGACGGGGTACGGGCGTGAAGTTGAGGACAATCAATACTTCTTTGTCAGCGGCTTCACCCGCCCGGATCAAGGCCAGCACGGATTGCTGCGAATCGTTGCAATCAATCCAGCGGAAGCCCTGCGGCTCAAAATCGAAGTGGTGCATGGCGGGCTGGGCGCGATACAAATGATTCAGATCGCCGACCAGGGTGCGCAAGGAATCATGCGCGGGAAATTTCAGTAATTCCCAATCCAGTTCATGCGCTTCGCACCATTCCAGCCACTGGCCAAATTCACTGCCCATGAACAGCAGTTTTTTGCCGGGGTGCGCGTATTGCCAAGCATAAAACAGGCGCAGGTTAGCAAATTTTTGCCAGTAATCACCGGGCATCTTGCCGAGCATACTGCCTTTCATGTGGACTACTTCATCATGCGAGAGTGGCAGCACAAAGTTTTCTGTCCAGGCATAGACCTGGCTGAAAGTCAGCTTGCTGTGGTGATATTTGCGATGAACCGGGTCTTGTTCGATGTACGCCAGATTATCGTTCATCCAGCCCATGTTCCATTTCATGGTGAAGCCCAGACCGCCAATATCGACCGGACGGGAAACCGCAGGCCAGGCGGTGGATTCTTCCGCCATGGTGATGACACCGGGGAAGTGACCGTGTACCAGCGTATTCATTTCACGCAGGAACGCAATGGCTTCCAGATTTTCACGGCCACCGTGCTGGTTCGGAATCCACTCACCGGCTTTGCGCGAATAATCCAGATACAACATCGAAGCAACCGCATCCACCCGCAGGCCGTCGATATGGTATTCCTCCAGCCAGAACAGGGCATTCGCCAGCAGGAAGTTGCGCACTTCGTTGCGCCCATAGTTGAAGATCAGTGTGCCCCAGTCCTGATGCTCACCTTTGCGCGGGTCGGCATGTTCGTACAATGGCTCACCATTGAAACGTGCCAGTGCGAAATCATCTTTCGGGAAGTGTGCCGGTACCCAGTCGAGAATCACGCCAATATCATGTTGGTGACACTGATCGACAAAATAACGGAAGTCATCCGGCGAACCCAACCGGGCAGTGGGCGCATAATAACCGGAGACCTGATAGCCCCAGGACAGATCCAGCGGGTGTTCGGAAATCGGTAATAATTCGATATGCGTGTAGCCCAGTTCCTGAATGTAAGGAATCAGCGCGTCAGCCAGCTCCTGCCAGGTGTAGAAACTGCCGTCCGGGTGCTGCCGCCAGGAAGCGGCATGCAGTTCATAGGTACTGATCGGCTGGTGTTTCCAGTCAAACTGCTCGCGGGCAGTGACCCAGTCTTGATCTGCCCATGTGTAATCGCCATCTGTCGGGATGCAGGACGTGGTTTCCGGGCGCAGGAACATCTGGCGGGCATACGGGTCGGTTTTCTTGATGATGCTGCCGTGCTGGGTGAGAATCTCGTATTTGTACGACTCGCCAGCGGGCAGGCCGGGGATAAAGATCTCCCAGATGCCGGTTTCACCCCGGTTACGCATCGGATAAGCGCGCCCATCCCAGCCATTGAAATTGCCGACTACGCTGATACGCTGTACGCCGGGTGCCCAGACTGCGAACAGGCAGCCATCCACCCCATCAACCTGCTGCAAACGCGCACCCAGCACCTTCCAGGCCTGCAGGTGTTTGCCTTCACCCAGCAAGTGCAGGTCAATGTCGCCCAACTGCGGTGCAAATGTATAGGGGCTGATGCTCTCATGCCACTGGGCGTTTTTCTTGTCTTGCCAGCGCAATACCGGATGTTGGCCAATCGTGTCCTTGCTCAGGCCGGTATCACCCCCGGTCAGCAGTTCAAAACAGTCAGTACCTTCCATGCGTTGCAGTTCGTGGCCATCCAGCTCGATTTGCTCGGCTGATGGCATGAAAACACGCAGTACCTGATGCTCACCGTCATCACCGTGTGGGTGCCAGCCGAGTACATTGAATGGGTCATGATGAGCACCCGATTGTAGACGTTGCAGGTTATTGGCCATTGGTTGTCCTCACTTGGTTTGGTTGGTGCCAGCACTGTCCGGATTCAGGCGCTGGTGAGAGTCTAGTCTGGCGCGTAAATCAGTCGCCAGTGTGTCAGGCACTTGTGCCCACGTGAACTGCCATTGCCAGTTACCCACCACAGTACCCGGTGTATTCATGCGTGCATCACTGCCCAGTTCCAGCAAGTCTTGCCAGGGAAACATGACTAAACCGGCAGGGCTTGCCAGCAGGGTTTCTGTCATCAGAAATGTAATATTACGCTCATTCAAAGTGCTGCGACTATTCAATAAGTCGATAATATGCGATTGATAATCCTCATCAAGACTGTCAAACCAGCCCAGTAGCGTGTCATTGTCATGCGTGCCCGTGTAGTAAACACAATTTTCTTCGACATTCTGCGGCTTGTGTGGGTTATCTTCAAACTGATCAAAGGCAAATTGTAATACGGACATGCCTGGTAGCCGGTATTTATTGCGCAGGGCGCGTACTTCCGGGGTAATGACCCCGAGATCTTCCGCGATCAATGGCAAATCGCCCATGTTTTGTGCGACATGCGCCAGCAAGGCATCACCGGGCACGGGTTCCCAGTGACCTTCAATCGCTGTTTCACAATCGGCGGGGATCATCCAGACGGCTTCCAGCCCGCGAAAGTGGTCAATCCTGACCAGATCAAAAAAATCAAAGTGATACCGCAGGCGCTCGTTCCACCACAGGAAGCCATCGGCTTGCATGCTGTCCCAGTTATAATGCGGATTGCCCCAGCGCTGACCCGTTTCCGAGAAATAATCGGGGGGTACGCCGGTCACCACACTCGGATGCCCGTTCGCATCGATCAGAAACCATTCCGGGTGTGCCCAGACATCCGCACTGTCCTGGGCGACAAAAATCGGAATATCGCCAAACAGACGAATACCGCGTGCATGCGCATAAGCACGGATCGTTTGCCAGTACTGCCAGTAACTGAATTGCGCCCGCACCGTGTTAGCCAGTTCAGCGGCGTGTGTTTGCTGAAACGCCGCCAAGGTCGCTGCATCCCGCCGCCGGTAGGCTGCTGGCCATTCCATCCACTCAATGCCGTCAAACTGTATTTTTAAGGCAGAGAACAGGGCAAAGTCATCCACCCAGCCTTGATTTTGTCGATACCATTCCGTGAATCCGGCGGGTTCAGCTTCTGCTTTAACAGCTTCTGCCACCGGAAACAAACCGGGGTGAACCGCGAATGCCGAGGCGCATTGATAGGGGGATAACTCGGTGAGCGGAATCCCCAGCGGCAACATCTGCCAGACGCTGATGCCGCTTTCCGCCAGCCAGTCCAGCCAGCGGAAGGTATCTGCATCCAGCTGGCCAGAAGGTAGCGAGGTTGGGTGCAGCAGGATACCCGCCTCACGCTGGCCCGGTGTTAACGCCGCCGCCATCAGGTGTTACTGCGCATGGTGCCTGCGTTTTCAACGCCGCCGCCACCTTTGGATAAGGGAACACTCAGGTGCTCAGGATGCTCCAGCGCCAGCAAGGTATAAAGTTTAGCCAACTGTTGGCGATACAGGCTTTCGAAATCACGCACGCTGTCTGCCGAATTGTAATCACCAAACCACCAGAACCAGTCGGAACCTTCACAGACCGCCAGTTGGCGTGAAGCTTGCGCTTCCTGTTCTGCGTCAAGTTTGCCGGCTGCGAGTTCCGCATCAAAAGCCTGTTTGGCAGCGACCAGATAATCCCAGCCCCGGTTTTTGTCTTCGGAGCCAATCCAGGTGGAAAAGGAGCCATAGACCCAGCTGCCGGGGCAGATTTCCGGGAGTGGCTGGTCGTTTACCTGGCCAGCGACCTGTGCAAAGTGGGTCATTTCCAGTTGGTTGGAAGCGCTCAGTTCACTGTATAAGGCATCAAAGAAATGGCTGGCATTGTCCGGGTAGTATTCCCAGGCATTTTCACCATCCAGTATTACCGACACGACATGTTCACCGGCAGTATCACCCAAAAAGGTCGAGATGTTTTCCAGGTGTTGCACAAAATCAGCGACGGCATCACCCGCGTCCCACGTGCTGTATTTAAAGCCAATCAGATCCGACAGGCCATCATCGCGGAAGAAGATACGGACATCCTGTTCCGGGTGCTGGTGTGGCATGAACAGGTTGCGCTTGGTGTCTATTTCTTCGCCGTTGTAGCCGGATAAATGACTACTGCTGCGCCAGACCCCTTCGCCAGAAGCTGTCCAGCGAATATTAAACTCATCGAGCAAGTCCAGTGCTTCCTTGCTGACCGCGCCTTCCGAGAGCCAGACACCTTTAGGTTTGTGCCCGAAGTAATGCTCAAACAGCTCAATGCCGCGCTGCATGTGCCAATGCGCCCGCGCCGCGCCATCCGGGTAGGAGGGGCTATGCGGACGGGGTGCATCGGGCTGGGCGCAGGCCATCGTATTGAAATCCTGGAGCAACGGCACAATCGGGTGCATGTAAGGTGTCATTGACAACTCTACCTGCCCCTGTTCGGCCAGTGTCCGGTAGCGTGGAATGATCCCGGCCAGACAGGCCTGCATGATGTCCAGCAGCGTGTCGCGGTCATCCTGGGTGAAAATCGCGGCCTTATTGAATAGCGCCTTGACGATCGGCAGGTTTTTCACCGACTGCCCCAGCCATGCGAGGTGATACCAGGTCAGTAGATCAAGGAAATACTGGTCGCTTAAATACGCCAGTGAATATTTGAACTGCTTGCTGCCCACACCCGCGTTATCCGTTGCACCCACCATGGAGAGCAGGCGACGGAATGCGGGGTAGGGGTGAATCATGGTGGGGGCATGACAGCGCTGGCAGTCGGCAATCAGCTGGCAACGCGCGTCGTTATCTTTGGGGATCGCTTCCACACCGGCGAGCAGGTTGAGCAGTTTGTCCTGCATTTCAGTGCCATTTTTGCGGAAGCGCTGGATCTGTTGGGCATAATCGTCAATCTGTTCCAGCAGGATGGGGGAGAAGTTCACCACCACCCGCATCGCTGGATGCCGCTCCAGATGCGCGGCCATGTCGGAATAATCCTTGATGGCATGCAGATAAACCCACGGTAGGCGGTAATCACCGTCCAAACCGTCCCGATACCAAGGCTGGTGCATATGCCAGCACAAAACAACTTTTAATTGGTCACTTGCCATAACTGTAGTTACTTACCCGTGTGTAGTTTTTGTCCAAGCATTTCTGCTGTTACCAGCACAATGCCCTCTTGGCTAACATGAAAACGTTGGCGATCGTGCTCAGGGTCTTCACCGATCACGGTTCCATCGGGAACCACGCAGCCTTTGTCGATAATCGTGCGGCTGATGCGACAGTCACTGCCGATACTGACTTTCGGCAAAACGACACTGTCCTTGATCAGACTGCGGTTTTCAATCGTGCAGGCAAAAAAGATCACCGAGCGCTTGACCCGTGCACCGGACAGGATGGTTCCGGCTGACACCATTGAGTCAATCGCCTCGCCCCGACGCCCTGTTTCATCAAAGATGAATTTTGCAGGTGGATACTGGGGCTGGTAAGTCCAGATCGGCCAATCACGATTATACAGATTCAGTGCCGGATTGATCTCGCATAATTCCATATTCGCTTTCCAGTAGGAATACACCGAGCCCACATCCCGCCAGTAGGCAGGTTCGCCTTTTTCATCGCGAAAAGCAAATGCAATCGCTTTGGATGTTCCAATATGTGCCGGAATGATGTCTTTTCCGAAATCATGCGATGATTGCACCTGGGCAGCATCTTCGATCAGGGTATCAAACAGAAACTGCCGTGAAAAAATATAAATACCCATCGAAACCAGTGCCGTGTCAGGTTTGCCCGGCATGGCTTCGGGGTGTTCCGGTTTTTCGGTAAATGCCGTGATCTGCATGTTTTCATCCACGGCCATCACGCCAAAAGCGGTGGCTTCCTGTAATGGCACTTCGATGCAACCGACTGTGAAGTCAGCACCGGATATGACATGCTCAACCAGCATTTGCGAGTAGTCCATGCTGTACACATGGTCACCACCCAGCACAATAATGTAATCGGGGTCATGACGCTGGACAATGTCAATGTTCTGGAATAGGGCATCAGCAGTGCCCTGATACCACTCTTTTTTTTCGGTGCGCTGCTGGGCGGGCAGAATCTCGACAAACTCACCGATTTCAGCGCGCATGAAACCCCAGGCACGCTGCAAATGGCGGATCATTGAATGGGATTTGTATTGGGTGAGTACGCCAATCCGGCGAATACCCGAATTCACGCAGTTGGAGAGCGGGAAGTCAATAATGCGGTATTTGCCGCCAAACGGTACGGCAGGTTTGGCACGCCAGTCGGTAAGATCCATCAGGCGTGAACCTTCGCCCCCGGCCAGGATCAGTGCCAGGGTTTTGCGGGTCAGTTCGGTGACCATACGCGGTTGGGTATAGTAGCGGTAAAGTTTGGCTTGCTCTTCTCTGGATTTGGTCATGGCGGTGCTCCTGCGGCTGAGTGGGGGCAGTTTTTTTACTGCGCCTTGCCAGTCATGCAAATAGCATGCCGCCGTGATCAGGAACTGTCTTCGCCTGTATGGCTATGCACTTAACAACCCGAGCCACTGGCTGCGTAACAGGATGAGAAACGCCCGGTCATCGCGAGCGTAATGCGGGCGAGTTCAGTGGTGGATAAATCCCGGATGCGGATAGTAAAGCCGGATGCCGCCATGCTGGCCAATGAGCCATTGGCGCGATAGGTGATCGCCTCTTTGTCAACACTGCTGGCCGGGTCGATCACCACACTAAAGTACTGGCTGGTATTTTCCCCGACATACACAATGGTTTCAGGCGAATCCGGCGTACCATCGCCGGTTGTATCAAACAGGGTCGTATTCGCAGTCACCAGTCCGTCACCGTCGTAATCGGTATACACCAGCCAGCCCTGGCTGAAATCAGTGGCGGTGGGCGGCACGGTGGGCGGCAGGCAATTATCCTGCGTGGCATTGCTCACGCACAGGCTGACATTAAAACCGCGTTTGGCGGCTTCACTGCGTGCCAGATACAAGCCACCCATCAGGTCATTGGTGACTGATTGCAGACGATTGCTCTGGATCATGGCTTGCAGGCTGGGGACGGCGACAGTGGCGAGGATGCTGGCAATAGTCAGAGTCACCAGTACTTCAATCAGCGTCAAGCCAGTTTGACGGACGGTATTCATAACACTCCAGGGATTTTTATTGTTATTACCACTATACAATAAATTAATGCCAGCACTTAAGGCTGACAAGATGAGTGGTCGCGTATTTTTTGACAGCGCTGGTCGAGTGCTTGCAGGCGTTCCGGCGTGCCGATGTCCAGCCATTCACCGCCATAAAACTCGGCGCTGACCAAACCAGCCTGCATGGCCTTGCGCAACAGGGGGGCGAGTGGCTGTTTGCCGTAGGCCAGGCCTGCGAACAGTTGCGGGTGATAATAGCCAATACCGCTGAAGGTATGGCGCGGAGTGTCTGCACCGGCTTCACTGTGGGCACGCCCATTTGCCAGGGCAAAATCCCCGGTAGGGTGATGCGGCGGGTTGGTGACCAGCAGCAGGTGTGCCAGTGTATGAGCCGCCAAGGTACGCGGCTCACAGGCATAATCACACCAGACATCGCCGTTGATCACCAGAAAAGGTGCCGTACCCAGTAATGGCAAGGCTTTGATGATGCCGCCCGCCGTATCCAGGATGCCTTCTGCCTGTTCATCCGAATAATGCAGGTGAATTCCCCAGCGGGAGCCATCGCCCAAAGCAGCGGGGAGCTGATGACCCAGCCAGCCCATATTGATGACAATGTCCTGATAGCCCGCCCGGACAAGCTTCTCGATATGCCAAACGATCAATGGCTTGCCGCCCACCGCCAGCAGGGGTTTGGGGGTGTGATCGGTCAGGGGGCGCATGCGGGTGCCGAGTCCGGCAGCGAGGATCATGGCTTGCATGGTCGTACTCAAAGTGGCAGGTTAACGCTGCCGATGTGCTGCGGAATACCCGCTTGGCGCATCCATTCCACCAGCTGGGCTGTTTCCGGGTGTTGCGAGCCTACCGACAGCACATAAGCCAGTACCAGTGGCAAGTCGTTCAGATAAGCATGCTTGCCGTCACGGTGCGAGAGGCGCGCGAAAATGCCCAGCACCTTCAGGTGACGCTGCAAGCCGGTAAGGTCAAACCAGCGCAGGAATGAATGCTCGTCGACCGGCGGGATATTGCCGGCAGCAATCGCTTCCTTGCGAAAAGCACGCGCCCAGGTTTCTACCCGCTGGCGTGGCCAGGCGATATAACAGTCACGTAGCAGTGATACCAGGTCGTAGGTGACCGGGCCGAGTACCGCATCCTGATAGTCAATCACCCCCGGTGTATTCTGTGCAGTGAGCATCAGGTTACGCGAATGATAGTCGCGGTGGACAAAAGCCACTGGCTGTTCCAGCACCGCAGCCGTCAGGGCGTTGAAGGTTTCTTCGATCAGATCTTGCGGAATGTCAGCAGCGCTAAAACCCAGATGTTTGCCCAAAAACCATTCTGGCATCAAGTCCATTTCCTGACGAAGGCGCTCAGCATCGTACAAGGGTAAATGATCGGCATCAGCGACCTGCAAAAGCAATAAGGTCTGCAGTGCATCCTGATAAAGCCGGTCAACATTGGCGGGTGTCAACGCGTCAAGCAGCAGGGTGTGCCCGAAGTCTTCCAGAAGCAGAAAGCCATCCAGTCGATTTTGCCCCAATAGTTTGGGTGCATGCACTCCAGCGGTGCGCAGGCGAGCCGTAATGTCTACAAAAGGGGCGGTGCTTTCCTTGTTGGGCGGAGCATCCATGGCGATGGCGGTGCGCCCATGCTGGTTGACCCGGAAATAACGGCGAAAACTGGCGTCTGCCGAAGCAGGTTTCAAAGTGGCATTCTGCCACTCGGGCAAGGTGTGCACCCAATGGGTGAGTTGCTCAAGGCGTACATCCTGTGTCATAACATACCTGCCGACATACCTGTCTGGTGTTGAAACGGTTATCATAACATTAGAGGCTTGCTGGAAATTGAATATCAGCAGGCATACGACCGGGGGGCAAGTATTTGCTGGAAGAGAATCAACAGAGCAGTGAACAGGGCAATGAACTATGGCCAGCGCCCGCTTATTATCGGCAACTGGCGCGTTTGCGCTCGGCAGTGGGTCAGCCGGTTTTTCTCGCTGAAATCAACATGACAGCGATTAATGCCGGGGTCAAAATAGCGGATGAGTCGCTGGTTTTACTGGCAGTGATCGATTATCCTCAACCTGACCCCTATCGGCAGCTGTGTCCGCATATGCTGGTGTTGGATGATGGGCGGGGCATCAATTTGGGGCGAATCGCCCGTGTCAGCATGAACCGTGCCTTTAGCCCGGAAATCGATGATATACTCTATCAAAATCAGGAGTTTGCCGAACAGGTTCTGTTTGCGCCCCGTGAGTTGAGCCGGGCTTCACTGAGCAATACTTCCAAGGTGCTGTTAGCCCAGATGTTCGGTGATCAACCCGGGCGCTTGTTGGAGAATTGCCGGGAGGAGGCTGTGCCAATGCCGCCCCCGCAACGTAAGCTGAAATAAGAGGTTGGCCTTTGCAGCATCACTATAATCATTAATTACAAGTAAAACAGTCAGGAGGAGAAGAGATGGAAAAGATTTGGTTAAACCATTATCCGCCCGGAGTTCCGGCGGAGATTGATACGCATGTGTATACGTCCTTGCAGGATGTTTTTCTGCAAAGCGTCAAGCTGTATGGTGACAAGCCTGCTTTTGCGAATATGGGCAAGGTCATTTCCTATACTGAAACCGGGCGGCTGACTGAGCAGTTTGCTGCTTACCTGCGGCATGAAGCCGGTTTGCAGCCGGGGGATCGCATCGCGATCATGATGCCCAACCTGTTGCAATACCCGGTTGCGCTGTTTGCTGCTTTCCGGGCGGGTCTGATTGTGGTGAATACCAACCCGCTGTATACCGACCGTGAGCTTAAGCACCAGTTGCGTGATTCCGGAGCGAAGGCGATTGTGATTCTGGAGAACTTTGCGCATACGCTGGAAGATGTCATTGCCGACACGGACGTAGAAACAGTGATTACCACCCGGATTGGCGACCTGCTCGGTGGCCCCAAAGGTTTTCTGGTGAATTTTGTCGTGCAGTATGTGAAGAAAATGGTGCCGCCTTTTTCTCTGCCCCAGGCGATCAGCTTCAAACAGGCGCTGGCTTTAGGGGCTAAACACGGGTTTCAGGATGCGACCGTGGCGCATGAGGATATTGCTTTTCTGCAATACACGGGCGGTACGACGGGGGTAGCCAAAGGTGCGGCACTGACACACCGCAACATGCTGGCCAATCTGTTGCAAGCCGAAGCCTGGACGGCGCAAAACCTGGTGCCGGGCAAAGAAGTCTTCATTACCGCTTTGCCGCTTTACCATGTGTTCGCGTTGACTGCGAATGCCTTGTTCGCCTGTAAAATTGGTGCAAAAAATATCCTGATCACCAATCCACGCGATTTTCCGGCGTTCATTAAGGAGCTCAGCAAAGAGAAGTTCTCCTTTATTACGGGCGTCAATACGCTGTTTAATGCCCTGCTGAATGCGCCGGGGATTGAACAGGTTGACTTTTCCGGGCTGAAAATCACCCTGGGTGGCGGCATGGCCGTGCAGAAAACAGTCGCCGAGCGCTGGAAGGCGTTAGCGGGTGTGACGTTGGTCGAGGCTTATGGCCTGACAGAAACGTCCCCGGCGGTGTGTATTAACCCGGTCACGCTGAGTGAATATAACGGCATGATTGGTTTGCCCATTCCGTCGACTGAGGTCATGGTGCGTGATGAGGAGGGCAAGGAGTTGGCGCTGGGCGAGGCGGGTGAGTTGTGGGTGCGTGGGCCGCAAGTGATGCAAGGCTACTGGAATCGTCCGGATGAAACCGCCAAGGTGCTGGATGCAGATGGTTGGTTGCGCACCGGTGATGTGGCGGTGATTGATGAGCAGGGCTTTGTCAAGCTGGTTGATCGCCTGAAAGACATGGTGCTGGTATCCGGTTTCAATGTCTACCCGAATGAGGTGGAAGATGTGCTGGCGGCCAACCCCAAGGTGTTGGAAGCCGGGGTAATCGGTGTGCCGGATGCCAACTCGGGTGAAGCGGTGAAGGCGTTTGTGGTGAAGAAAGACGACAGCCTGACCGAGGAGGAGTTACGCGCCTGGTGCAAGCATGAGCTGACCGCCTACAAATGCCCACGGCAGTATGTATTCGTCAAGGAATTGCCGAAGAGTAATGTCGGGAAAATCTTGCGCCGTGAACTGAGGGTGCTGAAGGTTTCCTGAGTGGTGTCGTCACCGCAGCGGGAGCCAGCGACCCGGCGCTTACACCGGCTGGTGCACAGTGGCACAGCCATGTTCTGGCTATTGCTGGTGTGTGCCGGTCTGGTGTTGGTGGTGGTTGGGTATGGAGTGCAGCAGAACGCGCAGGCTCGTCTGACACAAACAGCGGATGAGCAAATGACACGCCTGGTCGGCACGCTCGAAACCGGCTTGGCGCGGCATAGTTATCTGGCGGTGGTGCTGGCGCAGGAGCCGGCCTTGCGGGCTTATCTGGCGCAGGAACCGGGCAGCCTCAGCACCGGTGCACTGAATGAATACCTGGCGCAGATCAGCGCGCTGGCCGGTACGCTGGATGTTTATCTGCTGGATGCGAAGGGCACAACGGTAGCGGCGAGTAACTGGTATAAAGAGCACAGCTTCATCGGCAATAATTTTGCCTTTCGCCCTTATTTCAAGCGCGCCCTGCAAGGTCTGCTCGGGCGTTATTATGCAGTCGGCACCACCTCGAATGAACGCGGCTATTATTTTGCCTCTGCCGTGCATGACTCACCAGGAGCCAGTATCGGCGTTGTGACCGTCAAGGTGGATATAGCCAAGGTCGAGCAGCAATGGAATGATCCGCAGGTCGAGTTTCTGGTGACTGACCCGGACGGTATTGTTTTCATGGGCAGCCGCCCCCAATGGCTGTTTCAAACCATCAAACCCTTGCCCACTGCGCGTGCCGCCGTGATCCGCGCCAGTTTGAAGTATGCGAATCACCCCTTGCAGGCTTTGCCTGATTTCCGGATTGAGCCACTTGACGCGCATTATCAGCAGGTCTGGCTGCCGGGTGGCCATTATTTATTGGCTAGCCGCCAGATGATCACGGAAGGTTGGGATGTGCATGTGCTGGTCGACTGGCAAAGTGTCAGCAAGGCAGTGAATATCGCGGTGTCGCTGACCGCGCTGTTATTGGGGATGATGGGCTTATTGGTGTTTTTGCTCTGGAAATACCGCTCACAACGGCGGCGCTATGAGCAGGCAGCGCTGGAAGCGCTGGAAACCAAGGTGGAAGAGCGCACTCGCGAGTTGCGGGTGACACAGGAAGAGTTGGTGCAGGCCGCGAAAATGGCGGCACTGGGGCAGTTGTCAGCGGCGATTAATCATGAGTTGAATAACCCGCTCGGCGCGATTCGTGCTTATGCGGATAATGCCAGCCAGTTTCTGGCCTTGGGACGGCTGGAGATGGCGGGAGCGAATCTGCAAGAGATTTCGGCACTCACCGAACGCATGGCCGCCATTACCCGTCAGCTGAAGGCCTTCTCCCGCAAGAGCGCGGGTCATATTGAAGCGTGTTCTTTGCACCGGGCAGTCGATTCGGCCTTGTTGATCGTGCAGGCCAAACTCTCACAAACGGATGTGGTCTTGCAGCAGGTGCGTGACCCGGCATTGTCAACGGTGCAGGCTGATCGGGTCTGGCTGGAACAGATTCTGGTTAACCTCTTAAGCAATGCGCTGGAAGCGGTGGCGGAACAGGGTAACGGGCAGATCTGGCTGAGTACCGCGTTGCAACAGGATAAAGGCCTGGCCAGCATCACGGTGCAGGACAATGGCAGCGGGATTAGCGCCGCAGACATGCCGCATGTGTTCGAGGCGTTTTTTACGACCAAGAGTATCGGCAAGGGTTTGGGCTTGGGTTTGTCCATTTCTTACCGGCTGGCGAAAGACATGCACGGTGAATTGCAGGTGAAAAACGCCGCCGGTGGTGGGGCGGCGTTTACCCTGGTGTTACCGGCGGTGCAGGAATGACAATAACCGCGCTTAGCCCAAAAAGCGTTGATAAGCCGGATTGGTGGTTTCGTCCCAGTATTCATAACCGAGTTTGTCGAGAAACTCGTTAAACTGCCCGCGTTCTGCCGGCGGCACCTGGATACCGGCCAATACGCGCCCAAAATCTGAGCCATGGTTGCGGTAATGGAACAGGCTGATATTCCAGCCAGCACTCATGCTGGTTAAAAAGTGCAGCAGGGCACCGGGGCGTTCCGGGAACATGAAACGGTAGAGCATCTCGTTTTCAACGCCTTGCCCGTGGCCACCGACCATATAGCGCAAGTGAATCTTGGCCACTTCGTTGTCGCTCATGTCAATGAAGGAATAGTCCTGTGCTTTTAAATCAGCCAGCAGTTTTTCACGTTCCGGTTTACCACCCACAATTTTTACCCCGGCAAACACCTGCGCGGCATGTGAGTCAGCATAGCGGTAGTTGAATTCCGAAATGGAGCGGTTGCCAATGGCTCGACAGAACTGCCGGAAGCTGCCGGGCTGTTCGGGAATAGTCACCGCCAGCAGGATTTCACGCCCTTCGCCCAGTTCGGCGCGTTCTGCGACATGGCGCAGGCGGTCGAAACTGATGTTGGCGCCGCTGCTGATGGCGACCAGCTGCTTGCCTTGCCAGCCCTGTTGCTCGACATATTTTTTCATCCCCGCCACTCCCAGCGCCCCGGCAGGTTCCAGCAGGGTACGGGTGTCTTCGAAGACATCCTTGATTGCCGCACAGGTTTCATCGGTGCTGACGAGTATCATGTCATCCACGACTTCCCTGGCTATCTCGAAGGTACGTGCTCCGGCCTGTTTGACCGCTGCACCGTCTGCAAACGTACCGATCTGTGGCAGAACCACGCGCTCGTTTTTTTGCAGCGCGGTATACATGCTGGGTGCTTCTTCGTGCTCGACGCCAATGATTCGGGTGTTGGGGTACAGGTATTTCATGTAACTGCCGATCCCGGAGATCAAACCGCCGCCACCGACACAGATGAAAATGGCATCAATCGGGTCGGGGTGCTGGCGCACCAGT
This sequence comes from uncultured Thiothrix sp., assembly GCA_964293125.1. GTDB lineage: Bacteria > Pseudomonadota > Gammaproteobacteria > Thiotrichales > Thiotrichaceae > Thiolinea. Next base: position 217,735 of record CAXYXY010000001.1, on the reverse strand, counting down.
TCCATCGCAATCGTACCCTGACCGGCAATCACATCCAGATCATCAAACGGATGCACAAAGGTCATGCCTTGCGCCTGTTCCAGTTCACGCGCATGTGCGTAAGCATCATCAAAGGTATTGCCGTGGATCAGGACATTACCGCCAAAAGAGCGTACCGCATTGACCTTGATGTCGGGCGTGATGCTGGGCATGACGATGGTGGTGTTGATCCCGAGTGTCTTACCCGACAGGGCGACCCCTTGGGCATGATTACCTGCCGAAGCGGCGACCACGCCCCGGTCACGTTCTTCCTGGCTCAAGTGGAACATGCGGTTAAAGGCACCGCGCAGCTTGAAGGAGAATACTGCCTGCAAATCTTCGCGCTTCAGGTAGACCTGGTTATCCAGTCGCCGACTCAGGTTGCGGGCATGATCGAGCGGGGTTTCAATCGCAACATCATACACGCGCGCGGTGAGGATGCGCTCAATCAGCGACTTGTCCGGTGCCTGATTCGGTAATGAATTCGGTAATGAATGGAGCGATTTTGGGCTAGTACTCATTGCTGTCAGTAGTCTGGGTCGTTGCGAGTCGGGTAGTATAGGGCAATCTTAATCAGCAAGCATTAACAAGCATTAATAGGAACAGGCAGGAAAATGAGCATGAATCAGGACGCAATGAAAAAGGCAGCGGCAGAAGCGGCGCTAGCTTACGTAGAAGCCGGTGCGATTATCGGGATTGGTACCGGCACGACAGCGAATCACTTCATCGATTTGCTGGCAGGCATGAAAGGCAAGATTGAGGCGACGGTGGCCAGTTCAGTGGCCAGTGCCGAACGCCTGCAACGGCACGGAATTCGGGTACTCGATTTGAACGAGGCCGGGCAACTGGCTTTGTATGTGGACGGTGCGGATGAGTCTAACCATCAGTTTCACCTGATCAAAGGCGGTGGCGGGGCGCTGACCCGTGAGAAAATTGTGGCCGGTGCGAGTGACCAGTTTGTCTGTATCGCTGATGAAAGCAAGCTGGTCGAGGTCTTGGGGAAATTCCCGCTGCCGCTGGAAGTGATCCCGATGGCACAGGCGCTGGTGGCGCGTGAACTGGTCAAGCTGGGCGGGAATCCGCTGTTGCGCAGTGGCTTTACTACTGACAACGGCAATATCATTCTGGATGTACACGGTCTGGAAATCATGAACGCCGTCGAGCTGGAAAGCCGCCTGAACCAGATTCCCGGTGTAGTCACCAATGGTTTGTTCGCTTTGCGCCCTGCCGATGTCCTGATACTAGGGACACCGACCGGGGCAAGAATCTTAAGTTAGGCGTAGAGCGCTTATACGCTTATAGCGCATCTACAAATCAGCGGCACGCGGGCAGCATGGTCTGGTTCCAGCGTGCCGAATAATCGAGCGCCGCCCCTAAATAACGGGCGTGATTTGATCCGTATAAAGCATCGGTCACCCCGTCCAGGCATTCAGTCGGGCAGCGGTCACGGACGCTGGCATACACCTCGGCACTTAAGCCCGGCACGGTGCTGCTGCGCCCCGCATTACACAGGAAATAGCGCTGACCCCGCGCAATCGCGGCCTGTGCGTCTTGTACCGGGTCTTTTTGTTGCAGGGCAGCGAGTGCACTGATATAGCGGTTGTCTTGGGCATTACCCGCACCCGCTTCGGATGCACTGGGCACCTGTACGTTCGGGCTGTTAGCCGGTGGCGTGGCAGCGGGTTTGGTGGGCATTTCCTTGCAGGCTCCCAGACTGAGGCTTAAGGCCAAGCCGCACACAGCGGCCATTCCGGTTTTGTTCATGGTTTGTCTATCTTTTCTACCTTGAAATAGCGTCTGGCCAGTGCCAGTAAACCGCCGAGTAGCACGATGTCCAGCGGCATGGAGCCACCGCCGCCGCTGTCGGTAGTGGTGGATGTTGTGGTGCCGCTACTGCCGCTGCCCGTCTCGCCGGATTTTGCATTGACGGCGGACAGGGCAAAGAAAATATTGTTGCTGCATTTGACGCGAATGTTGCTGCGGGCACCTAATGTTGCGGGCAAAGTCACGGTTTCCGTTCCGTCATTGGCGGTATTGCTCACCAGTGTCTGGAAGCTCTCGCTGCCATTGTTGCTGATAGCGATGTCGACCTTGCTGCAATTAACCGGAGCCTGATCCGTGTCGGCTACGTTCCAGCTCACGGGTAATGAACTGCCTGCGGTGAGCACCGTATTCGTCGGTGCGGTAATCGCGAAAGCGCCGCTCGTCTTGGTGACGTTCAGGCGCATGTCATCATAGCCTGTCCCACCTTTGCCATCACGTACCTGCAGGCGGAAATTCATACTCCGGGTGGTGCTGGGCAAGGTTTCACCCAGCGTGTGGGTAGCGTTGAACAGATCGCTCAGGCGCGGGACGGTACGACTCGGGCTGCTGACGGGTAAATGGGCGCGCACCAGCGCATTATTGCCGGTATCGACATCCACGTTGGAAGCACTGCCCGCATCCAGCTGTTCCCAGGAATAGCTCAGGCTGTCGTTGTTGCTGTCGGTGGCACTGCCGGTGAGTATAAAGGGCGTGTTGGCCGGGATCGTGTAGTCTGACCCGGCATTGACGCTGGGATTGCTGTTATTCAGGCTGCTGACACTGGCACAGCTGGCACCCGCGTTATTGTGCGCATAGTCAGTGATCTGGCTGATGGAGCCTGCGTGGAACATGGCATCACTCTGGGTTTGCAGGTTATCGGTGCTGCAAATACCGGCATAAGCCATGATGGTGCTGCCGCCGCCCGGCTCGTAAGCGGTCGAGCCAATGCGACTGCCACCGGAACAGCTGCTGCGGGTGCCGTTGAAGGTGTGGGTAGCACCCAGCTGATGACCCAGTTCATGGGCAAAAAAGTCGATCGCGAAGGTATCGCCCTCTGGAATATCCCAACCACTGACGCCTTGTGCCTTGTAAGTATTGTTGCAAGCGGCTTCGACAATCGCGATACCGCCATTGCCGGTGGTGAAGACGTGGCCAAGGTCGTAATTGGTGCTGCCAACCAGTGCGTCCAGAACACCCTGGTTTTCAGACAGCATGCTGTAGTCGTCGCCCGAGTACGGATCGGTCGCTGCATTGGTGAAAAGGGTCGTGGTGTCGCTGACCAGACGTAACTTGATCGCCAGATCACGTTGATAGATCTCATTGACCCGGTTTACGGTGGTGACGACAGCGCTGAGTGCATCTTCTTTTGTACCACCATGATAAGCGGTGTATTCGCCGGTCGCGGCAATGGCGATGTCGTAAGTATGCAGTGATTCACCGGCGCGTTCAGCCAGGGTGGGTGCTAATGTATCGGTGGCAGTCGACAAGGAAGCGGGTGTGAAGGCGGAACCCGCTATGGCTTCGGTGGTAGCGCAACTGGCTCCACTTTTGAACAGTTGCGCGTTGTCACGCTTGCTCAGGCTGCGATACTGGCGTTGGGCCGCCTGATGGTTGATGCGACTCGGTTCGATGAACAGGGTGTCGCCGTCATTAGCCGTCAGCATGGCATGCAAGCCGAGGGTGGTCAGTTCGGCGCGGCCTGACTGAAAGCTGCCGTCCGTGCTTTCCAGACGCCAGGTTTTCAGTTCCGGGTACTGGCTGGCAATTTCGGGGGCGAGTGTTTCGACCGGTATCAGGCGTGCATTCACAAAGCCACCGGTGGGGAGTGGCAAGCTCAGTACCGGTTCGGCGCTGGCCACTAACAACAGGTCGCCGAGGCGGGTTTCATTCAGTGCCAGCAGGCGTTGCTGCAGGTTATCCGTCGGATTTTTCGCCTGCAGATCTTGCCAGATATGCATATCTGCCCAGCCGTTGGTAGCGTATAGACTGAGTGCGCAGAGGATCGCCCTGCCAAGGTTTTTATACATTTCGATAGTCCTAAAGCATTTTTGCAGATTATGCAGTATTCCTGCGCAAAGTTTCAGGTCTACATGCCAGACGGACGTTTCCCGGTTATTTTGGCGACCATGAAGCCACCGAGATAGAGTACGCTGCTCAACGCAATCATGAGCACGCCATAGATTTCCTCCTCGGGCGTGAAGGCATACCAGGCACCCAATGTGGCATAAATCAGCGCAATCAGTACCGCATAGACGTGTGAGCTGACCCGCCCTTGGAGAATACCGCGCAGCAGCCAAAGCAAGGGTGTCAGCATGATCAAGAGTTCCAGTGAGCGTGGAAACTGCTGGGCGGTGGATAACCAGCCGTTCCAGAGCAGAATCAGTGTGATCAGCCCGAGCAGGCCACCCACCGCGCAAGCTCGCCATAAGCCAAGTAGTTTATTCATAGGAAACGTGTCGTGCTCATAGTTTATGGGTGAGGTCGGCCAGGCGCTTGCCCAGGGCGAAACACAGGCGTTTTTCTTCGTTATTCAGCGGGCGCTTGCTGTCACTGCCGGAAACGTGGGAGGGGCCATACGGGGTGCCGCCGCTTTGGGTACTGAGTAAGTCAGCTTCGGTATAAGGCAGACCGGTGATCAGCATGCCGTGATGCAACAGCGGTGCCAGCATGGATAACAGGGTGCTTTCCTGGCCACCGTGCAGGCTGGAGGTGGACGTGAATACACCGGCAGGCTTGCCAACCAAGGTACCCGATAGCCACAAACTGCTGGTTTTTTCCAGAAAAAACTTCAAGGGGGCGGCCATGTTGCCAAACCGGCCCGGACTACCCAGCGCGAGTGCATCACACTGTTTAAGGTCATCCAGCGTGGCATACGGTGCGCCCTGTGCGGGGATGCTGTCGGCGACGGCGGCGCACACTTCTGAAACCGGGGCGACTGTACGCAGGATGGCTTGGGTGTCGTGAACACTTTCCACACCCCGAGCGATATGTTGCGCCATGCTGGCGACCGAGCCGTGGCGGCTGTAATAGAGGATCAGGACGTTTTTCATAAAATGGTTAGCACCTGTTCCGGTGGGCGGCCAATCACGGCTTGGCCATTGCTGACTACAATCGGGCGTTCGATCAGGCGTGGATGATCAAGCATGGCCTGAATCAGTTGTTCGCGGGTTAGTTCAGGATTGGCAAGGTTTAATTCGCTATACTCGGCTTCTTTTTGTCGCATCAGTTCACGCGGTTCCAGACCCAGCATGCTGAGCAGACTGTTTAGGGTTGCGGCATCTGGCGGGGTTTCCAGATATTTCACGATAGTGGGCGTGAGACCCTGAGTTTCAAGCAATTCAAGGGTCTGGCGGGACTTGGAACAGCGCGGGTTGTGATAAATCGTGACGGAATTGGTCATGTCTGTCTCCTGATGATTGGCTCTGCAATCTAACGGGATGAGGGTTGGTGTGCAAGTGGAGATGCCTTCTACAAAAGACCAATGGCGATTGAATTAACTTATGATGATGCTATACTATTTATGGCAATCATAAAAAATACACAATAAAAAAATTAGTAAATACAATAAATCCAATAGGATAACAACAATGAAAGCGGCACCTCATAAAGTCCAACCTCACCTTCTTAGTTTGCAAATCCTTTGTGTGCTATTGATGTTTATTTCGCTAAATGGCCAAGCGTTGGCGGCAAATTGCACCGCTGCTTACACGCATACCAATAATGGCGGCAGTGTCAATTATAACCTGACCTCAGGACAATCCCTCAAAATTGCTAGCGGCACGTACACAGGTACCTTGAATAATTTTGCCAGCGGGGCAACGATTTGTGTCGAGACGGGGTCAACATTTGCCCCCGGTAACCTGAACAATGCTGCGGGTACACTGCTTAACTACGGCACGTCCAATCTGAATACCTTTTCCTATAATACCGGCACGGTCATCGACAACTACGGCACCCTCAGTTTTCTGAGTGGTTTGAATACCAATGGTGCAACGACGTTCCGCAACCGTGCCAACGCAACCATGAACATGGCCAGCAGTTTTCAGTTGGGTAATAGTTCTTCCCTCACCAATGACGGGCTCTTGTTAACGCAGCAGGATTTCAATACCCAGAACGGCACTACCCTCACCAATAATTACCGGATGGAGGTTGCGGGTAATTTTAACCCTAGTGGTAAAGTAGACAACTATGGGCGGATCTACGCTAAAAAATTCATGAACGTCAATGCTAACTCGGCGCTCAGCAATTACTGTACCCTTGTTTCTTACAATGGCTTCAACAATAACAGCTCGCTGATGAACAACTCCGGCACTATCCTGATCACGACAGCGACCGGAACACCGGGTGGCCCGTGGCAAAATAACCAGGCTTTCCGCAATGGGTCAAACGCCCGGATTGCAGGTGGTAATTTCACCAATAACAGCACTTTCACCGGTGGCGGTTCGATGATTTTTTCAGGAGTTACCCTTAACCAGGGAGCTTTTACTGGCAACAGTACCAGTGACAAGATCAATTTTTATGATGAAACCCAGACGGGCTCACAATTTTTCGATTCCCAGAATGTGACACCGACTAACACAGTACGTACAGCGTTTACCCGCCCTACTGAATTGGATGCGCCGACCACCTGTTCCGGTACTTACAAATCGTTTGCACTTGGTGATATTTACGGCACAGTCTACACTGACAACAACCTCAACAATACACTGGATACGACGGAAACCAGGCTGCCCAATATGACGGTCTGGCTCTATGACAGCACTGGCGTTACCTTGCTGCAAAGCAAAACCACCGATGCCAGCGGGGTTTATTCCTTCACCGGGGTGGCAGCGGGTATTTACCAAATCAAGGTGGACGCTACCGACCCTGACCGTCCAGCGGGAGCCAGTATCGGCACTACCAACCCGTTGACACCTGTTACCGTCACAGCGGGTGGAACAACTGCCAACCAGAACTTCGGTTTTGATATTGCAGCAGCGGCCACCAAGGATTTCGGCGATGCGCCAGCCTCGTATGGCAGTGCCAGCCATACCATCGTCAGTAGCCTCTATCTCGGTCAGAATCCACCCAGTGCCGAAACGGCCAGCAAGTACAGTTTTAATGCGCGGGCGGATGATAATGATGACGGTGCGCCGCGCCAGCCAGTAGTCAGTTATATTCCACTGTTCCCGGTTTTGAAGCAGACCGATACCAGTTATAGCGCCAGTTTTACGGTAAACAATACCAGCGGTGGAGCCGCGAAGTTATACGGCTGGATTGATTTTGATAAAAGCGGGACGTTTCAAGCCGATGAGGCGACGTTCGCGAGTGTGCCTAATGGTTCGAATAATGGCAGTGTCACCCTGAATTGGGCGAGTATCCCGACCGATATTCAGTTGGGGACAACCGCGATCCGCTTGCGTTTGACCACCGACCCTGCGGTGACGGTGAATACCCCCACCGGGGATGCTACTAATGGTGAGGTAGAAGATTTTCCGCTGGCTATCGCGATGAGCATTCCTGCGAATAGTCCGTCGATTTCGATTGTCAGTGGGGTCACGCCCGCAGCCTGTGAGGTGGTTGTCTTTAGCGACAACTTTAATGACTTGCCGTTTTATTCTTATTGGGGAACCAATCGCGCTGGCAGCCAAGCTATTCGCAACTGGACTCGTTCGGGTGGAGGCGGAGACACTTACGCGCATATCGAATCAACGGCCACCGGTGGGAATAATATCTATTTCGGTAATGGTGGTGTGCGCCAGATCAGCCCAGCCATACCCGGCGGTTTTACCTTTGATGCCAACGGTAAATTGCTGACGGTGATTGATGCCATTTCCCTGCGGGATGATATGGATGATATTACGCCGGGGACGACACCTGTCGATGGTAACCAGTCGGATTGGGGGCCACAACCTGTTACTTTTTCACGCACCTTTGCGACCGTAGCAGGAAAAACTTACCGCTTGTACTTCAATGCGTATCCTGAGGATGTGGCGGGTAGTTTCGTATCCGGCATCATGCGTTTGGACATGCCGGGTGGCTCCATTCATTTCAAAGCGCCCGGTAGTACGGAAGGCCTTCAGCAGTATGCCGTGGAATTTACGGCCACCAGCACCAGCTCTACGATTGCCTTCGTCAATTACGGGCATGTGCAGGCCGATAACAATGGCTGGTGTGACCCGAACAGTTATTATAATGCCAACCCCTGGTGTACCGTCGGCGGGAGTACTGCGGCCCAGCACGCTAATGAACTGATCATTGATGATGTCGTGCTGGCGGAAGCGGGGTGTAGCAATGGCGCTATCAGCGGCACGGTTTACACCGACACCAATGCTAACAACACTTACGATTCCGGTACGGAATCCGGTATCGGATCCATCACCGTCAACTTATTGAATGCTGCGAGTGGTGCCAGCGTAGCCACCACCAGCACGGCGGCGAATGGCTCCTATAGCTTTGCCAATGTCAATGCAGCACTTACCTACCGGATTTCAGTGGATACGGCAGATACCGACCTGGCAGGCAAAACCATCGGCACCACCAACCCGTTGACCCCTGTTACCGTTACAGCAGGAGCTACAACGGCCAATCAGAATTTCGGGTTTGATTTGCCAAGCACACAAGCCATTTCCGGCAAGGTCTTCGAAGACGTGAACTATGGCGGTGGTGCTGGCCGGGCATTCGGTACAGCAGGTACAGCTGGGATAAGTGCCACACGGGTCGAGCTTTACAGTGCTACAGGTGTTTTTGTCAGTAGTACCAACACGGCAGCAGACGGTTCCTATACCTTCAGCAACCTGGCTAACGGCAACTACTATGTGCGGGTGGTGAATTCGACCGTTAAATCGAGCCGTGTCGGTTCAAACGGTACAGAACGTGGCATCCAGACTTACCGCACCAATGGCGTAACTGCCAATACCAATGAAGTGGGCGGGCGTAAACCTGCCGGTGTGGATAGCGCCGCGAATACCACCAGCCAGACACTGAATACAACCACCTTCCTGTTGTCCGGTGGCGGGCAGGTACAATCCGTGCAGCCTATCACGGTAGCGGGCAGCGCGATCAGTGGAGCCAATTTCGGCTTTAACTTCGACACCATCGTTAATGCCAATGACAGTGGGCAAGGTTCTCTGCGCCAGTTCATTCTGAATGCCACCCTGTTGGGTAGTGACAGCACGCTCGCGCAAACCGGGCGTACCGCAGCAAAAGAGAATGCCATCCTGGAACTGTCGACCAGTGACCCTAAATACAATGCGACCCATCAATACTGGAGCATTGCCGTACAAAGCGAGCTGCCCTTAATCGGCGATGACATTATCCTTGATGCCTCCACCCAGCCTGCGCGGGCAACCGCCCCCAGTTTCAACTTCGCCAACCGGCCTGTGATTGAACTGAATGGTAGCGCTACCGCAGGTACCTGGGCGAATGGCCTGCGCCTGAATGGCTCGACCAATGGGAGTACCGTCAAATACTTCGCCATCAATCGCTTCGACAATGCGGGCATCAAGCTGATGGACTCGAAAAACAACCTGATTGAAGCCAACTACATCGGCACTGACCCAACCGCTACGGCCAATAATCTTGGCAACACAGGGCATGGCGTCAACGTGATCAGCCCGGTCGGTTTAAGTGTCATTAGAGGCAACCTGATTGCCCATAACTACGGTGATGGTGTCACTGTATGGAACTTTAATGGTGTTGGCGTCGAGGAGGCCGCGCTCATTTCAAGCAATAGTATTTATGCCAACCTGGGGCTGGGCATCGACCTGATCGATAATGATGTCACGCTCAACGACGCGAATGACGCAGACACCGGGTCGAATAAACTACTCAACTTCCCGATCCTGTCACAAATCACTACGGCCAGCGGCAACCTGACCCTGCAGGGCTGTGCACCTGTCGGGGCAACGGTGGAGTTGTTCGAGGCCGATGTCAGTGCAGGTGGCAAAGCCACACCGGGCGCAAACAAATTTGGCAAAGTCAAAGACTATGGCGAAGGCCAGACTTACCTTGCCAGCTTCGTGGAAGGCAGTGCTGCCGACACGGATAGCAGTAACTGCACGCTGTCAACCGATGCGGATGGCAACAACCAGACTGGCATGAAAGCGTTCAGTGTAACCCTGCCTGTGCCTGCCGGGTTTGTAACAGGTGACGCGATGACCACAACCGCTACGCTTGCCACCTCAGGAACATCAGAGTTTTCACCTGTTATGTCGTTTACATCAACAGCGGCAACAGACTACGGCGATGCACCAGATAGTTACCACACCCAGCAAAGCAATAACGGTGCAAGCCACACCATCGTCGCCAACTTCTCTTTAGGCGCAACGGTGGATGGCGAAACCGATGGACAACCCACTGCGGCGGCGGATGGCGATGGTGCGGATGAGGACGGAGTGCATTTCATCACACCACTCCTGCCCGGCGAATCTGCCTTAATCGCGGTCGGGACAACGCAAACTAACGTGACAACGGCCTATCTCAATGGCTGGATTGACTTCAATCATGACGGGGATTTTGCCGATGCCAACGAACACATTATTACCGACCAAACCATTGCGAGTGTCTATACAACACTCGCTCTCTTGGCGAATATTCCAGCGGATGCAATCCCCGGTGACACCTATGCCCGCTTCCGCCTGAGCAGTACCAGTGGCACAAGCTACGACGGTGCAGCCGCCGATGGCGAAGTGGAAGACTACCAAGTCACCATCGCCACCCCCAGCCGGGTCGGCGATACGGTCTGGTTGGATACAAACCAAAATGGTATTCAAGATGCCGGTGAGGCAGGCGTACCAGGTGTTACGGTCAAGCTTTACCGCAAAAGTGACAACCGTTTGCTGGGAGCAAAATTAACGGACAGCACCGGTAACTACTTCTTCGCTAATGAGTTGGCGGCAGGTACCTACTACCTTGAGTTTACGAAACCTGCGGGGTATCAATTTACTCTACAGGGTGCGGGAACTGACCCTGCCTTGAACAGCGATGCAGACCCCACTACGGGGCGCACCGGGGATATTACTGTCGTGGCAGGCATCCCTCAAACCCAGTGGGATGCCGGTCTGATTGCCAATGCCTTAGTCGTGACCCAGTGTCAGGCAATACCTTTCAGCACCACACAGGTTGACCATAATTTCAGTGTGCCGAAGTTTGATGGCGCGTTAGGAACACTCACCGGGGTGCAGGTCAATGCCTATTCCGGCATCAAGCAAATTTGGGCGATTGAGAATCGATCAACCTCGGCTTCGAATTTCCGGATTACTTCGACGATGCCTGCCAGTTTCACCTTGCCGAATGCATCCAGTTTGGCACTGGATTACAGTTATAATTCCGGGATATTTTCTATCCCCGCCTTTGATGGGGTTACTGATTATGCGGGCACATCTGGGAAAAGCCTGGATGCATGGCGCTACGAAGGCAGTGCCGTATCCAATAACTATACGCCGACTGCTGATTTTGTGGCAGCCAGCGCTGGAGAGAGCATCACCCTGCCTTACAGCAGTGGGATGGGTAGCATGAGCCTCGTTGGGGGGGGCGGCAATGCTTTATTCACGATAAGAACACAAGCCTCGGCAGGTGTCTGTGTTAATTACACCTACACTCCACCCCCGCAGCCGCCTCTCGGTTGCAGCATGCTGGATAACTTTGACAGTACCAGCGTGGAAACTATTAGCCTCACCTCCAGCAGCCAAGGCCCTGTCACCCAAACATGGAATGCCAATGTTGATGGGCTGATCGGTGGAGCACGCACCCTGACCTTTGGGCCTGCACCACGCGGTACAGCCACTAACGGTTACGGGCTATTGGATATTGCCAACAATGCGGGCACAGCCGCTAATATGAAGCTGTGTTACAACGCCAATGGCGCCGGGTTAAACGTTAACGTAAGCCAGATCGAGAATATCCTGCTGAATGTAGCGGAAGATGAGCATCACAACCCGGATGCCGCCACCCGTGCCAATATTCCAATGACCATCACCTTGTCGGATGGCTTCAACAACGCCTCCCTTACCCAGGACATGGTGAGCCTTGCCTATCAACAATTGGGCACCACCGATGGTTGGGCGAATCTTCGTTTCCCCTTGGCCAATTTCACCAATATCAACAGCCTCAATCGCAACAATGTTCAAAGTGTCTGTATCGAAGTCGCAGGCAAGCAGGGACACGACTACGCGTTTGAAAAAGTGATGCTGGAAGACACCAACACTTGCTCAAGCGTGACGGGCAAAGTGTTTGAAGACATGAACTATGGGGGTGGTGCAGGCCGTGCATTGAGCAGTGCGACCAATGCCCAAGGTGTCAACGGTGCCCGGCTGGAGTTGTACAGCAACAGCGGGAAACTCATCGAAAGCACCAACAGTTACTTAGATGCCAGCAACGGGGCGGGAACGTATACCTTTGCGGCGCTGACCTCCGGGGATTATTACGTCCGCGCCGTCAGCGACACGGTAAACTCCAGCCGTAGCGGCGCCAATGGGACGGAAGTGGGTGTCATGACCTACCGTACCGATGGCACCACCCCAACGACCACGGAAGTGGGTGGACGCAAGCCCAGTGGCGTTGATGCGGGGGTCAATGACCGAGAAACGATCTTGAATACCGGTACGTTTACCTTCAATGGCGGCACGCTGAGTAATCAGCCAGCACAAGCTGTCCAACCCGTTACGCTCAGCAGTAGCAACCCCAACGCCGTGAATTTCGGCTTTAACTTCAGTACCATCGTCAATACCAATAACGCCGGGCAGGGTTCATTACGCCAGTTTCTGGTGAATAACAGTCTGCTCAGTAGTGCGGGTCTGGCTCAGGCGTTACCTGCCAGTCTGGCCGGTATCTATCCGGTGGGCAGCGATATATCCATTTTCATGATTCCACCCAGTCAGCTGACAGCCGGGGAGGCGTTGATCACGCTGAACAGCATGCTGACCCTGGATCGTGCCTATGCGGCGATTGACGGGCGGACACAGCTGGCCAATCAGGGCAGTGGTGCGGTTGTGCTGACGGGTAGTGGTGTGGGGGTAGGCAGCGATGGCCTGCTCCTGACCGAAAATGCGGATCATGCCGCCGTGCGTGATATTAGCCTGCGTAACTTCAACGGCAGTGGTGTGATATTCGCGGGTGCAGATGAATCCGTGCTGGAGCGCACGGCGGTGAGCGGGAATGCGGACTACGGTGTTTATTTGCAGGCAGATGCCAACAGTAACCAGCTGTTGGAAAATACGATTACCGGTAACGGCTTGTCGGGTATCGCCCAAAGAACCGGGGCGGGCAATACCTTCAGCCGCAATAGCCTGACGGGCAATGGCGGTTTGGCCATTGACCTGGATCTGGATGGGGTGACGGCCAACGATGCGGGTGACGTTGATAGCGGCTCCAATAATTTGCTCAACTATCCGGAAATAGTCGCGGGTTCCAGTATTGATGATGATGAAGGTTCCAGTATTTCTACCAATGGCAGCAAAGTGGTGACTTATGACTTTGATCTGGATGTGCCGGGCAATACTTATGGTTATCGTATCGAATTCTTCAGTAATACCACGCCGGATGCTTCAGGTCATGGGGAGGGTGAGGTGTATCTCGGCTATAAAGACATCATTCACAACGGTGGTGGGTCGCAGAACTTCAAGGGTGTTTTCAATGCCAACCAGCCGGTTGCGGAAAATGCCAACATTGCGGTGACAGTGACTGAAAAAACCAGCGCTAGCGCCTTGGGAAGTACCTCCGAATTCTCGGGTGTGCGCGATGGCAATGTATCGGTCTGTACCGATCTGATCAATGGCGATGGCATCAATGCGGTGATCAACGAGAACTCAGCCATTATCACCATGCTGGAAGCAACTGATGCCCTCGGTAACCCGATTACTTATGTGATCAGCGGCGGGGCGGATGGCAGCCTGTTCATGATTATCGATCCTGTGCTGGGAGCAGAATTCGATTGTAGTACCCTGGTATTTAAAACAGAAGTCATCGAAACTCGAGCCTCTGCCATTAATAAAGCCGGGCCTCTGCTGCCACCACCGGGGGATTATGAAGCACCCCGTGATAGCGGCGGAGACAACATCTATGATCTGATCATTACCGCGATTGACAGTCAGGGTCATTCAGTCAGCAAACCGGTGACGGTTGCGGTGAATAACGTGAATGAGAAGCCGGTGATTACCTCAGTCAGTCGTACTGAAGTCAAGGAAGGACAGAGTGGTGTGGTGCTGGCTGTTTCAGCTTATGACCCGGATACGGTCGATCAGAATGATGCGGGTCTGGTTTATAGCCTGGGCTATGCAGGGGCTGATGGCAGCCGTTTCACGCTGGACAAAACAACGGGTGAGTTACGTTTTGTCAAGACGCCTGACTTCGAGGCACCCGCAGACAGTAACCACGATAACGTCTATGAACTGGAGCTGGGTGTGACGGATAAAGCCGGTTACAGCAGTTTCAGTAATCTGACCGTGGTGGTGACGGATGACAAGTCTGAAGGTGTCAGCCTGAGTGCACGGGTATTGTTGCAAGGGGCTTACGAGAGCAAGACCGGTCTGATGCAGGATGATTTGCGCATCACGGGGGTTCTGCCGGTAGCACAGCCTTATACGCTGGCACCGTTTGCTTATGCCGGAACGGAGCAGATCAACCTGGACTTGGTAACGCCAACTGGAGCCGATGCCATTGTTGACTGGGTCTTATTGGAGCTGCGTGCGGCTAATACATCGACGACTATTCTGGCACGTAAAGCTGTGCTAGTGCAGCGGGATGGTGACTTGGTGGATGCACAGACCGGTCAGACCCAGCAGGTTTTTGCCGGTCTGCCGGATGGCAATTATCAGGTCAGCGTGCGTCATCGCAATCATCTGGGGGTCATGACGGCGGCCAGTGTTGCCTTGACCAGTGCCAATACCCTGCTTGACTTTACGCTGGCGGCCACCCCGGTGCAGGGGCAGAATGCCCGTTATGTTAATGGCACACTGGCTTTGTTATGGGCGGGTGATATTCAACATGATGAACGCCTGATACTGGACGGCGTGGGTAATGATCGTAACCAGATACTGTCTGCCGTCCTGTTAAGCAAGAGTAATACGGGGCTGAACTCAAACTACCGCTTGTCTGGCTACCAGCCGAGTGACCTGAACATGAATGGTGAAACCGTGTTCATGGGGCCGGGCAGCGATACCAATGTGCTGCTGGGCAATGTGTTGTTGTATCCGGGTAATACGAAAGCACTCAGTAACTTCATTGTTAATGGCGGGATGAGAGAGTGAATAGAAGCTCTTTAATCAGTGCCTTTTATCGGCAAACATGTTTTGTTTATCATTGCGGCATTACAATGCAGCCACACCCACTTAAGTTTTGCTGTGGCGATAGGAGAAATCAGGTATGAAAAAAAAGAAAGTGTGCCTGCCCGCTGTGCTTTTGTTTTGCGTGGGCAGTGCCGTAGGTGCTCCGGCAACACTGGCTGATACCGGGCTGGAATACCATCTGACGATGGCCGAGGATGGTAAGACCTATGAGGTCTGGATGCGGCCTGTTACCACACCCAAACCGGACATCAGCCTGAGTGCACAGTTGACGATCAAGGTACCGCATTCCGCTGAATTCAATGCGGTGAAGGTGGTGTCAGGGGTTGAGGGTGTTAGCTGGATTGAATCATCGCGGGTCAATAGTCCGGAAGAGGCCAGTGACTATGATTATATTTCCTTTTCCTCGATCGGGCTGCAGGCGGATAGTGCCCGCGCCTATCAGTGGCAAGCGGGTGAGGAAAAACGGGTATTTTCCTTTACGGGTGAACAGGGCTGTGTGCAGGGTGTCCGCATCATGCTGGATGATGATCCTTTTAATGTTGCCGGAAATTCAGCAAGCACTAACGCGGGTAACCAGTTCACCAACATGGGATGGGGTGATGTGAGTGAGAATAACTTTAAAGGTGTCTATGGCGATCCTCCCCGCTGTACGCAATAAGCCATAAAAAGGTTAGAACTCTATCATCGAGGGAGGAGGGCTACACTGACTTCAGCTGCTATAGAGTGACATCATCTCGGTCATAAATAATACAATAAAAAGAGAAATGTTATGAACAAGGGGAATTTACGCAGATACTTGGGGCTGGGTGCTTCGGTATTTTTGTTAACCGCAAATAGTGCCTGGGCTGCACAGACGCTGGAGTACTCTATTCGTTGGAGTACAGCGGACAACCGTTATCACGTTTATATGAAACCCAATACGACACCTGTTCCGGATGTCAGCATGACCGCGCAAGTGACGATTCGTGTCCCGCACACGGATGTTCTGGCGAATGCTTTTAAGGTATCCGGCTTGTCTTCTGTGGTGGCGGATACGGTCTGGAGCCAGAACTCACGGGTAGACAAGCCGAAAGAATCCCCCAGTTATGCTTACCTGTCTTTTACCCTGACGGCCAACCAGGTCGATGCCTTCAAGTGGACGGCTGCCAAGGAAATTGAAGTGTTCAACTTCAGCAATTCCGGTAAGTGCCTGGGCATTGTGCAGCTGATGGCGGATACCGATCCCTTTAACATCACTAATAACTCGGCAGGCACCAATCCGGGTAACCAGTTTACCAATCTTGGCTGGGGTGATTACGGTGGGGAAAACAGTTATCTGGGGAATAGTGGCACGGGTGCCGACTGTGCTGACAGCCTGGACACGGATGGCGATGGTATCAAGAATGGTGATGAAAAGCTGCTGGGAACTGACCCGAATAAAAAAGATACGGATGGTGACGGCATTCCCGATGGCACAGAAATCGGGAGCGTGACTAATCCGCTAGATACCGACAAGGATGGCACGATTGACGCACTGGACACCGATGACGATGGTGATGGTATCCCGACCAAGCTGGAAGACGCCAATACAGACGGTGATGGTAACCCGGCCACTAATCCAGTGGATACGGATAAAGACGGTATCCCGAATTACCTGGACACGGATGATGATGGCGACGGTATCCTGACCAAGCTTGAAGATGCCAACCTTGACAAGGACGGCAACCCGGCCACTACCCCCATCGATACCGATGGCGATGGCAAGCCAGATTACTTGGACGCGAATAACAGTGATGGCCCTCTGGCTGACCCCGATGGTGATGGCTTGACCAACGCGCAGGAGCTGGCAGCAGGTACCAATCCCAATAGCCCTGATTCAGATAATGACGGCATTCCGGATGCTACTGAAATAGGGACGGGTGCTACCCCGCGCGATACGGATAAAGACGGCAAGATTGATGCGCTGGATCCGGATGATGATGGTGACGGGATTCCCACCAAAATGGAAGACTCGAATACTGACGGCGACAATAACCCCGCCACTAACCCGTTGAATACAGACGCTGATGCACTGCCCAATTATCTGGATTCCGATGATGATGGCGATGGTAAGCCAACCAGTCAGGAAGATGCCAACACCGATAAGGATAATAATCCATCGACAAACCCGACGGATAGTGACGGTGACGGCAAGCCCAATTATCTGGATAAAGATGATACGGATGGCCCTTTGGGTGACCCGGACGGTGATGGGGTGAGTAATGCGGATGAAGTCAAGCTTGGGACTAACCCGGCTAGTGCGGATAGTGATGGTGATGGCTTGCCCGATGGCCAGGAAGTGGCCTTGGGGACTAATCCTCTGAAGCAGGACACGGATGGTGACGGTGTCCCCGATAAAGTCGAAGTCGATAACGGGACTAACCCGCTAGATTCGGATACGGATAAGGACGGCCTGACCGATGGCCAGGAGAAAATCCTGGGGACTAACCCCAAGAGCAAAGACTCCGATGGTGATGGTCTGATTGATAGTGCCGAGGTACCCAATCCGGCCAGCCCATTGGATACGGATAAAGATGGCAAGATTGATGCCTTGGATGCGGATGATGACGGGGATGGCGTGCTGACGATCAATGAAGGGAGTGATCCGAATAAAAACGGGCTTCCGGATAACGCGACTGATTCTGACGGTGATGGTATTCCGGATTATCTGGATGCGACCGATGATGGCATTGCAGTGAGCACCAAGGTGATGCTACAGGGGGCTTATAATGCGAGCACGCTGTTGATGCGGGACGATTTACGCACGAAAAACCTGATTCCCCTGTTACAGCCTTATTCGATAGACGGGTTCGCTTATCAGGGGGTGGAACAGACGACGGCCAGTGTGCTCGCAACAACGGGTAATAATGCGATTGTTGATTGGGTATTGGTCGAGCTGCGCTCGAAGACCGATGGGAAAACAGTCGTTAGCCGCAAAGCCGCTCTGGTACAACGGGATGGCGATGTGGTGGCAGCAGATGGCAGTTCAGTACTGAGATTTACCGGTGTTTTGCCGGGTGATTATTATCTGGCAATTCGGCATCGTAACCATCTGGGGGTGATGACGGCTGGCCCGGTGGCTTTAAAAGTGACCTCACCGACTGTTGATTTCAGTGCACCCGCCACATCCACTTATGGCAGTAATGCCCGCACGGCAATAAAAGGGGTTGCGCTGTTATGGGCAGGTAATGCGAATGCTGACAAGATGTTAATTGCGAACGGTGCCTATCAGGATACCGGGGTTGTTTATGCGGAAGTGCTCAGTGCAAAATTGAATAGCTCGTTCAGCAGTAATTACATTGTGTCAGGTTATAAGCTATCTGATTTCAATATGGATGGGGAGTGTATTTTTACCGGCCCCTCTAATGATACGAATACGCTGATCGCCAATGTGCTGACTCATCCCGATAATACAGGATTTAATGCCAACTTTATCGTCAGAGAGCAGATGCCCTGATGAGTCATCAAATAAAAATTATAAATTGGTAACGAATAATGAAAAAATCACTAAGTCATGCAATATCAAAAGGCCTTCTGTTTTTGACCCTGGCGCAAGCAGGAACAACCGTTTGGGCAGCAGAAGGGGACGGTATTGAATACCGGATCGAGTGGCAGGCCGCCACCGCCAGCTATCATGTGTACATGCGGCCTAATGCGACGCCCACACCTACAGATCTCAGTCTGTCAGCACAAATTACCTTGCGGGTTCCGCATGCGGCTATTGCGGCTGATAATTTTGTTGTGGCCTCTGGCTCCATTGTCAATGTACATGCTGACGGCGGCGTTATTTGGTCTAATAGTTCTACAGTGCGTGCTCCGACAGAAGATATGACCGTTGATTACCTGTCTTTTTCTAGCGTTTTTTCCAGCAATCCACAGATTTTCGCCTGGAAAGCAGGAGAGGAACAGGAGGTTTTCAGTTTCAAGAATGCCAGCAAATGCCTGGGTGTTGTTGAAATTATCAACAATGAACTGGATCCATTCAACAACCCGGCTGGCAACTCGGCTGGTACTGGCCCCGCCAATCAGTTTACCAATCTTGGCTGGGGTGATTCCTCTGAAAACAATTATCTGGGCAACTACGGCAGTGCGGCTGATTGTCGGTCAGCGGAGGCAACCAACAAACCACCGGTTGCCGTCGCCGATACCGCCAATGCGGTGCAGGGCACTGCTTTAACCATTGCGGTATTGGCTAATGATACGGATGAAGATAGCGATGTACTGAGTATTTCGGCAGTGACTGACGGTGATTTTGGCACCGTCACTATCAGTGGCGATAAAGTGGTCTACACTCCAGATAGTAGCTATGAAGGTAGTGATACCTTTACTTACACCGTCACAGATGACAAGGGCGACAATAGCATCGGCAGGGTTACCGTCAGTGTGCGCGCAAAGGATTCCGGTTTGGATACCGATGGCGATGGTTTGAGTGATGCTGTCGAAGCCGATTTGGGCACTAACCCCAATTCAGCAGATAGTGATCAGGATGGTGTTTCAGATGCGGATGAGGTCAAAGACGTAACGGCTCCACAGGATACCGACAAGGACGGGATCATTAATGCCTTGGATGCGGATGATGATGGTGATGGCATTTTAACCAAACGAGAGAACTATGACGGTGATGCCTCGCCTGCTAACGATGATACCGATAGTGATGGCATTCCCGATTACCTGGATGCGGATGATGATGGTGATGGCATACTCACTGCCCAGGAAATGGCTGATCTGAATAAAGATGGTAATCCTGACGATGCTTTGGACTCGGATAAAGACGGCATTCCTGATTATCTAGATAAAAATACAGCCAGTACGGCCAGCAAGCAACAATTAGCGGTGCCCACGCTGTCGCAATGGGCGCAAATATTGCTCGCTCTGCTGCTAGGGGCAGCCGCATTCCGCAATAAATTCGGACGTGACCGGGATAATGGTTGATGTAATCGAACAAAGGTCATTAATTTAGCAAATTAATGGCCTTTGCGAAACGATTTCCTGTTTTGTTGTGTAAATACAACTTGCAATGGATTGATTGTATACATAATCTATAAAAGGAGGCCTCTTGCTGGGGGGTTCTTTTGCCAGATGACGACAATGAATACTTGAGTGGTCTACTCGAATATGAAATTTTGACCATGTTTAATGGTCAGGTACTCTTTTTTGAGTAAAAAATCAGGTGATTATAACTAATAAAAGGTTTTTGTTGTTTTTCTGTTTAGTGGCTTTTATGTTTGAGGGTTTTTTATGAAGCTGTTTAAATCGGCTGTGTTATCGGCTTGCCTGTTATTTTCATCTGCAGCCTCTGCGGAACAGGTAGCTAACTTTTCTTTTCAGGACATCTATGGAAAACGGCATCAGTTTTCTGACTACCGTGGTAAATGGGTGATTGTTAATTATTGGTCTAC
This sequence comes from uncultured Thiothrix sp., assembly GCA_964293125.1. Classification (GTDB taxonomy): domain Bacteria; phylum Pseudomonadota; class Gammaproteobacteria; order Thiotrichales; family Thiotrichaceae; genus Thiolinea. The sequence continues at coordinate 197,232 of CAXYXY010000001.1, read as the reverse complement.
CTATTGTGGGCCTTGTCTGCAAGAAATCCCTGCCTTGAAATCTATCACCAGCCGCTATCGTGACAAGGTCGTTGTACTGGGCATGGATGCTGGAGAAACGGCCATCCCGGCCATGCGTCAGTTCATTCGTCAAAAAGGTATCAATTATACGGTGGTGCCTACGCAAGACAGCACCATGTTTGCACTCGGTCTGATCTACGGAGTGCCTACGACCTATATCGTATCGCCACAGGGACAGATTATTGATACCCATATGGGCGTTATCAGTGCCCAGCAGTTACAGGGCTATATTGAGGGTGGAACCCAGAACGCAGGCAATAGTAATGGTGCGCCTTGTGATAGCAATGTTTGCTAGGGTTTGATGTATTAATCTGCGCACTGTTGCAGAGGAAACCCGCGTCGAAAGGCGCGGGTTTTTTATTGGCCCATTATCTGCAAATAACGGATTAACGTAATCTGAGCGTCTGGCCAGGATTGATCTGGTAATTGGGCGCTTGCAGGTTATTCAGGCGAATAATGTCTTTCCAATAGATACCCGTGTTACGCATTACCTGGAAAACAGTATCACCGCGTTGCACCGTGTAGCTGTTGCCACCTGAATAATTGTTCGGTGCAAATGAACCACTATCGCCACTACTGCTGCCTGTATTGGTGTTGGCGGCGGGTGGAGTATAGTTGTAATTGTCGGTTGAGCCCGTATTATTACTGTTGTCATAGTATGATGCGGGCGGTTTTGGCTGGACATTATCATAATAATTGGTGGTGTTATTGGGAGTGCCACCGTAGCTGTAATAGCTGTCATTATTGGTGCCGGTATTGCCAGTGTTGCCCGTATTGGTGTTAGGGGGCGCCGGGTTGTTGTTGGTGCCACCGTAAGCATAATCATAGTAGCCGTAGTTATTGGGCTGCGTTGTGCCATTATTGGCGTTTGGCTGCACAGGAATCGGCTGTGGCTGTGGCGCTGCTACGTTACCGCCACCACCGGGGCAAGCGGGGTCACCATGGATGTGAGCCAGGCCTTGTGCAGGCAATGGGTGGCTATGAGTACGGCCACAATGTGCATGTGGAGTGCCGCCACTGTTGTTGCCTGCGTAATTACCTGCGTTATTGCTGACAGGCGGCGTATAGGTGTTAGTCGGGGCAGTATACGTATTCGATGGGGTATAAGCGTTACCGCCACCGGTCGCATGGGTATGTCGCAAGCCAGTAGCGGGTAATGGGTGCGAGTGCACTTTTCCACCGTGTGAGTGGGTCACAGGTGCCTTGTTGACACCGCTGCCGCCACTGACATTGGCGCCGTTGTAATTGTTGGTAGGGGCCTGGTATTGATTGTTGTTATAGGGGTCGTATGCACCATTGGGTGCACAAGCAGTCGTTGCCAAGGCAACAATTGAACTTGCCGCTAAAAGCTTGATTCTTCTTTCCATGAGTTACACCTGTGTTATTAAAACGCTAAAAATGAGAGCAGCCACAACCAGCCAGCCTAGCCATTCAATGTAACGGATGATGAGATGTTCCATTCTGGGGCCTAACCAGGCTAACAATGCAGCGACGATAAAAAAACGTGCTCCCCGCCCGATGATGGATGCAATTATAAATGGAATCAAGGCCATCGACAGTGCACCCGCCGTTATTGTGAAGATTTTATAGGGAATTGGCGAGAACCCGGCAACAAAAACAACCCAAACACCCCATTCCTTGAATAATGAAGTGCTTAATGCCAGTTTATCCGTATATCCCCACGCAATAATGTGTGGTTGCAGCCACTCGAAGGCGAACACACCAATAAAATACCCGGCCACCCCACCGAGTACCGACATGAGTGTTGTCCAAAAAGCCAGCCAGCGCCACTGGGCAGGTTTGGCAATCACCATCGGCATCAGCATGACATCAGGTGGAATCGGGAAGAATGATGACTCTGCAAAACTAAGCACCCCGAGAAAAACGGGGGCTTTCGGATGCTTCGCCCATGCAATTACTTTGTCGTATAAAGAAGAGAAAAGTTTCATGATGGCCTGGAATATTAGGGGTTTAGGGGCGGGAATCGCTAATCAAAGGGACAAATTGCACGGCTTCATATTCCTCAGTGCGGTAGTGTTCCTGATCAAGGCGGGTAATTAACTGCAAAACTTGTGGCTGCCCCTGTTTTCCGGTAGGAATGATCAGGCGGGCACCGACTGCCAGTTGTTCCAGCAAGGCGGAGGGCACTGTTTCCGGGGCAGCGGTCACCATAATCGCATCAAACGGTGCTTCGTGTTGCAAGCCCCAGCTGCCATCGCTGAGGGAAGTGCGTATGTTGCGGAACCCCAGCGCAGCTAATAGCTCACGCGTTTGTCGGAACAAGGGTTCAATGCGTTCGACGCTGTATACTTTTTCTATGAAAGCACCGAGCACGGCTGCCTGATAACCTGAGCCAGTGCCCACTTCCAGCACCTTTTGTAAAGGGCGTTCGCTGGCGAGCAGTAACTCGGTCATGCGGGCGACGATATAGGGCTGGGAAATAGTTTGGCCATGGCCAATCGGCAGGGAAGTATCTTCATAGGAACGGCTGGCGAGGGCTTCATCCATGAACAGATGACGCGGTACTTTGGACATGACGTCCAGCACGGCCTCATTCTGAATGCCTTTTTCACGCAGGCGCTGCACCAAACGGTTGCGGGTGCGCTGTGAGGTCATGCCGATGCCTTTGATGTCCAGTCTTTTGATACCCTGCTTACGGTTTACCATGGTTTTCCCCATGTAACCACTCGCGTGTCCCGGCCATGGCCTGATAGCGGGTCAGGTCACTGTGAATCGGGGTGATCGAGATGTAACCCTGTTCAATGGCATGAAAATCAGTGCCTTCACCTGCATCCGCCGCATTACCCGGTGGCCCCACCCAGAAAATCTCCTTGCCGCGTGGATCATGGCTACGAATGACAGGTTCTGATTTATGGCGCTGACCGAGGCGAGTTACCTGAAAACCCCGAATTTGTTCCCAAGGCAGGTCGGGTACATTGATATTCAGAATCATCTGGCTGCGTTCCGGGTGTTGCTGGACACGCTCCAGCAGATGCAGGATCGCCTGCACCGCACTGGGCAGGTTATCCGGCTGGTGCGAGTTGAGTGAGATGGCCAACGACGGCAACCCGAGGTGACGGCCTTCCATGGCCGCTGCCACCGTGCCTGAATAAAGGACATCATCCCCCAGATTAGGCCCGGAATTAATACCGGAAATAACCAGATCAGGCGAGTGCGCATACAATCCGGTGAGGCCAAGGTGTACGCAGTCCGTCGGCGTGCCGTTGACGCTGTAAAGTTGTTCACCCTGCAGGCGCAAGCGCAGTGGCCTGTCCAGGGTGAGCGAGTTGCTGGCACCGCTGCGGTCACGATCGGGGGCGACTGTGATAATATCGTGCTGCCCACGCAGGGCGTGGTGCAGTGCTTGCAGGCCGGGTGCCTGAAACCCGTCATCGTTACTCAGCAGTATGTTCATTGGATCCTGGTCGTCTGTTGTGATTTATTATCGCGTTTGTCAAAAGGAGGCAGAACGGTGCATAAAGAAAAGAATCGCCTGTCACCTGATGATGCCATCTTGTTTCGTGAGTCTATGCAGGATGTGGTGCGCCTGCAACCGCTTAATCAGGTGGTGCATGATACGCCAAAACCACGCGCTATTCCGGTGAAAACCCTGGAAGATGAGCAACAGGTGCTACTCGATATGTTTTCCGATGAATATGACCCGACTGAAATCCAGCCCGGCGATATTCTCAGTTATTTGCGCCCTGGTATCCAGCACCGGGTATTCAACAAACTGCGGCGCGGTGAGTACCGGGTGGCGGCAGAGTTGGACTTGCACGGTTTGAATGCACGGCAGGCACGCATGTATCTGGCCGAGTTTCTGGTGAACGTTTTTCCTTTGCAGGGTGAATGCGTGCGGATTATCCATGGCAAAGGCAACCGTTCCGATCATCGTGGCCCGGTACTGAAAACCAAAATAAATAATTGGTTACGCCAGCATGACCGGGTGCAGGCCTATCATTCTGCCCGACCGGTCGATGGGGGTACCGGGGCTGTTTACGTACTCTTGAAACGGTAATCTCGCCTGTTGGCAGAAAAGAGTTCATAATCTGCCCTGATTTTTTACTGAGGAACCTATGCAATGAAAACACGTTTGATTCTGCCGTTAGCGTTGGCCTTGTCTGCCAGTGTGTTGACAACGGCGTGTGCGGACAAAACCGCACCGGTTGCCAGCGCAACAGCGGAAACTGCCGCTGCTGCCGAACCTGCTGCCGTTGAAACGGCTGCTGCCGAGCCTGCTGCCACCGAAACTGCGGCTGCTGAAACGGCTGCCACTGATCCTGCGGCTGCTGAAACGGCTGCTGATCCTGCTGCTGCCACTGCCGAGCCTGCGGGTAGCCTGCAAGTCACCGACGTAAAAGTGGGTGATGGCGCGGTGGCCAATGCCGGACAAGTGGTATCGGTACACTATACGGGCTGGTTGTATGATGCAGCAGCTGCGGACAAGCACGGCATCAAGTTTGATAGCTCGGTTGATCGTGGCGAGCCATTCCAGTTCCCACTGGGTGCAGGCCGCGTGATTCAGGGCTGGGATCAGGGGGTGGCTGGCATGAAAATCGGTGGCCAGCGTACTCTGGTGATCCCGCCAGAAATGGGCTATGGCGCCAATGGTGCGGGTGGCTTGATTCCGCCGAATGCAACCTTGATTTTTGATGTGGAACTGTTGGGTATTGAGTAAAGCGGTTCGGTCAGGTCTTGCGCAGCAGGCTGTAAGCTAACAGGCTCAAGCCTGCTGCACCTGCCGCCCAGCTCAGTAACGAAAGACCTTCAAGGGTCGACTGCCATCCTGCATTACCCGTATCGGTCAGCAGGATGGCGGCTACCAACAAACTGCCGCCGACGATAGCCAGCCGGTTACGGTATTGTGCCTCGCGCATGTCCTTGCGCAGTGCTTCCAACTGTTGGGATTCCCATTGCAATTTTAATTGCTGCTGGTTAGTCTGGCGCATAATGTCGTACAACATGTTCGGCATGTAAGGCAGATTTTCCAGTAGTTTGGGCAGATTGACCTTGGCACCGTTCAGCAAGGCACGTACCCCCACCTGTTCATCCATCCAGCGTTCGATAAAGGGTTTGGCGGTCGACCACAAGTCCAGCTCAGGGTAGAGCTGTCGCCCCAGGCCTTCGATGTTCAGCAGGGTTTTTTGCAGCAATACCAGTTGTGGCTGCACTTCCATGTTAAAGCGCCGCGCTGTCTGGAACAGGCGCAACAGGAAATGCCCAAAAGAAATATCCTTGATGGGCAGATTGAAAATGGGCTCACAGACCGAGCGGATTGCCGATTCAAACTCATCAACCCGCGTGCTGGAGGGCACCCAGCCCGATTCAACGTGCAGTTCGGCGACCCGTTTGTAATCCCGATTAAAAAAGGCGTAGAAGTTTTCGGCCAGATAGCGTTTGTCAGCCGGTGACAGTGTGCCCACAATCCCGAAATCCACCGCCATGTACTGCGGTTCTTGCGGGTTGCTGGGGTCAACAAAAATATTGCCGGGGTGCATGTCGGCATGGAAAAAATTATGGCGGAAGACTTGGGTAAAAAATATCTCTACACCCAGCTCCCCCAGGCGTTTGAAGTTGATGTGATGCGTCTGCAGGCGTGGAATGTCGCCGACGGGAATGCCGTAAATGCGTTCCATGACCATGACATTGGTGCGCGTATAATCCCAGTATATTTGGGGGACATAGAGTATGGTCTTGGCACCTTCAAAGTTACGCTTCACCTGACTGGCATTGGCGGCCTCGCGGATCAGGTCAAGTTCGTCAAAAATGGTTTTTTCATACTCGGCGATGACTTCTACCGGGCGCAAACGCCGCCCTTCTTTCCAGTAACGTTGCACCATGCGCGCCAGCGTGTACATCAGTTCGACATCCTGCCGAATGGTTTTTTCGATACCGGGGCGCAAAACTTTAACCACGACCTGCTCGCCACTCCACAGTTGGGCGGCGTGCACCTGGGCGATGGACGCAGAGGCCATGGGTTCGGTAGTGAACTGCTGGAAAACCTCGGTGACCGGCTTGTCATAAGCCTTCTCGATCATGCGCCGCGCCGCCTCACCCGAAAAGGGCGGCACCTGATCCTGCAGGCGGGTTAATTCGGCAGCAATATCATCCGGCAGTAAATCCCGGCGGGTGGAAAGCATTTGCCCGAACTTGATAAAGACCGGCCCCAGATCTTCCAAGGCATGCCGAATGCGTTCGCCGCGTGGGCGGTTTTCGGTTTTACCCCAGTTCCACGGTGCGAGGTGATAGAGAAACGCGACCGGGCGCAGCAGCGGGACGCTGAGAACAAATTCATCCAGGCCGTGTCGAATAAAAACACGGCCAATTGTCCACAGGCGGAGCAGACGGGTAAAAGGTTTCATCATCAGGCCAGGCAGCAGAAAGCCGCGCAGTTTACCACATCAAATCGTCTGGAATCTGGAAGTCAGCATAAGGATCATCTTCTGCCGGGGCACCGGCTGCCTGGCTCCCGGTATTCTGCACAATAATACTGGCCGCATCGCGCTGGGCAATCTTGTCGGCCACCTGTTTGGGCACCAGCTCATAATGGTCGTCCAAGCGCACCACCGCAATAATCCCGTAAGCCAGCTGGTCTTGCAGCTTGTCGGTGACGAATATTTTTCGTACCTTGCTGCCATCCGCGAACTGGTAGGAAATTTCACCCCGCTTGCGGTCAATCCGGTTCATTTCAATCAACTGTTTGATCTGTGCCTTGATAGCACGTTGTTGCGCCTGTTCACGCTGCTGGCGATTCAGTTCGCGTGAACGCTCTGCCTGCTTATGGGCGGCTTGCTCGGCGAGTAATTTGGCCTCGTCAGTGAGCTCAATGCCCTGTTTTTTGGCTTTCTTTTGTGCCTGTGCCGTTTTTTGATGGGCCTGTTTGCGTTGCTGCTGTTCGGCCTTGGCGATCTTGTCTTTGTCGATCAGACCGGCCTTGAGTAACTGTTCGTGTAGTGATGACATGTGGGTGTCCGTCTGCTGCTGTAATTACGAAGGTGTTCGTGGGTAAAAGTTTGATTCAAGGCGCTTGATGCGTGCTTCCAGTCGGTCAGTATCCATACGCAGGGTATCAATTTCATCCAGAAAGTGGCGTATTTCGCAGTCCGTCGGTAGCCAATGCGCTTCTTCCTGCAAATATTCCCGGGTATTCAGGCGCATCGCTTCGGCTGAACTTTCCAGCCAGCTGTGGGTATCACGCCCCAGCTGCCCGACCTGATGAGCCAGGATATCACCGACTGCCTGCGCCAGTAAGGCCTCCCAATCGACATCAACTTCACGCAGGATCTGACTAAACTGCTCGCCCAGCCCGAGGTCACCATCGATTTTAATCCCATTTTCCAGCATGCCTTTGCCAGCATCGGTGGCCTGACTCAGGCGCATGAATGCCAATGCAGTGCCGTGAATAGTCACATCCGGTTCGGCATCATAAGCGGCGCTGACTTTGACTTCACGGGTAGTGGGCAGGAAATAAAGAGGCAACGCTGGATTCTGGATATGTAAACAAACCAGTTTGCCCTGCAAGGCCTGCAGGCGCACCAAAGCATCGCCATGCGTACGCGCATCCAGCCGCAACCAGGTATTGAACGCGGCTTCGAGCGCAGCGGTCAGGGCAGTCAACAGCATCAGTATTTACTCACTTACAAGGCCTCACGCAGGCTGGTGACGACATCTTCCTTGCTCATGTCATGGGGTAGAATTTTAACAAAAGCACCGTCTTTGCTGACCAGATAAGTTTTGGAGGTATGGTCAACCAGATAACCCATCGCCGAGTCTGATTGGGTTTTGGCGTAGAATGCGCCGTATTGCCCGGCTACTTTCTGCAAGTCTTCCTGCGTGCCGGTGATGCCAATGAAAGCCGGGCTGAAATGCTGCGCATAGGCCATCAGTTTCTCGCCGCTGTCACGTTCCGGGTCAACACTGATGAAAATCGGTTGTACCTGAGCGATTTCCTCCGGACTTAATTCCTTTAACGCCGAGCCGATAATACCCAGCGTTGTTGGGCAGACATCCGGGCAAGAGGCGTAGCCGAAATACATCACCACGACCTTGCCTTTGAAATCACTGAGTTTGACGGGCTTATCGCCCTGTTTCAGGGTGAAGTCCCCGCCAAATTTGCCCTCTGCGACCGGCACGACCGTGCCACTGCTGAAGCGGGTACTGCCGGTGGAGTTACCGGCAAACTGTATCGCAACGAAAACACCGACCGCAAAGGCGAGCAGGCCGAGCACAATTCCTGGTTTTTTCATGGATTTTCCGTTTTATTGCATGTCGTCAGCAGCGACGGCTTCGACTGTTTTTTGACTGTGATCAGAAAAAATCAACGTGATGGGTATTTTGTCCCCGGCCGCGACCGGTTTTTTCAACTGCATCAACATGATATGAAAACCACCGGGTCTCAGTTCAGTCTTTTCGCCAGCAGCCACCTCAATTTTTTCAACCTGCTGCATTTGCATCACCTCACCCTGCATCTGGGTCTGGTGAATTTCAGTGACCGCAGCAATGTCGGAGCTGGCTGCAACCAGCGCATAAGGCGTATCAGCGTTGTTTTTTAATGTCATGAAAGCGCCAGTGACCATTAGCCCCGGCGGGGTGACCCGGATACGCGGGTTGTCGACACTGATAGCAGTGGCTGCATCCGTCGTAGCGACTGCGCCAGTCTCGGTGACAGTAGCTGGAGCTGCCGCTGTAGCACTGGTTTCAGCAGGTGCAGCGCTAGGCGCATCGGTCGTTTTTTGGGTGTCAGCAGGTGGGCTATCACCCCCGCAGGCACTTAAACCCGCTACCAGCGCGAGTACGGTCAGGGGTAACAGGGATTTCATTTTTTTCATGGATTTATTCAAATCTGCGTTCATCAAAATTTAAAGCCTTTGTGCAAAGCGACGATGCCGCCGCTCAGGTTGGTATAGGTGACACGCTCGAATCCGGCCGCTTCCAGCATCGCTTTCAGGGTGTCCTGATCGGGGTGCATACGAATAGACTCCGCCAGATAACGGTAGCTGTCTGCATCATTCGCCACCAGTTTACCCATCATCGGCAAAAATTTGAAAGAATACTGGTCATAAACAGGGCTAAGGCCGGGGATAACCGGTTTAGAAAATTCCAGCACCAACAAGCGGCCACCCGGCTTCAGGACACGCAGCATCGAACGCAGTGCCTTGTCCTTGTCGGTCACATTGCGTAAACCAAAGGCAATCGTGATCACATCAAACTGGTTGTCAGCAAACGGCAGGCATTCCGCATTGGCTTGCACATACTCGATATTGCCCGCAATGCCCCTATCAGTCAGGCGCTTGCGCCCGTTTTCCAGCATGGAAGCGTTGATGTCCGAGAGTACGACGTTGCCGTCTTTCCCGACAATCCGGGCGAATTTTGCGGCCAGATCGCCCGTGCCACCGGCCAGATCAAGGATCTGTTGGCCGTACTTCGCGCCAGAGGCCTGAATGGTATAACGTTTCCACAGGCGATGAATGCCCAATGACATTACGTCGTTCATTACATCGTACTTGTCGGCTACCGAATGAAAAACTTTGGCAACTCGATTAGCTTTTTCAATAACGGGAACTTGCTGATAGCCGAAGTGGGTGGTTTGTTCCTGATCCATTACGCGGGTAGTCCTGACTAAAAATCGGATGCCCTAGTTTAGCAGGTCAATGGTTGTTGATGGAGACAGTCACATGAAAAAAGTTATCATAGGGGTCGGTTTGGGCTTGGTTGCAGCGTCACAGGCGCAAGCCTGGACGGGCGGCATCGAGGACATGCGTGCCATGCAGGCCAATGAACGTGAGCCAGTGGTCAGAATCAAGTCGGTGCGTGTCGATGGCTGGCAGGGCGGGAAATACCACACCAGCCCTGCCAGTTATCAGTGTACTGCTGATGGGCGCTGTCATGATGGCTGGAGAATATTGAAAGTCAGCGGTAGCCAAGGTGTGCACGGGCATGGCTATGGAAATGGACAGCGTGCTCAAGGTAGGCATGCGCGTGGCTGCTCCAGTACCTGTGGCTATGCCGCCCTGCGGGGGCGTGTTGCACATGGAGGGCAGTCACCCGCCGCAGCCCAGGCCAAGCGCGCCCAGCGTCAGGCCTATTATGCGGCTCAGGCACAGCGCAAAGCACAGCTGCTGGCCCAAAAGCGCCGTGCCGTCCAACAGGCCGCACAACAACGCCAGCGTGCCGTGCAACAACAGCGCCTGCTGGCCGCCCAGCGCAAAGCTGCCGCACTGCAACAGCAACGGGTTCAACAACAGCCAATCCAGCAGCATCAACAAACCACCGCTGCACAGTATCACGTTGTACAGCAGGTCGCGGCGGTAGCACCTGCACCCTGCCGGAGTGGTTGTGGTGGCTGGCAACGTTCAGCCAGTGTGCATGTGCAAACAATGCGCGCACCGCAGGCACATGCTTATTGCGCGAGTTAGTGCAAGATAAGGGAGACTGTTTACTCCAGAATGGCGGCACGCGTGACAGACCGGCGCAGCGTGCTTTGCCTTTTTGGCGTGACATTGAAGTCGCTGATTTTGCCGACATGATTCCGGGTTTGAGTGGAAGGTAATCTGCTTTGCACCGTTTTGCGCTGTTTCGTTTAGCGCAGCGGGGGTGCAAACAGTGTCAGGCTGGTACTCACGACCTCCTGATACCCGAGTAGTGCGACAAAACCGGCCATGGCCAGCCAGGGGCCGAATGGCATCGGTACGCTTTCACGGCTGCGTTTGACCAGCATCCAGAGCAGACCAAACAAAGCACCCAACGCTGAAGAGGCAAAAATCACGAAAGGCAGTATCTCCCAGCCGCCCCAGGCACCGAGAGCCGCCAGTAGCTTGAAGTCACCGTGCCCCATGCCTTCTTTGCCGGTCAGCAGTTTGAACAGCTGATAGACACTCCACAGTGCCAGATAGCCGAGCACAGCGCCGAGCACGCTGTTTTCCAGGCTGGTGAATAGACCATTCATATTTAACAAAATACCTGCCCACAGTAGTGGATAGGTGATGGAGTCGGGGAGCAACATGGTTTTGGCATCAATCATGAACAGTGCGACCAGCGTCCAGGTGAAAAACAGCAAGGCCAGCGTTTCCTTGCTGAAGCCATAACGGTACGCGACCATTACCGACAAGAGGGCAGTAGCGAGTTCAACGAGCGGATACTGGGCAGAAATAGGCGTTTTGCAACCGGCACATTGACCGCCTAGCACCAGATAGCTGATGACCGGGATGTTTTCCAAAGCACTGATCGCGTGACCACAAGAGGGGCACTGTGAGCGTGGAACGACCAGATTAAAGGGGCTGGTTTCCGGGCTGACCTCCTGTTCACCCCCAAAGCACTCGGCGCACTCGTGCCGCCATTCGCGTTCCATCATCACCGGCAGGCGGTTGATGACAACATTCAAAAAGCTGCCAATGAGTAATGAGATGATGCCCACGCAAGCCAGCAACCACGTGCTGTCGGTCGTGAGTAAGTGAATGAGTTCCATTTGTGCCCTTGTTATATAGTTTACCGGCAGTGTTTAAACCACAGCGCCGAGTTTGAAAATGGGTAGGTACATGGCAATCACCAGCCCGCCGACGATGACGCCCAGAACAGCCATGATCAGCGGTTCTATCTGCTTCGCCAGTGTATCCACCAGGTTATCGACCTGTTCTTCATAATAATCAGCGGCCTTGGCCAGCATTTCTTCCAGACGCCCCGATTCTTCACCGATTCGGGTCATTTGCACCACCATATTCGGAAATACCTGGGTGGTTTGCATGGCGATATTCAATTGTAGCCCCTGTGCGGTGTCGTCGCGCATTTGCATGGTGGCATCATAATACAACGCATTACCGGTGCTGCCCGCAACAGATTCCATCGCTTCTACCAATGGAACACCTGCCGAGAACATGGTCGAGAGGGTGCGACAAAAGCGCGCAATCGATGACATATTGAGAATGCCGCCAATGATGGGAATTTTCAAGGTGGCCTTGTCGACAAAGCGGTTGAATTTCTTGGAACGCTGTTTGGCGTTATTGAAGCTATACCCGATCACCACCATGCCGACCAGTGGCATCCACCAATTGGCCTGCAGCCACTCCGACAGGCTGATAACCCAGAGGGTAAACGCGGGCAAATCCGCACCAAAGCTGCTGAATACGTCTTTAAACTGCGGGATAACCCAGATCAGCATGATGCTGGAGACCACCACCGCTGCCACGATAACGATGACCGGGTACATGACTGCTTTTTTGATTTTGGCTTTCAGTGACTCGCTTTTTTCCTTGTAGGTAGCGACTTTATCGAGCATGGTTTCCAGCGTACCGGCCATTTCACCCGCTTTGATCAGGTTCACAAACAGGTCATCAAAGTATTTGGGGTGGCGGCTGAGAGCCACACCAAAACTGGAGCCGGATTCAATGTCTTCCACTATTTTTTTGACCAGATCGTACATCGCCGGATTATCGCCGCCGCTACCGACCATTTGCAAGGACTGCACCATCGGCACGCCAGAGCGCATCATGGTGGTCATCTGCCGGGCAAAGTGGGCAATATCGGCGGGTTTGATGGCCGGTTTGAACAGGGGGCGCGGTTTACGGGCGACTTTACCGGGGTTAATGCCCTGCTTGCGTAAAGTAGCACGCAAGGTATTGATACTGGTTGCCTGGGTCTCGCCCTTGATTTTAATCCCGTTGCGGTTAACGCCTTCCCAGACAAACATTTCCGAGCTGTCATGCGCGGTCTGAGCGATTTTCCGGGTATTGACACGTGAACTGGCCATGTGCTTCAGCAACCTTTTATTATCATTAATTAGGTCTGATTCTAGCATGACTGATAGCCAGTGATGCTGGCTGACAGACAAGCGGAAGCATCTGGGTGTATGCAGAAGACTGCTTGCGTGAAGAGCCTTAATCTTTGGTAATGCGTTCCAGCTCTGCCAGCGAGGTAATCCCTTGCCGGACTTTGGCCAGACCCGACTGGCGCAAATCGAGTATGCCTTCCTTTTGTGCCTGCTCGGCCAGATCCAGTGAGTTACCCCCCTCCATGACCATGCGCCCCATTTTAGGCGAGATAGGCATGACCTGATAAATACCGACCCGGCCTTTATACCCCTGGGAGCAGGCGGGGCAGCCCACTGCTTCATAAATGGGGAAGGTGCCCAGTTCTTCTGCCGCAAAGCCAAATTTGATCAGGACATCCGCTGGAATATCGGCTTGTTGTTTACATTTCTCGCATAAGCGCCGTGCCAGCCGCTGGGCAATAATCAGATGCACCGAGGACGCAATGTTAAAAGGAGGCACGCCCATGTTGAGCAAGCGAGTGAGGGTTTCCGGGGCGCTGTTGGTATGCAGGGTAGACAGTACCAAATGCCCGGTTTGCGCCGCTTTAATCGAGATTTCTGCCGTTTCCAGGTCACGAATCTCACCGACCATGATGATATCCGGGTCTTGCCGCAGGAAGGCGCGTAAAGCTTCGGCAAAGGTCAAGCCTACCCTCGCGTTGACGTTGACCTGATTGACGCCCGGCATGTTGATTTCCGCCGGGTCTTCCGCCGTGGAGATATTTTTTTCCGGGGTATTCAGCATGCCCAAGCCGGTGTAAAGCGTGACCGTTTTACCGCTACCGGTCGGGCCGGTGACCAAGACCATGCCGTCGGGTTTGCTCAGGGCATTCACAAAATCAGCCTTCTGTTTGGGTTCAAACCCCAGTTTTTCAACGCCAATGGCCGCGTTATCGGAGTCCAGTATCCGCATCACCACTTTCTCGCCATAAAGCGTGGGTAAAGTGTTCACACGAAAGTCGATATTCTTTTTCTCATTTAAGGCGAAGCGGAGGCGTCCATCCTGTGGCACCCGCCGTTCTGAAATATTCATGCGGGCGAGCACCTTGATGCGCGAGGTCATGCGCCCGGCAATACTGATGGGGGGCGTTGCAATGACCTTGAGCATGCCATCCACCCGATAGCGAATCCGCAGGTTTTTTTCATAAGGCTCGATGTGAATGTCCGAGACCTTCGAGTTGATGGCGTGTGACAGCAGCTTGTCAACGAAGGAGATAATCTCCACTTCTTCGCCGTCATCGTCACTTTTTTTAAGCTCTTTGGTATCGAGTGCAATATTCTGGCTGATGGTCTCGCTGGACACCGACATGCCGGATTGCACGGGGGTAGCGCCACCGCCGAAGCGTCCGCCGGTGTTAAGGGCGTTTTCCAGCTTGTCGAACTGGACAAAAACCGGAGTTGCTTTCAGGTTGGTCGCGAATTTAACGTCATCCAGATTCGGCAGATAAACCGGATCCGCCAGCGCCACCAACACATTGTTGCCATAACGGTAGATAGGGAGTAGATGCAGGCGCTCTTTCTGTTCATCGGAGAGCAGATCGGCCACTTGTGGACGAATATCTATCGCATCCAGGTCAATCGCACTGATGCCGTATTCGGCACTGATGGCCATGAGCAGCTCTTTCGGATTGGCAATCTGATGGTGGTACAACCAGTCCAGCACAGGAGTTTTATCGGCATGCGCCTGTTTTACCGATTTTTCAGCCACCGCAACATCCACCACGCCTGCCGTGACGAGTTGTTTGACGTAGCCCGGAAGTTGGATGTTCGGTGTGGCCATGTGGTTGTTATTATGTCATTTGTTATAAAATTATTTTATCAACTGATGATACTTATGCTAACAGAGTACAGGCTGAACAACCTACTTCTTTCGAGTGAGTCCTTTACATCAAGGGTTTTTAAGGATTGCTGTGATCTTGCCATTTTCCCAAAATCTAGGTCCACTTTGGTGTGTTTGTTCCTCGTGATTAATCAAATACCATTGATAGGCTGTTGCTGTCGTCAATCCTGCGGGAATGATGCAGAGTGTGATGATAAACACACGCGGAGCCTGAAAACGCTTTGTCATTGGTGTCCAGGTTCGCCATAAAGCAGCACCCAAGCCTGTAATCACAACCATATACAAGAGGCTGATAGGCATTACAATAAGGCCGTCAACCATGCTAGCTGCACTGGCCGAGCTGATTGCGGCAGTTATGGGCAGCGCTAATGTTTCCCGTTCTTCTGGTTTGTGGGCAATGAGTTTTTTCCAGCGCCATGTTAAATAGCCTAAGAAAAGCACAATAATAACAGTGAAAGGGATGCCCCATTCTGCGGCTAGCTGTAACAGCGCATTATGTGGGTGTGCAACATAAGTCAGCATGCCTTCCAAAGCCGTCATCATGGGGCCAATGCCAAAAATTGGATTGTTAATAGCAATCTGCAAAGTATCTAACCATATAGCAACCCGACCGCTTGAGCTGCCGAAATCACGATTTGTTGTACTATTCAGAGCAGCTGTATTATCAATACCCAATAGCATTGGGATGAGGAAAATTAACATTACATAGCCTATTATTCCAGCTAAGCCCGTTAGTAGCAGTAACTTCATATAGCGAGTCCAAATGTTAGGCGTTATGAAGTAGGTGGCAATTAAACTAAAAAACACACCTAGAATAAAAGCACGCGTTCCACTCATTAAAACTAATGTCCAGCTAGCAATAGTGACAGAAAAAAGCATCTTTCTATAGGTTAATGGCTTGGCTATAACCAGATAGCCAATAAGAAATGGCAAAGTCCAACTCAAGAATTGGGCATAAAAACGAATATTAGAGAAGCCATCAATAACCATCCACACGTCAAGTATTGCTTGATCATTTATTATGAATAAATAATTTAAAGCATCGCGAATTATATACAAAGCCTGTGTGCAGGCAAATGTTATGGCAACTATGGTTATTGTTTTCGTATTTGTTTCTTTAAAAATAGTAAGTATTGCAACAAAAATGCAATGCCACAGCATGACCTCCATGAACGACCAAGCTGGTACTACTGATAGAGTACTGGTTATTGTTCCCCATAATGTAATAATCAATAACCCAATGATACTAGCTCTAGACCATGAGTCAAAAGTGGATAATTGATAAAAAATCACGAAATTAATGATAAGTATGGACAACAGTCTCTGTGAATCATGAAAACTTGTCATCATGAGGAATGGCAGAGCGCTGGCAATAACCAGCATGACTAGGAGTATATTTATAAAGTAATCAAGTTTTACGCTTTCTGAGTATTTTTTTATTATAAGTTTCATGGAAATGTATTTGGATATTTAGTGATTATTGATGCCATCGGTTTTTGTGAGGTATTTGTCTTAATTAGGAGCCAGATCGGCATGGCGCTGGTCTATACATTTTTCTTAATGATCCGCCAGTGCAGTCAAGTGTTACATTTCCTGCTTCTGCAATAAAATTGAGTATTAGTGTATTATTTCCAGCTGATACATCACTTCCCATATTAATTAGAGTTATGGTTATGGATGCGTTATCTGATGTATTTTTTGTATAGTTTGCCTGGCTGATGTATTTTGAGGATTCCATGTTATTTTTTATGCTAGTGATTATAGACTCTGAATCAGAAGGCATAGAGCCAGTCGCAAAATAAGACTCCCACATAATCGTTTTAGCATAAGCTGAAAATTGCATGGCTTCAGAGATTTTTGCACGAATAGTATAGCTTTGATAGGCAGGAAGGGCAATAGCCGCAAGAAGGCTAATGATAGAAACTACAATCATCAATTCAAGTAATGTAAAGCCCTTATCTCTTTTTGTTGAGTTTGGCATTTTTATAGCCTTCATTTTTTTGATAAAGCAAGCCCGCTTTAAGCGGGCTTGCAAATTATATCATTAGGTGTTAACTACCACTACGACATTGTGCTGAACGATATTTCTGATCAAGAGTTCCACCAGTACATGACATATCAAGTTTGTTTGCAGTGCCGAGGTAATTAAATACAATGGTATCATCATTAGCTTGTGTTCCCACATTTTGTAGAGTCACTGTCCATGTTGCATTATCGGCACTTACAAGTACGTAAGCAGCAGTTTTGATATATTTAGATGATTCCATAGACGCCTTTGTTTGAACAACAATATCATTAGTTGCAGCGGGCAGTGTGCCACGACCGTAGTAATCTTCACCTAGGGTTGTTTTCGCAGCTGCTGCAAAACCCATGGTTTCAGACACCTTGGCACGAATCGTATAATCCTGATAAGCAGGCAGTGCAATCGCGGCCAGAATACCGATGATGGCTACCACGATCATCAATTCGATCAGAGTGAAACCCGCTTGAGCTTTTTTCTTCATGGACATTTTCATTATTTATGCTTCCTTGTTTATCAATTCTAGTTTTAATTGGGGTTTGCCGTGAGGCACTGACCTTGTTGCAGGTGGCGTGCCAACTGACGCAAAAACCGATTAAATAACTGAAAAACAAGAGATTTTTTATTTATTTAATGAAATTGCCTATTGTTTAATTAAGTCCTTTGTTGTCAATTCCTGACATTTTCGACAGTATTGTCAGTTCATTCCGGGGTGATTTGATAAAAAATCAGTCTGCCCAGCGCACATCTTCATAAAAGTCAGCCAGACTGCCACTGAAGTCAATGCTGTGCAGCTCAATCATTGCCTCTGCGCCACTGCGGGTCATCAGCACCCACTCATCCCCGTTCTGACGGCGGAATAACTCCAGGTAATAATCTGCCTGATCAATCAACAAATACTCCTCCAGGCTGGGCAACTTACGGTAGCTGGCAAACTTACTGCCCCGGCCTTTATCAGCAGTGGAGGGCGATAACACCTCAATAATCAACTTAGGATGCCGCTTGGCATAATCCTGTTCCGGCTGCTGGTCTTCTTCATTACGCATTGTCCAGCTCATATTTCTGAATACGATAGCGTAGCTGACGGAAGCTCATCCCCAGTAATTCGGCGGCTTTGGTGCGATTCCAGCGCGTTTGGTCGAGCGCTTCAATGATCATGTTGCGCTCATTGTGCTCATCCGTATGGGGTGACCAGTTATGCTCTACGGGAGCAGGCTCCGTGTGTGCCGGTATCTCCTGCGAATGAACATGACCCGTATGCGCCGCCTGTCCCGGAAACGGCCTTTCCGGTGATGGCAGGTTTTGCGGCAGCTGCAAGTCTTCGGCGTAAATCGTGTTGTCTTCGCACAGGGTGCTGGCGCGTTCCAGAATATTCTCCAGCTCTCGCACATTGCCCGGAAAGCTGTAATCCTGTAGCGCATTACGCGCTTTTTGTACCAGCTTGATCGGTGGCATCTGCCAACGCTCCGCAATTTTCTTCAGGAAGAAATCAGCCAGCCGCTGAATGTCATCCTGGCGGTCACGCAGCGGGGGTACTTTCAGCTTGATCACATTCAGGCGGTAATACAAATCCTGCCGGAAGTGACCGGCGGCGACTTCATGCTCCAGACTTTTATGGGTTGCGCTCAGAATACGCACATCTACCGCCACTTCCTCCAGCCCACCTACGGGTTTGATCGCCCGTTCCTGAATGGCACGCAGCAGCTTGACCTGCATGGTCAATGGCAAATCGGCCACCTCATCCAGAAACAGCGTGCCTTTGTGTGCCGCCTGAAACAGACCCTGTTTATCGCTGACCGCGCCGGTGAAACTGCCTTTCTTGTGGCCAAAAAATTCACTTTCCATCAGGTTTTCAGGAATCGCACCGCAGTTGACCGGGATAAACGGGGCTTTCTGGCGGGGGCTTTGCAAGTGAATCTCGTTGGCGACCAGCTCTTTACCACTCCCGGATTCACCGTGGATATACACCGGTGCCTGGCTGCGTGCCAGTTTGCCGATAGTGGCTTTCAGGGTTTGCATGGCGGGTGATGAACCCAAGATGCGGTCATTGTCCTTATCGCTATCCTGCTTCCCAGCCCGCGAATCTTTCTCACCGCTGGTCAGTTGCAGCGCCGTCTGGATCAGGTCACGCAGTTTGGGCAGGTTGACCGGTTTGGAGACGAAATCATAAGCTCCGGCCTTGAGTGCCTCGACCGCCGTGTCCATGCTGCCAAACGCGGTGATGACGGCCACCGGAATATGCGGGTATTCTTTCTGCAGAAAGCGCACGATGTCGATCCCGCTCCCGTCCGGCAGTTTCATGTCAGTCAGGCACAGATTCGGCTCGTGGGTGCGAATCTGCTCCAGTGCATCTTCGACATTGGCGGCCGTCAAGGTATCCAGCCCCATGCGCAGCAGGGTGATCTCCAGCAGCTCCCGGATGTCAGGTTCGTCGTCGATAATCAGTACGCGTTGTTCAGTCATAGTTGTTCAGCCATCATAATGCTTTATTGTTGTGATTAGTGTGCTACGCGTGAGAAGGCGAGCCGGAAGCAGCTGCCGCCCGTGGGCAGGGACAGGTATTCCAGTGTAGCGCCATTACTCAGGCAGAGTTCCCTCGCCATAAATAACCCCAAGCCGGTTCCTTGTGAGCTAGTGGTGAAGAACGGCTCAAACAGTCGCTGCCGCAGATCTTCGGGGATGCCACGGCCATTGTCAATCACGTTCAATAACACGTCGCGGCTATGCGACGGTGTGCCGCCCTGAATGTCGAGTTGCAGCTTTTGCGGGGTGTCATGCGCATATTTAACCGCGTTCCGGCACAGGTTCCACATGATCTGGTGCAGGTGTGCCGGGTCAAACTCGATCATCAGGTCAGCCGGTTCAATGAACAGCGACACCTGTTTTTCTTTCAGGTTATGTTGCAGGATGAAATCCCGCAGAAAGCTGTTCAGCCAGCCTTTCAGTGGCAAGCGCCCACGCTTGGGTGTTTTTTTGCGCGACAGGTTCAGCACGCTTTCAATCGTCAGGTTCATGCGTTTGGCATTGGTCTGGATAATCTGTAACAGGCGCGCATCGGCTTTATCCAGATTGTCCGATTCGCTCATCAGTTGAGCCGCATGGCTGATCGCACCGAGCGGATTACGGATTTCATGCGCGATACTTGCGGTTAACTGGCCGAGTGAGGCCATTTTCACCCCCTGTACTTTTTCCCGCTGTTCACTGGTATCTTCCAGATTGATCAGGGTCGTGCGGCGGGTTTGGGTGCCCATTTGCGTGAATCTGACCTGCAACTCGGTCGCCTGCTGGTGGCGAATATCGAAGGTCGCGGTGCGCGGGCTGATGGTGTTGATCCAGTGCTGGTAGTGATGATCCAGTTCCGGGGCGAATACTTTCAGCGGTTTGCTGCGCCAGTTGCCGGGGTTCCCGAGCAAATGCCAGCCCGCCGCATTCATGTGGCGAATCGCCCCGGAAGTTTCTACCACCAGAATGCCGGCTTCCAGCCTGTCCAGAATCGACTGGTTCAGCTGCGACATGTTGGCGAGGTCAATCCCCCGTCGTGTGGCTAACTTGGCCATCGCATCGGCCTTGCGTATCCAGCGATCACCCAGCCAGCTGGCGAGCATGATGAACAGGGCCAGAATCCCGCTGTGGGTCAGGTTGGACGCCTGGGTGATATTGCCTTGTTGCAGACCCAGCCAGACTTCAAGGCTGATCAGGCCTATGCCGGTCATGGCAGCGAGCGCGATTGAAACCTGACCGGGTGCGCACATGTGCGGAATCAGCACCGGGATCACCAGCAGTACGCCGATGCCTACCCCGACGCCACCGCTGGTATAAAGCAGGCCAAACAGCAGCAAAATGTCCAGAACGGCATAAGCCACCCCCTGCACGGGCAAGTCCGGCCACTCAAAATAAGAACTCAGGTTGCTGACAATCGCCACCAGCAGGTAGCCAGAGGTCAGCCAGCGAAACAGTTCCGGGTCATGTGCGCCCAGCTGCACCATCCGGTAGTCACTGACCATCGCCAGCAACAAGGCACCGGCCAGCGCGAGGCGATAGACATGATACAGGCGCAGCAGGTTCCAAGGGTCTTCATGCAGGAAAAAAGACGCTATGGTTTGTCCCTTGGCTCCTTCCGGTTCCGGGTAAGTGGTTGCGCTTGTTGTGCGTGCTCCAGGCTGCAAAAGAAGGTTCCCCCATGCTTGACAGCGTCAGGTTCCGGCACATGTAAGCCGCATTGTTCGCAACGAACGATACGGGTTTTGTTCTTGATGACGACGGAACGCTTTTCTTTGGTTAAAATTTGTCTGCGTTGCCACGACTTTAGCAGGAGAAACCCTACTACCAGCAGAACAAGAATAAAAATAAGACGGGACATGCTGTTATCCACACTTTTCAGGTATAGTTTTCAATCCGTAATCTTACTGTTCTATGACAACGTGCAAAAGCATAATCGAAACTTAAGCGTCGCATTGGCGCAATTAAACCTGTCTGTTGGCGATGTGGCCGGTAATACCCACCAGGCTATTGAGGCTATTCAGGCGGCGCGCGCGCAACAGGCCGACGTAATTCTGTTCCCGGAACTGACTTTATCCTCTTATCCGCCTGAAGATATGGTGTTGCGTGCCGATTTTCTCGCGCAGATTGAGCAGGCGCTGGAGCAGGTCAAGCCGCATACCCAAGGCATCACCGCGATGATTGGCCTGCCCTTGTACCGTGACGGTGCCCTCCGCAATGCGGCCTGTGTGCTGCGGGACGGGGTGGTGATCGGTGAGTATGCCAAACAGGCCTTGCCCAATTACAAGGTGTTTGATGAAAAACGCTGGTTTACTGCGAGTGATCAGGCGCTGGTGGTGGACATCAAGGGGGTGCGTGCCGGTATCCTGATTTGCGAAGACATCTGGCACGAAGCACCGATCCAGCGGGCGGTAGCTGCCGGAGCCGAAGCGGTCTTCGTTTTGAATGCCTCGCCTTACCGGCATGACAAACTCGTGGAACGCGAGCAGGTGATCCGGACGCGGGCAAAAACACACAGTTGCCCGATTGCCTATGTCAATCTGGTCGGTGGTCAGGATGAGCTGGTGTTTGACGGCGATGCGATGCTGGTGAATAGCCAGGGCATCCGTACCCTGAAAGTGCCCCTGTTTGCCGCAGGGCTCTTTTTCGGCGAGATGTCAGTGGCTGCGGCCACGGATGCCGCCGCGACCCCGGCAGCGCTGGATTATGGCGCAGAGGAAGTGCATGTTTATCAGGCGCTGGTGCTGGGTGTACGCGATTATGTGCACAAGAATGGCTTCAAGGGGGTTTTACTCGGCTTGTCCGGCGGGATTGATTCGGCACTCACGCTGGCGATTGCGGTGGATGCGTTGGGGGCTGAAAATGTGGAAGCGGTGATGATGCCGTTCCGCTATACCGCTGACATGAGCGTGGAAGATGCCGCCAAACAGGCTGAAATCATGGGCGTCACGTTCCGCCAGATCCCGATTGAGCCGGTGTATGAAAGCTTTGTGAGCACTTTGGCCCCGACTTTTGCCGGTTACAAAGCGGATGTCACCGAAGAAAACCTGCAGGCGCGTATTCGTGGCATGTTGCTGATGTCGATGTCGAACAAGTTTGGCAAGTTGCTGCTGGCGACCAGTAATAAAAGTGAAAGTGCAGTGGGTTATGCCACGTTGTACGGCGATATGGCCGGTGCTTTCTCACCCTTGAAAGATGTTTACAAATTGCTGGTCTACCGGCTGGCAACTTACCGGAATACACTCGGCGCAGTGATTCCACAGCGGGTGATTGAGCGGCCACCTTCGGCTGAACTGGCACCGGGGCAACTGGATCAGGATTCTCTGCCGGAATACGAAGTACTGGATGCGATTCTGGAGCGGTTTATTGAACATGACCAGCCACTGACCGAGATTGTGGCCGCAGGTTACGATGCAGCTACCGTGCGCCGGGTCGTAAATCTGGTATTATTAAACGAATACAAGCGCCGTCAAGCATCACCGGGTGTGCGCATTACCCCGCGTGCGTTTGGCAAGGACTGGCGTTATCCGATCACTTCGGCCTGGCGCAGGCAATTACCATTGACTCAAGACTGACTCAAGACTTAAGGAGA
This sequence comes from uncultured Thiothrix sp., assembly GCA_964293125.1. Lineage (GTDB taxonomy): Bacteria > Pseudomonadota > Gammaproteobacteria > Thiotrichales > Thiotrichaceae > Thiolinea. Next base: position 174,419 of record CAXYXY010000001.1, on the reverse strand, counting down.
CTCCGATGAAACTGGTACAGGCAGTTATCAAACCGTTCAAGCTGGATGATGTACGCGAGGCGCTCACCGAAATTGGCATTACCGGGATGACCGCGATTGAAGTCAAGGGCTTTGGTCGGCAAAAAGGGCATACCGAGCTATACCGTGGCGCTGAATACGTGGTCGACTTCTTGCCCAAAATCAAACTGGAAATCGTTATCACTGACGATCAGGTGGATGCGGTGATCGAGGCGATCACCCAAGCGGCTCAAACCGGCAAAATTGGTGATGGCAAGATTTTCGTGCTACCGGTTGAGCAAGCTATCCGTATCCGCACGGGTGAAGAAGGCAACGACGCCGTCTAGCTTGTCCGCATTACCGCGCCGCTTACTCCACTTCATGGGCAGCTCGCAGGCTGAATGCTTATGGGCTGCCCAACAGCAGCTATCGACTCTTGATGTTGATGCGGCTGATATGCTCTGGATTTCCACCGCTCCGTTAATCCCCGGCGCGTTGCCTGCGAGTAAAGCCCGGACGGTGCTGGGGCAGGAATTTGGAACATTGGTATTTGATGCTTTCAGCGGTTTTGATGTCAATGCGTTTGCTGCGGTGTGTGGCACCTTGCGCGGGGGTGGCCATCTGTTGTTATTGTCACCCCCGTTGGCGTCATGGCCAGAATATCCTGATCCTGACTACCGGCGCTTTATTCCGTATCCGTATCTGCCGGAGGCTGTCTGTGGGCGGTTTTTAAAGCGCTTGGTGGGGGTGTTGGGCGATAATAGTTCCCCCTCGGCTCTTGCCCTCCCCACTGACGGGGAAGAGAGGCCAGTGTGTTTACCGGCTTTGAGTCAGGCGGATGCGGTAAGCACCATCGTGCAAGCACAGGCACCGGTCGTATTAAGCGCTGACCGGGGGCGTGGCAAATCGGCTGCACTGGGGATGGCAGCCAGTCAACTGATGGATACAGGGCAGCGGGTGTTGTTGACGGCACCGTCGCGGGCAACGGTAGCGGCAGTGTTCAAACATGCCACTACACCACCCCGGTTTTTCGCGCCCGACGACTTGTTACACACCTTGCCAGCAGGCGATGTGCTGCTGGTTGACGAGGCGGCGGCGATTCCCCTTCCTTTGTTGCTTAAGATGCTAACTCATTATCCGCGTTGTGTGTTCTCGACCACCTTGCAAGGGTATGAGGGCAGTGGGCGTGGCTTTGCCTTGCGTTTTCAGGCTGAACTCTCGGCGCGTGGAGCGGTTTGGCAGGGGATACAGCTCACCCGCCCGATGCGCTGGATAGATAACGACCCTCTGGAGAACCTGCTGAATCGTGCGCTGTTGCTGGATGTCGACACGGCTCCTGTGCTTGAGCAGCCGGGGAGTGCAGGAGGTGGCGTGTCTTGCCATCCGCTGGATCGTGACGACTTGGCCGCTGATGAAGCGTTGCTGCGGCAAGTGTTTGGTTTGTTGGTGACTGCGCATTACCAAACCCGCCCGTCTGATTTGCGGCAGATGCTGGATGCGCCGGATTTATCCATTCATGTGCTGCAGGCACAAAATCAGGTGCTGGCGGTGGCACTATTATCGCGTGAGGGTGGGCTGGACGCGGAGCTGACCGCAGCGATTCACGCGGGCCAGCGGCGTCCACATGGGCATTTATTGGCGCAGACTTTAACCTTCCATGCCGGTATTGCCGGGGCGGCTGAATTGAAGTGTGAGCGCATTATGCGTTTGGCGGTACACCCCGCCCGGCAGCAGCAGGGGCTGGGGCGAAGTTTGCTGGCTGCGCTGGTGCGTTATGCCGAAGCACAAGCTGCAGATTACATCGGTGTCAGTTATGCACTCACGCCCGGCTTGCAGGCGTTTTGGACGCAGGCCGGATTTAACCTCGCCCGCATCGGCCACCGCAAGGACGCTGCCAGCGGTAGCCGTTCTGCCGTGCAAATCTTAGGCTTGACGGCAGCGGGTAAGGCTTTAAGCGCTCAGTGCATCAGTGCACTGTCCAGTTGACCAAACCGGTATAAGCCGTCACCAGCACAATGACCCCGAAGGCAATCCGGTACCAGGCAAAAATGGTGAAGTCGTGGTGGCTGACATAGCGAATCAGGGCGCGCACGGCAATCATCGCGCTAATGAATGCAAAAATGAAACCGACTATCCACGCGCCCAGGTCGTTTATGTCCAGTAAATGCCGCTCTTTGTACATGGTGTAGACCGAGGCGATGCCCAGGGTGGGTACGGCCAGAAAGAATGAAAACTCGGCAGCGGCCTTGCGTGACAGCCCAAACAGCAACCCACCGATGATGGTTGAGCCGGAACGCGACATTCCCGGAATCAAGGCGACCGCCTGCGCAAAACCCAGCTTCAGGGCATCGATGGGTTTGATGTCATCGACGGAAGGGATAGTAATCGTGTGTTGACGTTTTTCTGCCCACAGGATGATGAAAGCACCGACAATAAAAGCAATCGCCACCGGCACGGGCTTGAACAGGTATTCTTTCAGGATGCTACCAAACGCCAGACCCAGAATGGCCAGCGGCAGAAAAGCAATCGCCAGATTGATCACGAGGCGATTAGCAATCGGATCACGGCCAAGGCCACTGAAGGTGCTCACAAAACGCACCCGGTATTCCCAGACCACGGCCAGAATCGCACCCAGCTGGATGGCGATTTCAAACACACCGCGTTTGTCGTGATCCATGAAATTGAGCAGATCACCCGCCAGAATCAGGTGGCCCGTGCTGGAAATAGGGAGAAATTCGGTGGCACCTTCGACGAGCCCCATGATGGCCGCTTTCAGCAGGAGAAGAATATCCATGATGTCCTTAAATGATAAATTTATAGAGAATTGATGTTAGATGAGTTATAGGCGATGCCGCTGGTCGCCGAGTTTAAAGCCATCGAGTGCTGGCGTAAATCTTTTGCTGAGGGCTATCGCTTTGAAGCGTTCGCCCATCTCTGCGGGCAGACTGAGCAGGCGCACCTGTTGCGCCAACGAATACTGGCGTTCGGGATGGTCATGCAGTGCCTGATTAAACAGTATTTCCAGCCCGCAGTTGAACAGAAAGTTGGCCTGTGTAGTATAACCGGCCAGTTCAAAGCCTGCCGTTTCTGCCGCCGCCGCGACGGCGGTGAAGTCGACACTGGCAGTAATATCCTGCAGACCCGGCCAGATGAGCGGGTTGGCATGTACCCGCTGTTGGTAATGGCATAGCAGTGTGCCACTGCTGCGTTCCGGGCGATAATAGTCCGCTTGTTCATAGCCGTAATCAATCAGTAGCAGGACACCCTGTTCGAGTGTGTCACTCATGCTGACCAGCCAGTCGGGCAGGGCGGGGTTGTATTCAGACAGGTAAGCGGGTGGCCATTCGGTGGCAGGGTAAGGGGGAGTGACGGGCGTGTGGCTGGTGCAGAATGCAAATTCACCTTGCCTCACTTCAACATGCACCGCAACGACCTCCCCGGTTTTTTCGCTGACCCCTGCAACGTCGTCCCCGGTTTTCGTAAACAGGCTGACTGGCATGGCATCCAATACCTCATTACCCAAGATCACGCCGTTAATCGCTACTTGTGGCAAGGTATGTAGCCAGGTCACTTTTTCCAATAAGTGTCCGGCGTGTTGGGCGAGGGTTGCGCGCTGGCGCTGCTGCAGGTCGGGGCTAAGATCCAGAATCAGGTAGCGGCGTGGCAAGCAATCGATACTGTCCAGATAGAGCAGAATATCAGCTGCCATTTGCCCGCTACCGGCACCCAGTTCCAGGATGTCGCCCATGTCGCCGCCGCCCAGACTTGCCAGTACCTGTGCGCACTGGCGGGCGATACATTGTGAAAAAAGGGGTGAGATTTCGGGTGCAGTCACAAAGTCGCCACCGTGCCCAATCTTGTGCAGACCCGCCACATAATAGCCTAAGCCGGGTTCATAAAGTGCCATTTGCATGAACATCTGGAACGGTATACTGTCACCCGCCTGCCTGATCTTTGCCCGGATGCGCTCAGCCAGTTGCGCACTATGCCATAATGCCGGTGTTGAAGGTGTGGGTAAGCTGTCAGTCAAGTGCATGTCGGGTTATGATGGCAAGAATGCACTATGATAACCCGAACGAACAGGTAGGTGATATGGTAGAGACGACACTGGCGGGCAAAGTGGCGCTGGTGACGGGTGCGTCCCGGCGGATTGGTGCGGTGATTGTGCGTACCCTGCATGCAGCTGGTGCGACGGTCGTGGTGCATTATCGCCATTCTGAGCAGGATGCACTCGACTTGCAACGCGCGCTGAACACGCTACGGCCTGATTCCTGTTATGTATTGCCAGCGGATTTGCTGGATACTGCCGGTTTGCCTGCACTGATGGATGCGTTGCTGCGTCAAACCGGGCGGCTGGACATATTGGTGAATAATGCGTCGAGTTTTTACCCGACTCCGCTAGGAACCATTACCGAAGCGCACTGGGATGACTTGTTGGGCACTAATTTGAAAGCACCCCTGTTTCTTGCCCAGGCCGCTGCGCCGCAGTTGCGGGAAAACCGGGGGGTGATCGTTAATTTGGTCGACATTCACGGCCTGCGCCCCTTGCCCGAGCATTCGGTGTATTGCGTGGCCAAGGCAGGTCTGGTGATGTTGACGCAGTCACTGGCGCGTGAATTGGGGCCACCAGTGCGGGTGAATGCGGTGGCACCGGGGGCGATCATCTGGCCAGAAGCGGGCATGCCGGTGGATGAACAGCAAAAACTGTTGGCAAAGACCGCATTGCAGCGGATCGGCTCCCCGGAGGACATCGCCCAAGCCGTGCTGTTTCTGGTAAAAGACGCGCCTTACATCACCGGGCAAGTGCTGGCGGTGGAGGGTGGCCGAATGTTAAACCATTGATACCGTTCACCTGAGGATAAGTTTGCGCTACATCGGCAGACATTGTATCTTCCGCTGTGCTAAGAATGACGCACTGCGGGAGATGCCGGGTTCGTTTCCCCTTGAACATAACGATTTTGGCTCCAATCAACCATGTTAGTTTATTTGAAATTATTGTTTGGCTGCACACTGCTCACCTTGCTAACCGGGTGTAGCGGTTTTTTTAAATATATGGAAGACATGCAAAAGCAGAGTGTAGATGATTTTGACAAGCGGTCGGTTTATTTTCAGCCGAAATTCCAGCTGGAAGCCCCGAAGCGAACCGCGCTTAGCCCCGAGGAACAACGGCTGGTGGGTGCGCCACCGCCCCAACAAGGGGAAGTGTTGCTGGATGGCGTGCGCTATTATTCGGCAAATGGCCATATCTGCCAGTATTTCATCACCCGTAACCGCCAACCGGAGATCGGCTCAAAGTCAGCTTGCTACATCAATGGCCGCTGGGTGCTGGCGGCTCCTGTTTTGAACACTGACCCCATTAAGCCATAATGTCTGACTTCCTGAACGCATGGCGGGTACAGAATCGGGTCATTCATGCGTTTATTTTGCGTGAGACACGGACTCGGTTTGGGCGGAGTAAGTTGGGGTATTTGTGGGCGTTTTTTGAGCCTTCGACCTATATGCTGACTTTGGTAGGCATATTCTCAGTGCTTGGTCAGGGGGCTCCAATAAATGTTGATATGCTGTTGTTTTTCTTTACTGGCATTATTCCTTGGTTGTCGTTTGTACGTCAGTCGATTGCGGTGAGTAGTGCAATTGGGGGCAATCAACAGTTGCTGACTTACCCTCAGGTGAAAATGCTCGATATTGTCATAGCAAGAACAATTTTGGAGTTTTCCACCCTGTTTCTTGTTGCACTGATGTATGTTACCGGGGTTTATTATTTAGGTCGATTTGAACCTATTGAATCGGTTTTCTTGGTTTTATTAGCGCTGATAGTATCTACGATGCTGGGTGTTGGCTTTGGTTTGATTAGTGGCGTCGCAAGGCTATATATGCCTGCTTTTTCTAATTTTCAATCCGCCTTAACGCGTATTTTATTCTTCACTTCGGGACTTTTTTTTGTTGCGGACACACTACCGTCCGTAATTAGAGAATGGCTCTGGTTTAATCCCGTTTTGCATATTATAGAGTGGTCACGCAGTGATTATTTTTATGGATACAAAAGCAATTTTTATGACTGGCGATACCCATTCATGTGTGCATTGGTGTTCATTTTTGTTGGGCTAGCTGCTGAGCGTATTTCCCGCCATAAGGTAGATGAATGATCGAGTTTGACCAGGTTAGCAAGGCTTATCCTTTGAAGTATGGTGTTCGGACAATACTGGATAATGTGTCGTTTCGTTTTCCTGAGCATAAGAATATCGGTATTCTAGGATCTAATGGTGCCGGTAAGTCAACCCTGTTACGCCTGATTTCTGGATCTGAATCACCCAATGCGGGTAGAATTCGTCGGAGTGGGCGATTTTCTTGGCCTTTGGGATTTAGTGGTGGTTTCAATAGTAATTTATCAGGTGAGGAAAATTTGCGTTTTGTCTGTCGTATTTATGGCGCTGATTTACGCAAGGTGACTGAGTACGTATATGATTTTGCTGAGCTGGGCAATGCGTTGTATGAGCCGGTGAAAAGCTATTCAAGTGGCATGCGGGCGCGCCTTGCCTTTGGCCTGAGCTTGGCCATTGACTTTGATGTCTATCTGATTGACGAAGTCATGGCGGTAGGTGACCCGACTTTCAAGAAAAAAAGCAGAGCCGCCTTTGACGAGCGCCGACGAACTTCCAATATGATTCTGGTCTCGCATGACATGCAAACCATTCGTGACTATTCTGATGTGGTTATTATTCTGAGCGAGCAGCAGTTGAGTGTTTATGATGATATTGAAGCAGGGATCAAAATTTACCAAGGAACGGCCAGGAGGAAAAAATGAGTAAACGTCGGAAAGGTCATTTTCCTTGGCTGTTCCTGTTGTTAGTTATCTTGCCAACTATTTTGGCAGGTGTCTATTTCTATAAATATGCAAGTCCCCAATATGTTTCAGAGGCGCATTTTATTATTCAAGGCAATGCCGAACCCCAAGCAGATTTGCTGGGTACGTTGACCGGTATCCCAGGCGCTGGTGGCTCTATTATGGATGCGATGGTCATCAAAGATTACTTGTTATCAGCAGATTTTCTCCACGATATTAAGCCGGTCGTGAATGTGCGTGAGCACTTTTCAGATTCGGCTATCGATTTTTATGCACGTCTTCCACCTGATGCCACTCAAGAGGATTTGCTGGAGTATTGGCAGGGTGTTGCCGAGGTCGAATACGATTTGTCGGTTGGTATCAGTACGATAAAAATGACAGGGTTTAATCCGGAAACCAGTCGTCTGCTAGTGACCTCAGCACTAAAGCGTAGTGAGCTATTAGTGAATGAATTATCGGATATTTTACGAACAGATGCTCTTAAACTGGCTGAGCAAGAAACGGCTGCGTCTGAGCGGGCACTCGCTGAAATACGTACAGAAACCACGAAGTTTCGGGAGAAGCAGGATGTGCTGGATCCAGGTGCACAAGCGGGTAGCCGCATCGAACGTGAAGAAGCTGCAGGATTAAATATGGTTTCGAAATTACGGGTTGATTTGTCGCAAGCAGAAGCTGAACTGGCTCAGGTCAGTACATTCATGCAGCCACAGGCATTGAAGGTGAAAGCGCTGCAGGGCAAAGTCAATGCTCTGCGTCAGCAGATCGCTAAAGAGCAGACGGTCACCGCTAAACAAGGCAAGGGTAAAAGTACCCAAGTTGCGGTGCAGCTGTCAAAATATACGGAGTTGCAAAGTAAGTTGGCATTCGCTGAGCAGCTCTACAGGTCACGGCTTGAGTCATTGGAACGGGTTCGAATTGAGCACTTACGCAAACACCGCTATCTGACCGTTACGGTACAAGCCAATTTGCCGGATGCAGCCATCAAACCAGACAAAGCTGCTGGGGTACTGACGGTATTCTTGCTGAGCTTTCTTTTCTGGGGCATTGGTTCTTTATCAATTGCCACCATTCGTGATCACGCCGGTTGGGTATGATGATAATGAAGCAGATCAATATGAGTAAGACATGAATAATCAGCGTTGTGGATTGCATGGCGGGGTGATACTTGCCCTGTTTTGGGTATTGACCACTGTTAGTCTGGCGGCTCATGCGGCAGATGCTGTCCCGGATGCCAGTAACTCACAGATATTTGATGAGGGTGTTCCTGCGCCACTGAATAATGAGGCGGGTATTGCTCCGTTCGGGGCTAACCTGTTTGCAGGTAAATATACCAATCGTCGACAGAATATGCTGGATCCTGATTATCAGGTGGTAGCAGGTGACAAGATTGCCTTGCGAGTCGAGGGGGAAGCCAAGGTTAATGAGGTCTTGACCGTCGATACTAATGGCAATGTGTTTGTGCCTGAGGTGGGCGAAGTTCAGATGCTTGGTACCCGTGCCGCTGATGTATCCGCGAAGATCAAGGCTGCAATGAGCACGGTTTATAAGTCGGGTGTCAATGTTTACGCCAATCTGCTGACGGCTGCCACCAAAGAAGTTACTTTGTTCGTGAGTGGGCCGGTATTGCGTCCTGGTCAGTATACCGGCTTGCCGGATGACAGTGTTTTGTCTTTTCTGCAGCAGGCCGGTGGTGTTGACCCGAAGCGCGGCAGTTATCGGAACGTAATGGTTCAACGCGGTGAACAGCGCATTGCCTCCGTTGATCTTTATGACTTCATCAATAACGGTAATCTGCCGCGCATCGTATTCCGTGACGGTGACACCATCGTTGTGCGTCCGCAAGGTAGCATGATTAATGTACAGGGTGAAACACGAAATAATTACCGCTTTGAGTTTCTGGGCAGTGCCATTAATGGTGAGCAGCTCGTGCGCTATGCACGTCCGGAAAGTAGTGTAACCAATGTGGCTTTGTCTGGCACACGGGAAGGGTTGCCCGCTTCATCTTACCTTTCTTACGAACAGTTCTTGCGTACCCGTTTGTATGATGGCGATACAGTACGTTTTGTCAGTGATGCGCCATCCCCCGTGATTGACGTTAGCATCGAAGGCAGTCATTTGGGGAACTCCTATTTTGCGGTACAAAAGGGTAGTCGTTTGCAGGAAGTGCTGGATTATGTGTCGGTTGATCCGCATGATGCAGATATTGGCAATATTTACATCAAACGAAAAAGTATTGCATTGCAGCAAAAAAAGAATATTGATGAGTCTTTACAGCGATTAGAGCGAAATGTGCTGACTGCACCTGCCAGTTCGGATGGTGAGGCGACTATTCGTGCCAAAGAAGCCGAGTTGATTCTGCAGTTTGTCGAACGCGCCAGCAAAGTACAGCCCGAAGGACGGGTGGTAGTTTCTGACCGTGGCAAGGCAGCGAATGTGCGTATGGAAGATGGTGATGTCATCGTCATACCACCGAAGAGTGATGTGGTGACTATCAGTGGTGAAGTACAGGTGCCGCAAGCGGTAGTGTATGCGGTGAATGCTACCTTGTTTGACTACATCGCCCAGGCGGGTGGTTATACCGAGCGGGCTAACCGGGAAAATCTGGTGATCGTCAAGCCGAATGGCAAGGTGATGATGGGGGCAAACCTGCGTATCGATGCGGGTGATCAGATCATGGTTTACCCCGAGTTGGATACCAAGGACGTGCAGTTTACCAAAGATATTGTGCAGATTGTTTATCAGATTGCGGTGGCTGCGAAAGCCGTTGGTTTATAGGCCACTTAGATTGATGGCTTGAAATGAATTGACAGGGATAAGAATGAAAAAGATAGTTCTATGTGCCACACAGCGCAGTGGTAGTACGATGATCTGTGAAGATATGAGGAACGCAAAAGTATTTGGTTTGCCGGAAGAATACTTCATTCCATGGGTAGAGCGTAATCCAGACAGTGATTACTATAAAGAACTTGATATCCTTATCGAGGAAAAATCTTCAGCCAATGGTGTATTCGCTGTTAAGGTCATGGGGGATCAGTTGTCCTCTATTGAAAGCTGCCTGACTCAAGATGAAGAGGCGGTGGCAGATTCTCAGGGCAGGATATGTCCTCATTTCTTTGAACAATTTGCAGACGCTGAATGGGTCTATATTGTCAGGCGGGATACTTTGAGACAAGCCATTTCTCAAGTTATGGCAGCGCAGACAGGGTTCAATCATGCAACGAATCATGCCAGTGATGAACATTTTGCTGGAAAATTGCTAAAGGGTTATAGCAATGAATATAACCGACGCGTGAGGTATAGTTTTAATGCTATCCGTCGGGTTTTATTTAAATTAGCAGAGGATAATGCTATCTGGCTGAAATTTTTTAGTGACTGGAAGATATCTCCCTATATTATTGAGTATGAAGAAAATAATAAAACTACTCTGATCTGTCTTGAAGATATTTCAAGACGAGTTGGTATTGATTTTAACGGTCAGATGTCCGAGCGAAAAATGGTTAAGCTATCTAATAAGAAAAATGATGAATGGTATGATCAATTTGTGAATGACTTGCTTCTTTCGCGGAAGATAATATATTAGGTATTTATTGCAAATATATATGAGGGAAGATGAGCCGTGTCTTTACGGGTGAGGCTGGTCTTTATAGGAATTTTTTAAAGCTTGGCGGTATTAATTTATAATGACTTCATCTTTTAAGAGACAAGCTGTCATCGTTGCGGGTATGCATAGAAGTGGAACTTCAGCGATTACACGTGTTTTGTCTCTTTTAGGCGCGGATCTACCTAAGAATCTTGCTCCTCCCATTCCAGACAATAATGAAACCGGTTTCTGGGAATCTGTTAATCTGATGGTTTTGCATGACAAGCTGTTGGCATCGGCAGGGTCGTCATGGAGTGATTGGACTGAGTTTAATAGGGACTGGTATTTATCTACAGAAGGAAAACGATACTATACGAAAATTTCATCCGTAGTTCAGGCTGACTTCGAAGAATCGTCTCTGTTTGTTGTTAAAGATCCAAGGATTTGTCGAATTTTACCCTTTTGGCTAAACTTGCTTCAAGATCATGCGGTAGAACCATTCGTTATTATTCCTGTCCGCAATCCCTTGGAAGTTGCCAGGTCATTGAAAGCTCGTGATGGTTTCCCACTGGCAAAAGGGGCGCTCATCTGGCTCAGGCATGTTTTGGATGCAGTGTTCTTTGCATCCAACATCAAAGTGGCTTTTGTTTCATATGAACAACTTATGAGTAACTGGAAGGCGGTAACAAGCTCTATTACTCAGCAATGCGGCTTATATTTCCCACGTATATCTGTTGCTGTTGAGTCGGAAATTGACCGGTATCTTGATGACAAGCAGAAACATAATAATTCTGATTTTGCTCAGCTAAGAAGCCATCCAGAGTTTTCACCTATAGTGATCGAAGCTTATGAGTTGTTACAGGCTTTGACCTTGACCCCTGATAGATCTGAACTTCGGGAGAGATTATGTGAGTTGAGAAACCAGTTTAATGCGCATTCTTTGCCGTATGCGAAAGTTTTAAACTCTACAGAAGTCATGTATGAAGAACAACGTCAGCAGAGTCTAAAGCAAGAGCAGCAAAGTGCGGAGTACATCGCCCAGCTTAAACAGCAAATGGTCGGGCATGAAGAACGATTGAGTGTTCTCAACGCTGAGCATGAAGAACAGCTACGCATTCTCAGTACAAGCACTGAAAACCGAGTGAGTAAACTGGATGCTGATTACGCAAATCGACTGGATCGGCAGGCGGCAGCATACGAAAGTGCTTTGCAAGAACAGACTGAACTTCAGCAAAGTCGTGAAAACCATTTCAATCAGCAGCTTGCTGAGCATGAGGCTCGTTTGCACCATGGTTATACTGAGAGGAAATCTCTCATTCAGCTGAATAATACCCAGCGTAATGATCTTAGTCTATTGCGTTTACAACTTGTCAAGCTATCCGATGAGGTCGCATGCTCGGCAAAGCCCGAGCTTAAAGAGCCTACAGTAGCAGTAATCAAGTTCCCTCCTTGTAATGCTGACATTCGCAAGGCAGGAAAACTGCTTGCACTACTGAACGAGTCTGCCTTGTTTGATGTGGCCTATTACCGGCAGGCCTATCCTGAGCTAGTTAATCATCCCTCTCCTCTTGAGCAGCACTATTTATTTTTGGGTGGTTTTTCCGGTTTTAAGCCTCATGTTTTATTTGATAGTGACTTTTATCAAAGAACATACCCCGATGTCGCAGAGTCAAAGGAAAACCCGCTTGTCCATTTCTTACAAAAAGGCGGGTATGAACGGAGGCAGACACATCTATTATTTGATGTGTTATGGTACGTGGGTGTTTATCCGGATGTAGCGCAAGGGGGGCAGATTCCGTTATTGCACTATCTGCAGTTTGGTGGGCAAGAACTGCGTAATCCTCATCCTCTGTTCTTGGCGAATTACTATGTGGATGAATACCCGGATGTGGGTAAAACGGGTTTACCTGCGCTTGTCCATTACCTCAAGTATGGTTCAGGCTGGAGATGCAACCCGCATCCACTGTTTGATGGCCATTATTACTTGCGTCAGCTGGGTGAAGATTTACCACCTGATACTTCGGCTTTAGAACACTTCCTCGGCAACAAGAAATCATGGCGAATTTCACCTTGTGCATGCTTTGATAGTGCCTGGTATTTGGATCAGTATCCTGATGTTTGGGATCGTGGTGTGAACCCTTTGCTGCACTATGTACTTCATGGTCATGCTGATGGACGAAAGCCCCACCCAGCCGTTGATACTAAGGAGTTCCGTGATAAGTACGCCGCCCTATTTGCCCGTGCTCATTTGCAGCTTGGGAATAAGAGCATATCAGCACAGCACGCAGATGAGATCAAATCAGCTGGAAAATCCTCGCAATTTAAGAAAATGGTCGATTTTCCGAAACGTGCTTTAAATCCTGCAGCAAATACATTTACAAAAGATAAATTAGTTATCCACTGGGTGACTTGTGATTTTGCTCGGCAAGGCGGTGGCGGAAATATGACTATTTTCCGTTTTGTCCGTCTTTTAGAGCTATTTGGACACCAGCAACATATCTGGCTTCACAATAAAGTGTCGCATCAATCAACTGACGGTGCTTATGAAGATTTGGTGCGCTACTATCAACAAACCAGTGCACAGGTGCATTTTATCGAAGATGCAACGCTGGATGCCACGGGTGACATTATCATTGCAACAGACTGGGAATCTGTTTGGCCTGTACTATCGGCACAGAATTTCAAACGCCGATTTTATTTTGTTCAGGATCACGAACCTTCTTTCTTTGCAGTAGGGGGAGAAAGTCTGGCTGCAGAGATGACTTATCGGGAAGAGCTTGATTGCATCTGTGCCGGGCCATGGTTAGAGACAATGATGCGGGAGCGTTATGGGCGCTGGGCTTGCAAGTTCTGGTTGGCAGCAGATCAGCAAATCTATTACCCAACGAGTACAGAGAAGCCCAGCGCCGCAGTTCCCCGTATTGCGTTTTATGCGCGGGCTTCGACCTCACGGCGCGCGGTAGAGCTGGGTTTGCTGGCTTTGGAACTGCTGTTTAGTCAAGGAAAAAAATTTCACGTTGATGTTTATGGTAGCAATGACAATACAGAGCGCTTACGCCACCTTGCCTTCAGTTACACCGATCATGGCGTTTTGGCTGCTTCTGGTCTGGGTGAGCTGTATCGGCAGTGTGATGTGGGTGTCGTTTTTTCCGCGACTAATTATTCTTTAGTGCCACAGGAGATGATGGCTTGTGGTCTGGCAGTATTAGAGTTGGATGGTGACAACACGCGCAGTGTATTTCCAAGTGGCACTGTTGAATTGACGCTGCCGCATCCTCGTTATATTGCAGAGAAGCTGGGGAAATTATTAGAGGATCCAGACCACCGGATGTCTATTGCCAAGGCGGGGATGGTGTGGGCACAGCAATTTGACTGGGAGCAAACGGCGAGAGACATCAATACTGAAATACAGTCGCGTCTACAGGAGCTTGGGTACGTGCAATTAGCCGCACCGCAAAACCCTGAGCCTATGGTGACGGTTGTTATTCCGACCCTAAATGGGGGGGATTTACTACTTTCCGTGTTGGATAAATTGAAACAGCAAAAGGCCCCGTGGCCGTTCGAGGTATTAGTAATCGATAGTGGTTCGGATGATGGTACTTTGGCGACCATGCGGAGTCGGGATGGCTTACGCGTGCATCCGATACCCAAGTCTGAATTTAGCCATGGTGGTACCCGCAATTTGGGAGTTGAACTGAGTTCCTCTAAATATATCGCTTTCTTGACCCAAGATGCCTTGCCTGCGGATGATTTCTGGCTATTTCACCTGGTATCGTCACTGGAGCATGAACCTGATGCGGCAGGCGCGTTTGGTAAGCACTTGCCTTATCCGGGTGCTTCACCTTTTGTTAAAAGAGATCTTGTAGCCCACTTTGAAAATTTAGGGCGCTACCCGCTGTATCTTGGCAAAGAAACAGATGCACAGCGTTTTGAGGAAGAGGATGAAAGCTGGCGGCAAATCCTGCACTTTTACTCGGACAACAACTCCTGTTTGCGGCGATCCGCTTGGGAGAGAATTCCTTATCCTGTGATTGAATATGGTGAGGATCAGGTCTGGGCCGATCAGATCATCAAAGCAGGCTATAAAAAGGCGTATGCGATCAATGCGGTTGTCTATCATTCACATGATTATGATGAACAGGAAGTCTTCGAACGCAGCAAAATTGAGGCAGAGTTTTTTGGGCGGCATTTTGGCTATGAAATACTTGGCAAAGACCAGTCTATGGATAAATTATTGTTGAGTCTTAATGAGAACGATCGGGACTTCGCCGCTAAAACAGGCGTGGCTGAAGATGTATTGAAAGTTCAGTATAAATTGAACACAGCCAAGCTTCAGGGTTGGAAAGCAGGGCTGTTGTGATCCTTGATTTATGCCGTATTAAAGGCCATTCCGTTTTTTATGGTGTGCTGTTGCCGACTTCCGCAAGTGGGTTATTGTCATGCCAATGGGTCGGAATCAAGCGGAAGCTACTCCAATGAGCGTCCATGTTGGGTATGTCTTCTGAGCGTGGCATATGGTAGAAGGTTACGGTTGGCCAGACGACTATATCTTGCCTGTCTATACTTTCCCCATTTACAAAGCTGGCCAAGTTATCGGCACATCCCTCATCTTCATTCGTGATCGGCTTGTTGTGTGATGCATAGAGTTCGCAGCTTTTTTCTTTTGTTACATAAATATCATTACGTGTAAAAGGCTCAGTGACTGGGCCAGTATCGCGCTGTCCTGACTGGTTCAATTGAATCTCATAGCCCCCAGGCTGACCTTGGCTGTTTTCTAGGTTTTCGGAGGAAATTATCCATGTGCGCGAAGTTGCAGGGTTCACTGAACTGGCGGTTTCTCGTGAGAAACGTTTGCTTTGTTTCACCAGCTTCCCGTTTTCATTGATGAAATTAAGCTCTTCGACGTAGTCATCCGTTTTATTGCCTCCCAAATCAAAATCAAGACGCCAAAAGAAGCTATGTGCATGAGAAATGCCAACTTTGTCTTGGGCGATTAGCCAGCCGGGAGAAGCGGGAGCGTTATCGCTAAACCGCTGCAATGCGCCGGTTGCCCCTACACCAAACTCCATGGAGCCATCATCAGAAAACTGCCAGCGCGGGATGTAGTTGTACGCTCCAATCTGGGACACACTAAACAAGCTCAATGAATGACCGGTCACCTGTTCATCGATATCTCGATAGGCTTCACCGCGACTGACCATTTGCTGACAGATGAAGAACTTGCCGGCGTATCCCAGCAGTTGGCCATCAGGGCATTCGTCTTGTGTAAGAGCCGCAAGGTAGCGTCCACCAAAACCATAATCAGTAATATCATGGTAGCGTGCGCCATTATCATCATAGGGCACGTGGACTTGAGCCAGTTCAGCCTGATAGAAAACCAATCTTCGTTGTCCATTGCGCGGTGTATAGTAGACATGATGCAGGCTTACCCCATTAAAGTTTCTATGCTCCCAACACATCTCCCAGCGAGCCAGATTGGGTAGACTTACATCAATATAATAGGCGTCGTTGCAAAATTCGGCAGCCTGGACAGTGGGTGGCAGCAGTAAGCTTGACAGCGATAGCCATGTCAGCAGCATCAAGAATAATATTTTTTGTTTCATTGGACTCAAGCCTTGCTTTTAAAAGGGGTTTTGGGGATGCCAGTCCCGTGGTAACAACTGAAACTTGTTCCATACCGTATTTATTTTATGGGTATCCTCGCTCCGTGGCAGATGGTGATAACTTTGCTTGTACCAGACCACTATATCAGCATGGTCTATACTTTCTGGGCTCTGCGTGAAACGAACGGCATTCCCGTTTCCCTCGCAGGATGCTGCGGAGTTATGTGCCATATGGCGCTCACAGGGTTTGTACAGTGTAAAATATACATCATTTTGTAACCACAGTTGCCCACGCACATCATTGCGACTATCGTTATAGCCGAGAGGAACCAACTCGTAAGAAGGGATGATACCTGCCGGATTATAATTATCTCCGTCTCGGACGCGCCAAAATCGTTTAACCTCCGGGTCGAGAAGCCTTCCTGTTTCATGACTTATCCGTGTTATGTCGATGTCTTTGCGCAACCGGTCTCCTGTTGGAGTACTGGTTATTTCTTCCACGACATCATCATCAGGATCACTTCCTAAGTCAAAGTCTACTCTCCAGCCCAGATGATCGGTAAATCCCATGGTGAGTTCACTCGTGCTACCAGTAGTGCCAGCATCCCTTTCAGATAATCGACCACTCGTACCTAATGCTGGTTCGATAATGCCATTTTCATACAGTCGCCACCTGAGAGTATAGGTGCGCGGGGAGACATATGAATGGCTGATAAGGTCAAAATACTCTCCTTGGCGCTGTGTTTCATATTTGTACTGGTAGCCAGCTCCCTGTGATCTTCTGCATAAGACATTGCGCCCACCGATGGCGCGTATGGAGCCACCAGGGCAATCTTGTGCCTGTAAAGTCAGTAAATTATCACCCCCAAGACCGTGCTGAGTCATCAGGTAGTCAGGCTGACCCAGATTTTCATCCTGGACGGTTTCCAGTTGAGAAAGGCTGATTTCGCCCAAGATACGTCTGGCCGTTTGCCCCGGAGCTTGGTAATAGACTTGAGAAAGTACAATACCTTCCTCTTTACGTACATCTATGCATAGATCCCATGTGGCACCTGATGGGAATGACTTATGTATTTTCTGGTCTTCCGTGCATGTCGCCGAGGTGTCGGGGGCTGCTTGTGTGTCCAAGCCGACAAATAGCACCAGCATGAAGGGCATGGACAGCAGGTTTTTGCTTATTTTCATGTTCATTTGTTTTTTTCGCTGATGCAGGTCTAGAAACTGCTGACTTGTGTAATTATCTTTGCCGAAAGGTTCACGATCGGGCTGACCTCAAAAACGACTGAATCATGCGTGTACATGAGAATTTGTGCACACCGGTGCAGCCCGCATTGCTGAGATGCTTGATTGAGGCGTTCAGGAAGTGTATCCGCAGTGAAAACGAAAGCCCTTGTTTGTAGCTGGCTCGGTGAGTTCAGCACCTGACCAGTGATCTTCTGGTATTCATCTTGAACTAGTTTCAATATTTCCTGGTCACCAAAAATAAGCTGGGTGGCACGCTCAATTTCACTTTCTGTGAGTGGCAGCTGAAACTGCTGCTGGCGTGTTGTCGACAATACCTGGCCACTACCGGTATCCACACGATAGATGATCGTTTCATCGGTGTTATAGTCATACAGATAGACATCAGCTGAGCGCTCATTGGAGTGCTTATCATTCAGTCTATGACGTTCTATCAGCAATAGTTCCGGGTTTGATGGGGAAGATTCGGTCTGGCTCTCCTGCCGGGCTGCTGATCCTGCTTTCAACTCACCTCTGACCAGTGCTTCCGCTGTCGCCTGTTCTGTGGAATCAAGGGGATCCATATTGCCCGCATGAGCATGGGGGGTAGCCATTAAGCAGGCTATGAGCAGTGTTATAAATTTCATAGGGTTCTCACGTTTTCACCTGTCTTTCGACTAAGTCTATCATACTAAAGGCTAAATCATTAGTTACCGTGGATTCAAGTAATTTCATGAGTTTAATTTCAGGGGTTTGCGGGATAGTCTCCACCCCAATTGAACGGTGTCAGATGGATGCTACTCCAGTGGGCATCCATGCTGGGCATATCTTCGGTGCGGGGCATGTGGTGGAAGGTTGCTGTTGGCCAAACCACGATATCCTGCCCCTTGATAGTTTCACCGTTAACAAATGCAGACAGGTCATTGCCACAACGATAATTGCCTTCATTATGTGAAGCGAACCGTTCACAGCTATTTGTTTTTGTGAAGTAGATGTCGTGCTGGGTAAAGGGTTCACTCGCTGGCCCCGTGTCTCTCTGCTCGCCTTTTAACTGTATCTCATAAGCAAGCGGTGCATCCCCATCAGTCTGACTGGGCTTGATACCGGAGATGAGCCATGAGCGTAGTGTCTCTGGGTTGATGTCTCGGGCTGCTTCCGTTTCCAGGCGCGTTCGTTCTAATTCCAGCGTTTTTGTGCTGGCGACAAAATTCAGTTCTTCGACGTAGTCACTGGTTTTTGTTCCACCCAGATCAAAGTCCAGTCGCCAGAAAAAATTATGCGTATGAGCCAAGCCAATTTTATCTGGTGTGATGATCCAGCCTCGGTTCGTCTGATCTACATTACCGAAGCGTTGAAGAGAGCCAGTGGCGCCCATGCTAATATCGATTGAGCCATCATCAAAAAACTGCCATTTTGGGATGTAGTTATAAGAACCAACATGCGACACGCTAAACAAACTCATTACTTCACCGGGCTTTGCGGCGTTTCTGGAACGAAATGCCAAGCCGCGTTGCTGCACTTGCTGGCAGATGATGGGTTTTGTCTGCAGCGCCAGCAAGTTACCCGCTATACACTCTTCTTGTCGCAGTGGGTAAAGGTTACGTTCACCAAAGCCATAATCGGTTATGTCATGGTATCTGGCTCCGTTGTCATCATAAGGCACATGCACCTGTGATACTTCAGCCTGGTAGAGCACTAGCTGGCGCTGCTTTTCTACGGGGGTGTAATAGACACTGTGCAGAGTGATGCCATTTCTCAGGCTATGTTCCCAGCACATATCCCAGCGTGCCCCGTTGTTGAAGGTTACATCGATAGCGTATTCGGGCGCACAGGCACCTTCCGCTGCTATGGCATCAACCTGCCATGCCATCGCTGCGGGCAATATCATGGTCACGAGCCAGTGAACGTTTTTTGCAGGGTGAGTCTTCATGAATTTGCTCCGGTTTAAAACGGGTTGCTGGCATACCAGTCTCTGGGTAATAGCTGGAAGGTGCTCCATACCGTGTTGATAGCGTTGTTGTTTGGGTTGCGGGGAAGGTAATGATAACTTTGCTTGTACCAGATAACGATATCTTCGCTCTCAATATCCGCTTGGTCGTCTACGAAATGCTGCAGATTTTTTTTACCAGCGCAACCTCCTTGGGCGGGATTCCGGGAGGCATGGCGCTCGCAAGGCGCATAGCGTGAGAAGTAAATGTCATTTTGCAACCAGGGTCGGGTGCGGATGTTGCCTCTGCTGTGGTGATACTGGGACGGAATGATCTCGTAAGAGATGGGTCGGCCATTAGCATTCTGTTCTGCGCCATCCCGAATTCGCCAAAAGCGTTTGATTTCAGGATTCATCAGGCGGCCGGTTTCGCTAGAAATCGTGTTGATGGCCGTGTCTTTTTGTCGGTAGCTGGGGGTAGGGGTGCTGGTAATCTCTTCTACCCCATCATTGGTAGGGTCTTCTCCCAAGTCAAAATCAAGACGCCAGCCAGCATGATCCGTAAAGCTACCTAGGGTCACGATCCCTTCTCTGGCTCCAGGCAGGTAGCCACTCATGCCCAAACCCGGCTCAATCATACCGTTCTCATACAGTCGCCAGCGCAGTGTATAGATACGACTATCGGGTGCAGAGACGGCAGACAGTTCAAAAAACTGCCCTTGGAACTGCCGGTCATAATCCTGTTTATACTGGTGGCCGTAGTACTCCGAGCGGGTGCATAGTGTATTTCTACCGGCTACTGCCATGTGCAGACTACCACCCGGGCAGTCGGCATCGGTCAGGGTGAGCGAGTTGTTAGCACCCAAGCCTAGGTCAGTGACGACATATTCGGGTTTGGCGCTGTTATCATCAAACACCGTTTCTAACTGTGATAGGCTCGCTTCCCCTAAAATGCGTCTGCGGATTTGCCCAGGTGCGGCATAGTAAACTTGCGCAAGGGTCAACCCTGTATCGGGTGTAATGGCTGCACACAAGTCCCAGGTGGCTCCGGATGAAAATGTTTTGCTGATGGCGATACCTTCTGTCGAACAGTTCTCTGTGGGGTGAGGAGCGGAAAGAAGTGGCTGAGTGAAGACAAGCGATGCCGACACTAAGACGATCACTCTCTGGCAATATTTCAGCATGGTTTCATACCTGGGCAGTCATTTGTGTGGATGGGGTCTTACATATATAGCTGTTTTTACTGCTGTTGTAGCAGAGTATAGCGATAAAGAGCCGTTTTTTCTCTTCCAGCGGATGCGGTGGTTATGTTATCGGCAGATGCGTATGGTTGTGTTATGTGAGCAGTTGTTCTAAACTTGGGTCAGTGTTGGTTTGTGTGGCTTTGTGTTGGGTTGACAGCATGAAGTTGTAAAACAGCTACACTAAATATTGCAAATTTACCACAGCAGTTATACAATCAAACCGTGCTTATTTTTGAGGGTGTCCCCGCTAGCGGAGACTTGTCCTTGAGCCGAAGAGTCTTAAGAAAAAATAAGTGGGTGAGGTGTGAAAAACAGTGTTTGGTCAAACTGGTTTTTTTTGCGCTATGCTTTGGCTCTGTAGTAGTACGTTAGTGTCATGTCACCTGGCTGGTTGCATGTGCTAAGGCTGATGTTTTATAAATTTATATAACTTAATTAATTAAGTGAGGTTGCTTATGAAAACTCTCTTTAAACAAAGCGCGGTAGCGGTTGCTGTCGCAGGTTCACTGCTGTTATCAGGTGCAGCAAGCGCTGACTCTTTGCTGGCACCTTTGGTTGTAGGTATTGCTAACGGTCCGCAAACTTATTTCTCTTTGAAAGTACGTGGTACTGGTGCTGTTAATAATCGCTGGGCCAGCTCATCAGACCTGCACTATGTATGGTTCAAAAAAGGCTCATCTATTTCTGACCTTTATAATCTGACAAAGTCATGTGAAGTTTCCAACAATAACGGCAAAGTTTCTCCTTGGGATATGGTTCTTCAGCGTGCGGTTGATGACGATGCTGCTGTAAACCTTGACGCTGATGATAAGAGTGTACCGAATGGTTATTCTGCAGGTAACTTCGTAGGTTTTGCCGTTATCACCGATAGAGCCAATGTTGGTGATGCCAGCCTTGCCAAAGATTTAGCTAATGAAGGCGAAATGTCGGGTTTTGGTTATGTGGTTGATGCCACTAACAGCTTCGTCCTGGACTATAAGCTGCTGAATAACCACCGTTCAAAGATCGAAGGTGATTTCGATGCCGGTTTTATTTCCAAGAAGTCTATCGACTTTTCCTGGATGCCCGTTGACATCGCTAACACCCAGTGGCTGACCGTTGTCACTGGCGCAGATATGCTGAAAGCGGACAGTGGCGCAGGTACTTATGATGCGACTGTGAAATTCTCTCAAGATACGTTAGCAGGTAGCATTTCACCACAAATCCCAACGGGTGGGTCTGGTGTGTATGACAACGATGAGAAAGTCACTAGCGGTGGTTTCAACTTCAATGTGACCTGTATGGCTGCTTTCGGACGTTCAACACTGCTGAATACCCTGCAATTGTCAGATACCGTGCATGGTGGTTGGAAGCGTATGAGCATTGCTCCAGTGGCGGCTACGCAAGTTGCTTCTGGTGCGATTACTTATAAAGCAGAATACTTGGACTTTTCTCCAAGGACAGGTGGTGTTCTTCCAGAAGCTCATTTGTCAACTTATTCTGTATTCGGTAGTACCACACCTTCGACTATTGGGTTGATGAATACCGTTGTCAGTGATGCTAACATTAAGCCATATGATATTGCTGGTATTAATGATTATTCGGCTCCAGTAGCTGGTGGTGTTGTATCCTTCCAGGTTGAAACCAGTGGTCACTTGAGTACAACTCCTGAGTCACATCCAAACCGTCCATACTAATCAATAGTTAGTTATAGGGTTGGTCAAAAAGGTGGGTTTTCCCACCTTTTTGTTTATGTGAAAAATATTTTTATATAGGATAAGGTATCAAATGAAGCAGGTCTATCTGCTCTTGTTGGTGAGTGTGTGGTTGGGTTTTGCCAGTGGGTGCCAGCAAGGTAACGGTGAAAAGAACATCATTGAGGATGTAAAGCCTCTACTGAATCAAACAGGGTTTTCTGTAAAGCCGGTATCGACGGTTGTCAATGATCAACTCGTTTTGTTGGCGGGTGAACCGCGTGGACTGGTGTTCTATGAGATTGGGACAGAGACTATACTGAGTGCTGAGAAAGTAACCAATCAATGGTTGCAGTATGATGGTAAGAATTTGTATGCTTTTTGGTGGTCTGTTGATGAGACCAAAGGCAAGTTTCTGAAGGTCAGAGTATCGAGTGATGCGGGTAAAAATTTTTCCCCTGAAGTGGTTATCAATAATGACACGGGTGTATTACCCGATCTGAGTATCGCTGCCGATGGCAAAGGCGCTATAGCCATTGCTTATACCGATGAGCGCAAGCCAGGTTATGGGGTCTATGTTAATGCATCCAGTGATGGCGGTCTGACGTGGTCAAAGCAAGACACCCGTTTGGATGCTCCAGTGATTACAGCGGCCATGCAGTCACAGGGTAATATTGACCCTGCTACTTTTGCAAACTCCCCCAAGCTGGCTTATGTCCAGGATCGCTTTGTTGTGGTCTGGCAGCAAATTGATGTCACTGAGGGTGGCCAGTCAGAGCTACGCTTCGTCTCCAGAGCATCAACCGATAAAGGCCTGAGCTGGGGCGCAGAGGTGACTGCCTTCCGTGGCTTGAATATGCAGCCGGCGGAGATGGTCGCGTTTAATAATGCCAGCCAGTTTTATGTGTTTGCCATGCTTCCGGAAGAAGAGAAAGGGTTTACCGGTTTTTATACCGAAACGGCTGATAAATGGTCGGAGTTAGATAACAAAGCGTTGGGGCTAGCGTTTAACAAGCGTTTGGTGAGCTGGATTAAAGGGGCATTTAGTGGTGATAATTTAGTATTGGCCTTTACTTCTAAAACTGACGGACAGAGTAAGGTCGCAGCCAATGTGGCTACTTTGTCTACCAAGACGCATCAGTGGCTGGCACCGGTTGTTTATCTGGATGCTGATAAAGGGCATGACCTGACCAAGTCCACTTACCCGGATGTGATTGATGCCGGCAAAGCGGTTGTCTTGGTAGTTTGGGAAGATTATCGAACCATCGTGCCTTCGGTCTACATGAACATTAGTCATGATAATGGGCAGTCGTGGCTGGAAAAGCCTCTGCCATTAACTACCCCAAGTTTATCGGTTAATAAGGAACCCCGCTTGGTACTAGGCAAGGACAAGCTATGGATGACTTACTTTATGGTGCGCTTGAACAGTGCAAATCCGGCAGGTCAGCGGGTTTATCAGGAGTTTGAACGCGGTGAAAACGGCGATTTCAAACTGCCCGAGATAAAGGTTGCCCAGTATTCGCCGGATGAGCTCAGGGAAAAGCTGATCAAGCGTGTGAATGAGTTTTGGGTTTTACGCGAAGAGCGCAAGTGGGAGGAGACTTGGGATTATATGGAGCCAGTCTACCGTGAGCGCTTTGATAAAGCACAATGGTTAGCTCAGCAAGGCAAGATTAGTTTTTCCAAAACAGTAGTTGATGAGAATTCTGTTGTGATAAAAGGTAATCTGGGTATTCTGGATGCCAAGGTGGACGTGAGTGTGAATCAGCAGGTCAGCAAAGAAGGACTGCTGGAAAGTGCACCACCCAAGGAACAGACCGTAGAAATGAAATGGGGTTGGTTCTATGATGATTGGTATTTTATGCCTAATATAATTTTTGGCAATCATCTGGAATATGATTGATCCTGTTTGAAGCTACTTTGAACATGAAAAGGGCTAAGTCTAGCCCTTTTTCTATGAAGTGAGGTACAGCTTGTGGCATTTCTTAAGAGGGTCAATAGCTTTTTAAAGAAATGGTTGGCAGGTAGGCGTCGAACAGTGTTGTTTCATCGCGACTACCTAAGGTTTCAAGGCGGGCATCTGAAAGTATCTGATTACTATCAACACCTTGCACAACTTGAAGAATTTTCGACATGTATTTATTTTACGCCGCGTTCAATCCCCATGACAGCAAGCCTGTGGCCGGTATCCGAGCGAGTAGATGTGTGGAATCCAGCGGACGCTGACATTTTGTTTCTGGCAGGTCTTGACTGGCAAGCAGTATTAGAGGATCAAGACTATCTGCAGGTACGTAAAAACATACCTGTTATTAATCTGATTCAAGGCTTAAGTCATGCCGATCCGGATGATATAAAATACCCGTTTTTATCTGAACCCGCTATCCGGATTTGTGTGAGCGACCAGGTTGCACAGGCGATTGAAGGAACTGGGCGTGTAAATGGGCCTGTTTTCACTATACCGAATGGCATCCACGTTGATAATTTGACAAAGCCAGTAGACGCCACTACCAAATTAATAAAAGTCCTGATCATAGCAAACAAGAAGCCAGAGTTAGGCCAAAAGCTGCAGGCTGAATTGCTGAAGCTGGGTATTCATGCGGATTTGATCACTGAGTTGCAACCAAGAACCCATTTTCTAGAAGCGTTGGGTAAAGCCAGAATCTGTGTGTTCTTGCCGCACATTGCAGAGGGCTTCTATCTGCCAGCATTAGAAGCGATGGCATTAGGGTGCATAGTCGTTTGCCCTGACTGTGTGGGTAACAGGTCTTTTTGTGTGGATAAAGTTACCTGCTTTAGACCCGTTTATGACATCCAGGCAATCAAGAAATCTGTTATCGAAGCAGTGAATCTGCCAGAACATGAGTTTGAGAAAATGCGGGCGACCGCTTTTGATAGGGCGTCTAAGCATAGTCTGGAGAGAGAAAGAGAGCAGTTTCTTGGCATTATGAAAAATATTGACTATTTATGGGAAAAGATTGGCACATGAAGCAAGTAGATCGAAATATTATCCTCACAGGTCTGCCGCGCTCCGGTACAACATTAAGCTGCCATTTACTGAATAAATTACCGGGCTGTGTTGCTCTGCATGAACCGCTTAATCCATTAGTTTATAAAGACATGACCGAGAGCGATATCGTTACGCAGATTCAGGCATATTTTGGCGAGCAACGGCAGCAGATTCTCGATAACGGAATAGCAGCGAGCAAAAGTACGGGTGGCAAAGTTCCAGATAATCCCATGGCTGGCTTTGATCACGCAACGGGTAAAAGAATAAGAGTGCTGGATGGTCATACCTTAAAGATTGATAAGCAGCTGGATGAGAATTTTAATTTAATTATTAAGCAGCCTGCTTTTTTCACATCAATACTATCGGGTTTGGTAGGTACATTCGAAACATTTGCGATCATCCGCAATCCTCTTTCAGTACTGTTGTCCTGGAATAGTGTTGAGATGCCGGTATCACGGGGTAGAGTACCGGCTGCAGAAGCGTTTTCAGCAGGTCTGACTGAGATGTTGGAGGGTGAGGCTGATTTGTATCAGCGCCAGATTAACCTGCTGTCATGGTTTTTTAGACAATACAACGAACATTTGCAGCGTTCTAACATAATTTTTTACGAAGATGTAATTGCCAGTGGCGGGCAGGCACTGGATGTAATTACCCTATCTGCCAAGCAACTGAATGAGCCTTTGGCATCAAAAAATAATAACAGCCTGTACAGTGCAGACATAAAAGAAATGCTGGCAGAGAAAATGCTTGCCTCCAAGGATGCGGCTTTCTGGGGTTTTTATAGTCATGACGATATTCACGGCATTTTGGCTGTTTGACACATGAACTCCTGGCAACTGTGTTCTGGCTATTATTGTGCCCCGTCCCTTACCAGTCGCATAAAATAGTAGTCATGCTTGAGGTTCGCGCTACTTTGCCCGTAGTTAAAGCGTACAGCCCATGCATATGGGTCTGCCCCGGTGTAAGGAGTGGATGACCAATAAATACCTGCGGGGGTTCCGGGGAAAACGCTCAGGTTAATTGCGGGGCCATAGCAGGCGCCCTCAATAATCGATGACAGCTCCTTGATGTTAGGTAAGCGCCAATTAACAGCACCGGCAAACCCACTGCCAGCATTGAGGGCTTGTACATTTTCCAGCGCCTCTTGCCAGTTATACATGCCACGTATGTTTTGATCGTCGTTACAAGTATTCTCTGGGTTATTCCAATATTGTCCTTCGCTGCATTTTTTCCATATCAGGTTGGTTTTAAGATCAGTGACTGTGTTGTCGCCATTATCCTGAAAGCGACTGGTGGGTGTAGTCTCTGTTATGATTCCAATATTGCAGGGCTGGTATGCAGCCGTGGCGGTCATGGATGATGACATAAATACCAAAGATATCAGTGCGGTTGCTTTGATTAGAATTTTCATATTAGGTAGGCCGGTGTCGTTTGGTTAGTCGTGCACAAGACGCACTGCATGGGTGTTTTGTTTTTCATGTGGGCTGCCCCCGCCATACGAAAAATTGATAACCCAAATTGACCTGTTGAGATAAGCATAGGCAGAGGACGTCCAGTAATCGGATGATAGCGTGTATGGGAAAAAGTTGCTGTCAACCCTGGGGGATAAGCCATAGCTGACAATAGACTCCAGTTCTTCACGGGTAGGCAATCGCCAGTTTTTCACACCACACAGACCTGCACTATTTACCCTGCTCAGGTATGCCTTGGTATTGCAGTAACTGGATGTATTGCCAGCTGTATAACCGCCGCAAGTATTATTTGCATAGCTAGTGTCGTATTCACTGGCAAGTTGATATCCAGGGAGGCCACCATTACCTAGTCGAGAGTCTGTTTCGTACCAGGTAAAAGTGTCATCCTTGTCATGTAGAGTCCCATCGTCGGTTTTTACCTCCCAAGTCAAGCCCATGACGTTATCTTTAACACAGCTCCATTCTGATGCAGTGGCAGGCAGAGATGATCCGGTAGCGCTTAGCTTGGTGAAACTGAATCCCTTGTACCCGTCACTATCCTCGTTAGTATATATATCAGCATCGCGTCCTGAGGTTCCGTCTTGGCCGGGAGGAATGGGGTCATTGTCGGCATCCACCAGCAAAGAGCAACTGGAGTTGTTGGTATTAATGCCGCTATGTCCTCTTGCATAATCTCCACAAGCTGTCATGCCAGTATCATTCATTTTGCTGGTGCTTGAAGGCGGAGTGGCTATGTTTTGGATAGTAACCTCAACGAGGTCTTGTGCTTGTGCGCCTTTGCTGTCCCTGGCTGTTAGGGTGAAGGTCAGTGTTGTATCTGTTTCAACCATGGGTGCAGTGAAGGAAGGAGTTAATGTACTTGCCCCAGTCAAGTTTATCTGAACACTATTGCTTGTGTTTTGGCTCCAAGCATACGATAAAGCATCGCCGTCTGCATCGTTAGCCGTTCCTTTTAAATTTACCAGAGAGCCTTCCGCTATTATCTGATCGCTGCCGGCATTCACAGCAGGAGCTGTGTTGGTGACAGGCAAGGACTCTACCGTGATGTTGACGGTGGCTGTGTTGGAATTGGCTTTGCCATCATTAGCCCTGAAGGTCAACGTGTCTGTGCCTGCGTAGTTAGTGGCGGGTACGTAACGAAGCGTATTGCCGTTAAGCGTGGCCGTTCCATGGACTGGGTTGGTAATGATGCTGAAAGTGAGTGCATCATTTTCCGCGTCGGTAGCAGCTAGTGCCAGCGTGGCTGATGTATTGAATGGGGTGATGAGGCTTGCACTATTTGCTGTGGGGGGAGTATTGGTGACAGGCAAAGGTTCTACCGTGATACTGACAGTGGCTACATTGGAATTCACTTTGCCATCATTGGCTCTAAAGGTAAACTTGTCCGTCCCGGTATAACCCGCTGCTGGTGTGTAAGTTGCTTTTTCCCCGGTGAGTTTCACTGTGCCGTGAGCCGGGTCTCTTGCAATGCTGAGTGTGAGTGCATCGCTTTCTTGGTCGGAGGCCGATAAGGTCGCCACTACAGACTGGTTTATTTGTGTTTTGAAGACAGTTGATTGCGCGATAGGCGGAGTATTGTTTTGTGCGGGTGCAGTATCTTCACTGGAACAGCCCTGTAGCAAAAAAACTAACAGGGCAGTAAGGCTGCCATTAGTAATTATTTTTTTTATTGTAAACATATCAGTCTGCATTTTTCCATGTTTTCAGGTTATTGAACACCGCACTAGTGATACGCGTACCTTGGTTAAATCCAACTTCCTGATAAGTGTGGATACCAAAGGCCCATGTGCCGCTACCACCGTCATACCACACAGGTGCGCCACTCATGCCCGCAGAGGTATCATTTTTGTAGTAGATGCGATGCTCGTCTGATTTGCGAACAACATCAGCACTCACCCACTGCGCCAGTACCGTTTCACCTGGATAGCCGTTAATGATGGATGGGAACTTGTCTACCGTTGCGAAGTTTGCGTAGCCAAACCACCCGGTGGCCAGGCCTACTGTGCAATTTAATTTGATCGCACCATAGTCGTAATTCCTGTCCCCATTCTCAACCCAGCCTGCTGTAGAATACAGTCGCTTTGCAGTGCAGCTTCCGTAAGGTGTGGGATCACTCCCACCTTTGTAACCAGGATAAATCGTGTAGTTTTCTACGGGGTACCAAGTACCACTGGTTGTAGTGCTGTTACCTGTGTGTACACAATGGCCTGCAGTGACTACCGTGTCCTCACCAATTAACCAGCCGCTACAGCGTGCTGCGCCGACTGTGACTAATACAACCGCTGAAGCAGGGAAGTTGAATGGGTCAATCAAGAAGCGGGTATCGAGGCCGAGAACAGCTTCTGGCTCTGCTTGAGTCGTGAGGCCGGGTAACTTCTCAATGCGTGCGAGCTCCGCCGAGCCAAGCGGTTCAGTAACAAGACCTGCGACACTGTTAAGGCTTTCGGGGCCGCTACCAATATAAGCCCTGTCTATTTGCATGCCCGTTGTGGTAACGGGGAGTGGCACGCTACCATCACTGGAGCGTGATTCATCGCTATCGGCAATTGCCTGTGTGAAGGGTAACGACAGTAAGATAGCGATAAGTATAATTTTTTGCATCAATAAAACCCTGTTTTAGCCCCAAGAGTAAAAAGATAATATCCGAGATTAGGCTTAAAAGAAAGAACGTGTATGTTCATTGACAGTTCCGAAGTAGTCTGGTGTTTTGAAATGAGAGGTGAAAGCTTTGCCCCTGATCGTTTTATACTCTGTTTCCATGCGATCCCACGGGTGTTCTGACAGGCTGACATTGGTCGCGACTCCGCCGTGAAATTGATGGAATGTCGCTTCACCGAGTAGCAGGATCGGCTGGAAGCACGGATTCTCGTGGACACGGTTGAAGAAGTCCAGATTGACTAGGCCACCCCCTGGGCTGTCAAACGCTTCATCAAAACCATTCAGGGAGAGGTAGTCAGTTTTCTTCATACAGAAGCAATTGCTTTCTGCAAACGTTGAGAAGAAACCTGAGCCACTGGAGAGGGCAAGGCTGGAAATGCTGAACAACTGATACCCGTTTGTTCGCCAGTCTATAGTTTCCAGAAGCTGGTCTTCTACCACTTGGTTGTAGCCGTTCTGTACCGATAGATTTTGTGGCTGTTCCCCTAAATGCATGCCCAGCGTATAAATAAATGGATGGTTATGCAGGTGGGTAGCCTGCAGCGTTCTGTGCAGGATGCCTGGCGAAAGAATCCGGGCTCCATCAATGCAGCTCATTAGCCACTCGCCCTTTGCGAGTCGGGCAGCCGTGTTCAAAGCTTTACAGGGTGATGTTGAGCCAGAATCGATATAGTGATAGTGGAAGTTGTTGCCAAAAGATGTTGCCAGATTCTTGTCTAGCGCCTGTTTCGATCCGTTGTCGACGATCAGCACTTCATAGTCGCGTTCATTGACGTGTTTTTGATAGTGTTTTGATAAAGAGTAAAGCGTCCGTGGAGCCTCTCTCCGCATGTTATAGGTATTTAGTATTATGGACAGCTTTGGACGATGCCCGAATCTCATGGGGTAAGTCCAGCCGAATACTTGTAGGCTGAGTGGAGTTTTTGATAAAGAGCCGTACAGGCATGCCCGATCATGCTGTCTCCGGTCAGTTCCTGGCTCGGTGATGACCTTAAGGTTTGCTCAAAAAACGGCGCTTGTTTGATCTTGACTGATGATATTCCCAAGCTACCGTATGCCTGTTCCAGGTCGCTTTTATATTGATCGGCTGCTACATCAAAACAAAGCAGTGGAAATGTATTTTTATCCCACTGTTCTAATAGCCTTAAATTGTATTCATGCCACAAGCTTAGACCCTGTTGGATGGGCATTCCGCTGCGGTTGTGCAGTGAGTGTGCGACAGCCACAGGTGAGCGAAAAGTACCAATAAATTGGATGCTGCCTAGTGCTTCTTCCCAGAATGGTAGTGTGATCAAAGACCGAGGATCCTTGAAGCCCCAGTGGGTCGGATTGGGTTTACGCAATGATGCAATAATTTGATCTCGCTGTTTTGCCTGAGTGGGTGTCCAGTAGTTTATGCGTGGTGGAGAATCCCATTTTCCATCATTCTCCTCCATGACGGCATCATTGAGTTCCATAATCCGCTGGTTCTCCCTGTTCCCCTTAAGGTTGTGTGGGTTCCATTCGTGTACTTCCCCCAGGAACAGCCCCTGTTGTTGTAAGCTGCCAGCAAGGCAGCTAGTGCCGCTGCGATGCATGCCAAGTACCATGACACAGGTGTCGTTTTTAGTAGAATTCATAAGATTTAGATGTGCGTCCAATGCTGGAGGTTCTTGTTCAGGTAACTTGAGAGGGAATGAATTTTGCTGGCATAAATCGACAAGAGTGGCTGCTTTAATGAGTCACGTATAGAAAGGCCGGCACCTTCAAAGATTTTCTTTTCAAGCGGCATCGTTGACAGCTGTTCATCGGAAAACGGGCTAATACCAATATGTTGACAACAGGCATTGAGAAGCCACTGAGGGCGCTGCTTGATGTCCTCATAGTCCAGCAGTAACAGGTTATCTGTTGCAAAGAAGCTAAGCCAATTTACAATAGACTGTTCATAGTCACCACGGCTTAAAGAAGCTTTGGAGTTGAAATGGTCAATAAACCAGCAGTCGCTTGCTTCATAAGGCTCCATCTGGGCACGCTGGAGTGCCATCAATGCAGCTGACCATGCACGCTCCAAGGGGTTGCGTAAAATGTAAATCAGCTTGAGTTCTGGAGCACCTTGGTGGATGGTTTCGATTGCGTCTAATGGCAGTTGTGCATAAGATGGTGTGATTTCTCCTTCATAGAGAAGGGGATCATTGAAAAAATCGAAGTAGTTGGAAACAGGTTCACGAGGATAGTTTTTGTCCCAAAAGTGTATCTCCTTGTTACCTGGAAATGCAACATGCGGGTGTTGGGAGAGCATGGTGTATAACCATGAGGTTCCCGACTTTTGTGCGCCGATGCCGAGAAATTTCAGCATTACTTCCCCTGACCTTAAATGAAGTGGTATTGATGAAAGTAGCTAATAATACCGTGCTGTTTGCCTGTAAGCTAGGCTCAGATGAACTGCGAGCAGATGTGAGTGCAATGACAGGTAAACACTATGATGCCAGGCCATTGATTGTTAAGACAAACAGGGGTTTTACTCTGGTCGAACTGTTGATAGCGTTGTTTGTATTTTCTTTGCTATCCGCTTTTTCATACCGTGCAGTCAATCAATTGAGTGATACGGGCGCAAATGTGGCAGCACAGGCCGATGCGATGGGGGCTGTGCAAAAAGCTATGCGATTGTGGGAAGGCGATGTGCAGAAAATCATCATCCGCCCCAAACCTGCAGATTCAGGTGATAGTCTTTCATCAGACTTAAGTGATGAGGGCTCAATCGAATTTCCTGTAATGGTGGAGTCATCCCGGCAAGATTATCATGCAACTGACGTGAAATGGGTTCGTTATTCTCTTAAGGAAGGCGTGCTTTTTCGTGATGTTTGGAATCAACAGGATCAGGACAAGGAAGAGCCTTCGGTATCCATGCCAATACTAACCGACGTGACGGCTCTTGATTTTGCTTCACAAGGATTGGACGGAGCAGTCAGTGAAAATGGATCGAGTGCTTTGCCGCCCAGTATCTCCATTAGTTTGCAGCATAAATCGTTAGGTGCAGTGAAGCGGGTTTTCTACGTTGGGGCTCGGGAGCCAGACAAAGACTTTTCCTCATTAATCAACAGCCAAGCAGGGGCGAACGGGCTGAGTGATGAGGATGCTCGCCTGTGTCCTGGGGCTACGCGTTGTTGATAAGGTTGATTAGAACATGATGATTTTTTAGTTTGACATGTTGAAAAATATTTATAGCTTTGTAAAGCCTTTTCTGTACTCGAATGCCAGTGGTGCTCTTGAGTGGGAGCTAGTACCAAACCAAGAGCCGCAGCTTACTGATTTGAAAGGAGTGCTGGAGCGTCCGTTGTCTCCGGGCTGGTATATGCTGGAATGGTTAGCAGACGGTGATTTTGATTCAAGTACTGTCAAACTGGGGAGCAATATTCCAGATAGTCACAATTTGGAGTGGGCATGTTATTTTTCTTTTCAGAGAAATAGGCTCTCCAAGCGTATAGTTCATGTGCCTGGCTTTTCTCGTAAAATTCATTTTTCTATTGAAAAATCATCGCCAATAACAATTAAGACGTTGAGATTTGTCCCTTTGCGCAAGGGATTTGCACGTAAACTCATGCTAAAGCGTATCGGGCGCTATATGAACTTACCCAAAGGCAAATTAATTGCTGGTTTAAAAGCTCAATCTCTACGGACACAGTCTGGCTTTGAGCAAACTATTTTTGATATTTACGACAAAAGCTTTATTTATTCTATAGATGAAGCCTATGCGCAATGGATCATTAATTGTGAGCCAAGGCTTTTTGAGTCTTATGTATCTGAGTGCCGTAGTGGATCTTCTGGTGGCGATAAAAATGTCATGCCTGAAAACTATAAACTGATTGTTAGCTCCAGTTATAAATTACGCGATAGGGCTGAAGACCTTATGGCAGAGGTATTGAACAATAATCCAGACGTGGTTTTGGTTTATGCGGATGAAGATGAAATTGATAAAGTAGGACGACGTTCTAATCCTAATTTCAAGTCAGATTGGAATCCTGAGTTTTTCTTGAGCCATGATTATATCTCATCTTGTTATCTGTGCAGACAGAGTTGGTTCGAATCCCACATCGAGGAATTCAAGCGTTTTGGTGACCATGCCGCTCTGTCACGACTATTGCCCCTGCTACCAGAGGGAGCTGTTTTGCATCTGCCGTTGGTGTTGAGTCACCGCTGGCGTGAAAGAACGACGGATTTTGTTGTGCAAACCTTGCGCAAGGCTGCACTCGTGGAAGCTTTGGGGGAGAAGTACAAGCCTGCTGGGTGCAAGGTAGATACAGGTTTATTGCCTGGGTTTTCGAGGATTCACTATGCATTGCCGAAGCCATTGCCGCTGGTCAGTTTGCTAATACCGACCCGTGATGCTTTGCATGTGCTGCGCCCTTGTGTGGAAAGCATTCTGCAGGCAACAGATTATCCCCACTATGAGATTTTGATTTTGGATAATCAAAGTAGTGATCCAATGACGCATGACTGGTTTGATGTGATTCAACAAGATAGACGGGTGCGGATACTAAGATATGACCTGCCTTTTAATTATTCAGCTATTAATAATTTTGGAGCCGGGCACGCACGGGGTGATGTGATAGGTTTGGTCAACAATGATGTTGAGGTCATCTCAGCGGGGTGGCTGACGGAGATGGTTTCACATGTTTGCCGGGAGCCTGTTGGTTGTGTAGGAGCCAAGTTATATTACAGTAATGGCCAGATCCAGCATGGCGGTGTTATTCTCGGATTAGGCGATGTGGCTGGTCATGCTCATCGCTTTCTGGATCAAGATGATGCGGGTTATCATGGGCGGCTGAAAGCTGTTCAGAATTTGTCTGCTGTTACTGCAGCCTGCTTGTTAGTAAGGCGCGGTGTCTATGAGCAGGTAGGCGGCCTTGATGAGGAGCACCTGACAGTCGCTTATAATGATGTGGATTTTTGTCTGCGGGTTCGAGCAGCTGGGTATCAGAACTTGTGGACGCCGTATGCAGAGTTGTACCATCATGAGTCGATCAGTCGTGGTGAAGACGATACCCCGGAAAAGAAAGCTCGGTTTGACAAAGAAGTAGCCTATATGCGGCGTGTATGGGGTGAGGAATTGGAAAATGATCCTTTCTACAATCCAAATCTTTCCAGGCGTAGAGAAGACTTTTCTCTGCGTGAATTTCTTATCTAATAATATTTAAATATTGAGCAACTGCAATTGAATATACTAGTGATTGGTGCTGCTAAGACAGGTACAACCGTTATTTCCAAGACGATTCAGAATTCGATCCTTGGAGCAAAATTCCACATGGAGCCTAAGGAACTCGATTTTTTTATGAGAGATACTTCTGCTGATGTTGAACATCGGGTTGTGAAAATTATTTTTGAGCACTGGAATAATACACCTAACTTTAGAAAAGCAATACTTGCCAATGAATTGCCATTTAAGTTCGATAAGGTGGTTTTAATCGTACGTGACCCGCGTGATGAAATGATTAGTCGCTTGATGTATTTTGTTTATCCATGGATTAAGCGGAATGGCTTTGATGGCAATGAGGGGCGAGTCAAAAGTTGGCTGAGTTTTATTGAGAAGGTTGAGGAAAATCCTGTAGATTATACTTTTAGGCAAATTATAGAGTTTATGAACGTAAATTTCTCCGTTTCTGCTCTGAAAACACCGCATGTACTAAGCGTATATCGTAATTTTTGCTCATCAATAGGTGAGCAAGCTTGTTTGTTGAAGTATGAGGACTTTATCAAGGGCAATTTTTCCGGGCTGGAAGCTTATTTAGGTTTCCCTCTGGCAAAAGAAAGCGGCTTGGATAGCCAACATCGCACCCGACGCTCAGCAACGTTTAATAACTGGAAAGAGTTATTCAAACCAGAAGATGTTGAATTTTTTCGCAGTCATTTAGGT
Source organism: uncultured Thiothrix sp. (assembly GCA_964293125.1). GTDB lineage: Bacteria > Pseudomonadota > Gammaproteobacteria > Thiotrichales > Thiotrichaceae > Thiolinea. The sequence continues at coordinate 139,303 of CAXYXY010000001.1, read as the reverse complement.
GACTTGATGGACAAGCAAGGCTATACAGACTGGGAGCTTGAACCCGCTGACAAGCTGGAAAAAGAAAACTATTCAGGGTATTTGCGCAGAATATTAAGTGAGTATATCCCACCTGAGAAGAAGTCATTCTTTGGTTTTCTACGCTCTTGATACTTTAGGGGTACGCTGTGACACAGATTGTCGTTGTTGGAAGTAGCCACATTGCAGCTTTAAAAAAGGCTGTGTCTTCGGGTATGTTTCGACCTCGAATCAGGTTTCACTTTGTATTAGCCCGGCAAGAGCAGTATCAACCGCTTGTGACCGAGGAGTCTTGTCTGAATGCCCAGTTGCAAGCTGACATCCAAACTCTCCTTGCTGAAGATCCTGATACACACATAGTTGCAACTTTCGGTGGCAACGTGCATACCACCATGAGTCTGTCCCCTGATCCGCGCCAAAGCTTTGATTTTACGTTACCTGATCGCCCCGGCCTGCCCAATATCGCAGGCGCGCGCAGGGTGCCGGTTAGTGGCGTCAAAGCGGCTTTGCGCCAGCGTATGCTACCCGTTTCAATAACACCATTACTGGCTTTACAGAATGCGGTGGATGCGCCCTTGTACCAACTGGATTCGCCGCCCACCAATCCCAGCGAAAGCCATATCACCCGCAATCCTGGGAAGTATGTGGAACAGATCAAGGAGCATGGTTTGTCGCCTGCCCATTTTCGCCTGAAATTCTGGTTATTGCATTCGGAAATCCTGCGTGAAACCTGTGAGAAAGCAGGCATTGTTTTTTGCCCGGTGCCCGCTGAAATGCAGGATGAAGAAGGCTTTCTCGCCGAGGCTGGCTGGAACCCGGATCCCACCCATGCGAATGCTGTATACGGGCGGCTGGTCTTGCAGCATATTGAAAAAACCGTTTTGGCAGGAGCCTAGCTGATGATTCAACACCCCTATCAAGCGCTGGATGACAGTGCCTACTGGAAGCGTGCGGTCGCCAATATAAGCCCTGAGCAGTTAGACCCGGTGACCTCATTTCCATTTGCCATCACACCCACCGAGCGGATTGCGACGGCAGGCAGTTGTTTTGCCCAGCACTTGTCACGTCGGTTGCAGTTGGCAGGGTTTAATTATTATGTGACTGAACCAGCCCCATTGTTTTTCCCTGAAGACATGGCGTATGAAAGCGGGTACGGCATGTTTACTGCGCGGTATGGAAATATTTATACCTGTCGCCAGTTATTACAACTCTATCAGCGTGCTTATGGTGAATTCACGCCAGAGGAAAACTCATGGCGGGATAATGACGGTAATCGGGTTGATCCTTTCAGGCCGCGCATCCAGCCCGGCGGGTTTGCAACGCTGGATGAATTACTGCTTGACCGTGAACAGCATTTAGAGGCGGTGCGCACCGCTTTCGAAACGCTGGATGTTTTTGTTTTTACTTTGGGGTTGACTGAAGCGTGGGTTGTAAAGGGGGACGGTAGCGTTTTTCCCTTGTGCCCTGGCGTGGCCGGTGGCCAGTTTGATGATAAAAAATACCAGTTCACTAATTTCAGCGTACAGGAAAATACCGCAGACTTGCTGGCCTTTATTGATGTGTTGCGACAGGTAAATCCTGCTGCCCGTGTTATTCTGACCGTGTCGCCCGTGCCGTTAGTGGCGACTTATGAGAAGCAGCATGTTTTGTTATCGACGACTTATTCCAAATCAGTGTTAAGAGTAACCTGTGAGCAGGTCGTGCAAGCAAGGCCGCAGGTGGCTTATTTCCCCTCTTATGAAATCATTACCGGCCATTACAATCGGGGACGCTATTTTGCTGAAGACCTGCGTTCAGTGACGGAAGACGGGGTAGGGCATGTGATGCGGGTATTCATGAAACACTGTACCACCGGTGGAGATTCCCAAGGTTTAATGCCGGTGGCACCCCCCAAGGACCACTTCGCAGAAACAGCCGCATTAGTCGAAGCCTTGTGTGATGAAGAAGTACTGGATGCCGGTCGATAAGTCTGGTACTGCAATTTTACTCAAAGGGTTAACCAAGCAGCGTATTGTCAGGCACTTTGGCTGGGATTATGCAGTGTGGCGGTGGGCAACCCGGCGGTTTTTTGTGGTAGAGACACAGGCTTTGCAGGCGCGCACTGCCCGGTCAGATTATTTGGCCGTGGGTGCTGATGACATTCTGTGGTTTCTCAAGGATGGTGACAGGCTGGCAAAGCATGCGCTGCTCTATGTGCGTGAGGCTTTCTCTGGCCAGCCGGATGCGCTAATTGTTTACACCGACCACGACCAACTCAATCGCCTTCAACTACGCACCCACCCCCATTTCAAACCCGATTGGAACCCCGATCTGTTTCAGTCGCACGACTACATCAGCCCTGCCGTTTTCTTCCGCCGCAGTTTCCTGCAATCCTTGCCGCCAGAACTGCAAGCGCTGGACGAGCATACCTTGCAGCGCATTCTGCCTTATGTTGATCAGCGGCACATTATTCATATTCCGCGTATTCTCTACCACCAGAAAAAACCGGCTGCCCCTGAAAAGATTAAGCCAGCAGCGCTGGCCTCTTTTTCTGTGCCCACCCCGCTCCCGCTGGTGAGTTTGATTATTCCCACCCGTGATCGTCTGGATATTCTCAAACCCTGTATAGAGAGTATTCTCAAGCTGACTGAGTATGAGAATTACGAAATCCTGATAGTCGATAACCGCAGTGCACAAGTCGAGACTTTGAATTGGCTGCAGGCTATCCAGCAAGAGGATACGCGGGTGCGGGTTATTGTCTATGCGGATGCATTCAATTATTCGGCCATCAATAATTTCGCTGTGCGGCAAGCACGCGGCAGCATTATCGGGCTGGTCAATAACGATGTGGAAGTGATTTCACCCGGCTGGTTAACTGCGATGGTATGCCATGCTATCCGCCCGGAGATTGGTTGTGTGGGTGCCAAATTGTATTACCCGGATGGGCGTATCCAGCATGCCGGGGTCATTTTGGGCAGTGGCGGTGGCAGCGGGCATGCTCACCGGTATTTTCCACGGGATGCCGCCGGTTATTGCGGACGCTTGCAGCAGGTGCAGAATTTTACAGCCGTCACTGGAGCGTGTTTATTGGTGCGCAAGGCTTTGTTCGAGCAAGTCGGTGGTTTGAATGAAACGGAGCTGACCATTGCCTGGAATGATATTGATTTATGCTTAAAGGTGCGGGCGGCGGGGTTGCGTAACCTGTGGACACCGCATGCCGAGTTATATCATCACGAATCAGTTAGCCGGGGGCGCGACCGTTCACCCGAACAGCGCCAGCGTTACCAGGCTGAAACGGCTTATATGTACCGTACCTGGGGGGCGATTATGCGCCGTGACCCCTGTTATAACCCGAATCTGACGGTGGCACGGGAAGATTTTTCGCTGAATTTCTTCCCCGATCCTGCGGCTTTTACGCGGTGTCCAGCTGACGAATAAACTGATCGAGCGTGTGAACATGGTCTGTCCACTGATCGGGCGGGTAAGGCTCGGTCGTGGGGTCTGCCTGCTTAAGGTGTGCCAAAATGGCCTGTTTCCAGCTCAAACCATCCAGCGGGTCAAGATACAGTGCATGTTCACGCCCGCATTCGCGCAAGGCCGGGATGTCTGCACAAATCGCCGGGGTGCCCAAGGTCAAGGCTTCTGCTAGCGGCATACCCCAACCCTCCGCAAAGCTTGGGAACAGCAGGGCGCGGGCGTGCTGGAGCAGGGCAATCATATCCTGATCGGAAGCATCGTTTACTTCCAGCACATGGCGGCGCAAGCCCGGTGATTTTTCCAGCAGGTGCACCAGATTATCAATTTTCCAGCCACGCTTGCCTAAAATGACCAGTTTCGGGCAAGCTTCGCCCAGCTCTGCCGCCAGTTGCCGCCATAAATGCAGGAGCAGGATATGGTTTTTACGCGGTTCAATAGTACCGATGGTGATGAAAAACGGGGTATTTTGCAAAGCAGCGTGCAGGCGTGCGGGCAGTGGCTGGCGGGTTTGCGTGGCCGCCTGAATGATCTGGTCTTCAACCCCGATCAGCAAGACATGCACGGGCGGCTGTGGCAGGTGTTCGGCGGCGCAATAGGCCAGAAAGCGGCGGCGCGAGTCTTCGGAATTGGCAAGGATCAGGCTGCCGGTGGTCGCCATGGTCTGCATGCGCCGTTGATGCATCTGCAAGGCTTTCGGATTATTGGTATATTCAGGAAAATCAATCGGGATCAGGTCGTGCAGGTAAAAAACCAGGTCAGCCTGCAACTCAGACTGGATTTGCTGGTGCAGTTCCAGGTGGTGAATCGTGCCATGCCCACTGTGCAGGTACACGGGTTTCTGTGAATTGTGTTGTAATGCCTGCTTGACCGGTGCCGTAATCAGTTTGTTTTGGGATTGCTGCCAGCGCATACCCGGCCAGTGGCGGACAAATTGCCATTGACTGGCGCGCATGGCGGGGGGCAGTTTGGCGGCGTGCAGCCAGCGTTGTTCGATATTTTCGATCAGCTGGCGGGCGGGTGGCAGTGCTACCGGGTACAGCACATTTTGGCGCTGAAAGACAAACAGCAAGTCACGCTGCCCAGCCTGTTCCAGCACATAGCGGGCATGGCGCAGATCCACGCGGTCTACGCCGGTCGGGCTGGGGCTGGGGCAGCGGTGAATCAGACGGGTCAGGTTATAAATCAGAGGTCGCAAGGCAGGCATCCCTATTATCCGGTTGGCTATGCGGGCGATTATACAAGATTGAAAGGTTTTGCAGGGAGCGGCTGTATGCGTTTATTGATAATAGGGTTATTGGTGTTGCTGACGGCTTGTAATACAGCCAGTACCCGTGAAGCGCCGGTTGCGGCGGCAATGCCTGTTGCACCCGCAGCTGTGGCGAATAACACAGATACTACGGGTGTTGCGGGTACGGTGGGTACGGCAGGTACTCGTGACTGTCCTGCTTGGCGCGGCGTGGTTTTTCTGGAGCGTTCGGTGACTTTGCCGCCGGGTTGCGTATTCCGTGGCGTGGAATTGCGGGTACGCCATCAGCAGAATCTGGTGTTGAACATGAATGGGGCACACTTTGATGCGGCGGGTAACCAGCAGTTACGGGGTATCTGGTTCATGAACGTCAATCCGGCCAAGCCGACTGCGCATATCGTGTTGCGGAATGCGACCTTCAGCGGTTATCTGGAAGGTATTCGGGTGCACCGGGGCATCTCTAAAGGGGAGGCCGCTCGCGTGAGCAGTGGGCAGCTTCCACCCGCTCAGTTGCGAGCCACGGCGACGCATGACATTCGTATCGAAAATGTCCGGGTGCTTGATTCACGCGGTGACGGTGTGGTTTTTCATGGCGGTGTGCATCATGTTGTGCTGACCGGTTCGGTGGTGGCCAATAATGGCGGTGTCGGGATTTATTTTGGAGATATGACCAGTCAGATCGAAGTTAGTAATAGTAAGATTTACGGGAACGGTTATCGTAAACTGGATGGCTCTGCGCGTTATGGGCGTGGGCGGCGTGAGAATATTGCGATTGACGCCTCGTTTAACAACCGGATTGTGAATAATGTGATTCGTGATGCAGCGGAAGGCGGTATCGCGCTTTATAAAAACTGCTCGGAACACGCCGGTCAGGCCGGGCAGCTAGCCCGGCTGGATCATGCCCGTGGCAACCAGATTATCGGCAATACCATTACGGGTAATAATGGTTACGGTATCCATGTAGCGGAGCGTCAGGACTGGGAGCTGTCTGCGTTCAAATGCGGTGACCCGCTCTATTATCAGCGGGGTGGACTTTATTACCGTGATCACGCCGAGCAAAACACCCTGCGTGATAACAGGGTGCTGGGTAATGGGGATGATATTGTGGTGCAGGATGACAATAATACGCTGATTAATAACCAGACTGGCAACATTCGCATCGGGTCGCGTATTCGGCAGGCGGCGGGTGAGCCAGTGCGCGGTACGGTGCTGCGCGGGAATACCGGGCAAGTGCATTACCAGTTTGGTGGTTCGTGATTAAAACAAAATTCATCAGTACCTCGCGCACGCTAGCGCGTCACCCTGACTTGGGAGCCTTTTTGGCGGCTGAGGTGGTGCATGTTTCTTCGACCGACTCGGCGGGCGTGCATCAGGCGCAGGCAGTCCTCGCCTGGGGGCGTAAGCCGAGTGCCAGCAAAGCAGAAGCTTTTGCCAGCCAATATGCACTCCCACTTTGGCGGTTGGAAGATGGTTTTATTCATTCACTCGGGCAGGGTGTGCTCGGGGCGGCTTCCTGTTCATTGGTCGTCGATCGGCAAGGCATCTATTACGATGCGACCCGTCCTTCTGAGCTGGAATCCTTGCTGGAACATGATCTTGACCAGCAGCTAACGGATCCCGCCTTATTGGTGCGGGCGGGTGCCCTGATTGAAACCATCACGCACCAGCGGATTTCCAAGTACAACAATGCACCGCTGGATACTGCGCCTTTGAACCTGCCGCCCGGCAAAAAGGTGTTGGTAGTCGATCAAACAGCGGGGGATATGTCGCTGCAATACGGTCTGGTCGGAGCTGAAGCACCCGCACAAATGCTGGCGGCGGCGCTGGCGGAACACCCGGATGCGACCATTTTACTGAAAACCCACCCGGACGTATTGGCAGGCAAGAAAAAGGGCTGTTTGCCGGTGGGAGTTGAGCATCCGCGTGTGCAGTTGATTGCGCTGCCGATCAACCCGCTGGTTTTGTTGCAAGAGATCGAGCATGTTTATGTGCTGACTTCCCAGCTGGGGTTCGAGGCGCTGCTGCTGGGCAAGGGAGTCACCTGTTGGGGTCTGCCGTTTTATGCCGGTTGGGGTCTGACCGATGACCGGATGGATGGAGCGCAGCCAGCGGTGCAGGCGGTGTTGGCGCGTCGGAAAACACGCCGGACGGTGCAGGCAGTGTTTGCGGCGGCGTACCTGCTGTATACGCGTTATGTTCACCCCGACAGTGGCCAGCGTTGTGAGCTGGAAGACATTGTTGCTTATCTCAGCGCCCAGCAGCGCTTGTTTGCCGAGAATGGCGGGCGTCTGTTCTGTTTCGGTTTTACCCGCTGGAAGCAGAACTATATTCGCCGTTTTTTGCAGGCTCCCGGTAATCGTCTGTACTTTCTGTGGAAAAAGGAAGCCGCTTTCAGCCAGGGTTTTGATAATACTTGCCATATTGTTGCCTGGGGTGAGCGTGCCATGCAGGAAGCGCGGCAGTTATCTGCCGAAACGGGGGTGCCGGTCTGGCGGGTCGAAGACGGTTTTATCCGTTCGGTCGGGCTGGGGTCTGATTATACGCCGCCCTTTTCATTGGTACTGGACAAGCGGGGTATTTATTACGACCCGATCCAAGTCAGTGATCTTGAACATCTTTTACTTCACACGGATTTTACGCCAGAATTACGGCACCGGGCACAATTAATCCGTGAGTCCTTATTGCAGAACCAGCTGAGCAAGTACAATTCGGGCATACAAAAAGTACGTGAGCACATGGTGGCAGTGGCAAATCGGCGTATTATTCTGGTACCGGGTCAGGTAGAGGATGATGCCTCGATTCGGAAAGGCTGTCTGGATATTGCGACGAATCAGGCCTTGCTGTTAGCCGTGCGGGCAGCCAGACCGGAAGCTTATATTATTTATAAACCCCATCCAGACGTAGTCAGCGGCAATCGCAAGGGGCGGGTGCCTGCCGGGATTCTGGCGGCTGCCAGTGATCTGGTGCTGGATGATGCGAGTATTACGGACTGTCTGGAGGCGGCGGATGAGGTGCATACCATGACCTCGCTCGTGGGATTCGAGGGATTATTGAGGAAAAAAAAGGTTGTGTGTTATGGTTTGCCGTTTTACGCCGGTTGGGGTTTGACCGACGATCGCCATCCGTTACCGCGCCGCCAGCGTTTGCCGGGCATCGATGTGGATGCTTTGGTAGCTGCCACCCTGATTCTCTACCCACGCTACATTAACTGGCGGACTGGAGCTTTCACTACCCCGGAGTTTACGATTGAGATATTGCGCCGCCAGCTTGAGGGGCAAGGTGGCAAGCAGAAAAATAAAGTCAATAGTTTGCTGCGTTTCTGGCGCAAAGCAATACATATCTGTCGCGGAGTTTTCATCTTTAGATACTAAGCATGTAGAATGCGCGACTAGATTATCTTCCTGATTTTTAAATTGTGACGACTGTGAGAAATAATACAACAACCGCTGCTGTTGGCAAACAACAAGACAAGATTGCTATCGTGGGAATAGCCTGCCGTTTTCCGGGGGGCGTTATGTCGCTGGAGGATTACTGGCGCGTATTGAGTGAGGGTCGGGATGTCGTTACCGAAATCGGTGAGGAGCGTTTTGGCACTGAATTCTACCAGCACCCTAACCGTAAAGAACCGGGCAAAAGCGTGACCTTTGCTGCCGGTGTATTATCCGATGTCGAGCATTTTGATGCCAGCTTTTTTGGCATTTCCCCGCGTGAAGCGGCACAAATGGATCCTCAGCAACGCCTGTTGCTGGAGCTGGCCTGGGAAGCACTGGAAAATGGTGGGCAAGTGCCCGACCAGTTGGCCGGTTCTGACTGCGCGGTTTATGTGGGTATCGCCAGCACTGATTATCTGAACCGGCGGGTGGAAGATCCAGCGTCCATGGATGCCTACACCATGACGGGGAACACCGCGAGTGTCGCCTCCAACCGCATTTCCTATGTTTTTGATCTGCAAGGCCCGAGTGTTTCGGTGGATACCGCCTGCTCCTCCTCGCTGGTGGCGGTGCATCATGCCTGTCAGGCGATTCTGAACGGTGATGCCAGTGCTGCGATTGCCGGTGGCGTCAACATGTTGTTGCACCCGTTTGCGTTTGTCGGTTTCTCACAGGCCTCCATGCTGTCCGAGCGAGGGCGTTGCCGTACTTTTGATGCGAATGGTGATGGCTATGTCCGCTCTGAGGGCGCTGCGGTTCTGTTCCTGAAATCGCTGACACAAGCGGAAGCCGATGGTGATCCGATTCATGGGGTGATTGTTGGCACAGGGATTAATGCGGACGGTAAAACCAGCAGCCTGACCGTGCCCAGTTTTAACCAGCAGGGCAAACTCCTGCGTAAGGTCTACGCACAAGCTGCCGTCGATGTGAATGATCTGGTGTATCTGGAAGCGCACGGCACGGGGACTGCAGTAGGCGACCCGATCGAAACAAGGGCGATCGGCGAGGTACTGGGGCAGGCGCGCAACAAGAATAAGCCACTGCCCATTGGTTCCGCCAAGAGCAATGTCGGCCATCTGGAAACGGCTTCGGGCATGGCGGGGCTGCTCAAGGCGCTGCTGACACTGAAGCATCAGGCCTTGCCACCGTCCCTGCACATTGAAACCTTGAACCCCAAAATCGACTTTGATCACTATAACCTTGAGGTAGTGACCCGGCTTACCCCGCTGGAACAAACCGGGGCTCGCCAGCTGGTAGGTATCAATTCCTTTGGGTTTGGGGGTGGGAATGCGCATGTGCTGATTGAGCATTATCAGCCTGCTCAAGTTCAGCCTGTTCAAGTACTGAAGGCGGCGGGTTCTGTACCTGCTGCGTGCGCCGTTGATGTCAATGTTGATGTCGATGCGCTTTGTCCGCCGCTCGTGCTGTCCGCCCGCAATGAAGCCGCACTGCAGGCCATGGCCGCACAGTATGCTGATTTGCTGGCAGATGAAACCCAGTCTTGCTATGACATCGCCTGGAGCCTGTTGCAGCATCGCCAGCAATTACCGCAGGGTCTGGTGGTCAAGGCGGATAACCGTGCCCAGTTGCTGGAGGTGCTGCGTACTTGCGCACAAGGCGAGCTGGATAATACGCATGTGACCGATGGCCAGTTGTTGGCAACGTCGGCGCCCCTCGCACTGGTGTTTTCCGGTAATGGGTCGCAGTGGCAGGGCATGGGGCAGTTGCTGCTGGAACATAGTCCCGTATTCCGGGCGGCAGTGCAGGAAGTAGATGCCTTACTGTCTGTTCATGTGAATTATTCTCTGCTGGACGAGTTTGCCGCTACTGCAGAATCATCCCGTTTGAGCCTGACCGAAATGGCCCAGCCGCTGCTATTTGCCTTGCAAGTCGGTATGGTCAGGGTGTTGGCGTCATTGGGCGTGCGTGCGCATGCGACGATCGGGCACAGCGTCGGTGAAGTTGCGGCAGCTTGGGCGGCGGGTGCCTTGTCGCTGGAACAGGCGGTACAGGTCATTTATTACCGCAGCCATGCACAGGGCAAGACCCGTGGGCAGGGGCGGATGGCAGCGGTGGGTCTTGGTTTGGCTGCGATGCAGGATAAACTGAGTGCACTCGATTTACAGGGGCGCGTTGAAATTGCCGGGGTGAACAGCCCCCATGCGGTGACGCTTTCGGGTGCCCTGGTGGATCTGGAAAGCTTGCAGGATGCCCTGGATGAAGACGGGACGTTCTACCGCATTCTCGATCTGGATTACGCGTTCCATAGCCACTGGATGGAGCCGATTCGTGAAGAGTTGGTGGCGACGCTGGCTGATTTGCAGCCGGTGGATTCGGCTACCGGAGTGCGCTTCATCTCCACGGTTTATGGCAAGGCCATGACGGGTAGCGAGCTGAATGCGGACTACTGGTGGCACAATATCCGTGAGCCGGTCGCGTTCGAGGCGGGGATGAATGCCTTGCTGGACGAGGGTGTGCAGGTGTTCATGGAGGTTGGGCCGCATCCTATCCTGCGCAGCTATATTAATGAGTGCCTGCGTGGCAAGGAGATTGTCGGGCAGGCGCTGTCGACCGGCAAGCGCAAGGGTGAGCACGCCAGTGATTTGCAGCATGCGGCGTTTAGTGCGTATTTATCAGGCTGCACACTGGATTGGCAGGTCTTTTTCCCGCAGGCAGGACGGTATGTGCCGCTCCCGAATTACCCGTGGCAGCGTGAGCGATACTGGTACCCGCTGACGACGGAAGGTTATGACACGGTGAATCGTCGCCGGATTCATCCTTTACTGGGTTACCGCCTCAAGGATGCCGAAGCGATGTGGGAAAACCAGCTGGATGCGGTCAAGCTGCCGTATCTGGCGGATCATGTCGTCGATGGGGTAGTGGTGGTGCCTGCAGCGGCGTATGTCGAAATGGCACTGTTTGCTTCGGCAGAGTGGCATAAAACCACTACGCATACCCTCGAAAACTTTGAAATCCGTGCGCCGATTGTACTGGATGAAGGGCACGCCAAAACCATTCGCCTGAACCTGCTGCCCACCGATGGCAGCTTCAGTATCAGCAGCCGTGACCGTTTGAGTGCGGATGCCTGGACAGTGAATGTGGTGGGGCGACTGACGGGTGCAGCGCTGAAAGAGGTGAGCAGTGTCGATGCGCCTGATCTGGATGCCGTTAAAGCAGCGGCAGTCGAGGTGCTGTCTGCGGAACAGCATTATGCGTTGACTGAGGCGGTGGGTTTGAGTTACCTGCCCGCGTTTCAGGGGGTGGCTGAAGTCTGGGCGCAAGCCAGCGGCGCACTGGCGGCTTTGCGCAAGCCTGAGACGATTGCGGCGGGTTTTGATGCCCATATTTTGCATCCGGCCTTGCTGGATGCGGGTTTTCAGGTATTGGTCGATGTGTACCGTGAGGATATCCGCCAGGGTAAGCTGGCCGCGCTCATTCCTATCCAGATTGGCAAGCTGACTTTCTTTGGTGCCCACGGTGATGTGGCGTATTTGCAATTAACGATTCGCCAGCGTAGCTCACGCTCGGTAGTCGCTGACTTTTTGCTGCTGGATGCGGCTGGCGGGGTGTTGGCCGAGTTGCAGGCGTGTCGTTTTCGGGGTGTGCAGTTTGCGCGCACCCGGCAGGCTGAACCGGGTGCTTATGAGTTTGTACCTTACCTGAAGCCTTTGCCAGCGCTCACTTTACCCGCGATGATGGGTGAAGAGTCGTCTGCTGATGCAGGTAACTTGAATCTGAATCTACATCTGAATCTGGAACTGCCGCGCTTACTGGCGGTAGCGGCAGAATATCTGCAGGCGCGTGAAGCGAGTCTGCAGCGCACCCGGCATTTCCAGCAGATTGCCCCCCTGTTCGAAGTGCTGGCGACTGCCTTTGTCTGGGAGGCGGTACAGCAACTCTGTGGTGAGCAGACTAATGGCATTAGTTTGCAGGCTTTGCAGGCACAACAGGGGATTAAAGCAGCGCAGCAGCCATTGTTGCAGCGTTTGTTTGAGTTATTGGAAGAAGATGGCCTGGCTGAGCAGTCTGACGGGCTGTGGCAGTTGGCAGAAGATGGCGGGTTGCCCGGTGCTCGGGACATTTGGCTGGCTATCCTCGGTGACTCACCGGCGCATACGCCGGAGCTGGTCATGCTCGGGCGTTGTGGTCAGCACTTGTTGCCCGTTTTGCAGGGGACGGTGGCGGCTGATGCTTTGCTGAACCCGGCTAAAAGTAGCGTTGAGGATCACTGGCTGGATACCTCGCCCAGTTTCCGGGCGCTGAATCTGGCTTTGGGGGCGGTGGTGGGCGAGTTGAGTCGCCAATGGCCGACTCACCGGCGCTTGCGTATTCTGGAGCTGGGCGGCGGGAATGGTGCCTTGACGCACTTGTTGCTGCCATTACTGCCTGCCGGTCGCTGTGACTACGTGTTTACGGACACGGCCATCGACAAAGTTACGCAGGCCGCTGATGAATTTGCCGATTATCCTTTTTTACGGACGCAGGTGCTGGCTGCCGATCTGAGTGGGGATAGCTGGCAGGCACTGGCACAACAGGAAGGGTTTGATCTGGTCGTGGCGGGGCATGCCTTGTACGACTGGGGGGATGTGCAGGCGGTGTTGCCCCGCTTGCGTGCCCTGTTAAAAACGCAGGGTTTGTTGCTGCTGGCACATGCCCAGAACAGCCGCTTTTTTGACTTGACGCAAGGCTTGCGTGCAGATTGGTGGTTGCCGGTGGATGACGCCAGCGGCCATCATTTTGTATCGCGTTTGCATGCACCGGGTGAGTGGCAGCAGGCTTTGCAAGCCAGTGGTTTTACGGCCGTTCAGGCTGCTTTTGAGCCTGCGGCACAGGATGATGAAGCGGGTGCATTTTTAATGTTGGCTCAGGCGGATTTAGCGGTGTCAGAGTCTGACGCAACTCCCGCGACTTTGCCTGCGCAGTCCTGGCTGCTGATGGCCGATGAACAGGGTTTTTCTGCAGAGCTGGCCGCAGTACTGCAGGCTGGCCTGCAAGCCCATGGGCAGCAGGCCAGAATACAGAACGGCTTTGCTGTGACTGCGCCAGTTGACCATATCCTGCATCTGGCGGGGCTCACTGTTGCTGATGAGCGCTCGGTTGACTTGATGGCCACACAGGAGCGGCGCTGTGTTGAGACGCTGGGATTGGTGCAGGCTTTGGACAGGCAGTCGGTTCCGGCCCGATTATGGCTGGTGACTGCCGGGGCGTTGCCACCCGCATCCGGGCAGCTTGAACCACCGGTGCGACAAGCCCGTCAACAGACCCGTCAACAGACCCGTCAACAAACTGGCATGCAACCTTCGCAGGCACCCTTATGGGGGCTGGGACGTGTCTTGATGAATGAGCACCCGGACTTGGCATGTACCCTGATTGACTGGCAGGGCAGGCCGTCTGCAGAGGAATGTGCAGCCGGCTTGTTGCGCGAATGTTTGCAGATGGGGCCTGGTAAGGGTGATGGCAAAGGTGACGGCGAGGATGAAATCCTGTTGACGGCTGACAGTCGTCATGTGTTACGCCTGCATAAAACCCGGGTGGCAGGTGCTCCGCAGCCGACAACACAGGCACCGGCAGTTTGCCTTGATTTCACCACACCGGGCCCTTTGAAACATTTGTACTGGCGAGCCTTGCCTGAGCAGGTTTTGCAGCCGGACGAGATTGAAATTTTGCCGAAAGCGACCGGCTTGAATTTCCGCGATGTCATGTATGCGATGGGTTTGCTGTCTGATGAGGCGGTCGAGAACGGATTTGCAGGTGCCTCGCTGGGGATGGAGTTATCAGGGACGGTGGTGCGTGCCGGTTCAGCGGTGCAGGGTTTCAAGCCGGGAGATGCGGTCATTGGATTCGCCCCTGCCTGTTTCAGTACGCGGGTTATCACCCGTACTACAGCGGTTGCCCACAAGCCTGCGGTGTGGACGGATGAAGAAGCGGCGACCATCCCGACGACTTTCTTCACGGTGTATTATGCCTTGCAGCATCTGGCGCATTTGCAGCCCGGTGAGCGCATCCTGATCCATGGTGCTTCCGGCGGTGTCGGGTTGGCGGCGATTCAGTTTGCGCGTTACCGGGGAGCTGAAGTGTTTGCCACCGCCGGGACAGACGAGAAACGTGAATTTGTGCGCTTGATGGGGGCGGATCATGTGATGGATTCGCGCAGCTTGCGGTTTGCCGAAGATATATTGCACCTGACTGACGGGCAGGGCGTTGATGTGGTGCTTAACTCGATTTCGGGTGAGGCCATCAACAAGAATCTGTCGGTTTTGCGCCCGTTCGGACGTTTCCTGGAGTTGGGTAAACGTGATTTCTATGAAAACAGTAAAATGGGTCTGCGTCCGTTCCGGAATAACATTTCCTATTTCGGGATTGATGCCGACCAGTTGTTGATTGAGCGCCCTGAGTTGGCCGGGCGGTTGTTTGCCGAGATGATGACCCTGTTCCATGAGGGCGTGTTGCGGCCTTTGCCCCACCGTGTTTTCCCGGCCAGTCGGATTCATGAGGCTTTCCGGTATATGCAGCAGTCGCGGCAGATTGGCAAGGTGATCGTGTCTTTTGAGGACGGTGAGATAAAACCGACTTTCACCCGGCATTCATCGACTGCTTTGCCATTAGTCCGTGATGGCAGTTATCTGGTCACGGGCGGTCTGAGCGGTTTTGGCCTGCAAACAGCGCGCTGGCTGGCAGCAAAAGGCGCAGGCACACTGGTCTTGCTGAGTCGCCGTGGTGCCGCGAGTGAAGAGGCGCAACAGGCGGTTGCCGAGTTGCAGGCGGCGGGTGTGCAAGTGGCGGTTTATGCCTGTGATGTGGCCGATAAAGCAGCGCTCCAGGCGGTGTGGGCAGACATGCAGGCTCAGTTGCCACCCCTGCGGGGTCTGGTGCATGCGGCGATGGTACTGGATGACGGGATTGTGCGTAACATGGATGCGGCCAGTTTCCGCACAGTACTTGCCCCGAAAATGCTGGGGGCGTGGCATTTACATCAGCTGACGGCGGGTATGCCGCTGGATTTCTTTGCCCTTTATTCCTCAGTTACGACTTATCTGGGCAATGCCGGGCAGGGTAATTATGTCGCGGCCAATCTGTATCTGGAATCATTGACGCATTACCGCAAGGCGCAAGGTTTGCCCGCCGTTTACGCCGCCTGGGGGCCGATTGCGGATGCCGGGTATCTGGCGCAGAACACGGCGGTTAAAGAGGCTTTGCAGGCGCGTCTGGGCGGTGAAGCCCTAACAACGACCCGTGCCTTAGCGGTGTTGGAGCAGTTGTTGCAAGGTGAGCAGGCTGGACTGGCGGTGATCGACTTTGACTGGAACACGATCCAGCGGGTGATGCCGGGTGCAAAGTCACCCAAATTTAGTGAGCAGCGGCGTCTGGCCAAGGCCGGAGATGATGGTGAACAGGCCGAGGATATTCATACCCTGATTGCCGGATTATCGATGGAAGCCGTGCATGAACTGGTGGCTGGTTTGTTGATGGCGGAAGTCGGTGCTATCCTGCGTCTGCCGCGTGAGAAACTGTCGGTGGATAAATCGGTGTTTGACTTGGGAATGGATTCCCTGATGGGCATGGAGCTGGTGCTGGCCATTGAAGAACGTTTCGGGGTGCGCCTGCCGGTGATGGCGCTGACGGAAGGTGCGACGGTTCAGCGTATTGCCGAGAAAATTGCCTTGCATTTGGTGCCGGCAGACGGGGAAGCGACTGCAGTGAGTGCGCAGGAACTGCATCAGCAGTCTGTGGCTGCAGTGGTCAAGAAGCATGGTTCAGATATGTCAGCGGTAGAGCTGGACGAGTTGGCCAGAAAATTGTCGGCACAAGCGGACAAGGAAAAGACATGACAGGTAAAAATTTGTTTGGTTTGAGTGACCAGATAAAGGAAAAACTGGCCAGCGACATGCTGGAGCGGCACCGCAAAAAGCAGGACAAGAAGGCGCAGGACGATGAACCGGCCAAGAAAAAGCTGTTTCGGCGCAATGAGATTCCGGAAGACTTTTACCGGTTTGACCGGATGCCGGGCTATCAGGAAATTCGTGTCATTGAACAGGGCGGCAAGCAATTAGGCATTGATAGCCCGTTTTTCAAAACCCATGATCAGGTGGCGCGCGCGACGACCCTGATTGAGGGCAAGGAATACATCAATTTCGCCAGCTATAATTACCTGGATCTTTGTGGGCATCCACGGGTTAATCAGGCGGCGCAGGCGGCTATTCAGCGCTATGGTACGTCGGCTTCGGCCAGCCGCATGGTGTCGGGTGAGCGTGCCGTGCAGCGTGAGCTGGAAACTGCGCTGGCTGCTTTGTATGAAGTCGATGATTGTGTGGCGTTTGTCAGTGGGCATGCGACCAATGTCACGACGATTGGTTATCTGTTCGGTAATCGCGACCTGATTTTGCACGATGCCTTGATCCATAACAGCGCCTTGCAGGGGGCGCAGCTGTCCGGTGCGCGGCGGATGCCCTTCCCGCATAATGACTGGCAGGCACTGGATGCCTTGCTGAGCCAGCATCGCCGGGATTTCGAGCGGGTGCTGATCGTGATTGAAGGCATCTATAGCATGGATGGCGATTTTCCTGATTTGCCGCGATTTGTTGAAATCAAGCAAAAACACAAGGCCTTCCTGATGGTGGATGAGGCGCATTCGCTCGGTATCATGGGCGCCACCGGTAAAGGGATTCGGGAGCATTTTGGAGTGGCCGGGCGTGAGGTGGATATCTGGATGGGCACACTCAGTAAAACCCTGTCCGGTTGCGGCGGGTATATCGCCGGAGAGCACGCGCTGGTGCACCATTTGCGTATTTCTGCCCCCGGTTTCCTGTATAGCGTCGGTATGGCACCGCCTTTGGCAGCCGCTTCACATGCCTCGCTGCAGCTGATGCTGGAAGAGCCGGAGCGGGTTAAACGCCTGCAGGACAATGGCCGTTTATTTGTTGATTTATGCCATCAGCACGGAATTAACTGTGGCTCTAGCACGGGTTTGGCCGTTGTGCCCGCCATCCTCGGCAGCTCGGCGCGGGCAGGCATGGTCGCGAATCAATTATTTGATAAAGGCATTAATGTTCAGCCTATTTTCTACCCGGCGGTAGAGGAAGGCATGGCGCGTTTGCGCTTTTTCATCAGCAGCAGCCATACCACCAAACAGATTGAATACACGCTCCAAACGCTGGCCGATATTCTGGCCAAAAAGCGTTGACCACGGCGGGCGTGGAGACGAGCGCCCGGCGGCGGGTGGTCTTGTGTACCTACCCTGGGGTCTATGCGGATATTGTGCTGGATGAGGTGTTGCAGGCTGAGCACATTGAGCTGGTGGGTGTGGTTTGTTCTACCCGTATGTTAAATAAAAACTACGGTGCGCTGCGCGGAAGCTTCCGGCAGATTCAGTTGTCCGGTTTGCGTTATGCGGCTTATCTGTGGGTGGTGACGGGTTTATATACCCTGTTGCAAGGTGTTTTTCGCAAGCCCACCCTGTTGGCTCATTTACGGGCACGCCATATCCCGCTGCTGGCAACGACTGATATTAACGCCGCCGAAGCACTGGCTTTTTTGCGGCAGCTGCAGCCAGATGTGTTGCTGACAGCGCATTTTAACCAGCTAATCAGTCCTGCGGTACTCGATGTGCCCGCTATCGCGGCGCTGAATATCCATCCCTCCCTGTTACCTGCCTTCAAAGGGGTTGATCCCGCCTTTTATACATTGCTGCGGCATGTGTCGGAAAGCGGTGCGACGCTGCACCTGCTGGATGAGCAGTTTGATCATGGCCGGATTCTGGAACAGGCTCGCCTGAAAATACGCGGGCATGACAGCTTACTCAGTTTGAACATGAAATTATTTAAACTGGGTGCCTTGAGTGCGGTTCGGCAGGTAGGTATTGTGCAGGCGAATACAGCAGGCACCGAGCAGCAAGGCCGTAGTCAGTATGATTCCTGGCCGAACCCACAGGACACCCGGCTATTTCGCCAGCAGCGCCACTATTTCCGTTGGCGGGAGTATCTGGCGTTTGTGCGTCGTGCCAGTCGTTCAGATTCCCGCCCGCTTTAGCATTGCCACACCCAGTTCAGCAACCGGCATTTCCCGTGCTGGGGTTGGCTCGGGCGTCGGTTGCCGGTTGTGCCAAAGCAGATAATCACTGCGCCCATCCGTAAATCCCAATTCGGCATAAACTTGCGGCATGCTCGGCACGTGATCGCCGTACCAGCAGAGTATGGCTTCTTGCGGGTGGTCTGTGAGCGTCTGGGTGAGCGCCTGCAGCATGCGGTCTGCATTTTTCAGGTGGCGTAAATAGACGGTCAGATTATGGTGTTGCTCGGGCGGATTACTGTGGTAGAGCGTGCTGACATCCGCCGCTGTACAATTCTCCAGGTGCAAAGGCCCATGGTTTTCCATCGTGATGACGAACAGAAACAGTGGGCGTGGGTCACTGCGCTGCTCCAGCAGTGTTTTAATCTTTTCCTGTACCGCTGCATCACTAATATACGGGCCTGCAGTCGTATCTTCTGCAAATTCGCTAATATCAATAAATGCTTCAAAGCCAAAACGCGGGAAAACCTGGTCACGCCCAAAAAAGGTAGCGCTATTGGGATGAATCGCGACACAGTAATAGCCCCGGCTTTTTAAATAACTGGCGAGTGTGGGTGTATCGTTATTCTGCAAAAACTGATAAGGATTAAAACGGTAATGCTCCAGTAAATCATTATCGATCCCGCTCAGGAAGGCGAATTCCGGGCGCAAGGTATTGGCTCCCCAGGCGGGAACCCGAAGCTGTCCCTGCAGGCTTGCCTGCCCGCCAATGCGGTCAAAGTGTTGTAATACATCCGTTTTAATGGCTGAGGTCAGGCGACGGGCATCGAAAAATGACTCGCTTTGGATAACAAACAGGTCAGGCAAATCTGGGGGTGGGGCATTCGGGGTATTCGGATATTTTGCTGGTGTGTTTAGCAAAGGCGAGGAGGGTGAGGAAGGTGAAAAAGGTGAGTGGTATTGAATCCGTGCGTGCAGTTGAGCCTGGGTTTTATGTTTCAGTGCCTGCTGTGCGTAAATAATCAGGCTATTAAAAAAGCCCAGTGCCCGTATATCGTGGGCTGGATTAAAACTTAAAGCGATATGGGTGCTATGAATAAGGTAAATGCTTGAGAAAAATACAAAGCACAGGCCACTAGCATACAGTGGGTACTGAACAAAATGGAAAGAAATGGCTAAGGCCGGTTCCCAACGAATGGCCAGATACAACAGCAATAAACCTGTTGTGATAGCCGTGAGGGTGAGCGGGATATGCAGGAAAGGTAAAAACAGGCGTGGGTGGCGAATCGCCTGGATGTACAGGTAAACATCAGAAAATACCAGAGGTTCTTGCAAGGCGCGGTACTTGGCATTATTGACCACCACGAACACTGCCAGAATAGCCAGCGTGATGATGCCGGACAGGAAAGGGCGGTGGGTGAGTAGTAAAGCCAACAGAAACGGCAGGGTGACGATGGCTGCCTGCATCGCGTGGAGTCGTAGCGAGCGTGGGGCAGGCCAGACCGCTTGCGGCAACAGGTAGTGTGCCAGCTGTGCCAGCAGCAAGGTCAGCAGGTAGGCGCTTAATAAACCGCTTGATAAATCGGTCATAAACTCACAACAGATGGGTCAGGAACATGAAAATAAACAGCTATCCGGTGTCAGGGGCGAGGTGCCCGTACCTGATTATACCCTGACAGACCCATGAAAAAGGAAGCGAGTGGGAAGGGCAGTACCCCCAAGAGCCACATGCCCAGGTTCAGTGGGAAGGGAAAGGCGATGATGGCCTGATTTTTTTCCAGGCCACGGACTACAATATCGGCGGCTTGTGTGCTGGAGAGCATGAACGGGCGTTTGCCGGGAAAACGGTCGCTCATGGCTGATTGGATAAAGCCCGGGCAGATCACATTGACGCGGATGCCTTCTGCACGCAACCAGCCGCGCAAGGCCTCACCGTAAGACTTGATGGCCGCTTTACTGGCGCTATAAGCGGGTGTTACGGGCATGCCCCGGTAAGCGGCCAGCGAACTGACCAAGGCGATCTGGCCTTGTCCACGCTGGCGCATTCTTTCCAGCAAGGGGTGAATGGTATTGATGGCAGCATGCAGATTGATGGCGAGCAGCTGATGGATGCTGTCCAGTGTTTCATTTTCACCGTGGCTACCGATCTGACTGGTGATGCCCGCATTCGCAATGACGAGATCAACCGGGGTGTGGTCGTCAAAGTCGGTGATCCAGGCGTGTAGTGTCGCGGTGTCGGTAATATCGAACAAGCCGCTGATAACGGTAGCACCTTGGGCATGACAGTCCTGCGCGACTTGTGCCATGCATTCCCGGTTGCGCCCTAGCAGCCCCAAGGTGATACCCGGTGCTGCATAGCGGCGGGCGAGGGCAGCGCCGAGGCCATTACTGGCACCGGTGATCAGGAGGGTGCGGGGCATACGGGTTTAGTGCTTTTTATACAGATAGCTGGTTTCAGGCATTTTGCCGCCGTAAATGGGGATGGGCAACAAAGGTTCACTGCCGGCTGTTTCTGGGCGGCTGTGGCTGTGGGTGGGACTGCTGCTGGCAGCGGGAGCAATTGCCAGCGGCGTAACCTTCATGGCTTTAAGACTGCCCTGAATGGCTAACTGAATGCCTTTGCGGGAATAAAAATCACCGTTGATCTGGGTGAGTTCGATCACGGCATGGCGAAAACAGCGGTAAACATCTTTATCAGCCGGTTGGCCTTCAGTCCAGAAGCGATCCAGTCCATCCTGAAAGGTGAGTCCCGGCAGGTTAAAAATGGCAGTGCCCAGTGCAATAGTGGGTGAGCCGTGGTAAAGCGCCGAAGTGCCGGTGGTGCTATTCACCAGGACAGTGCCCTTGGTATGCTGCAGCAGCGTAGGCAGGTGGCCGGACTCCAGAAAAATGACCCGGTCTTCTAGCCCGAGAAGTCCAGATAATATTTTTACCTGTTTGCCATGCTTGAGCAGTCCAGTGTCCAGCGGATGGTTTTTGATGACCAGTAAACTGTCAGTCGGTGCATGCTGTGCGAAAGAAGTCATGACTTCCTCAATCATTTGCTGAATACTTTCAAACCGCGAATGTACTCGGATTTGTGAATCAGAATCCAGCTGTAATGGCAGCAGATAAAAGGGGTGTTTATTGCTGACCAGCCGGTTGATGGCACGTCTGTCCTGATGTTCACGCCAGAGTTTGTTCGTCGGAAAGCGCCTGGCCCAGCCGAGGTATTCTTTGTGGGCGTCAAAAGGACGATGGGTGCGATAGTGTTTGAAAAAGGGTGTGAGTGCCGCACTGGCCAGCCGGTAAGACATGTCATGCAGGGCACGTATGGTGAATGTTTTGCCAATATCAACGACGAAAGGTTCGTTTTCGAGGGTAAACTGTTGTTGTTGCCAGAAATCCTGGCTTTTGCTCAGGAGTTGTGAGTAGCCGTTAACTCCGCCCTGTTCCAGGGTAATCCAGTGGGGGCGCATGTAGCCTTCTTCGTAGACATGCACCTGCAGGTTTTTGTCGCGCAAAGCACGCAAAGCTTGAACGTGTACCGGGCGCGTGTCGCCAAACAAAACAACATCCGTGAAATTATGCTCAAGGTGTTTTTGTTCCAGCCAAGCGGGCAGTGCTTCTATCGGTTGGTCAAAACGCCAGCTGGGGGTGTTTCCAGAAAACAGTCTGTCGCCGCCACAGAAATTGACGCGAAAAACTTCGTGGCCATTTTGCCGGATCGTTTTGCCAAGTTCTCTAAAAAACGGGGTGGCAACGCCCTGCAAAAACAGGAATTTTCTGAATGACATCGTATTAGTGGAGTCGAGCCTTGGTTGTTGATGGAGGGAGTATAGGTTATGGCCTTATAAAATATCAACTTCGAATAGTGTGAAAGGTACAACAACTGTCTTAAGCAGCCAACAGTTTTGCGGGCGAAACGGCCAGTTTGGTCTGAGAATGCAGGATTTCCAACAAAATGATGGCACGCTCTTCGCCATCGTACTTCATGAAAACGCCAGTCAGGCCTTTAAACGGGCCTTCTGTCAGAATCACGCTGTCGCCATTATGAAAGCGGTCAAGGTCAATGGCCTTCTCACCGAACAGCGCTTCCTGGTCTTTCAGGTTGGTGATGAGTTCGGTCGGAATGGGCAGGGTGTTATTTAGTCCGAAGCGGACAAAGCCTTGCACGCCGTAAGTGGAGCGGATTGGTGCCCAATTATCGGACAGTGTATCCAAATGAATGAACAGGTAACGCGGGAACAGGGATTCGGTGACTTTAACCATCTTGCCGCGCCGTTTGCGCAGGCGCTGTGCTAGCGGGCGATAGACCTCGTAGCCCTGGTTATCGAGATGCTGTTCGGCAAGGCTGTCTTTGTGGGGCTTGCTGGTGAGCAAGTACCATTGTCGGTCGGATGCATGCGCCATAGTGTGGAAATTCACGTTGCTGGAATTTTTTTAGGTTAATATTCATTGCCTGCCTGAGTCAACTGGCTTGTGCAGGATTTATTTTTTAGGGAGTCACGAATCTGATGAGTCAAGAGGTACTGGTCGCGGCAGAAGGGCTGTCGCGTTACTACGGTGACCGCTGTGCGGTGGAAGGCCTTGAGCTTAGTTTGCATAAAGGTGAGGTGTTGGGCTTGTTGGGGCCTAACGGCGCGGGTAAATCGACGACGATGCAAATGCTGACCGGTAATCTTGCGCCGACCACCGGTAGCATTAAGATTGGCGGCATTGACCTGCTGGATGAGCCGCGCAAGGCCAAGCAATTGATCGGTTATTTGCCGGAACAGCCGCCCGTATACCGGGATCTGACCGTGAATGAATACCTGGATTATTGTGCGCGCTTGCGTGGGGTCAATGCGGGTCATCGACGCCAGGCTATCGCTCATGCGTTGGGGCGTTGTGCGCTGGGTGAGGTGCAAAACCGCTTGATTGGTAATCTGTCCAAAGGGTTCCGCCAGCGGGTGGGCATTGCGCAGGCCATTCTGCACAGTCCGGCGGTGGTGGTGCTGGATGAGCCGACCGTGGGGCTGGATCCTTTGCAAATCCGCGAGATTCGCAGTCTGATTCGGGAGTTGGGCCAGGAGCATAGCGTGATTCTGTCCACGCATATTTTGCCGGAAGTGCAGGCAGTCTGTGATCGGGTGCAAATTCTGAATCGGGGTAAAACGGTTTTCAATGACACCCTGGAAGGCGTGGAGTCGCTGGAAAAGGTCTTTTTTGAACTGGTTTATCAGGATGATCCGGCCTTGTCCGGGGAGGAAAGGGTATGAGCGTGATGATGACCATTGCCCGTACAGAATTTAAACGCATGTTCAATTCACCGCTGGCCTGGAGCCTGCTGGCGTTGGTGCAGTTTATTCTGGCTTGGGTGTTCCTGTTGGGTCTGAACGAGTATTTGACCCAGATTCTGCCCATGATGGCAGGCCGTGCGGATGCGCCCGGTTTGAGTGATCTGGTGGTGTCGGCGCTTTATCTGTGGGCGGGGGTCATTATGCTGGCGGTGATGCCGATTCTGACCATGCGTCTGCTGGCTGAGGAGCGCATGAATCAAACGCTGCCATTGCTGACCACTTCACCGATCTCGATGACGCAGATTGTGCTCGGTAAATATTTTGGTTTGCTGATGCTGGTGATCGTGATGGTGGCGATGCTGAGCCTGATGCCGTTGTCACTGGCGCTGGGGACTTCGCTGGACTGGGGGCGTTTGGCGGCGGCTGTGCTAGGGCTGTTTTTATTGCTGGCATCGTTCGCGGCGGCAGGTTTGTTCCTGTCGTCCCTGACCCGCCAGCCGATCATTGCGGCGGTCAGTACGTTCGGCCTGCTCGTATTTTTGATGATTTTGTATATTTCCGGTAACTCGCAAGGATCGGGTAGCACGCTGTTTATTTATCTGTCCCATTTTGGGCATTTCCTTTCGTTTCTGGAAGGCGAGTTTGATAGCAGCGATTTGGCTTATTACCTGTTGTTCATTATAGGGTTTTTGCTGCTCACCATTCGCAAGCTGGATAACGATCGGCTCCAAGGATAAGACACGATGAAGATGACCCGGAACGCGCATCGCTCCATCCATGTGCAGAATGCGCTATTTTATATACTTTTTTTGACAGTGATGGGTTTGCTGGCTTTTTTCAGCCGCGAATTTCACGTTCAGTCGGATTGGACTTACGGTAACCGTAACAGCCTGACCGTGACCACGCAGGGCTTGCTGAAAAGTATTGATGAGCCCTTGAAGTTCGTGGCGTATGTGCCGGATGATCCGGCCTTGCAGGAACAGTTGCACAAGCAAATCGGCAAATACCAGCGTGTTAAGCAGAATGTGACGCTGGAATTCGTGAATCCGGATCTTGACCCGGTGCGTGCGCGTCAGGATGGGGTTGAGTATGCGGGGCAGATGGCCGTGCATCTCGGTGGGCGCAGCGAAGTCGTCGAGTCAGCCAGCGAACAGGTGATTGCCAATGTGGTGCAACGCCTGAGTCGGGGTGGGCAGCGCTTGGTGGTGTTTCTGGAAGGGCATGATGAGCGTAATCCGCTGGCAGAGGCGTCAACAGGTATGTCACAGCTGGTCAGCAGTTTGGAGCGCAGTGGCTTCACCGTCCAGCCCCACAGTCTGGTCAGTACCCAGGCCATTCCGGCTAATGCCCGTTTTCTGGTGATCGCCTCGCCACAAAAAGACTTGCTGCCGGGAGAAGTCGAGGTACTCCGCAAATACGTGGAGCAGGGCGGGAATCTGCTCTGGCTGCAGGATCCGGGTGGTCTGCATGGTTTGCAGCCGCTGGCCAGATTGCTTGGCATCAAGATTGCGGAAG
The DNA here is from genome assembly GCA_964293125.1 of uncultured Thiothrix sp. Taxonomy (GTDB): domain Bacteria; phylum Pseudomonadota; class Gammaproteobacteria; order Thiotrichales; family Thiotrichaceae; genus Thiolinea. Next base: position 114,371 of record CAXYXY010000001.1, on the reverse strand, counting down.
GCACCGTGCTGGATGCGAATGAACAGCTGCATGCCTTGCTGGGGATTGATCACCCGGCGGTGGTGCCGGTGGTGGATTACGGACGTTCGCCGTTGGGTGAGAAACTAACCGGTTCGCAAAGCCTGTTCCCGTTTGCAACGATGGTGCTGCGCGATCCTGCCGCATCGGCTGATGCGCTGGTGTGGCAAACGGAAGAGTTTCTGAACACTTTGCCGAATAGCTGGCTGGAAACGGGATCGATTGAGGGCTCGGTGGTTTTTGACGAGGACAAGGGTGACCAGCTCGGGCCGATTCCGTTAGGTTTGACGCTTACCCGTTTGCTGGAACAGCCGGATTCGAGCGCTGCGGGCAGTAACCCGAATGAGGCTGCACCGCAAACAGCGGGCAAAGAGGATGAGCTGCAGCAGCGTGTAGTGGTGGTCGGTGATAGTGATTTCATGCTGAATGCTTTTGTTGGGCAGGGCGTAAACCTTGATTTGGCTACGAATATTTTTAATTGGCTGAGTGCTGATGATAACCTGCTGAAAATAAAAGTCGTAGGGGCACCGGATGCATCTCTGGAAATGGGCGAGACCAGTAGTTTAGTGCTGGCGACTTTTTTCCTGCTGGTATTGCCGCTGTTGTTGGTGTTGGCGGGCGTAGTCATCTGGCTGCGGCGCAGGAGGCGGTGATGATGAGCGCAACACAATCACGACGTTTGTTGCTGAACCTGTTGCTGTTGGTGTTGGTGGGCGGTTTGGTCTGGCTGGCAGGATGGTGGTCGGGGGCGAGTCAGATACCCGCGCCTGATCACTTGCTGCCGCTGACCTTGGATCAGGTCGAGCAGATCGAGATCGAGCGTAATCCGGCGGCCAGTGGGACAGATGTCATCAGTTTGCACAAGCAGGGTGAAGGCTGGCAAATCACCCAGCCACAGTCAATGGCCGCCAACCCGGTCAGGGTGCGCCAGTTACTGACTTTGCTGGATGAACCGATAGAAGCTCGTTATGCTGCAGCCGGGAAGGATTTGCAGCAATACGCGCTGGATCCGGGTAATGTAGTGGTTGATTTTAACCAGGAGCGGGTGGTGTTGGGGATGATGAACCCGGTTTCGAATAAACGTTATGCGCGCCATGCGGATCAAATCATGCTGGTGGCTGATAATGTGTTCGGGATGCTGACCGGGAGCTGGCTGGATTTTGCGGCATTGAAGCTGGTGCCCGCTGATTTTATTGTCAAATCGGTGCAGCTGCCCGCAGGTCATCCCGCTGCCGACACCCCCGTGATGGACTGGCAGTCTGCCGAGGCGGTGCGACTGGAGGTTCTGGATGCAACAAATGATAAGGATACGGATGATAAAGCAGGAGCTTATGCCGGTTTACCGCGCATTGTGTTGCACTCGACGGAGGGGGCATCCATGGAGTTTGTTGTTTTGGCCAGCGAGGATGAGCTGATACTGGGGGATGTGGTGCGGGGGATACGTTTTATTGTGCCCGCTGAGCAAGGCAAGCAACTGCTTCCGCCCGGATAGGAACGCCCCAGAAAAATTCTGCAGTGCAGCAAGTCAGTGAAAACAATCTGTATTCTTGTTCTCTTGATTATTTTTGAGCTTAAATTAATTTGCGAATGCGGGGCAAAAAGAGTAAGTTTGTGCCCAAATTTTTTCAGTTATCTATCTAAGTAGTAATAGTGCACCGGTTGAGAGCCTATCCCTTCGGGATGGTTTTTGGTCATTGCTGATTATTTCATTGAAGACAGGCATTGATGCAACGACATGAAGATTACAAAAGGTCTGGATATACCCATATCAGGGAAAACGGAACAAACGATCTATGATCATCCGCAACCCACAAAAGTAGCTGTTTTAGGACGGGATTTTCATGATCTCCGCCCGGCTATGCAGGTGCAGGAGGGTGATCATGTCAAAATCGGACAGACACTCTTTACCGACAGAAAGCGTGAAGGTGTTAATTTCACTGCACCCGGAGCGGGCAAGGTCGTTGCGATTAACCGGGGCGCGCGCCGTGTGCTTAATTCAGTGGTGATTGAGCTGGATGCTGAAGAAGACTATCTGGACTTTGGTGCACACACCGCAGAATCACTGGCGACACTGGATGCCGAGATAATCCGCACCAGTATGCAGCAATCGGGACAGTGGACTGCTTTCCGTACCCGCCCGTATAGCAAGACGCCTGCCGCCGATGCTCCTCCGCCTGCCGCGATTTTTGTCAATGCAATGGACACACGGCCACTGGCAGCAAACCCTGTAGTGATTCTGGCTGAGGAAAGAGACGCTTTCTTGCAGGGGCTGCAGATTCTGGCGCGTCTTACCCACAAGGTTTATGTCTGTCAGCAGGAAGGCGCTGATGTGCCGCGTGCAGACATCGCCCATGTGAGCTGGAATGAATTCTCCGGTGTGCATCCGGCGGGTTTGCCAGGAACGCATATCCATTTTCTGGAGCCAGTGAGTGAGCGTCATGTGGTTTGGTATCTGAACTACCAGGATGTGATCGCAACTGCCAAATTGCTGACCACGGGGCGCTTGTCGGTAGAACGTGTGGTCGCGCTTGCGGGACCGGTCGTGCATAAACCACGCCTGATTCGCACACGTCTGGGAGCCAGTACTGACCAGATGGTGAAAAATGAACTGAGCTGTAACCTGTGTCGGGTGATTTCCGGTTCTGTGTTGGCTGGGCATCGTGCGGCGGGTTGGAGTGCTTATCTTGGGCGTCATAACCTGCAGGTTTCTGTCATTGCTGAAGGGCAGCCACGTGTTTTCCTGCATTGGCTGAATCCGATGCTCGATCAGTTCTCTGTGCTGAATGTTTTTTTCCGCAAGGGTCTGCATGACAAGGACAAGGAATTCCCGATGACCAGTACCCAGCACGGCAGTGCTCGGGCTATGGTGCCGATAGGCAACTATGAAGAAGTTATGCCGCTGGATATTCTGCCCACGCAATTACTACGCGCTCTGCTAACGCGCGATACGGTGTTGGCACAGGAGCTGGGGGCGCTCGAACTGGATGAGGAAGATTTATCCTTGTGCACCTTCGTGTGTCACGGCAAATACGAGTATGGCCCTGCCTTGCGCGAATGTTTGCGCATGCTGGAAAAAGGGGAATAAATCATGAAAAAATTCTTGCGTGGCGTGCTGGATCAAATTGAACCCAATTTTGTCAGCGGCGGTAAATACCAGAAGTACTATGGTCTGTATGAAATGGTGGATACACTGTTTTACAGCCCTCCCAACCGGACTATCGGTTCACCCCATGTGCGTGATGCGCTGGATCTGAAGCGGGTGATGGGCTATGTCTGGCTGGCGACTTTTCCGGTCATGTTCATGGCCTGCTATAACACCGGCTTACAGGCCAATCTGGCGCTGCAATCGATGGGTGTGGAGCAGACAGAGGGCTGGCGTAGCATTTTCCTGAGCGTGATCGGCTATAACCCGGACAGTTTCTTCGCAAACTTCTTCCACGGCATGCTGTATTTTGTGCCGATATACATGACCACCTTTATTGTGGGTGCCATTGCCGAAGTCACATTTGCGTTGGTGCGCGGGCATGAAGTGAATGAAGGCTTTTTTGTTACCTCGATTTTGTACACCTTGATCCTGCCACCGGGTACGCCCTTGTGGATGGTGGCTTTGGGCATTCTGTTCGGGATTGTGTTGGGGAAAGAAGTCTTTGGTGGAACCGGCAAGAACTTTGTCAATCCTGCCCTGGCCGGGCGTGCCTTTCTGTTTTTTGCCTATCCGGCTTATATGTCCGGGGATGCAGTCTGGGTCGCAGCGGACGGTTATACCGGTGCGACTGCCTTGAGTGCTGCCGCCGCCAGTAGCAGCAGTGCGGTTGAAGGTATTATGGCGAGTGGTTTTACCTGGTGGGATACTTTTATTGGCCTGATTCCGGGGTCTATTGGTGAGACATCGACACTGGCTATTTTGATGGGCGGTGGTTTCCTGCTGTTTGCCAAAATTGCCAGCTGGCGGATTGTGGCGGGGGTGATGACGGGTATGGTCGCCATGTCTTTGTTCCTGAATATTGTGGGCAGTGAGACTAATGCGATGTTCTCCTTGCCTTGGTACTGGCATCTGACGCTGGGTGGGTTCGCCTTTGGCATGATGTTCATGGCGACTGACCCGGTGACGGCATCTCATACCAATGTGGGGCGCTGGTGGTTTGGGATTCTGGTCGGTGTGATGGTCGTGCTGATTCGGGTCGTGAATCCTGCCTTTCCTGAGGGCATGATGCTGGCGATTCTGTTTGCCAATATTTTTGCACCCTTGATTGACTTTACGGTGGTACGGGCGAATATCAAACGTCGCAAGCAACGTTCGCCGGCTGCGCTGGAGGTGAACTCATGATCCGTACTTTTCTTGATCTTCCGAATGACAGCAAGCAAAAAACCATAGCGGTTGCTTTACTGTTGTGTCTGGTGTGCTCGGTGGCGGTCTCGACGGCGGCTGTCATGCTGAAACCGATTCAGGAGCAGAACAAGGCGCTGGACAAAAAGCGTAATATTCTGCAGATCGCAGGCCTGATGCAGGACGGTAAATCAGTCGATGAACTGTTTCAGCAAGTAGAGGCCAAGGTGGTGGATCTGCGCACGGGTGAGTATGCGACCGATATAGACCCTGCCAGCTTTGATGCGCGTGCGGCATCGGTTGATCCAGACCTGAATATTGTGTTGAGCAAAGAGCAGGACACTGCTTCAATCAAGCGTACTGCCAAATATGCGACGATCTACCTGCAAAAAGATGCAGCAGGGCAAGTCGAAAAAGTGATTCTGCCCATTTATGGTTATGGTTTGTGGTCGACACTGCATGGCTTTTTGGCTTTACAGAGTGATGTCAACACCGTGGTCGGCTTGGGCTTTTATGAGCATGCTGAAACACCGGGTCTGGGCGGTGAGGTCGATAATCCTGCATGGAAAGCACAGTGGGTAGGCAAGCAGGTATTTGATGCTGAAGGCAAGGTTTCCATCCATGTGGTTAAGGGTGCAGCAACGACCGGCGACAAGGCTGCGCATGAAGTTGATGCCCTGTCCGGTGCGACACTGACCAGCAGAGGTGTTGATAATTTGTTGCATTTCTGGCTGGGTGAAAATGGTTTAGGTCCGTATCTGCAAAAAGTCCGTAGTGGAGGTGGCGCATGAATAAAGAAGCCAAAAAGATTATTACAAGCCCGTTAATCGATAACAATCCGATTACCCTGCAGATACTGGGTATCTGCTCTGCGTTGGCGGTGACCAGTTCACTGAAGACTGCTTTGTTGATGGCGGTGGCTTTGACGACGGTGACTGCATTTTCAAATGCATCCATCAGTGCCATTCGTCACCACATCCCAGGCAGTATCCGTATCATCGTACAGATGACGATTATTGCTTCACTGGTGATTGTGGTTGACCAGTTGATGAAAGCGTTTGCCTTTGATACCGCCAAGCAGTTGTCGGTGTTTGTCGGCCTGATTATTACCAACTGTATCGTCATGGGGCGGGCGGAAGCTTACGCCATGCAGAATCCGGTCGGGATGAGTTTCCTTGATGGTTTGGGAAATGGCTTGGGCTACAGCCTGATTCTGGTGTTGGTCGCAGTTATTCGTGAGCTCTTTGGTTCAGGTTCCTTGCTGGGGCTGGAAATTCTGCCGCTGGTTAAAAATGGCGGATGGTATGTGCCGAACGGCCTGCTGCTCTTGCCACCGAGTGCTTTCTTCATTATTGGCATGCTGATTTGGGCTATTCGTTCCTATCGCCCGTCACAGCTTGAAAAGCATGATTTCAGAATTCATGACCAAGACCAACATGCACTGGGGAATCGTTAATTATGGAAGCGATGCTGAGTTTATTTATCAAGGCCGTGTTTATCGAGAACATGGCGCTGACCTTTTTCCTGGGGATGTGTACCTTTATTGCGATCTCCAAGAAAATTGAGACTGCGATTGGCCTGGGGATAGCGGTGGTCGTGGTGCAGGCGATTACGGTGCCCGCCAACAACCTGATTCTTAATCTGTTTCTGAAAGACAGTGCTTTGATACAAGGGGTTGATTTGCGCTTCTTGGGCTTGATCAGCTATATCGGTGTGATTGCAGCCATTGTACAAATTCTGGAGATGTTCCTCGACCGTTTCGTACCTGCTTTGTATAACGCACTCGGGGTGTTCTTGCCGTTGATCACCGTGAACTGCGCGATTTTGGGGGGGGCGTTGTTCATGGTGGAACGTGATTACACCTTTGGTGAAAGCGTGGTTTATGGCGTTGGCAGTGGTTTTAGCTGGATGCTGGCGATTGTTGCGCTGGCCGGGATTCGCGAAAAACTTAAATACAGCGATGTGCCGGCAGGGTTGCAAGGCCTGGGCATCATTTTTATCACGGTCGGACTGATGTCGTTGGGCTTTATGTCCTTCTCCGGCATCCAGTTGTAAAGGGAGTAAATGAGCATCATGACAACCGTAATGCTGGGCGTACTGCTCTTTACACTAATCGTTATCGGCCTGGTCGGTATCATTCTATTGGCTCGTTCCAAGCTGGTGGCGACCGGTGATGTGCACATTCTGGTCAATGGCGAAAGGGAACTGATCGTCAAGCCGGGCACCAAGTTACTGGGGGCGCTGGCCGAAAAAGGCCTGTTTGTGTCTTCCGCCTGTGGCGGCGGGGGTACCTGTGCACAATGCCGGGTCAAGGTAAAAGAAGGGGGCGGCTCACTGTTGCCTACTGAAGAAGGTGCGATCAACCGCCGTCAGGCTGCCGACGGTGAACGCCTTGCTTGTCAGGTAGCGGTCAAGCAGGACATGAAAATCGAGGTTCCGGAAGATGTGTTCGGGGTGAAAAAGTGGGAGTGCACCGTGCGCTCCAACGAAAACCGTGCAACTTTTATCAAGGAACTGGTGCTGGAACTGCCTAAGGGTCAGAAGATTGATTTTAAGGCGGGTGGCTATATTCAGATTGAATGTCCCGCGTATGATTTGAAATATGCCGAATTTGATATTCCGGATGAATACCGAGGTGACTGGGATACCTACAAGATGTGGGATATCGAGTCGCACGTGAAAGAGCCGGTGGTACGCGCTTATTCCATGGCCAGTTACCCAGAAGAAGACGATATTGTCATGCTGAACGTGCGGATTGCTTCGCCACCACCGGGGCAGGATGTACCCGCCGGGCAGATGTCGTCTTACATTTTTAACCTGAAGCCCGGTGACAAAGTCACTATTTCCGGGCCGTTCGGTGAATTCTTTGCCCGTCCGACCGAGAATGAAATGGTCTTTATCGGTGGCGGTGCCGGTATGGCACCGATGCGTTCGCATATTTATGACCAGTTACGCCGTTTGAAGAGCAAGCGTAAAATGACTTTCTGGTACGGTGCACGTAGCTTGCGTGAAGCTTTTTATGTGGAAGAATTCGATCAGCTGGCGGCTGAAAATGATAATTTCACCTGGCATATGGGTTTGTCTGAACCATTGCCAGAAGATAACTGGGAAGGCTATACCGGCTTTATCCATGATGTTATCTACAAAAACTATCTGGAAAATCACGTAGCACCGGAAGAATGTGAGTATTACCTGTGCGGGCCACCGATGATGAACTCATCTGTGATGCGTATGCTCACCGATTTGGGTGTAGAGCCGGAAAATATCCTGCTTGATGACTTCGGAGGTTGATATGCAAGTTTTTCTTATGACATTTGTGGTCTTTGCGCTGGCGGTCACTGGTCTTGCGCTCGGCTGGCTGATGAACGAAAAGAAAGTGCTCAAAGGCAGCTGTGGTGGTTTGTCGGCTATTCCTGGCATGGGCAAGAGTGATTGCAGTTGTGCTTCGCCTTGTGAAAAACGCCGCCAGCGGATGGCGGAGGAAACGACTGCGGATAACAGTTTAGCCCATGACGAGAAAGTGATAGAGTTCAGAAAGGGATAATAATCCTCAAGTCGCTTACTTAATAATCAGGAGACACACCCTATGCCAGCACCCTCTTTATCGATTCGTGCCTATATGTCTTCGCGCTTTGCGACCATGACAGAGAATCAGGATATTCAGGAAGCATTGCGTTTATTTACCGAGCGTGATCTTTATGGCGCGGCGGTCGTCGATAACTTGGGTAATCTGGTCGGTATTCTGTCAGTGACTGACTGCATTGATCAGGCTTTGAAATCAGGGTATAACCCTGGCTGGCACGGCACCGTGGGTTCGCTGATGTCGCCAGACGTGCGCACCGTGGACATTGATGACAATATCGTTGATGTCGCCAAAATGTTCATGAAAGAGCCTTATCGCCGCTACCCGGTTGTCGATGATAACCGGGTCGTCGGGGTTGTGACGCGGCTGGACGTACTGAAAGCTTTGCGCAAAATCAGTGAATCCGGCGTTGCGGTTTGAAGCGTTTTGCACTAGCTGCCTGGCCAGTTGATCGGTTAGCGGCTTGAGCAGCTAAAGCCTGACATGCCTGAATTACCTGAAGTCGAGACGACCCGGCGCGGCATTGCACCGCATGTGCTGGGTCAGACCATTCGCCAAATCATTGTCCGCCAGCCGAAACTGCGCTGGCCGGTTCCCGAACAAATCCATGAGCTGGTTGCAGCCCGCATTGAGCAGGTCGGGCGGCGTGGCAAGTATCTGTTGCTGGAGACTGCGCAAGGTACTGCCTTGCTGCACCTGGGTATGTCCGGTAGCCTGCGCGTTATCCGGGCTGATCTTCCTCCCGAAAAACATGACCATGTGGATATTGTGCTGACCAATGGCATGGCGGTGCGCCTGCGTGATCCACGCCGGTTTGGTGCAGTGCTCTGGGCGGGCTGTGGTGAATTCCACCCCTTGTTACTCAAGCTGGGCGTAGAGCCACTCACGGCGGAGTTCACGGGTGATCTGCTTTATCAGCGTTCACGCGGGCGCACGGTGAGTGTGAAAGAGTTCATCATGAATGCCCATATCGTGGTGGGTGTGGGTAATATCTACGCGAATGAGGCGCTGTTTGCGGCGGGTATCAACCCACGGCTGGCAGCAGGCGATGTGTCCTTAGCGCGCTATCAGGTGCTGGCAGAGGAAATTCGTGCTGTTTTGACGCAGGCTATTGAGCAAGGTGGGACTACTTTGCGTGATTTTGTGCGTGAGGATGGCCAAAGCGGTTATTTTCAAATCAAACTGCAAGTCTATGGGCGTACCGGTCAGATCTGTTTGCGCTGTGCCAGCTTGTTAGCGCATATTCGGCAGGGGCAACGCTCTAGTTGGTATTGCCCCTGCTGTCAGGTTTAAGCGGTTTGTTGATAGTCTGGGTAGTTAACTTTGCGGTATTTAGGGTCTGTGACTTCAATAATGCCGCTAAGAGTCAGTTCTTTCAGTATCTGCCGGCGGACACCTTTTTGGATGCCTGTATCCACGCCCAGACGATAGAATGCATAACTGGGAATGGCAATAATGACTAATCCCAGAAAAAAATTGATGACCATGTCCAACATGATTTGCCCCTGTGTTGTTGTTATAGCGGATAAAGTACCGTGAATATCCTTAACCGTCGATTTACTGTGGCACCGATGCTGGACTGGTCGGATCGTCATTGCCGTTATTTTCACCGTCTGCTCACCCGGAAAGCGGTGCTCTATACCGAGATGGTCACGACCGGTGCCATTTTGCACGGTGATGCGGGTCGGCACCTGCAGTTTAATCGTGAGGAGCACCCGGTGGCTTTGCAGTTGGGCGGTAGTGACCCGGTCGATATGGCGGCGTGTGCCCGGATTGCTGCGGACTATGGTTATGATGAGGTGAATATCAACGTCGGCTGCCCTAGTGAGCGGGTGCAACGTGGGGCATTTGGTGCCTGTCTGATGGCGGAGCCTGCGCTGATTGCTGAGTGCGTAGCGGCCATGCGCGCGGCAGTGCCGATCCCGGTCACGGTCAAAAACCGGATTGGCATTGATGATCAGGAAGATTATGCGGGCTTGCATACGTTTATCGATACGGTGTCGGCTGCCGGGTGCGAAACGTTTATTGTGCACGCCCGCAAGGCTTGGCTGAAAGGCCTCAGTCCAAAGGAAAACCGCGAGATTCCTCCATTACGCTACGAGCTGGTGCACGAAATCAAACAAGCGTTCCCAGCACTGGAAATCTTGATCAATGGCGGTTTGCGCACACTGGAGCAGTGCCAGCAGCAATTACAGCATGTTGACGGGGTAATGGTGGGTCGGGAGGCCTATCAGAACCCCTGGATGCTGATAGGGGTTGATACCGCCTTGTACACGGCTGATCATCCTGCATTTGCGAGTCGTAAAGCAGTACTGGCCGCGTATATGGATTATGTGGAGCACCAGCAGCGTGATCAGGGTGTCTCCCTGCACCACATGAGTCGGCATATTCTGGGGCTGTTTCAGGGTCTACCGGGGGCGAAGATGTGGCGCAGGCATATCAGTGAGAATGCTCACAAGCCGGGTGCAGGGCTGGATGTTTTGCGGATTGCCGCTGAATTTGTGCAGGAATGAATTTTTTTGAAAAAGGGGCTTGACGCCAAGAAGGTCAGACAGTACCATTTGCGCCTCTCGACAGTTCCCCAATAGCTCAGTCGGTAGAGCAGTTGACTGTTAATCAATTGGTCGGAGGTTCAAGTCCTTCTTGGGGAGCCAATATTCTAAAAGGTCGCAATTAATCGCTGCGGCCTTTTTTATTTCTGCCAAACAAAAAATGCCGGGCATCTCTGTGGCTGACACCTGTTTAGCTACTTCCCCAGCTGACTCCCCTTGTCATTCTTTACGCTCATAACCCGCGAGGGTGCGTTCAGCATAGTCACGCTCTGCCTGGGTGATGCTGCCGATTTCTTGGCCATTCAGATGATAACGTGTGGTTTCACTCATGACCGCCTGCAGGTATTTGCCATGCTTGCAATGCATGCGTAGTAGCCGCTGAATAACGCGTTTGGATGCAGGTGGCTGGTTCTCTTGCATAAAGGCATAAAGCTCGTTTTCTATACCGATTTCCAGTGGTTTGAATTCTGCCCATGTCTGGAACGTTGTTACCAGCTGCTGGTCGAGTGCTTTTGCCTGTAACTCCGAGGGGGACGTAACTTCGGGTGTGGCTGCCTGTTTTGCCCGTGCTGGTTTGGCTTTTCTTGGCTTGGTCGCGGGTGCGGCTTTGCTGCGGGGCAGGGTGTCTGGCATTAGCTCATCCCTGCGCACAATACGTTTGCCTTGACGCTTGACCTCCCTGGGGGCTTGTTCCTCTACTGCCGGAGCAGGTTCGGGAGTAATGACGGGTTTACGTTTAAGTGTGAGCGTTTTACGGGGTGTCTCGGTCATGTTTTCTTTGATTCTGGGGTCAGGTTAGGATGATGGACACTCTTTTTGGGTATCCAGGGGCACAGTGTAACCCCGCTTTGCGGCATTTTTCCAGAAAAAGAGTTGGCATAAAAAACCCTGCTCAAGGCAGGGTCTTGAATGTGGCGGAGAGAGAGGGATTCGAACCCTCGATAAGCTATTAACCTATACACACTTTCCAGGCGTGCTCCTTAAGCCACTCGGACACCTCTCCAGCTAGGGGCGCAATGCTACCCCAGTCTGCGATTCTTGTAAACCGGGATATGCTATCTGTAAGAGGTCTTATCCGGAATTGTTCGACAAGGCAGCGGAAGTTTTGTAGTATTGAGCTATATGGGGTCATAAATAAAAATTATAAAATGATATTAAATAAACTTTCAGCATTCATGAGTTGGTGGGGTGAAGGCCTGTACCGGGGTCTGCCCAGCTCGCTACGCCAGTTATTCCGGGCGGATATGCCACGTTTGGGTTTGCACTTACTGGATAACAACCGTCTTGCGGTCAGCTGGAATCAGGATGGCAAGCGGCAGGCCTGTGGTGAATACCATCTGAGTGACGGTGCCTTCGACTTCAAGCGCGTCGTAAAAAAACATGCCCGCAGCAAAAAACACCTGTTAGAACTGATGCTCAATGACAAGCAGGCTTTGCGTCTGCAGCACGCTTTTCCTGAGGCCGTTCAAGATAACCTCAAACAGGTGATCGGCTACCAGCTGGATCGGCTCACCCCTTTTTCCATGGATTCTGCCTATTTCGACGCGCAATTGGTGCGGCACGACAAGATCAAAAAAGAAATCATCGCCGCTATTTATGTCACTCCCAAGCTCGCCGTTGACAAGCTTTATGAGCGCTTGCAGGCGGCGGGAGTACCGCCCATCGATGTGCTGTCTACGACGGATCAGGCAGTCAATCTGACGCATGGCCTTGATCATGAGTTGATGGTGACGCCGGAGCGTTCGCGCATTCCCTTTTATTTCTTCATGGCGGCTTTGATACTGGCACTGGCTGCGCCGGTTTTGTACAAGCAACGGCGGTTTGAGCAGATCGAAGGGGCGATTGCCGATCTTAAGAAAAGTGCGGCTTCACAGCTGGATGTGCGTGACAAGTTGCTGGCTGCCGAAGAGGCATTGAGTTTTCTTCAGGAGCGCCGCAAGACTTCCCCCGTCATGCTGGAGATTGTTGAGCAGTTATCAGCAGAAATTCCGGCGCATACCTGGCTGGAACGGCTGGAGATTAATGGCCGTCAGATTCAGTTGCGGGGTGAATCAAACAAGGCGCTCACCCTGATTGATTCACTGGAAGAGTCGCCTCATTTTAGCCGGGTCAGCTTTAAGTCGCCTGTCACCCGCAGCAAGAACACGGGCAAGGATCAGTTTCAGATTCAGGCCACGGTGGAGGACAAGCCATGAGTGAAATGGTTATTTTGCGTCGCTATCAGTCTTTGTTGGGTTGGCTGTTGCTCTTACTGATCCTGTTGCTGGCGCTGTTTTTTGCGGTATTGCCTGCGCTTGACAAGTCTGCCGAGCTGAGTGAACAAATCGAGAGTGGCTACCAGCGTTTGGGGAAAATGCGCCAGATTGCAGCGGCGACCCCGGAGTTTGTGGCCGAGTACGAGCGGGTGCGTGAACAGGGGCTGGACAAGCTGTTTTACCCGGAAGGGATGACCGTTGCTCAAGTTGCCAAGGAATTACAAAAGCAGTTATCAGCCGTCGTGGCGCGGCGTAATGGTCTGTTACTGAGTTCGGAGGTGATGGAGCAGGCGATTGATGAGAAGGAGCAGGGTATTGAAGGCTATCAGCGGGTGACGGTTCAGGCCGTTTTTCAGGGTACTACTGATTTGCTGCGTGAGGTTCTGCATGAGGCTTATAGCTCACGGCCTCTGATTTTTGTCGAAGGACTGGAAGTCAAGCCACTGGATGAAACGGATGCGCAACAAATCCGGGGCACGGTACGGATTTCAACCTACTGGCGCGGGGGAGCGGCGACATGAAACGACTATTTAATCCGCCAGTCCAGCGATTGTTATGGCTTGCTGGGGTTGCCTGCCTGGTCTTGTCGGGCTGGAGTATTTTTCAGTTACGCCTGGTTGAGGCAGAACAAGGCCGTGCTACCAATGTGGATGTGGAAATACCGGACGCGAAAACGCTGCAGGTGCCGCCGGTAGACAGTTATCGCCGTCTGGTAGAGGCTCCTTTGTTCTGGGAAGCACGCGCAGTGCCGGTGGCACCCCCGCCGCCAGTCGCAGAGATAACTGAGGCAATTCCTGAAAAACCGGCAGAACCGGTGAATCCACCCGCAGGTCGTTTGGTGGGTATTGTGGATCTGGGTGAAAAACTGTATGCGGTAGTGCGCGCTGAAACGAAACAGTTATCCCTTTATCAGGGGGATCAGTGGGAGGGTTGGACAGTCGATTCGATTGATTCAAACCGGGTTGTGCTGGTCGCGGGGAGCCAGCGTCAGGAGGTTCCCCTGATTGCAGATTTTGCAGCACCCGCCGAAAACCAGCAGTTAGCCGGGATACGCAAACAACAGCAACAACAAAGGCAGGCCGTTTTGCAAAGACAGGTCGCCTTGGCTAATCAACAGCAGGAGCCTGCCAACCTACAACCACCGGGTGAAAATCCAGGGGCTGAGATACCTGCTGTCCAGCCATTAGCCGAGACGGCGGGGGCGCAGGCTGAGGCAACACCTTCCCCGGTGATGTCGATCAAGGATGCTTTGGAAGCACGTCAGCGCTTGATGGCTTCCCGTTGGGGGGCGGCTGGTGCAGGACAGCAGGGGGTGCAGAAAAAATAATCCGACGAGCTGGGCTTCTCTTTACGCCATAAATAAAATATAATAATAGTTAAAATAAAAATAAATAATATGGGGTTTGCTTTGTGATTAACAGAACTACACTAGTGGGACTGGTCACTGTGTCTATGCTTTTTTCAGCATGTACATCAGTCAAAGACAGTCCAGGCTATCGCAAGAATGTGGGAATGAATCCATTTCAACGCAGTGCTGCCGTTAAGGAACTTGATCAGACTACTTTGGGTTTGAATACGGGCTTAAGTCCGGTAGCCCGTGCGCAGAAAGCGGTCTTTGAACCTGCGCCTGAAGTGCGAACCCTGCCTACCGAACCTCAAGCTAACGGTAATGATGTGGAGCTGATCATCGGTAATCATCAGTATTATCGTAAAGATGTGCAGCGTCCGGGGGTTAGCACCAGGAAGAGTAAGGGTGCCGGTGTTGCGCTCAACTTCGAACGTGCCAGTGTGCGTGAAGTAGTGGGGGTTGTTCTCGGGGATATTCTTCATCAAACCTATATTGTTGAGCCTGGGGTCGAGGGCGAAGTGACGATCAACTCCAGCGAGCCGATTCCGCGTGACAGCCTTATTCCTACCTTGGAGTCGCTATTACAAACCCAGGGAGCTGTCCTTTATAAAGACGATAGTGGCGGCTATCGGGTGGCAGCACGTTCCAATTTAAAAGGACGGGGTTTTCTGCCATCGACGGGCAAGATAAAGCCTGGGTACAACATTCAGGTGGTACCTTTACGGTATATACCGGTGGCAGAAATGCAAAAAATTCTGGAGCCACTGGCCAGTCCGGATGCCTTTGTGCGGGTTGATACCAACCGCAATCTGTTAGTGCTGGCGGGCACCAGCTCCGAATTGCAAAACCTGTTGGCGACTATCAGAACCTTTGATGTCGATGTGCTACAGGGGATGTCAGTCGGTATTTATCGCATCAAGAATGTGGAAGCCAGTGTGGTGGCGAAAAATATGGATGTGCTGTTCGGTGAAAGCGGCAATAGTCCGATGGCCGGGATGGTAAAAATTATCCCGGTTGAGCATATGAACAGCCTGATGATTATTTCTGCCAGCCCTGACTACCTGCGGGAAATGAAGGGCTGGATTGATCGTTTTGATCAGGCTGGGAAAACAGCAGGGCAGCAGCTTTATGTTTATTCTGTGCAAAATGGCAGTGCCGAACATCTGGCAGAAATGCTGACCCAAATCTTTTCTGGCAAAAGTAGCAGTAGCAGTAAAAAAGGTGCCTTGCCTTCCAGTCTTGCACCGGGTCTGGAGCCTGCTACGGTCGGTGGTGACGGAGCCAGTGCGGGTGGTGGTGCCAAGACTATGTTGGGCGGCAGCAGTGATAGTACGGACGGGGTAACGATTGATCCGGATGCTGAAGTGAAAATTGTCGCAGACAAAACCAATAACTCCCTGATGATATTGTCGACTGCGTCGATGTACCAGCAGATTCAGGAGGCGTTGAAGCGCATTGACATCATGCCGATGCAGGTGCAGGTTGAGGCCTCCATTATGGAAGTGACGCTTACCGATGGGTTGGAATACGGTTTGCAGTGGTACTTCAAAAACCAGTCGGCCAGCTTGGGGAGTTCCGGTTTGGGTGGTTTGTCTGTGGATGCGAGTAATCCGGGTGGGTTCTCCTTCTCCCTGACGGGTGGAGCGGGTGGTGTGATGGGCGTCATCAATGCACTGGCGCGTGAATCCAGGGTCAAGGTCATTTCATCGCCGTCAATCCTGGTGCTGGATAATCAGACGGCTGAAATCAAGGTGGGTGACCAGCAACCGATTTTCACTGGGCAGTTAAGTACTTCTAGTGGTACTGGAGTCGCAACAACGACGACCGTGCAATACAAGGATACCGGCGTGTCGCTGCAAGTGACGCCGCATGTCAATTCAAATGGGCTGGTGAAAATGGATATTCAACAGGATATTACCGACGTGGGTGAAGTAGATTCTGCTACCGGTAGTCGTAGCTTTTTGCAACGGAATATTAAAAGTAATATCGCGGTACAAAGCGGAGAAACGATTGTTCTGGGTGGTTTGATTCGTGATAACCATACAGCGGGTAAAACCGGAGTGCCGGTATTGAAGAATCTGCCGGTCGTCGGTGATTTGTTTAGCGGGTCTTCCAAAAGTGGCAAGCGCACTGAATTACTGGTGTTGATTACACCCACGGCGATTCGTGACCAGCAGGCATTGGTAAAAACGGGTGCGGAAATGCGTGACCGGATGAAGCGGCTGATGGATGACAACACGTTCATCCGACAATTACGAGGTGAATATGTTGAATAAGGTTATAGTAAATAGATGCGGGCTAAAACATGGACTTTTTATCTTTCCCTTGTGCCTGGCCTTAAGTGCCTGCACTTCCGGTGAGAATGCGGTCAAGGAAGCTGCACAACAGCGCTGGAATGCATTGGTAAGTGGTGATTTTTATACGGCCTACCAGTTTTATACGGACGCTTTTAAAGAAACGGTTCCGCTCGAACACTACAAAAACAAAGTGGCCGGTGTGGGTTTATGGAATAAGGCACAGGTTCGCGAAGTCAAGTGTGACGCTGCGAATGCACGTTGCGAAGCTGATGTTGAGGTAACGGTCGCCATGAAAATGCGTGGATTGCCCAAACCGGTAGAAACTAGCGACGTTGTGCAGGAAATCTGGATTAAAGAGGGGGTATTTTCAGACTGGCGGTATATGAAAAAATAATTATATCCATTAAAATAATTAATGAAAAATGTGTTTTTCGGGTTCTTGCGGCATGTCGCCCTGGGACCGGCGCTGAGTAAACTACTCCGTTAAAAATATAAAAAATCTTGGGAGGCACGAAAGTGTTTAAAAAGAAAAAACTCGCTCTCGGTATCGCTGCGGGCTTCTTGGGCGCAGCAGGTGTTATCACCAGTGCGCAAGCTGTCAATGTAAACCCTGAAGGAACTGGCCAGGTTCTATTATTCCCTTATTACAATGCTCAATCAGGCTATGTGACTAACATTAACCTGATTAACTCTACCGATAAGACAAAAGCTGTCCGCATTCGGTTTAGAGAAGGAAAAACCAGTAAGGACGTGCTGGATTTTAATGTCTATATGTCACCAGAAGATACATGGACTGGTAGTATTAAAGGGGGTGACGACAAAGGTGCTGTAGCAGGGTCGGTAACCACCAGTGACAAGAGCTGCGCGCTACCCAGCCTGGCATCTTGTAAAACAGGGCAGTGCTCAGTAACAGTGCCCTTTGATGGCTATACCTTTTATGACAATGTGACGGCTACTGACACTTTGGAAGGCTATGTCGAAGTGATTGAGATGGGTGTAGTCACGGACAGTACAGTGCAGTATGGCGTATTGCATCAAAATGGCATACCTAATAACTGTGGCGTTGTTGCTGACGCATGGTACAGAAAAAGCTTTACGACCGGCAAAGGCAGTAATGCCAAAGGCCTGAGTGCGCCTACGGGTGGCCTCATGGGGTCTTCGGCTATTCTCAATGTTGCCGAAGGTACTGCTATGGCAGTGGATCCGGTGGCGCTCGAAAACTATACGCATGAGCCGTATCATACACGCCCCGATGACACCGTTAATTTTGAACTGCCATCCTTGGCCTCCGGCAGTGTCGAAACCAGTCAGATTCTGGTTAAAAAAGCGGATGGAACAGTTGATATGGTCGAAACCACTTGGGATCGACTATCTGAGGATCCGTGCTTGAATGATGACGACCCAGCAACGCCTGCTTGTGGGGATAATCCGTTCCCGATTGCCCATGTTTTGTTAGCCTCTAACATTATGAATGAATACTTCCTGGATCCTACGGATGGCTACGACGGTCATACGGACTGGGTGGTGACTTTCCCCATGAAGAAACTGGGTGTGTACGATAAAAAAGGCATTACCCAGCTGACAAAAAAGGCTATTTTGGATGATAAGGATAAGCCAACAGGGGAGTATGTCTGTGTCGATGAACTCGGCCATGAATACCCTGAAGATATTAATAAAGACTGTAAGCTGTACAGTGATGTGCGTGTCCGGTTCGGTGAGGAAATCTTCAATCGAGAAGAAGGGCGTGTGAAAGATGAGAACTTCTCACCTTACAGCGCCTACCCACGTGTTCTTGAGCGTGAAGTGAATGTATTAAGCTTCATTAGTGCAGACCCTTCCTATGACGATAGTCGTACTGTGCTGTCGAGTGATCACTCTCTACCAGAGGGTAAGTCACATGCTAACCTGGCAGGGTTTGATGCGGATGACTTCGTGAATACCGATGCCTTTGTTAGCGGGTGGGCAAGGATGACCTTCCTTTATGGGTATGATCTATCTGATTGGGTGGCTGGAGCCGACTCCTATAGCGGTGATAACTATGATAAAGGTAGTTTAATTTATCAAGGCGTTCCTGTTATTGGTTTTGCTGCCATTGAAGGTAATGTAAGTGCCAATCCGAATGCACGTTTCGGTGATGCACTGCCCCACAAAGTTTACCGTCCTATTGCGGACACGACTAAGTAATTGTTGTAATTACTGTTTTACCCCTCTATAAATTGACCGGATTTTAGTCCGGTCAATTTTATTTTTTCCGGCTTGTTGATCAAAAATATGAAAAAATTACTATTGCCAGTCTGCTTGGGTTTGCTTGCTGTTGCGACTATTGCCATGGCTGCCGATGATTGGCTGATGAAAGAAAAAGAAGGTGAGCTCACCCTGCCATACAGTCTGCTGGATGATCTTATGCAGGCACGCGATTTGACAGCCAATAGCCTTGTTGATAAACAACGTACCGCCTTATTACAAGAGCTGTTCATTCGCGAAAACCTGTTAGCGCAGCAGGATAAAGTGCCTGCTTCTGCTTTGGATTTGCTCGAAAAAAAACTGGCTGATGAGCGCAAAAGCCAGCTTTCCAATTTGGTATTAGATGCATTATCCCGTGAAAATGAGCCTGATTTTAGCCAACGCACGGCTGAGCTTTATGAAGTACGCAAAGATTCCCAGTACCAGTTACCGTTACGGTTGCGGGTTCGGATCATCCAGAAAAAAGTGGGCGAGGCAGCTGGTGGGGCAAGCAGTGAAACTAGCGCCGTTGCTGCTTTGGAAGAAATCTGTGGGCAAGTAGAAAAGGGCACACTGGATTTTAAGGATGCGGTGCTGCAAAACAGCGATGCCAGTGAGAAAAATCTGACCGCAGGCGACAGTTTCTGGTTTCATCAAGGGCAAAAACCAGACGGTTTTTATGCAGTCGCAAAGGATTTAAGTGCAGAAGAACCGTTAAGCCCCGTTTTTGTGGACGGCAATTCAGCTTATTTGCTGCAATTCATCGGGCGTCAAGAAGCCATCCAGCAAACTTATACGGAGGTGAAAGATGCAATCCAGTCTGAGTTGGCTGCGGAATACCGGCAACAACAACGAAAAATAATTCTGGAAAATCTGCGTACACGTTTTCAGGAAGATGTGGTCATTCACCCCAAGTTATAAAAACTCTTAAACAGGCATTCACGAACAACGGGGGCTGCGTGAACAGGCATAATGCACACAGCATATTGACCCTGCTATACCGTCTATTCTGGCGTGACTTGCAGGAGCGCTATACAGGCACTGTATTGGGTGGTGTCTGGCTATTGGTGCAGCCCTTATTTCTGCTGGCTGTCTATACGCTGGTATTTGGTGAAATTCTACAGCTTCGCTTGGGTGCCGCCGCTTCCACAACCGCCTTCGCTTATTACCTGTTTGCCGGCCTGATTGCTTTCAATGCGTTTTCTGAAGTGCTGACGCGTGCACCCCTGGTGCTGCATGAACGGCGTGATATGTTGTTGAACACACCTCTTCCCAGCTGGATTTTACCCTTGTTGCCGGTCGCTTCTTCGATTTTGCTGGAGATGCTGGCCGTGTTGATTCTGGTGCTGGCCTTGTGGGTGAAGGGGGCATGGCAGCCGTGGGGTCTATTGCTGTACTTGCCTTTTCTGCTGGTGCGGGTGCTGCTGTCGCTGGCGGCGGCTTACTTTTTGAGTGTACTTGGTGTCTTTCTGCGTGATCTGCGCCAGTTAATGCCTGCCGTCCTGACGGTTTTATTGTTTATCTCGCCCATTCTGTACCCGCTGGACAGGATTCCGCCGCGCTTTCTGCCGCTGTATGACTGGAATCTGCTCGGGCAGTTGGTACAGGGTTATCGGGAGGCTTTGCTGGAAGGCACGCTGGACTGGCAGCACTGTGCCACCCTGCTGGTGCTGTCCTCGGTATTGCTGATGCTCAGTATTGCCTTTTTCCGTAGCCTGATGCCACGCGCCCGGTTTGTTTTATGACAGCAATCTGTTTGCAGCAGGCAGGCTTGCACTACCGCCGTTATGCCCACCCCCGCGATGCTTTGCTGGAATGGGTATTGCGTCGCCCACGGCATACGCTATTTCCGGTGTTACAAGATCTCAGCTTTGAACTGGCAGCGGGTGACTCATTAGGGATAGTGGGGGATAACGGCGCGGGCAAAAGCACCTTATTACGGTTGTTGGCGGGTAATCTTGCGCCATCCACTGGCAGTTGTGTGGTTAATGGTCGCTGTTCCGCGTTGCTGGAGCTGGGGAGCGGGCTGCATCTGGAGTTTAGCGGGCTGGACAATGCACGGATCGGGCTGGCTTTGCGCGGTCTGGATGCGGCAGAAATCGAACGCTACCTGCCTGCGGTACTGGACTTTGCTGAACTGGGTGAATCTGTCCATCAGCCGGTTAAGCATTATTCCAGCGGGATGGTGGTGCGGCTGGTGTTTGCCGTGGCGACCGTGATTGAACCCGATGTGCTGGTGGTGGATGAAGCGCTGGCAGTGGGTGACCAGTATTTTCAGAAGAAGTCACTGGATCGGATGCAAAACATCCTGCAGCAAGGGGCGACCTTGGTATTTTGTTCGCATAACCTGTATCAGGTGCGTGAAATGTGTCGGCAGGCGCTTTGGCTGGAAAACGGTAAAGTCAAACTGCTGGGGGATGCGCAAACAGTGGTAGATGCTTATCAGGATGCCATTCGGGCGCGTGGGTCTACGGGATCGGCGGCCAGACAGGCACTGACACTGGCAACGGTGGCTGGTGAGAAGCAGAAAAATGCAGGGGCACAGGGTCTGCAGACCCCCGTACTGCTGACAGTAGAAGTACAAGGCGGGCTGGATCAGGCCGGTTTGCCACCGGTATTCAGAACCCTGCAGCTTTTTAAAGCGGTGGTGACTCTGGACAGTGCCGGGCGGGCAATCCAGGATATTCATGTAGGCATCGTTATTCGCCGCAATGATGACGTGCAGTGTTATGGAATCAGTACCTTGCATGATGGCATTGCGCTGCAGCTGGCCGTGGATGGCCGTGCACAGGTTCAGTTTGTGATCGAGCGGTTGCCGCTGTTATCGGGTGAGTATTGTCTGGAAGTCTGGTTGATTGATGGCAGTGGCGTGCATGTGTATGACGCCCGTGAGCGTTGCTGCCATTTTCGGGTGCAGCAGGCTTCGCAGGCGCAGGGGGTGGGGATGAACTGGATGCCGCACCACTGGGAGACGGGGTCTGCTGGTCATCACCCCGACAGGGTTTTAGCGGGAGGGGAGGGCTAATGCTGTTTACCCGTGCTGCTGAACGTTCCTGGCGTTATGATCAGGCCTTCCCGCTGTATGCCCGCTTGCCGGTGCCCTTGGCCTACCGGCTGGCGGGCTGGCAATCCGCTTATTTCTACCATCAGCGGGAGCGTGAACGCGAAGCGATTCGCACCCAGATGCAGCAGGTTTTTCCGGCAGCGGATAGCGCCTGCGTGGATAGCTGGGTGCATGATTATTTTTGCATGGTCGAACAGGAAGCGCTGGATACCTGGTTTCTGGACAAGCCGGTGGTGACTGAATTCGTCAGCCTGTCCGGTTTTGAGGCCGTGTTGGCCGCTCGTGCCCAAGGGCAAAAAGTGCTGCTGACCGGCGGTCATTACGGACGCTTCTGGATGGCAGGGCCTGTCATGCGCCATGCGGGGCAAACCGTCGGAACCATTACCCGCGACGGGAGCACCGAGAATGTGCATGGCTTGCATCCGGCGGAGCATCGTTACCGTCTGTTCAAGCTTGAACAGTTACAAAAGGTGCTGGGCGGGCCGTTTCTGGTGGAGGGGGATGATCTGCGTCCGCTCTATCGTGCGCTGGATCAGCACCTTATCACACTGATCTTTGACGTTCCTTACGTAGAATTACCATCGGGGTGCGTGACAGTCCCTTTTCTTGGCGGTAGTATACGGGTACCTGCCGGTATTTATAGAATTGCAAAAAAGATAAAAGCAGTGGTCGCGCCTTTCCATATTCGCGATCTGGGGGGCGGCAAGATAGTTGTGGAATTTTCCCAGCTGCTAAGCCCATTCCATTATGACGATGAAGGCTTTATGAGCCTGTTAGCCCATCAGCTGGAACTGCGTATCGAGGCGCGGCCAGGGCACTGGTGGCTATGGGAGGCTCTGCCTCTTCTGCGGAGACAATAATCATGAATCGAACAGTAGCCGCTGATCGCACTAGCGTTTTAGATAAACTGGATCCTAACCATTCCCATCGACAGATTGTGGAACGCATACCCCGCTATGCCCAGGTGCTGGAGTTGGGGTGCGCGGACGGTGCTATGTCCCGCCTGATGAAAGACCATTCACAGGCACATGTGTTTGGCGTTGAGAAAGACCCACAAGCCGCCTGGCAGGCACAGCGCCACTGTGACTATGTATTTACCGAGGATCTGGATGATCCCCACAGTCTGGATGCCCTGCAATTCGAGAAATTCGATGTGATTACCCTGGTGGATGTGCTGGAGCACCTTAAACACCCGCAGGCATTGCTGGAGCGTTTGCAGCCTTTCATGCTGGATGAGAGTGTCATCCTGCTGTCGGTGCCGAATGTGGCGCACACGTCGGTGCGTCTGGAATTGCTGACCGGTGATTTTCGGTACGAGGAAGCCGGGATTCTGGATGAAACCCATTTGAAGTTTTTTACCCTGAATTCCTTGAAAACACTGATTGAACGCAGTGGCTTTGTGATTAATAGTGTGGATTACACTTGGCATGATGTACCGGATTCGGTGATTGCCCGGTATTTGCGTCAAGTCGGGGTAGAGGCCACGCCACAGATACTGGAGTATTTCCACAAGCCGGATGCGATTGCTTACCAGTTCATTATTTCCATCAGTTTGCCCAAGCCAGACGAGCTGGACGGTGATAAACCGTCGTCACCGATGGAGCATAACCTGAAGCCGATTGCCGCTTCCTGGCAAACCTGGGGGCATGTGTTCGCCAACCTGCAGCAAAAAGAGCAGGTGATTTATGGCATGGAAATCAACATGGCCAATCAGCAGCGTCAGCTGGAGCAGGTGAGCAAGGAATTGCATGCTGGGCGCGAAGAACTGAAGCGGGTTTATGCCACCCGCAGCTGGCGATTGTTGCGGAAGCTGGCGCAGATATTCCGGGGTGAGACGGTTCAGGAGCGATTAACGCACACCTGATAAACTGCCCAGTAAGGCTGAAATGAGTTTTTCTAAAAAAACCAATACATTCATATAATTATAATAATGAGGTTGCCACAGAATCATGTGCGGGAGTGTGCCTGGAATTAGCGTCATCATACCGGTCTATCGCCATGCGGCATGGGTCGGGCAGGCTGTTGAGTCTGTTTTGCAGCAGTCATTTACCGATTGGGAACTGATCATTATTGATGATGCCTCCCCGGATGACAGTTGGGATGTGCTGGGGTCGGTCGTCAAACCACTGGCGGACACCCGCATCTCCCTGCATCGACATGCGGTCAACCAGGGCGCGGCGTCTACCCTGAACGAAGGGCTGGCATTGGCACAGGGCAGTTACATTGCCATTCTTAATTCTGATGATGCCTGGCACCCGCACCGTCTGGAGCGCCTGCACCAGCGTGCTACCCAAGATTCCCTTGATTTCATCGCGACCCGTCCGCACCTGATGGACAGCCATTCCCTGCCCAAAGAAGCCAGCGAACCAGACTGGCTACACTGGTATCAGGGTTTGGCGACGGATTACCGCGAACAGCAGGATTTATTGCGTACTTTGCTACGGGGTAATTTCCTGATTACGACCTCTAATTTTTTCATGCACCGCCGGGTGTATGAACGTCTGGGTGGCTTTGCCAATCTGCGCTATGTGCATGACTATGAATACGTGTTGCGTCTGTATGCAGCGGGTTTGAATTTGCATTATCTGTGGGATGAGCCGCTGCTCGATTATCGCCTGCATGACACCAACACCATTCGTGAAAAACCGCTGGCGGCAATTGAAGAAAACATGCACATGCTGCTGGGGCAGCTGCCCTTGCTGGCTACCCAACTGAATCAAGCGCGCTTACAGGGGCTGCAAATCCAGTTACGCGATTTGTACCGGTATACCCGCGAAGAATGGTTAAGTGAGATTCATTTCCGGCTGGTTGACAAGGAACAGGAGTTATTTGCCCTGATTGCCGCCCGTGATGGCTGGGTGCAGGAGCGGGATGTCTGGGTGCAGGAACGTGACCGTTGGCTGGCTGAATCCGAGGTGCTGGTCGCACAACAACAACAATGGCTGGCTGATCGTGATGGCTGGATCGAGGAACGGGATGCTCAGATATACGCTTTGCAACAAACTACGGCGGCACAACAACAGATGATCAATGACCGCAATGGCTGGATCGAGGAACGGGATACGGTGGTTGCGCATCAACAGCATTGGCTGGCTGATCGTGAGCGCTGGATAGCCGAGCGTGATCAGGTGATTGCGCATCAACAGCATTGGCTGGCTGAGCGTGACCAGCTTATTCGTCGCCTGCAACATGAAAATTCACGGCTGCTGGAAAGCCGCAGTTATCGGCTGGGACGCGCTTTGCTGTCGCCTTGGCGGGTATTGCGCGAACTACCCGACAAATGGGGGGTGCGTCATGCCTGACAAGATCGTGGTGCGCGACTGGGGACAGTTGCAGGCATTTTTGCAGCCCCCATTACGCCAGCGTCATTACCGCTATGTATCGCTGGATATTTTTGACACCTTGCTGGCACGGATTGAGACACCCGAGCAGGTGCAACGCTCTGTATGCCGTTTATTGGCCAAGCGTTTGCGCAAGCTGGCCGTGCAATGCCCGGCATCGGGGCAAGCGTATACTGCTGAACAGGTGTGGCAGACACGCCAGCAGGCCGAGCAGGCACTGCGGCAACAGGCTGTTGAATCCGGGTATGACTATGAATGCCGCTTTAGCGAGCTGGTGCCCGTCTGGCTGCAGCAATTGGTGGAAGGTGATTGCGACGGGCAGGCTGGGCTGGGCGTGGGTGAGTTGGGTACGGTCGAGCTGGCGGAGTTGAACGCCTTTGTCATCCAGACCGAAATGGAGCTGGAACAGCTGGCTTTATATGTAAAACCGGGCGTGAGTGACCTGCTGCAGTGGTTGTCTGGCTTTGGTATTCGCCTGTTTGCGCTGTCCGATATGTACCTGGATGGTGGCTATGTGCGTAGTTTGCTTGCGGCCAAGGGGTTGTTGCAGTATTTCGAGCAGGTGTATGTCTCGGCAGATAGTTTGCTCTGCAAATACTCGGGGCGTTTGTTTATTGAGGTGGGTGAGCGGCACGCCCTTGATTATGCGGCCTGGACGCATATCGGCGATAACCCGGTGTCTGACCGGCGGGCTGCCTGTCGTGTCGGGATTCAGGGTATCTGGCTCTATGAAAAAGCCGAACAACGCCGGTTGGAACGGCAGGTGCTGACGGCGAAAATGGCGCAGCGCGGTAGTATCTGGGCAGGGCGGCACTTTTTTTCAGTACTGGAACAGCGTTTGCGGATGCACGAAACCGCCAGTGAAGATTTCTATTTTTGCTATGGACGTGATGTGCTGGGCACGGCATTCAGTACCTTCACCCTCGGTTTGCAGGAGCGCCTGCAGTGTAAGCCCGCTGACAAGGTGTTTTTTGTCGCCCGTGATGGCTACCTCTTTCAGCAAATGTACCAGCAGCTGGAGGGGGACAAGCCAGAGGATGAGTATATTTACCTGTCGCGCAAGGTGATCACCGCTGCGTCAACGGCTGCTGGCCTGACTCGCGAACAGGCACAGGTCGCGTTTTATAACCCGAAGCAGCAAGGCTTGCGTTCGGTTTGCAAAGTGTATGGCCTGTCAGAAGCCGAGCTTGCGCCGTTGGCACTTCAGCATGGTTTTGCTGATTTTGCTGAGCCGGTGCGCAACTGGCATGATCCGCGTCTACTGGATTTTCTGGCGGATGAGAGGGTGCAGGCTTGTGTCCGTCCGCAGGGGCTGGAGCATCGCGCCTTGCTGGAGGATTATTTAGAGCAGATGGGCTTTTTTGCGCATGCCCGGGTTGCACTGGTCGATATAGGCTGGAATGGAACCGTGCAAAAGTTCCTCAAGGAGGCCTTCGGACATCGTGCCGATTTCCCGGAGGTGAATATGTATTACTTTGCCTTCGTCCCCAAAATGTACTCTGACTTTGGCAAACAGAATTTCGCGGAAGGCATTATTCATGATTCGCGGCGTGACAATGCCTGCGAGCGTATTCCGGCGGAGTTTGAAGAGATTTTTGAGCAGGGGGCGCGTGCGCTGGAAGCAACGACCGTTGGCTATCGGCGTGTAAAAGGCGCGGTCGAGCCGGTACTCAAGTCAGGGCAGGCACCTGACCGGCGTGCTGAACTCGCTTGTAATCGCATGGTGGATGCCATGCAGGCTGGGGCCTTGCAACACTGGGCGCATTTTCGTGCCGTGCAGCGTTTGACGGGCTATTCCAGTGTGCAATTGTTGCCGTATGTGTATGGCGTGCTGGAGCGAGCGGTGGTCTATCCGACCCGTGAAGAATCCCGGCAGCTGACCCGCCTGGTGCATACCGAAGACTTCGGGCATGACCATGTGCTGGAGCTGGGCAAGCGTTCCTTGGGCTGGCGTGATGTATTGCGCCCCCAAGAGGTCTGGCAGCGTATTCAGCAATCCGCCTGGCGCTACGCCTTGTTCGCGAGTATCCCGACCAGCCTGGCTAATTTTGCTTTTCGGGTGGTTTATTTGCATGCGGTGAAAAAATGAAAATACAGCACCCGCCAAAAACAGCCCGTGTTGCCCAGCTGTTGCTCAGTCCGACCCGTCTGTTCGTGTATGCGCAAGCTTTTCATTTTTCATCCGGGCGCGGGCGCTGTTTTAGCCCTGGGGGCAAAGCCCTGTGTGCCTGGCATACCGCGCGGCTATGTGCCTGGGTACTGGATCGCTCCGCCATTAAATGGTGGCGCGTCTGGCTGGAGAAGGTATAGGCATGGGGACAGGAATGGGGGTAGACATGGGTATGGACGCAAAAGTACAGATTCTGCTTTCGACCTGGAATGGCGAGCGCTGGCTGCCAGAATTACTGGAATCGCTGGAACGGCAGAGTTTTCAGGATTGGGATTTGCTGATCAGGGATGATGGGTCGCAGGATCAGACAAACAAATTACTGCTGGAATGGCAGCGGGCACACCCGCATAAGGTCAAGCTGTTTGAAGTGGATGGCCAGCACTTGGGTAGTGCGGCCAGTTTTTCCCGGCTGGTGAGTTTGAGCAGTGCGCCCTATCTGATGTTTTGTGATCAGGATGATATCTGGTTCCCGGAAAAAATCGAACTGTCCATGGCAGCGATGGGCTTGCTGGAGTCGGGGTATGGCCATTCCAAGCCTTTGCTGGTGCATACCGATATGGCCGTTGTGAATGCGGACAAGGATTTGCTGGCAGCTTCTTTCTGGCGTTTGCGCGGGTTTGATGTTGCGCAGCGCAAACAGGCTTATCTGATCGCCAATGTGGTGTCCGGCTGTGCCAGTTTGTTTAACCGCGCAGCAGCCGGACAGGCTTTCCCACTGCCGGATGAGGCTATCCAGCATGACCGCTGGCTGGCTTTGGTGTGTGCATGGCAAGGGCAGGTGCACCCGCTGGCACAGCCACTGATGTTTTATCGTCAGCATGGACAGAATGAACTGGGTGCTGATGCGGCTCCTTTTGCGGCGCCCCGTATTTCTGAACGGGTGATTGCCTGGAGTCGGCAGGCTGAAGCTTTTTTGGGACGGTTTGGCGCGAAGCTGAGCCCTACCGAGTATCGGCTGGTTGCAGCCTTGGCGGAACTACAATATTTGAAGGGATGGGAACGACGACGGCATATTTTACAGCACCGGCTGTTCAGGCAGGGCATTCTGGCAAACCTGGCATTATTGCTGTTTGCCTGAGAAACAACATCAGGATATTCAGGATACTGAGATGAGAACAACAATAACAAGTAATCGAATAACAAGTAATCGCCCGGATGTGGCAGTCATCGTTTTAACCCGTAATGCAGGGGCACTCTGGCCAAAATGGATTGCGGGTATCAAGCAACAGTCTGTACGAGCCGGGCGCTATCTGGTCATGGATTCTTCATCCACCGACGGTACGCCAGAGTGCGCCATTGAGGCTGGGCTGGATGTGTATTCTTTACCGGCTGAGCAGTTTAATCATGGCGGTACTCGCCAGCTGGCGGCTGAATTGTGTTCGGATGCCCGCTATCTGGTTTATCTGACCCAGGATGCGCTTCTGGAAAACCCGAACTCACTGGCTTCGCTGTTGCAGCAGTTTGATCATCCTGAGGTGGCGATGGCCTATGGTCGGCATGTACCGCATGCCGAGGCGAGTCTGCTAGAGCAGCATGCGCGTTCTTTTACTTACCCGGATACAGCGGTGATCCGCAGCAAGCAGGATCTGCAGCAAATTGGTTTTCGGGCTGCTTTTTCATCCGATGTCTATGCCGCTTACCGGGCGGCGGCTTTGCGCAGTATCGGGGGGTTCCCTGAGCATATTATTGTCAGCGAAGACAGTTATGTTTCGGCACGCCTGTTGATGGCGGGCTGGAAAACGGTGTATTCCGCCGTCAGTGAAGTACGGCATTCGCATCATTATTCGTTGCTACAAACCTTTCGCCGTTATTTTGATGTGGGGGTTTTTCATGCCAGCGAAGCGGCATTGTTACGGGGTATTGGCAAACCCGACAAAGAAGCCTGGGTCTATGTGCGCTCCCTGATCGCTTACTTGAGTGCCCGCCGCAAACACCTGTTGCCGCTGGCAGCCGTACAAACTTTGGTCAAACTGCTGGGCTTTCGTCTGGGCAAGCGCTATGAGCGTCTACCTGCGTTGGTGTGCCGTCACATCAGTTTGCAGGGGGCGTACTGGCAACAACCGCATGGAACGCAGCCAGACGGCACTGAGCGCTGGGTGACAGGGGGTATTTACCAGCAGGCGGGTAGTGCGGGTGAGATAGCGCTGCCTTTAAAGCTGATGGAGCCATCAACCCGCCGTGGTGGGGTGCTGGCCAAAGTAGTCAGCACTGCCGCCTGAATAGCTTGCTCTATCCTTAATGGGGTAGTCGGGCATAAATTCATTGACCTACCATATATTAGTTTATTATTATATTCATATGTTGTTGGAAACAGCAACCCACTCCTCCATCCTCCTTTGGTGGTAATTGCGCGGCTCTTCGGGGCCGCGTTTTTTTTGTGTGTTAGTTGCCAAACGACCTTGTTTCTGTAGCAGTATTGCCATACAATGCGCGGTCTATTTTTTCAGATAATTACTACATACTCTTTGGAGTCCGGAATGAAAACATTCAGTGCAAAGCCGGCTGAGGTAAAACGCGACTGGTTCGTTGTTGATGCCGAAGGCAAGGCGTTAGGCCGTTTGGCCACAGAAGTTGCCCGGCGTTTGCGTGGAAAACACAAGCCGGAATACACACCCCATGTGGATACAGGGGATTACATCGTTGTTATCAATGCTGACAAGGTTGCTGTTAGCGGTAACAAATTTAAAGACAAGATGTATTACAGGCATACCGGCTATATCGGTAACTTGAAGGAGTTCTCCTTCGAGAAAATGCAACAGCGTGCTCCTGGTCGTGTTGTTGAACTGGCTGTCAAAGGCATGTTGCCAAAGAACCCGCTGGGTCGTGCAATGTACCGTAAATTGAAAGTCTACGCAGGCTCGGAGCATAACCATCATGCGCAGCAGCCACAAACTTTGGAAATCAAAGGCAAGGAATAACAGATAATGGCTGAAGCGCAATATTATGGCACCGGTCGCCGCAAATCCTCTTCTGCACGTGTGTTCATGCGTGCGGGTAGCGGCAACATTACGGTAAACAAGCTGCCTATCGAGCAGTTCTTTGGTCGTGAAACCGCCCGTATGGTGGTTCGTCAACCACTGAACACGGTGGACATGGCTGAAAAATTTGATTTTGACGTATCTGTGGCAGGTGGTGGTACTACCGGTCAGGCAGGCGCTATCCGTTTGGGTATTTCACGCGCACTGTTACAGTACGATGAAACCTTACGCGGCTCACTGAAGAAAGAAGGCTTTCTGACTCGTGATGCACGTAAAGTTGAACGGAAAAAAGTAGGTTTGCACAAAGCACGTAAGGCGACTCAGTTCTCCAAACGTTAAACTTTGTCCACAAAGCCACTTCGAAGCCACAGGTGTACCCATTTGTGGCTTTTTTTGTATTAGACTCAGGGCTGTCAATAGTCAAAGGTTCAGGAGTCATTCGTGAATAAAATACTGGCCAGCACCCTGTTAGGGGGGCTGATGTTCCCGGTAGTGGGAATCGCTGAGACCAAAGTCTTTGGTCAACTGAATGCGTCCTACGGGTTCGTGAATGACAATGCCATCAAGACCGATGAGCTGAAAGCGTCTGGTTCACGCATGGGCGTCAAAGGCTTTACGCCGCTGAACAATGATCTGGAAGCGACTTACATTATTGAAGCCGGTGTTGAGCTGCGTGATGGCGATGTGCTCAATGAGACGCGGCAGGCCTGGGTAGGGTTGCGTGGTGGGTTCGGCGAGGTACGTGCCGGACGCCAATACGGTGCTACCCGTGTGTCCTCTACCTTGGTCGATTTGTTTACTGATCAGTTCGGTGACTATAATGCCGTGCTTGAAAGTGAATTTACCCATAATGAAAGTGTGGCCTATATTAACAAGTATGGCCCGGTCGGCTTTGCGGTAGAAATCACCACTGACGATGATCTAAGCCCGACTACCCGCCGTTTGACAGGGACTGATTTCGTTATTAATTATTCGGCACAGGGTTTGTACGGCGCGGTTGCCATGCTGAACGCGCAGGATAATTTCAAGACGGCGCGTCTGACGGGTGCTTATACCTTCCCGGCAGGACACCGGCTGGGTGCTACTTTTGAAAAGACCGATCTTGAGGGCGGCGGCGGTCACGATGCCCTGCTGGTCAGTGCTGGCTATCAGGCTGGTGACAGCTTCTTCAAGGTGCAATACGGCACTAACAAAGATGATGCGGGTGGCAAAACCGAGACATTGGCGGCGATCGGCATCGACTATTCACTGGGTAAGCAAACCTTTCTGACGTTTGAACATTCAATTAACAAAAATCGCGAGCATCAGAGTGGAGACGAGTTTAAAGCCACTGCATTCGGCTTGTCCCACCGTTTTTAGCCCATAATTCATTAGAAAACTGGGGTTTTTAAACATGCTGCATCGCGGTAAACTTCATTTCTTTTTTGATGATGGATGCCATGACTGCTCCAATACCTGTACAGGCTGAGAGTGCACCGAATCCGGTCGCCCCGATTCGTGAAATTCCTTATAACTATACCTCGTTCTCTGACAAAGAAATTATCCAGCGTCTGCTCGGGTCACGCGCCCTGGCGATTCTGCAGGAATTGCGTGATGAGCGTGAGACCGGCATTTCGTCGCACATGCTGCTGGAAATGCTCGGTGATATGTGGATCGTGGTGCGTAATCCTTATATTCAGGATGACCTGCTGGAAAACCCCAAGCGCCTGGTCTCGTTACTGGACACCTTGCGTGAGCGGCTGGATCGGATCCAGACCCGGGCGAATGGCAATGCCCTGACGCTGGAGCTGGTCACGATCACCCGTGCGGCAGTTGAGGTATTCGCATTAGGGTTTAGTGAACAACGCAGCTTGCGCGACAAAACACGCAAGGTGCTGCACAAGATCACCCGCAAAGATAACGTACAGTTTGATGGTTTGGCACGGGTGTCACACGTCACCGATGCGACTGACTGGCGCGTTGAATTGCCGTTCGTGGTGTTGACGCCGGACACTGAAGCGGAAATGGCCGGATTGGTCAAGGCCTGTATTGAACTGGGTCTGACCGTGATTCCACGCGGGGGTGGCACGGGCTATACCGGTGGGGCGGTGCCGCTGGATGCGCGTAGTGCCGTGATCAATACCGAGAAACTGGAATTTCTCAGTGCGGTTGAATACCGCAGCCTGCCGGGCGTAGAGGGTCTGGTGCCGGTGGTACGAGCCGATGCAGGCGTGGTGACACGGCGGGTGTCCGATCTGGCACAAAAGCACCAACTGGTGTTTGCGGTTGACCCAACCTCGCAGGATGCTTCCACCATCGGTGGCAATGTTTCCATGAATGCAGGCGGCAAGAAAGCGGTGCTGTGGGGTACGGCACTGGATAACCTGCTCTCGTGGAGGATGGTGACTCCGGATGCGGAATGGCTGGAGGTCACACGGATTAACCATAACCGTGGCAAAATTCATGATCAGGCCGAGGTCACCTTCTCGGTGCAGTATTTTGCAGCGGATGGCAAAACCCAAAAAGGTGAACCCAAGCGACTGGTATTGCCTGGCCGTTACTTCCGCAAGGAAGGTTTGGGCAAGGATGTGACCAACAAGTTTCTGGGGGGCTTGCCGGGGATTCAGAAAGAGGGTTGTGATGGCCTGATTACCTCTGCTGAATTTATCCTGCACCGGATGCCGGATCAGATCCGCACCGTGTGTCTGGAATTCTATGGCACTGATTTGCATGAAGCGGTTCCGGCGATTGTCGAGATCAAAAACTACCTCGACAGCCTCGATACCGTGTTGCTCTCGGGGCTGGAGCATCTGGACGAGCGTTATGTGAAAGCGGTCAAATACACCCCCAAAGGGGCACGCGGCGTGCTCCCGAAAATGGTGTTGATTGCGGATATCGTCAGCGACAATGAAGAGGCCGTGGCGCGCACGGCGGCTGAAATGGTGCGTCTGGCCAATGCGCGGAATGCGGAAGGTTTTATCGCCGTAAGCCCGGAAGCACGCCGCCAGTTCTGGTCAGACCGTTCGCGCACGGCGGCTATTGCGGCGCACACCAATGCGTTCAAGATCAACGAAGACGTGGTGATTCCACTCCATCATTTGGCGGCTTATACCGAAGGTATCGAGCGCATCAACGTGCGCCAGTCGATGCAGAACAAGCTGAAGATGGTGAATGCGGTACTGGCGAGTTTATTGGGTGATTTGCCCGAATTGCGCAATGTGCCGGATTATGAGGCCAGTGCCGAACGCACCGCGATTGTCGATTCCAAGCGCACGCATGCCCAGGATTACCTGTACGGTGTGAAAGCACGCTGGGAGCAGATTCTGGCCCATTTTGATGCACCGGCCAGTGAACATACGGCGTTGCTGGATGCGCCTGCGCAGGCGGCGGTGCGGGTGAACGACCGTCTGATTGATCTGTTGCTGCGTCTGGATTTACGGATTTCGTATCGGTCGGAAGTCGAGCGTCCGCTCAAGGAAATGTTTGCTGGGCGCGAACTCACTCCCTTGCGTGAGAAGCTGGATAAAATCCATGCGCGTTACCGTTCTGGCCGTTTGTTTGTCGCGCTGCACATGCATGCGGGTGATGGCAACGTGCATACCAACATCCCGGTCAACTCGAATGATTATGACATGCTGCATGCGGCGGAAGGGATAGTCGATGAAGTGATGGTGCTGGCGCGCGAGCTGGACGGGGTGATTTCCGGTGAGCATGGGATCGGGATTACCAAGTACCAGTATCTGGAGGAACGGGAAGTCAATGAGTTCGTTAGTTACAAGAACGAAATTGACCCCCACGGCCACTTCAATAAAGGCAAGCTGCTGCCGGGTTCCGGTTTGCAGAATGCGTATACGCCCTCCTTGCGGCTGGTCGAGCGTGAAGCCCTGCTGCTGGAGCATAACGAGCTGGGGGCGCTGAACAACGACATCAAGGACTGTTTGCGCTGTGGCAAGTGCAAGCCGGTGTGCAATACGCATATCCCGCGCGCCAATCTGCTGTATTCACCGCGTAACAAGATTCTCGCCACGGGTCTGATGATCGAAGCCTTTTTATACGAGGAACAGACCCGGCGCGGGATTTCGTTGCGGCATTTTGATGAAATGAATGATGTGGCGGATCACTGCACGATTTGCCACAAGTGCCTGAATCCTTGCCCGGTGAATATTGATTTTGGCGAAGTCAGTGTGCGCATGCGCAGTATTTTGCGCGAACAGGGCAAGAAAAAACTCAGCCCGGTGACGTGGGCGTCCATGCAGTTTTTGAACCTGAAAGACCCCGGCAAGATCAATTTGTTGCGCAAGGGCATGATTCAATATGGCTTTATGGCGCAACGCTGGGCATACAGGCTGGCGAAGCGCAGTGGTCTGCTGAAAGACAACAAGCCACCGGCAGCCACCACCGGCAAACCGGCGATTCGGGCGCAGGTGATCCAGTTTGTGAAAAAACCGCTGCCTGCCGGGTTGCCGACCCAGACGACCCGGGCGATGCTCGGTTTGGAAGACAGCAAGGTGATTCCCATCCTGCGCGATGCACAGCGTACTGGGGGCGATGCGGTGTTTTATTTCCCCGGTTGCGGTTCCGAGCGTTTGTTCAGCCAGGTGGGTCTGGCGACGTTGGCGATGCTGTATGAAACCGGCGCAACGACCGTCTTGCCGCCGGGCTATTTGTGCTGTGGGTATCCGCAGAATGCCAGCGGCGACTTGCAAAAGGGCACCGAGATTTCTACCGAGAACCGGGTATTATTCCATCGGGTCGCGGGGGCGCTCAAGTATCTGGACATCAAAACGGTGATCGTATCGTGTGGCACCTGCATGGATCAGTTGCTCAAATACGAATTTGGGCGGATTTTTCCCGAATGCCGTTTGCTGGATATTCACGAATACCTGCTGGAAAAAGGGGTGAAGCTGGACGGTGTGCAGGGCGTGCAATATATCTATCACGATCCTTGCCACTCACCGATGAAACACTATGCGCCGCTCAAGGTAGCGTCCGAATTGGTCGGCAAAAACGTGATCCAGACTGACCGCTGTTGTGGGGAAGCGGGCACCTTTGCGGTGAGTCGCCCGGATATTGCCAGCCAGCTGCGTTTTAGAAAAGATGAAAGCCTGCGCGCCGGTATCATGGAGCTGACCGGGAAGGACAAGGCTGAAAACGGCAATGTGAAACTGCTGACTTCCTGCCCGGCCTGTGTGCAGGGGTTGTCACGTTATGCGGATGATACTGGCTTGCAGACTGATTACATCGTGGTCGAAATGGCTAATCATTTGTTGGGTGATGGCTGGCAGAAAAACTTTATCGACAAAGCCCGACACGGCGGAATCGAAAAAGTCCTGTTATAAAAAAAGAGCCTGCCCGTCTTAAAGACCGGCAGGCTCAAGCCCCTATGGTTATATGTGCCCTGCTTAAAGCTGCGGGGGTCTGTTTTGAGTGTTTCTGGGTGACCTGCTTAACTCAGGCGCAGTTTTTGGCCGACTTCGAGGTGGTTTTTACGCGCACCATACAGCTTGTTCAGGCGCACCAGTTTATGCACACTAACACCCGTCTTAACGGCGATCCGGCTCAAAGTATCCCCAGGGCGGACGCGATAGGTGCTGTGTGTTTTGTAATAGTTGGAGCGGTGATAGGTTCTGTCAGGACGTGCGTTGGTGGTGACATAATGACTGCTCAGGTCTTGCGAACTGACTGAGATAATTTGGGCATTGCCCTGTTGCTGGGTATGCGATTTGCCATCGGCAACGGCAGCGCCACCTGCGCCCAAAGTGGCAATGGATAAGGCAAGGATAATGGCGTGTTTAATATTTTTCATGGTGCTTCCCCAAAGTAGTGAATGTAAGAGACCGTCCGGTTCAGGTTGCAGCGTTTGCTGGTGTGCCTGTGTTGTTTGACGATAGGGTTATTCTGCGCGTACAAGATGGAAGAATGAGGTAGTAAATTTGCAAATAATGAGGAAGCTACCACCCACTTCAGCGTCGCGCTGATTATTTTTAATGCTGTTCCCGGAGGCTCAGAGCTGGATGGCACATGAAACTAAAAACACGTTTGGCAATTATTACCACCCGCCCGGTACGTCGCCGGGGACTTATGTGCAGCGTGGAAGCGGTCAGCCCACCCGCCTGAAGCTATTTGAATATCACCACGAACAGTTTAGCGAGATGGATGAACCCTCGTTGGCGGTGTGTGCGTCAGTCTTGCATAACTCGATGACGGATTGGCTGGACGTGAGCGAGGCGGATGACCCGAAGGCTATCGTTGAGCTGGGGGAGACATTTGGTCTGCACCCGCTGGCGATGGAAGATATTCTGAATAGCGGCCAGCATCCGAAAATCGAGTGTCAGAACAAGAATATTTTTATGATTCTTAACCTGCCCGCCCGTGCCGACGACGGTGAAATCAGCTTTGAACAGGTCAGCCTGTTTATGGGGGACGGGCATTTATTAAGTTTCAGCAGCGGCGATGGCACAGCGTTTGAGCCGGTTCGTGCCCGTTTGCGTGCAGGCTCGGGGCGTATCCGCAAGTACGGTGAGAGTTATCTGCTGTATGCACTGGTGGACGTGGTGGTGGATTCTGCGTTTCCGGTGCTGGGGCGTTTGGGGGAGCTGATCGAAGATTTGGAAGACAAGATGCTGCATGCACCCGACAAGGATTTGCTGACGCAGTTACACGAGTATAAACGCGAGATGGTGTTGATGCGGCGAGCGCTCGGGTCACAACGTGAAGTCATGGCCAAATTGCTCTCTCATAACCGTGAATGGGGTGACCCGGAGTTAACACCGTATTTCAGCGACTGCTACGACCACTCCGTACATGTGTATGGAATGATCGAGACCTATCGGGAAATGCTCAACGGTTTGCTGGATGTGTACCTGTCC
Organism: uncultured Thiothrix sp.; assembly: GCA_964293125.1. GTDB lineage: Bacteria > Pseudomonadota > Gammaproteobacteria > Thiotrichales > Thiotrichaceae > Thiolinea. The sequence goes on along the minus strand of CAXYXY010000001.1, from coordinate 77,367 downwards.
AGCTCCAGCCACCAGATCAATGAAGTGATGCGCCTGCTGGCTATTATTTCTACTATCTTCATTCCATTGACGTTTATTGTCGGTGTATATGGCATGAACTTCCAGTACATCCCGGAGCTTGCCTGGAAATTTGGCTATTTCGGGGTGTGGGGCTTGATGATTACGCTGGTGGTAACGCTGATTATTATTTTCCGGCGGGCGAAGTGGTTATGAGGTGCGCGGCTCACGCTGGTTGTGGATAGGTCGAAACAAAACTGACGTTCGCGGCTACGTTGGCGCAGGGTTACGCAGAAGTCATGCTCGGGCTGGCGCTGACCCAGCTCTACCGTCCCGGTGCTCCGGTCGTCTTTGGCCTTTATGCCTGTCCTTTTTCAATGCGCAGTATGGTGCCGGTGTTTGGCGACCCTGTTTCCTGGAGGGTGCAATTCGCTAGCGCCCAACTTGCCCGGCGTCTGGGTATTCCCTGTCGTGGTGGTTGGATAGTGGGCGTATTGTCGATTTCAGCAAGTTTGAGCGTGAGGCGGCGGCTTTGCAGCGGTATACCGGATGGAGTTAATTACGCATCTGCGCCATAATTAGTGCCAATTATTGCTAATTCGCGCCACTTGCGCCAAATGTCATGACACTCGATCTGTTCCTTCAAGCAATCCAGAGCAAACCCGATGGTATGACCATGAGTGAAATACTGCTTATCTATCCCAATGTTACGCGCCGCACGGCACAGCGTTGGGTAAACCAAGGGGTCGAACAAGGGCTGGTCACCCCGCTAAGGGAAGGACGCCATATTCGTTACGTTCCCACGCAGGCAGATACTACTCAAAGTACCTTGGCGAACATCCCGCTTTCCACCGATAGTCAGGACATTGTGGAGTACATCAACCGTCCGCTTTCCGCCCGAACACCGGTTGCTTACCAACATGATTTTCTGGATGTGTATCAACCTAATAGAAGCTACTACTTGTCAAAGTCGCTGCGCCAGCAGCTTTACAATATGGGGCAGACCGACCAGAAAAACCGTCCGGCAGGTACATATGGGCGCGCCGTCCTTAATCGTCTGCTGATTGATTTATCCTGGGCATCCAGTCACTTGGAAGGCAATACGTATTCACGCCTCGATACTCGTGCGCTGATTGAGCGTGGGGATGTGTCAACAGGCAAGGCGCTCACTGAAACCCAGATGATCCTGAACCATAAAGCAGCGATCGAGTGGCTGGTTGAGAATGCAGGCAATACGGGTTTTGATCGTTATACGCTGCTTAATTTGCATAGTTTGCTGTCTGAGAATTTGCTGCCCAATCCGGCTGATGAAGGCAGGTTAAGAGAACATGTGGTCGAGATCAGCCATAGCGTCTTCAGGCCATTGGATGTTCCACAGCAAATCAGTGCAACGTTTGACACGGTACTGAATAAAGCCAGTCTGATTGATGACCCATTCGAACAGGCATTTTTCGTGATGGTGCATATTCCGTATTTGCAGCCTTTTGCGGATGTGAATAAACGGGTGTCCCGCTTAGCGGCCAATTTACCCTTATTGAAGCATAATCTTTGCCCCTTAACCTTTTTAGGTGTGTCCGAACCGCTGTATACACAAGCGGTTTTAGGCGTTTATGAAATGACACGGGTGGAGTTATTGCGGGATATGTTTGTCTGGGCTTATGAACGATCCACGCAGGAGTATCTCGCTATTAAGCAGAACCTGGTGGCACCTGACCCGCTGCGGCTGAAATATCGGGATACGCTTAAAGCGGTGGTTCGTGAGGTGGTTTTGCGGGGAGAAAAGGATACGGTTGGGCAGATTCGGACATTGGTGGCTGCGCAGGTGAGTGAGGCAGACCGGGATGAGGTGCAGGCTTTGGTGATTGATGAGCTCAGGCGGCTGCATGAGGGGGTGTTGGCGCGGTATGGGTTGCGGCCTTCGGAGTGGGTGGCTTGGAAGGAATCTAATGCATGACAGCCTTCACGATAGTTAGTGCCAACTTTGATGCTCCGAACGCTATTTTAGCCGGTAAGCACCCAATAACGGGTGGAAGCGGAGCTTGTGATTGACATCTGCTGCCGAGTAACAGGCGCTTTCGATGCCGAGCAACTGCTGCCGGACTAGCTCTTCATCCTTGCTGGCATCATCGCCAAACAGGCGGACTTTCAAGGCTGCATATAATTCATCGGTATCAACAGGCAGTAGGTAGCGTGTTGTGTTAACGGCTGGCCTGTCGGGTTTGGTGGTGTCGGTGACTTCATCTTCACCTTCTAGTCGGTGCTGCCAGTTGCCTTCATCATCGGCGATCCAGAACAGTAAATTGGCATGTGAGCGTCGGAAGATATTGTGTTTGGCATGATAATCCGCCAAAGCCAGTTGCTCATTTTGCAGGAAATCACTTAGTCCCAGCCGCTCTTGGCGGTTACGTGGGGCTTTGCCGCTGAGCCATTCGTCCAGCTTGCGGTGTTCCAGAGCGGTGATGGGCGAATGTTGTGTGTGTTCGTTGGACAAGAGCAGGCGGGCATCAATCACGTTTTTCAGCAAAGACAGGTCGTAAACGCTATCCGTTTCATGTTCATGTGTGTTCAGTCGATAGCCATCCGATTCCACACCGGGATAACAAAACGCGGGAGTACTGCCTTTACTGCCACGCACAGTAGTCGACATCAGGGCAATGTTTTTCGTATCGGCGCTTTCCCGATGCCGCCTGACCCGTCCGCTGGCCTGAATAATGGCACGGGTAGACGACGGCTCCAGCACCGCCCAGTCAAAGTCGTGGTCGCGGCCAATTTCCTCAATCGGGGTAGCAGAAACGATGATCATCACCTCCTGTTCAAGGCTGGTGTCGAGCACGTCACGTATGAGCGGGTGTTGCAGAAAGTTGGACTCATCGTGCCGATTGAGCATTTTGTCCAGATGCCGTTCCACTTCAAAGCGCATCACCGGCAGGAGTTTGGCGTGGTAGCAAAGGACACGGTGATCGATGCCGGAGTGAGCAGGACGATTCAACAGATAACGGGCAAAGCACCAGCATGGCTCGGTATTACTCCAGCGTACCAGACCGATGGAAATACGCTTGCCCGTGGCTGCGTCGATAATCCGGTGTTGCTGATGGAATTGAATGCATTGTGCAAATACCGCCTGGAAAATGGCATCCAGATGATGAATCGTGTGGCCACCCGCGCTGTGGGTGACCGTGGTTTTGGCAATAGGCAGCAAGCAGGCATGGCGTTGGGGCGGCTCACTTTTTAGCTGTTCGATCACACCCTGAATAACTTTTTGATGGGTGTGGTTGAAGCGGGTTGTCTCAGAACAGCGCTCGACCCGGCTCAGCTCGGCGGTATCGGCAAACCAACCGGCAAATAATTGGGGTTCCTGTTGTTTGCGGGCGCAATACTGCTGATAGCCTGTGAGGTAGGCAGCAAAAAAGTGCTCCGCCAGAGCCGGTGGCAGGGTGGCGGAGGCCAGTAATACTTTGCGCCCGAACAGTCCGCACAGATAAACCAGTTTGCCGAGTACGATCAGGTCTTCTTCGCTGTAGGAGTCGACCTCATCCAGTACCAGATCGGAGGTCATCAGGCGCAGGCTGGCGTATAAATGGCGACTGCGGTTGGGGTTGGCGGCAGAGATCAGATAGTCGACGGTGGACACCAGAATTGGGGCGGTCAGCAGCAAGCGCTTGTTGGGTTCCCGCTCCAGTAGTTTATCCAGCTGGGGCGGGAGTGCCTGATCGACATCTTCACTACCGTCGATGGCATACACTTCCAGATTTTCTGCGGTGGCACTTTCGCTGCCGGAGGCTTCACGGCTGATTTCGTGCAGGCGACGGGTGATTTCAGAACCGACCAGTGTGCTGACCTGCGTTTGATCCAATCCCAGTTCTTCGCGGTAGGCCGTGCCGGATTGCAGGGTGAGGGTACGCAAACCGAGTGCGAGGTTATAGCGTAACCGGGTTGACAGGTGCGTCATGATACGGGCACAGGCGCGGGTTTTTCCGGCTCCGGTACGGGCAATGACAATGCCGAAAAAGCCACCCTCCCGAATACCGTCCGTGTGCCGTTTCCGGATTTTCAGGCAGGCATCATCCTGCCAGTAAAAGCGGGAGGTTTGGTCTTTGCTTATCTGTTGCAAGCTCTCTGGTATGCGGTCAGGGCTGATGCCGGGAAGGGTATCCATCAGGCGCAGGCCAAGGCGGAACAGGCTGCCGCTTTCGCGCCCGACGCCGCGCAGGTGTTCATTCAGGGTGGCGGCCATGTGGCCTTTGCAGTGCGGGATTTTGTGGGTGTTGGCGAAATAGGTTTTGTCGGGTGTTTTCCCTTGAAAGCACTGGCGGGCGTTTTCGCTGGAGACAACATGATCGCCGAGCATCAGCAGGGTACGGCAATAGCTGGTCACGAAGGGCAGCCAGACATTCTGTTGCCGGATCAGGTCGGGGTGTTCGCGCAGCAGGTTGCGCAGCTGGGTGGCTTTGGCGGCGACCTGTTCTGTCCACCAAGTGTTTTCGCTCCAGAGGGTGGTTTTTCCGGGGGAGGGTTGCAGGCAGTGCTCGAATATATCCCGTGTAAAGTTTCTATGGATGTGTGCTCCGGCTCTGAGCACTTGCTTGCCCGAGCGTAAAATACCTCCTTGCGGTAAGCGATGATGCGATATCACCAGCCATGCCAGCGTGAACAATAGTGGCGTATTGTCCGTTTGGGGCAGTGGTAATCTGTGTACAGTGCCTTCTGACGGTGTGTCGCTTGGTTGAATATCTTTCCAGAGAATTTCTATCCTGTTCTGGGTTGCATACGTGCCATCTGCAAACGCATTTTGCAGGAGAGGGAATAAGTCCGTGTAGTCGGCCAGCTTTTCCAGCCACTCCTGATCATTGGCAGGCTGCCCCAGCAGCTTGTCCAGCATCAACCACGAGACATACTCATGCCGAATGGGTTCGCCGGTGCTGGCATTGGCTTGCAGTTTGTTCTGGAAGGACTGGTTGGCTTTGCCGAAGTCATGAAACAAGCCTGCGAGTTCGGTCAGATCGGCGGCAAGCAGCTCCAACCAGTTCAATTGATCATTATCTGGCGGGTTAGCCACTGAAGTAATGTGTGGTTGAGTAGTCATCAAGGCTCACGGTGGTTTATCAGGACGAGCGGTACGATATGGGTAATAATACTACTTTCTGGCAACGAGGTGACACGCATGGAAAGAAAACAGATGGCCATTTCCCCCAATGATGTCAATAAGGATGCTGCTGATTATGCGGCATATTTTGAACAAACCGTTTTGCGTAGTTTGGCAGCGGCTAATGCCGGAGAGCCGGGTGTGCCACATGAGGAGGTGTTTCGGCGATTGCGTGAACGCCTGATAGCAAAGATGGTGGTTGATCATGACTAGCTTCACTCAACTTCGCACTGATCATATCAAAGAACTGCCCGGCTGGCTGGTGCGCTATGACGCGGCTTTGCTGGAGGTGACTGCGAGTGAGCTACGGGATTATCTGTTGGCTTTGGTGAACGCGCTCTTTTTCAAGGCCACCAAGCAGGAAGAATTATTCGACGCAGTAACAGCCAAACAAGCACTGACTGATGCCAAGCGGCTGCAAAGCCTGCTTGGAGTGGCTGAAAGTGCGTTGGGTACACACAATCTGAAATACCCGAATGCGAATGTAGGGCAGGGGGCGGTGTTTGGGCAGGCGGAGGTTAATCATCCAGCGAACTACCCGTGGGTATCTTCCCTTACGACCCGCTTGACCCGGACGGTGGGTGGGGCGGGCAATGCGGCCTGGGCGGCAGAAATTCGTTTTTTGTGCACAGAATTTTTGCTGGAAGGAGAACGCACCCGGATGGCGGATGTGCTGGCAACCCGTGAAGGCAAGGTATGGGAGGTATTGCAGACCCTTGGCTTGCAGCAGACTGATGCAGACAAGATTGGCAGGGTGTTGCATCAGCGCTTGAATCATCCTGATAAAGGCGCGATTGACCACTTGAGCAAACAGGTGTTTTTCCCGATACGCGAGGGTGAGGATGTCGTGATTACGCCGGTTCAACACCTTGGACTGGCGCGGGAATTTCATGCGCGGTTCTTTCAGCGGATCAGCAAAGATAACCCCAGACAGGAACGCCTGAATGTCCGTGCATTGAAGGTTGGTGGAGCAAACCCCATTAATGCCGGCCCTTACAACGCTGAGTTAGGTGGGCTGTACCGTCATTTGCTGGCAGAGGCGCCTCCCCCGAAGCGGAGTTCGGCCAATGAGGCAGAACAGTTTGATGACCATGCCGCACTGCTATTGGCTCGCCTGCGCCAACGCTATACGGTTTTCCCTTCACCACAGCAACTTGAACTGGATGTAACCCTGTTTGACGCGGATGCCCTGCCGAAACGGGCATGGCGCAAAGGTATCTCCTGTCAGAAAAGCCATATTGAAAACCGTCTTGTCTTTGAGCAGGCGGCGGATGCTTTGGCGCGGCAACTTTTGCAGGATGCGTGTCATTTGGCGGAGTGGTTGGCGTTGCAGGCCGATAGCCCGTTGACAGAGGCCGCTTTTGATCAGGTCGCAGTGTTGGAAAAAGCATGGTTAGACCCGCGTCTGCGTGCCCAACAGCGTTTGGGTGCGAATCAGGTGGAAGTTTTGGTGAGTGCTGCCCTGGCTTTGTTTGAGCAATGCAAAAACCATTACAAGCTGGACGACAAAGGCGAGAAGCAGCGAACGGCTCATGCACTGTCAAAAATGGATAAAGAGATGCTGCAAGGCTGCCTTGAAACCCTGATTAAGGAGTTTTGACCGATGGAAACAATGGCGTATTTGGTAATTCCTTCCTTGTCGGTCAAGGATTTCAATGCGGAAAGTAACCAGTATGTGGCCGGGATTCCAGCCATGACCGGGTTTACGGGGTTTGGGCATGGAGTAGAGCGTTATCTGCAATCAATCGGTTGGGCGCTGCAGGTGGACGGAGTGGCGGTGCTGATGCACGAGCTGGGTTTGCACTCAGGCCATCCTAAATGCCCTGCAGCCATGCAGGGTGCAAAAGACTTTATCAACCCGCCCATTATCGAAGAAATCAAGGGTGATATGCGGGTCAGCCTCGTGTTACGTTTGGTAGGCGATGGTGAGGATGATGACCTGCTGCAACGGGTTGAAGCGGAATTTGCGACCAAGGAAACCCGCAAGTCTTTGTATGACTGGATCTATGCCCACCCGTGTTGCGGCGGAAGTTGTCATGACATGGGCGGCTGGTTGCAAACGCTGGTTGCGACCCAGAAAACGGATGATGACAAACTGGAAAAGGCTTTGCGCCGTTTGCACCAGAGGGACAAGGGCTATTTCGTTCTTCTGCGTGACGACTTGCTGGAGGCGGCGCGTGCCCAGGGTCAGGATGCTCTCGACGGGCTGCTGGATGCCTTGCGTGTCTATCGCAAAGACGGCAAGGATGGCAGCTGGCAACGCAATCAGGAAGGTTGGGTTGTGCCATTGGCCGTTGGTTATCAGGCCATTGAAACACCACAAATCCGTTCCGGGGCACGCAAAGGCGCTCCGCATGTTTATGCAGAACCACTAACGACTCTGGGCGAGCTGGTCTATGCCGGTTGGCTTTGGAAGCCCGATTTTATGCTGGAAAAAATATTCTGGATGCACCGCCATCGTGCGGCAACACACACCTATTACGTGACCACCCTATCAGGAGATGAGTAATCATGGCAAAACTGACTTTACCTTCCATGTTGAACTATACGCGCAGCATTATTCCCTCCAACGGGGTGTTTTTTTACCGTGAGGGGGGTGAGGAAAAGCCGGTCACGGTGTATCTGCAAACGGTGCGCGGTACGATTGCCAACTACGGCAACGTTTACAAAAACGACAAGCAGGATGAGAAGGAGCTGGCCAAGCAGCTTGACCCGGAAAATCCGAATATCCAGCGGGTTTATGTCTGCTATTTACCCAATCACATTGACCATTTTTGTTTGCGCTTTAGTGTGACCTTTGCAGCGCACTCCTTGGCAGCGGGCGCGTGTAATGATCCTGAGTATGCACAATATTTGGAGCAGTTCGCGGCAGGCTATCAGGAAAAAGGGGGGTATGAGGCACTCGCGAAACGCTATCTGCAGAATCTGATCAATGCCCGCTGGATGTGGCGGAATCGTTATTCGGCTGACAAGCAGGTGGAGCTGACGATTCATGGCAGGAAGCAGCCGTTTGTGTTCAAGGTCGATAATGATCTGGAGCATGATTACAGCCAGCAATCCGGCTATGCGGAGTTGCTGAAGTCGATGACACAAGCCCTGTCGGGTGAGGGCAGTGTCTTGCGTTTGAACGTGGTGGGGTCTGGCGTTTTGGGCGAAGGGCAAGAAGTTTATCCGTCCCAGGAGTTTGTGGAGGATCATCATAAGGAAAAGCAGGATACCCGGAATCAAGGGAAGATCAGCAAGGTGTTGTTCTCAATTCTGGCGGGTGGACAGAAACAGGCCGCCATGCACAGCCAGAAAATCGGCAATGCCCTGCGCACGATTGATGATTGGCACAGCCGCGCCAGTGATTATGGCAAGATTGCGGTTGAGCCTTATGGGGTGGTGGCGCAGCGGGCGGAGGCGGTGCGCTTGCCGAATAGCAAAAGCGATTTGTATACCTACCTGAAGGCGTTGGATCAATGGACTGAGGCGGTGGTCAAGGCGGAGCCGGGTCAGTTGCCCTCTGAGGCGCATTATCTGATGGCTTGCCTGATTCGGGGTGGGGTGTATAGCGGTGGCAAGAAAGGATCGTAGCCCATGACCAGTCATTATATGGATTACCGGGTGGAAGTGCCGGACGGCGACCGGGGGGAGGCGAGTCATTTGCTGGCGCGTTTGTGGCAACGGCTGCATGGTGTATTGGCGGCTGGGGATATTCAGCAGGTGGGGGTTTCGTTGCCTGCCATGCGGGCGCAGTATCCGGGGGCTGTCCTGCGTTTGCACAGTGATGCAGCCACTTTGCAGCAGGTGGCGGACAATACTGGCCTCCGGCAATTGCTGGAGGGCGGCGGTTGGGTGGCCGGTGGTATTTATCCTGTTCCTGCACATTGCGCGTATCGGTGTTTCCGGCGTGAACGCAAGGCGGAAAAACAGACAGATGCCTGGGCGATGCGCAGTGAGGAACGCTGGCTGAAGCGTAAGGCTGAACGTGGCGAGTCGCTTGATCCGGCGGAGTTGTTGCAACGTCGTAAGCGGCTGAAAGTGCGCGAAGAGAACAACAGGGGGGCAGCAGCGGTCTATGTAAAATTACGCAGCCGCAGTACCCATCAGGGGTTTTCTTTGCAGATTGAGGCAACAACGGCGGACAGTGCCCAACTGGGCAGGTTTTCCCATTATGGTCTGGCGGTGAGCGAGGATGAAGGGAAAACACCCGGCAAGGCAACCGTGCCCTGGTTTGAGTAGGTACGGCACCCTTCATTTTATGGGGGTGTATGTAAGTCTTTGATTGTTAGATGCTCTTTAACCATGTAGAAAAATGAAGGTTTGACCCATCAGAATGCGGCAAGCTTATGATATTCTTGGGCTTGTCGCGTTTTTTTGACTGTTGGCCGCCGTGTAGGTGGCTTAGAAACGGCAACGTCACTAACTACAACTACATCCATGGTTGGCCGCCGTGTAGGTGGCTTAGAAATTCCGAATATCAGCAGCATCGAAACCAGCTAAGTTGGCCGCCGTGTAGGTGGCTTAGAAACAAATGATTGGATGCTTCATCCAGATCAACCTGTTGGCCGCCGTGTAGGTGGCTTAGAAATGTTGAGTAATCCGAAACTGGGTGATGGAAAAGTTGGCCGCCGTGTAGGTGGCTTAGAAAAAATCAGCCAACAACAACCCCACCGGCTCACCCGTTGGCCGCCGTGTAGGTGGCTTAGAAACACACAACGCAGCGCCTTATCCACCTTGCTCCGTTGGCCGCCGTGTAGGTGGCTTAGAAAACAAGGCAAACGCCTGCTGCTTATTTGCCTCAGTTGGCCGCCGTGTAGGTGGCTTAGAAAACCGTTGACCCGGCTGAGAATGTCAAACCTGAGTTGGCCGCCGTGTAGGTGGCTTAGAAAAGACTCAGGCCGGTCAGGATGATTTTGGATTTGTTGGCCGCCGTGTAGGTGGCTTAGAAAGTGCGTTCGAGGTGCGCATGAGCGCCGTTGCCGTTGGCCGCCGTGTAGGTGGCTTAGAAACACTGCAGTAGATTGACCCAGCTCATGGCGTTGTTGGCCGCCGTGTAGGTGGCTTAGAAAAGGCAGATGGCAGACACGCAGATCAATGACCTGTTGGCCGCCGTGTAGGTGGCTTAGAAAAAACACAAACAACTGATGCAGATCATCCAGACGTTGGCCGCCGTGTAGGTGGCTTAGAAAATCGCCCGTCGGTGGTTCACCGATAAGTTTCTGTTGGCCGCCGTGTAGGTGGCTTAGAAAGTGCGGGGTGCGGTTGTCGGCCATGTATCCGGGTTGGCCGCCGTGTAGGTGGCTTAGAAACGGCTGCCGCTACAATGATGGCGAATTCCGTCGTTGGCCGCCGTGTAGGTGGCTTAGAAATGGCATCAATGAGGGCGATGATCAGGTGCAGCGTTGGCCGCCGTGTAGGTGGCTTAGAAATATGATTGATGAGGGTAAGTGGCTTTCACAGCGTTGGCCGCCGTGTAGGTGGCTTAGAAATTAATGGAGGGCATGAAGTCGATGGAGGGCTGGTTGGCCGCCGTGTAGGTGGCTTAGAAATCTACAAGACGATCTTCGCCTTCCCCTGATACGTTGGCCGCCGTGTAGGTGGCTTAGAAATATATAGGGCAGGGTGCGGACTTCGGGCGGTTGTTGGCCGCCGTGTAGGTGGCTTAGAAAAGATGTAGCGGGCATCGTCGGCGGCCAGGTCGGTTGGCCGCCGTGTAGGTGGCTTAGAAAAACAACGGCACAATAGGTATAGGGAAGCAAGAGTTGGCCGCCGTGTAGGTGGCTTAGAAAACATGGACATCAAGAACCTGACTATCGACGATGTTGGCCGCCGTGTAGGTGGCTTAGAAATGTGGGACGGATGCGACCGGCAACCAGCTGCAGTTGGCCGCCGTGTAGGTGGCTTAGAAATCATTATGTGCCACTTCCCTTCCATGGAGTAATGTTGGCCGCCGTGTAGGTGGCTTAGAAACATGATCAGCTGCACCTTGGGGTGATCAATCCGTTGGCCGCCGTGTAGGTGGCTTAGAAATGTCAGCGTCAACCGTACCCGTACCTCAAAACGTTGGCCGCCGTGTAGGTGGCTTAGAAATATAGACACCCGGTTCAGAGATGAAGACAAGCGTTGGCCGCCGTGTAGGTGGCTTAGAAAACTGATGTGTAATCATCATACGGACTCACTATGTTGGCCGCCGTGTAGGTGGCTTAGAAAAATAACGTCAACCGCATCCGCTTGAATCCGTCGTTGGCCGCCGTGTAGGTGGCTTAGAAAAAGAGGGGTAACCGTCGTTTGTGCTCCTGCGGGTTGGCCGCCGTGTAGGTGGCTTAGAAATCACGGTATGTTGTTCCATCATTGACAATCCGGTTGGCCGCCGTGTAGGTGGCTTAGAAATGATACAGACGTACCGCCGTAGCTGATCGTATGTTGGCCGCCGTGTAGGTGGCTTAGAAACTGCCCTCCAGCATGCCGGTGGATACCATCGCGTTGGCCGCCGTGTAGGTGGCTTAGAAATATAGGTCACTGTAGGATTTTCTTTCGGCTGAGTTGGCCGCCGTGTAGGTGGCTTAGAAAGACCTCACCGGCCACTACCAGGGCGACACCAAGTTGGCCGCCGTGTAGGTGGCTTAGAAAATTGGCCGGGCAGCGGCGTATTCATCAAAATAGTTGGCCGCCGTGTAGGTGGCTTAGAAAGACGTATCAGCCGAGCCAGACGACCAGTTGGGGTTGGCCGCCGTGTAGGTGGCTTAGAAATAAATTAATAATGCGTTGATGATGGCGCTGGTGTTGGCCGCCGTGTAGGTGGCTTAGAAAAAACACGACCACCGATCAGAAACACTATTAAAGTTGGCCGCCGTGTAGGTGGCTTAGAAAAGGCACGACGTACAAAAAGCGGGGGCTGGTGAGTTGGCCGCCGTGTAGGTGGCTTAGAAAAGTCTCGAAGAGGTTGACGACATGCCCTATAAGTTGGCCGCCGTGTAGGTGGCTTAGAAATTCAGCATCCGCCATTTTCACCACTTGAATCCGTTGGCCGCCGTGTAGGTGGCTTAGAAACCTGTGACAAACCAGTCAAGGTTGATGCCATGGTTGGCCGCCGTGTAGGTGGCTTAGAAAAATGACTGATACCCCAGCCAAACGCGCCGCCGGTTGGCCGCCGTGTAGGTGGCTTAGAAAAATAACAAGCAACTCGCGCTGGCGATGTACAAGTTGGCCGCCGTGTAGGTGGCTTAGAAATTGCAATCCGTTGTCAGCCAACAAATCCCCTTGTTGGCCGCCGTGTAGGTGGCTTAGAAATGAAATGACATGATGTGTTTGACTCCTGAAACGTTGGCCGCCGTGTAGGTGGCTTAGAAAAGCAGACGCGCAGATGGATTTCCAGCTGGGACGTTGGCCGCCGTGTAGGTGGCTTAGAAATACTGCGGCGTACATCGATGCACTAACCCATGGTTGGCCGCCGTGTAGGTGGCTTAGAAAGGCACATCATCCCCGTCAACACTCTCACCGGAGTTGGCCGCCGTGTAGGTGGCTTAGAAATATCGTCGATCTGTGCCGGTTTGATAATGTTGGTTGGCCGCCGTGTAGGTGGCTTAGAAAATGTTCTGGGTTGGGTTTTGTTCCCCGGTGAAGTTGGCCGCCGTGTAGGTGGCTTAGAAATCCCGCAGCGTCTACAACTACCTCAAAATCTAGTTGGCCGCCGTGTAGGTGGCTTAGAAAAATCACGTAACGCAGTGTCCACCGCTCGTTCAGTTGGCCGCCGTGTAGGTGGCTTAGAAAAGCGCATCGTAGTACGCCCGCAGCTCAGCCACGTTGGCCGCCGTGTAGGTGGCTTAGAAATCGAAAAATTTCGCGCCAGTGCTGGTGTATGCGTTGGCCGCCGTGTAGGTGGCTTAGAAAAGACCGTCTGCCGCCGCACGGGCATGGATCGTGTTGGCCGCCGTGTAGGTGGCTTAGAAACAGAAAAACAGCGACGCCATCAGATCGAGCCAGTTGGCCGCCGTGTAGGTGGCTTAGAAAACCTGAAAACCGTACCGGGCCGCCCAGGTGACGTTGGCCGCCGTGTAGGTGGCTTAGAAACCGCTGTGGGCATCTACGAAAACGGGGTGATCGTTGGCCGCCGTGTAGGTGGCTTAGAAACCAAACAAAAGCTGCCGCCGCTAACAATGCCGGTTGGCCGCCGTGTAGGTGGCTTAGAAATGCATGATAGCCGCGCTACTTAAACGATTCTGGTTGGCCGCCGTGTAGGTGGCTTAGAAATGCGCGCACGTAAAACGCGCTACACACGGAACGTTGGCCGCCGTGTAGGTGGCTTAGAAAACTGGTCGGGTCATTACGGGATATGCGTTTACGTTGGCCGCCGTGTAGGTGGCTTAGAAATCACTGTAATCTACTTCCAGCTCAGAGTGCTTGTTGGCCGCCGTGTAGGTGGCTTAGAAAGCTTGATCGGTAGCCAGTGCTTGGGCGATTTCGTTGGCCGCCGTGTAGGTGGCTTAGAAACGAAATCTACGCCGCTGCCACTACGCGCGAAGTTGGCCGCCGTGTAGGTGGCTTAGAAAATAAACAGCGGCGCACTGATCCCACTGCGGGAGTTGGCCGCCGTGTAGGTGGCTTAGAAAATCATGCCAGGCGGTGAAAAGCGTCTCTGGTCGTTGGCCGCCGTGTAGGTGGCTTAGAAAATGTTGGTCAGCGGATAACCTGATACAGACGTGTTGGCCGCCGTGTAGGTGGCTTAGAAATGTTAAAAGTTGGACTTTGCCGCATAACCTTTGTTGGCCGCCGTGTAGGTGGCTTAGAAACACGCCGTGTCAGCAAACCATGCCAGCAGGTTGTTGGCCGCCGTGTAGGTGGCTTAGAAAAACAGTCAGATGTGACAGATGTGATGGTGGAAGTTGGCCGCCGTGTAGGTGGCTTAGAAAACCGGATGATGTGCTGTTTACCGGGGCATTGCGTTGGCCGCCGTGTAGGTGGCTTAGAAATCATCCCAGCCGTCCAGGCATTGATTGCCCAAGTTGGCCGCCGTGTAGGTGGCTTAGAAAGCTCTGTATTCATGATGTACAGCGGCAAGCACGTTGGCCGCCGTGTAGGTGGCTTAGAAATGCTGTGTTTGCCCTGCTGATGCACATTGAAAGTTGGCCGCCGTGTAGGTGGCTTAGAAAGACTGGAATACCAACGGTCAGGGCATGGCCAAGTTGGCCGCCGTGTAGGTGGCTTAGAAATAGATAATCGGCAAGTCCAGTGTTTCGCTCAAGTTGGCCGCCGTGTAGGTGGCTTAGAAAAAGTCCACTCTCAAGGTCGGTGATTGCTACGCGTTGGCCGCCGTGTAGGTGGCTTAGAAAACCGGCTCTACTCCATGCTCTGCCTGACATGCGTTGGCCGCCGTGTAGGTGGCTTAGAAACCATCATCAAAAATCCCGATCTCTCACCTGCGGGTTGGCCGCCGTGTAGGTGGCTTAGAAAGAAAACGAAAATGCCTCGGCGGCGGCGAGCGTGTTGGCCGCCGTGTAGGTGGCTTAGAAAGGTGTAAATGATGTTGGTTTGTCAGTGATCTCGTTGGCCGCCGTGTAGGTGGCTTAGAAAGCTGGCACAGGCGTCTCGTATCCGGCAAATGCGTTGGCCGCCGTGTAGGTGGCTTAGAAATCACTCGTGGGGCGGGACAATAAAGGCATATCGTTGGCCGCCGTGTAGGTGGCTTAGAAATAATAGATCAGAACGTTTCAACGCGCCTGTTGGTTGGCCGCCGTGTAGGTGGCTTAGAAAAGCGTGACATCTAACAGAGTCAGGGTTGGAGTGTTGGCCGCCGTGTAGGTGGCTTAAAAGCTGTTTGGAAAAGTGGGTGGGTACTGGCGTATCGGTTAATAGTCGGGCGAAGGCAGTACAACGATATGCGTGTTCTTTGCCGCCTGAATCAGTTTCTTATCTAATGTGGCGAGGGGCAAGCCTTGCCTGATAGCGAGTTCTAAATAGGCTGCATCATAACTGGTGAGTCCTTCTATTCTGGCGAGCGTGACGACACTATTAAAGGCTTCAGTCTGGCTGGAATGCTCAATGGAGATAGGCAGCATTTGTAAGAGTTCCAGTCGGGTTGTCACATCACTCACCGCTATCCTGCCTCTGCGCTCTGCCTGTAACAGCACATTCGTAATCTCCAGCAGCCACAGCGAGGGGACAACCGCCCCGTAATCCCTCACTCGTTCCAATAAGGCATCTGTTCTGTCGGATGCCTCATCTTCAAAACACCACGCTGCCGCAATCGAGCAATCCAGTACGAATTTACTCATTTTCTGCCTGTATCCCGTAGTTCTTTCCAAGACAGGCCCTCCAGTCTGACCCCCGACCGAATAGCTTTTAGATGCGTGATAGCACTATCTACTTTCGCTTTATTGGCCATCACTTCAGGAATCAGTCGTGCAACAGGCTTGCCATGCTTGGTAATTAACACTTCCTCACCGTTGATGACTTGCTCTAACAAGTGAGAAAGATGGGTTTTCGCTTCAAAAGCACCGACAGTAATCATAGTCGTTGATACCAAGTATAAGTAAGTAATAATATAGACTAGTATAAACAACCAGTCTTAATAATCAATAAAAAATGCACGCCCTCAACTCAGTTGCGCATCAATATGCATAGTATAGCCACATTGTGGTCTTGATGACCGGCGTGATATTCTTGCTTGGTATTACTTTGGAGCTAACGCCATTTGCTTGGCTATCTCCCGATACAAAGCCTCTGGACTAACGCTCAGTTGCTCCGCCAATGCCTTCCACTCACCCTTGGCCGGAAGCCTTCCGCCTTGCCAGTTCAGCCATGCATCCAGTCGTGCGGCAACTGTTTTGAGCGACAGTAATTCGCTACGAAAACGTGCCTGTTGAACTTCCTGTGCCAGATAGTTCATCCAGTCGTAGGCAAACTCATGGTTGGTTTGTAAGTGGACGAACATCGCCTGTCTGGGCAGGCTATAGACACAGCTGGCTTGTTGCGTCACGGCATGGCAATGGTAACGAACAGAATATAGCGAAGCCTCCGCCAGTAGACCCCCTGGCTTGGCACGCTGGAGCGTGATGCTACTACCGTCAGGCTGGTGACGCACCAGACGGACTTCACCCGTCAGCACCAAAAACAGGGATTCTACCGTGTCCCCCTGATGGAATAGGAATGCACGGGCGGGGAGGTGGAGTTCTTTGCCGCCGGGAATGGTTTGTAATTGGGTAATAAATGTGTTCAACATGATAGCTATCATGTCAGGTAAGGGGCAACTATGGCAAGATCATCAAATCTCAAACAACCATCGGCTGATCGATCATGACATCTCGTTTTACTCTTTTACTGTGCATGTGCACCCTGTTATTCACGTCTTCTACGGGTTTTGCTGAAGAAGACACCCGGCAGAAGGTCGATTTCCCGGACATGATGCGCCAGCACATGTTGGCCAATATGCGTGATCATCTGCTCGCGATCAGTGAAATCCAGCAGTTTATGGCCGCCGCCGAGTATGAAAAAGCGGCGGAAGTTGCCGAACAACGGCTGGGTTTGTCCTCGCTCGACAATCACGGCGCGGCGCACATGGCGCAAATGATGCCGAAAGCCATGCAGGAAATCGGCACTGGTATGCATAAAGCTGCCAGCCAGTTTGCGGTTACCGTGGTTGATGCGGGGGCGAATGGTGACATCCGCCGTGCCTTGGGTGATTTAAGTAAAGTGACCCAGCAATGTATCGCCTGCCACAGTGCCTATCGTGTGCAGTAAGTGTGTTTGCGCACGGTCAGGATTGCATTTAAAGTATGGTCAACTCACCAACACAGGACTTGCCCCATGACTTATACGCCCAACCCGGAACGTTACACCACCATGCGTTACAACCGCTGTGGCAACAGTGGTTTGCAGTTGCCCGCTGTGTCGCTGGGGCTGTGGCATAACTTCGGTGCAGATACCCCGCATCAGACCAAGCGTGCCATCTGTCAGACGGCTTTTGATTGTGGCATCACCCATTTTGATCTGGCCAATAACTACGGGCCGCCCGCAGGCAGTGCCGAAGAGGCTTTCGGGGAAATTCTGAAAACCGATTTTGCCGGATACCGCGATGAGCTGATTATTTCCAGCAAGGCTGGTTATGGGATGTGGCCGGGGCCGTACGGTGAGTGGGGTAGTCGCAAATACCTGATCGCTTCCTGTGACCAAAGCTTGAAGCGCATGGGGCTGGAGTATGTGGATATTTTCTATTCACACCGTTTTGATCCGAATACACCGCTGGAAGAAACCATGGGCGCACTCGACCGGATTGTCCGTTCCGGCAAGGCGCTCTATGCGGGTATTTCCTCCTATAATTCCGAGCGTACCCGGCAGGCCGTCGCGATTCTCAATGATTTGGGGACGCCCTGCCTGATTCATCAGCCCAGTTACAACATGATCAACCGCTGGGTAGAGCACGATGGCCTCAAGGCGACCTTGCAGGAACTCGGGGTGGGTTCGATTGCCTTCACGCCCTTGGCGCAAGGTCTGCTGACCAACAAATACCTGCAGGGGGAAATTCCGGCAGATAGCCGTGCCGCCCAGGATAAATCGCTGGCACCGCAACACGTTAATGCGCGCACGATTGCCAACCTGCGCCAGCTGGATGAAATCGCCCAGCGCCGGGGTCAGACGCTGGCACAAATGGCGATTGCCTGGGTATTGCGCGATGGCGGCATTACCACTGCCCTGATCGGTGCCTCCCGCCCACAACAGGTGCTGGATTGTGCGGCTGCTATCCACAATCTGGACTTCTCTGCGCAGGAACTGGCGGATATTGACCAGTATGCCAACGAGGAAGACATTAACCTGTGGGCTGCTTCAGCAGAATTGTAATTGATGGCACAAACATCCACTGATTTCGTGCAATATGAAGCCTGTGCAGCACGTATTCTGCCGATTGCCCAGCAGGGTGAGCCGGTTTTGCAAGCACGCGCCCTGCCGGTCGAGCAGGTACATGACCCGGCGGTACAACAGTTGATTGATGACCTGCAGGCGACCATGCTCGCGGCCAATGGCGTCGGGATTGCCGCGCCGCAGGTGTTCGTCTCGCAGCGTATCGTGATCATCGCCTCACGCCCCAACCCGCGTTACCCGGATGCGCCCTTGATGGACGCAGTGGCGATGATCAACCCGGAAATCATCTGGCGGTCGGACACGGTTTGCAGCGGGGAAGAAGGCTGCTTGAGTGTGCCGGGTGAGCGTGCGCCGGTTGAACGCGCCGAACGGGTACGGGTGCGTTATCTGACGCGTAACGGGGCAGCGCAGGAAGCTGAATACGCGGGCTTTGTGGCCAGAATTATCCAGCACGAATGCGATCATCTGGATGGAATATTATTTACGGATTATTTACAGAGGTAGCCACTCGCTTATGAAACTCGCGTCATTGGCTGATGTACACCATTTTCATGTGCGCACCGGGTTCGGAGCAGCGCCTGCCCCGCTGGCGCGCACTGATCTGCACAAGGACAGTGGCCCGTTAATACAGCTTGCCTTGTCGGCCCGTTCGCCTGCCTTACCCGCCCCCGAACTGACGCCGATGCCAGAAGCGGTCAAAATGCTGGACATCCCCAAGGACAAGCGCCAGCCACAGATCAAGCAACTCAACCAGGAGGCAAATGGCTTGCCGATCTGGTGGTTGCAGCAACTGCACCGCACCCAGTCTCCCTTGCTGGAGCGCATGACCTTGTTCTGGCACGGCCATTTTACCTCGAATGCCCAGCAGGTACGCTGGCCAGCGTTGATGTTTCGCCAGCACCAGTTGTTGCGCACCCATGCCTTGGGCAGTTTTGCTGACTTGCTGGGCGGTATCTGGCGTGACCCGGCGATGCTGTTGTACCTGAATGGCAACCAGAACATCGCACGGCAGCCCAACGAGAATTTTGCCCGCGAGTTGCTGGAGCTGTTCACGTTGGGGGAAGGCCATTACACCGAAGCGGATGTTACCAATGCCGCGCGGGCGTTCACGGGCTGGCGCTATGTCGTGAAGCGCGATGAACTGGTCTTGCTGCGTCAACAGCATGATGCGGGTAGCAAACAGTTTCTGGGCAAGTCGGGTCATTTTACGGGTGAGGATATTATCCAGATTCTGCTCGACTCGCCGCGCACGGCTGAATTTATCGCTGAGAAGTTTTGGGCGCATTTTATTAACCCCGGTGTGCCCGTGCGTGAGTATATTCAGACTTGGGCGCAGCAGTTCCGGGACAGTGGCTACCAGATTCCGGTTTTGCTGAAGAGCGTGCTTGAAAGTGAACCTTTCTGGGATCCGCATAACCGGGGCGCTCTGATTAAATCGCCGGTTGAATTTACAATTGGCTTGCTGCGTGAACTGGGACTGGGTGATTTCAAGGCTTACCCGCGTCTGGCCAATATCAACAATCGGCTGGGGCAGCGCCTGTTTTATCCCCCGGATGTGCGTGGCTGGCGCGGGGGTAATACCTGGCTGGACAATACGTCTTTTGTCCAGCGCAATCATTTTGTGCAGGCGATGGCCAGTGAGCACATGACCGAGATGATGGAAACGGGCGGTTCACTGCAACAAACTGCTTTCCCGGATTTGGCGACAGCCACCGCCTGCCTGTTGTCCTTGCCCCCCGTCAACCCGGTCAACCCGCGTCTGGAACCCGAAGGGCAACTACTGGCTTTATTGACTGATCCGGTCTATCAGCTGAGGTGAATGATGCAACGCAGAACGTTTCTTAAACTGGCGGGGATGGCTCCGGTGGTTTATGCCAGTGCCGGTTTTCCTTTGGCACGCGCCGGGCAAGCTGCCGGGCCAACCCTCGTGCTGGTCGAATTGAAGGGCGGGAATGACGGGCTGAATACCCTGATTCCTTACCAGGACAAGCCGTATGCACAGTTACGCCCCAAAATCGCCATTCCCGCCAAGGATGTGCTGACCTTGGATGAGCAGGTCGGTATGCACCCGTCTTTAAACAGCCTGTTGCCCTTATGGGACAATGGTGAGTTGGGCTGGTTACAGGGGGTCGGCTATGCGAACCCGAACCGCTCGCATTTCCGGGCGATTGAGATCTGGGATACGGGTAAAACAGCGGATGACGCCGATCTGGAAGGCTGGGTTCCGCCCTTATTGCAAGGCAAGCCGTTGAAAGGGGTGGCGGTCGATTCCAGTCTCGGCCCTTTGTATACCGATGATTTGTCGACGATTGGTTTGCTGGATCCCCTCCAGTTCGCCAAACAGGGACGCCGGATTCGGCCAGTACGACCAAGCGATACCTTGCCTGCCTTGCAACATGTGCTGGAAGTGCAGGACAGTGTGAATGAACTGGCGGCGGTGTTTTTCAAGAATCTGCAGAAGATGCCAGCGCCACACACCCCGTTCCCGAAACACGCTTTTGGTAAAGCCCTGCAAGCAGTTTATACGATGCTGGTGTCTGGCTTGGATATTCCCGCCTATAAAGTGACCCTGAGCGGTTTTGATACGCATGTTAATCAGCTACCCGCGCATGCCCGCCGCTTGCAGATGCTGGCTGAAACCCTGAGTGTATTGCGCACCAACCTGCAAGCAGAGGGACTTTGGAATAATACCTTGCTAATGAGTTATTCCGAATTTGGCCGTCGGGTGCATGAAAACGCCAACGGCGGCACTGACCACGGAACGGCTGCGCCCCACCTGCTCATGGGCGGGCGGGTAAAAGGCGGTTTGTATGGGCGTTATCCATCATTGGCCGAGCTGGATCAGCGGGGTGATTTGCAATACACGCTGGATTTTCGGGAGGTGTATGCGGGGATTGGCCAGTATTGGTGGCGGAGTCCGGCTACCTCGGGTCAGGCTATGCCGAACTTTATCCGTAGTTGATGGCCTGCCGCTGATTATTTCCCTGTTAATAGCACGGGAGTCGTTCTGGTTCTCCTGTGTTTGTTTGTATTTGTTTCTGTTTATTCCTGCCTGATTCCTGTTTGATCTGTTCCCATTTGATCTGTTTTTCTCCTTATTGGTCTTACCAATTTTAATACTGTTGTATACCCATGCCTAGACTCGCCTGTCAAATAACGCTTTTATTTTAGTTGACAAAAAAATGCTTTCAAACAAGAATAGTTGGACTTACCATTTATCGGATATTGAATAATTGGTAAGACCAATATTATTCCCCAGGAGGATGTCTGTGAGTCAAACTTTATTGTCATTATTGGCCTTTGCCCCGTTGGTGCTGGCCGCTGTTTTACTGGTGGGTCTTAACTGGCCAGCGCGCCGGGCGATGCCCGTTGTTTTTGTGCTGACTGCCATCATTGGTCTGTTTGTTTGGGACATGAGTTTCAACCGGGTGCTGGCTTCGACTTTGCAGGGTCTGGTGCTCACGGGTGCCATTCTCTGGATTATCTTTGGTGCGATCCTGCTGTTGAATACGCTCAAGCATTCCGGTGCGATTACCGCGATTCGGAGCGGCTTCTCGAATATCAGCGCGGATCGGCGCGTACAAACCATCATTGTTGCCTGGTTGTTCGGTTGCTTTATCGAAGGTGCCTCCGGCTTCGGCACACCGGCTGCCGTCGCAGCGCCTTTACTGGTAGCGCTTGGTTTTCCGGCGCTGGCCTCCGTCATGATCGGTATGATGATCCAGTCGACGCCGGTGTCCTTTGGTGCGGTCGGTACACCGATTGTGGTCGGTGTGTCGGGCGGCTTGGACAAGGCGGGTTTAAGCGAAAAGCTGTTGGCAGCCGGTTCTGACTGGGAAACGTTTTATCGCCTGATTACTTCAGAAGTTGCCCTGACCCATGCGGTGATCGGGGTGTTGATGCCCTTGTTCATGTGTGTGATGCTGACGCGCTTTTTCGGGCGTAACAAGTCGTGGACAGAAGGCTTGTCGATTGCGCCGTTTGCCATTTTTGCCGGGTTGGCATTCGTCATTCCCTATGCACTGGCCGGTGTTTTTCTCGGGCCTGAATTCCCCTCCATAATCGGCGCGCTGGTCGGTTTGGTGATTGTTGTGCCTGCGGCTAAAGCCGGCTTTCTGGTGCCTAAAAAGAGCTGGGATTTTGCAGACGCGAAGGACTGGCCAGCGGACTGGATGGGCAGTATTGAGATCAAACTGGACAGCCTGACCGCGAAAGCACCGATGTCGATCGGTTTGGCTTGGGTGCCTTATGTCCTGCTGGCGATGCTGCTGGTGCTGTCGCGAGTGAATGCGGATGTAAAAGCTTTCTTCACCGATCATCTGGTGTTGGGCTGGACGGATATCCTTGGTGAAGCGGGTGTGTCGGGTAACATCCAGTTCCTGTATCTGCCCGGTGGCATTATGGCGTTGGTGGTGTTGGTGACTTTCCTGCTGCATCGCATGAAATTCTCCGAGCTGACTGCGGCGGTGACTGAATCGTCCCGTACTTTGCTGGGTGCCGGGTTCGTTTTGGTATTCACGATTCCGATGGTGCGCATCCTGATCAACTCCGGGGTGAACATGGGTGATTTGCCGTCCATGCCGCGTGCGATGGCGGAGTTGGTAGCGCGTAGTGTGGGTGATATTTATCCTCTGTTTGCACCGAGCGTGGGTGCGTTGGGGGCGTTTATCGCGGGTTCCAATACGGTATCCAACCTGATGATGTCGCAGTTTCAGTTTGATACGGCGGGTCTGATCGGGGTGTCGGGTGCGATGCTGGTCGCTGTGCAGGCGGTGGGTGCGGCGGCAGGTAACATGATTGCGATTCATAATGTGGTGGCTGCTTCAGCGACGGTGGGCTTGCTGGGACGCGAAGGACAAACCTTGCGCATGACCATTATTCCGACACTATACTATGTGCTGATGGCCGGTTTGATCGCGCTGTTGGCTATCCATGTGTTAGGTATTTCAGATCCGCTAGTCTGAGGCCGGGGCGGGCACGGTGATATTCGCTGTGCCTGCCTTTTTCTGTTAACGTTCTGTTAGTTTTTTCTGTGAGGATGACCCCCCATGACTGCCACTGCTGCTCACGCTGCATTTGCCGATGTACTGGCAGATATATTGCCCGCCGAGCGGGTTTTGCGGGATGAATTGCACCGCCTGACTTATGGCACTGATGCCAGTTTCTACCGCCTGATTCCACAGGTAGTGGTCAAGGTTGTTGATGAAGACGAGGTTATCCAGGTGTTGCAACTGGCCAATCATCATCAGGTACCACTGACTTTTCGGGCGGCGGGCACAAGCTTGTCCGGGCAGGCGGTGACTGACTCGGTGCTGGTGGTGCTGGAAGGCAACAGCTGGCGGCAGTATCAGATTACTGAAGGCGGGGCGCAGATTACCTTGCAGCCCGGCATTATCGGCGCACAGGCGAACAAATACCTGGCAGCGTTTGGGCGCAAGATTGGCCCTGACCCCGCCTCCATCGCGACGGCCAAAATTGGCGGGATTGCGGCGAATAATGCCAGCGGCATGTGTTGTGGGACGGCGCAAAACAGTTATCACACGCTGGCCGGGATGCGGATTATTTTTGCGGATGGCGCGCTGCTGGATACGCGTGATGCAGTAAGTGTTAAGCACTTCCGGCAATCACATGCCCGTTTGTTGGATGGCTTAAGTGAGCTGGCGGCGCAGGTGCAGGCTGATCCGGTGCTGGGTGATAAAATTCGCCACAAGTTCCGCTTGAAAAATACCACGGGCTACAGTTTGAATGCCTTAGTGGATTTTACCGACCCGGTGGATATGCTCCAGCATTTGCTGATTGGCTCGGAAGGGACACTCGGGTTTATTGCCGGGATTACGTATAACACCGTGCCGGATTACGCGGACAAGGCAACGGCATTAGTCCTGTTCCCGACGATTGAAGGGGCGTGTCATGCGGTCGCAGCGCTTAAATCACAGCCGGTGGATGCGGTCGAGTTGATGGACAGAGCCGGTTTGCGTTCGGTGGAAGACAAACCCGGTATGCCGGCTCATCTGAAAATACTGGATGAGGAAGTCGCGGCCTTACTGATTGATGTGCGTGCTGAGTCGGCGGGTGCACTGACGGAACGCATCGCGATAGTGCAAGCGGTGCTGGCTGAACATAAGCGGGTGATGCCTGCCGAATTCACCACCGACCCACAGGAATATGCCCGTCTCTGGGGTATCCGCAAAGGCTTGTTCCCTGCGGTGGGGGCGGTGCGTGCGAAGGGGACGACGGTCATTATCGAAGATGTTGCCTTCCCGATGGAATCACTGGCGCAAGGCACCCGCGAGTTGCAGGCGCTGTTCACCAAATACCAGTATAACGAGGCGATTATTTTCGGGCATGCGCTGGAAGGTAATCTGCATTTTGTCTTTACCCAGGATTTCAGTACGCAGGCGGAAGTCGACCGTTATGCGGGCTTTATGCACGATGTCGCTGAACTGGTCGCGGTGAAATATGGGGGTTCACTGAAAGCGGAGCACGGCACCGGACGCAACATGGCACCTTTTGTCGAGCTGGAGTGGGGCAAAGAGGCTTATCAGCTGATGTGGGCATTAAAGAAGCTGTTTGATCCGGCTAATCTGCTGAATCCGGGCGTGGTGCTAAACGAGGATCACACGGTTCATTTGCAAAATTTGAAGCCGATGCCTGCCGCGCATGAGTTGATTGATCGCTGTATTGAGTGCGGATTTTGTGAGCCGGTGTGCCCGTCACGTCACCTGACCCTGACGCCGCGCCAACGCATTGTTGCGGTGCGTGAACAGGCGCGATTACTGGCGGCGGGGGAAGAGGCCAAGGCGGCACTTTGGCAGCGTGGCATGAATTACGATGCGATTGATACCTGCGCGGTCGATGGTTTGTGCGCAACCCGTTGCCCGGTCGGGATCAATACCGGCGAGCTGGTACGCGAGTTGCGCATTGCGCAGCGGGGTGAGTTCGCGGGTAAAGTCGCAAGCCAGATCCAGCAGCAGATGGCACCGATTACCGGTCTGACGCGTTTTGGCCTGAAGGCGGCAGATCTGGCGCATAAAGTCATGGGTGAAAGCGTACTGGGCGCGGCCAGCAAAGGCATGAGCAAGCTCAGTATGGGCAGTATTCCGCAATGGCATCCTTACTTGCCACGCGGTGTAAAAAAAGCGCCGACGGTTGGCGCTGGCGGGCGGGGTGAAAATGACGGGCATGGTGGGCATGATAATGGCAAAGTGGTTTATTTCAGCGCCTGTGTCACCCGTAGCATGGGTACGGCAGTCAATGATCCTGAAACGCGTGATTTGCGCCAGGTGATGGATGCGCTGTTACGCAAAGCGGGTTTCAGCAGTATCACTCCGGCCAACGTTGACGGTTTGTGCTGCGGGATGCCGTTTGCCAGCAAGGGCTTACCCGCCAGTGCAGAGGCAGCGACTCGCCAGCTGGAAGCAGCATTGTGGGCCGCCAGTGAGCAGGGCAAATACCCGGTGTTGTGTGACACCAGCCCGTGTACCTTGCGCATGATCGAGCAGTTTGAAAAGCCCATGCAGTTGTATGAAACCGCTGGGTTTATTGAGAAATTCCTGTTGCCGCACCTGAACATCCAGCCCAGGGAAAAATCCGTTGCGCTGCATATTACCTGTAGTGCGCGCAAGATGGGGCTGGACGGTGTGTTGCGACGGCTGACTGCTTTATGTGCCGAGCGGGTGATTGAGCCGGAAGAGGAAGGCTGTTGCGGTTTTGCCGGAGACAAAGGTTTTAGCGTGCCACAGTTAAATGCCGCCGCCTTGAGCCGCTTGCGTGAGCAGCTACCGGCGGACTGTACCGAGGGCGTGAGCAATAGCCGCACCTGTGAGATTGGCTTGTCGCTGCATTCGGGGCGGCAGTACCGGTCGATTGCTTATCTGGTGGAGCGTTGTTGTTGAGCGCTGCGCTAAATCCGCCTGGGGAATTTCGTAGCCATTCCGTGTGATGATTGAGCATTAGCGCCTGTTTTCTACAAAAGCCCGCAGGAGCGGGCTTTTGTATTTGAGCGTATTAATGCGTATTAATGCGATTTAATGCGACATGAAAACAGGCACCTGCATATCCGTCATCATCTTTCGTGTCACTCCCCCCAAGACAATTTCACGCCAGCGAGAATGGCCATAGGCACCCATCACCACCAGATCATGCCCATAAGCATCCACATAAGACAGCACCGCTGCACCGGTAGCCGGTACACCGCCGCGTAATACCTCAACCTCCACCTTAATGTCATGCCGCGCCAGATGCTCAGCCATCATCGCGCCGGGCAGATCACTAAAATCAGCCTCAACCCGCTCAGGCTGCACAATCAATAGCGTCGCCTGACCCGCCAGCTGCAGCAAAGGCAGCGCATCATGGATCGCACGAGCCGCTTCACGGCTACCATCCCAGGCAACCAGAGGTGAGTGACCAAAACCCGCCGGCGTACCACCATAGGGGATCAGCAGGCAGGGACGCCCGGCGCTGAAAATAACATGATCGGCCAAACCATGATTCAAAGGATCCTCATCAGCAGGATCAGGCTGACCTAAAACCAGCAGATCGCCATAACGGCTTTCATTGGCTAATACAGCGGGGACTGAACCCATCAACGCCCGCCAACCCGTGTTAGCATTCTGCACGCCGACATACCGGGTAAAAAGCTCCCGCGCTGTGCGCTCTTCCTCATCCAGCCTGTTTTCATACAACTTCAGCAGATCCACCGTCAGCCCCATCGCCCCATAATTCGGGATAGGAAAAGCCCGGCGAACATAGACACCGGTTAAATGGGCATTTAAGCGCGTCGCCAAATCGACGGCAGCCTCCAGCCGTTTGCCACAAACTGCATCATTATCAACATGAACGTGTAAATCTTTAATAGCCATCACTCACCCCTTTTGACGACCTGATATTGACTCAGGAATCGCCTTGGTTAAAAGAATATTTATGTAGAAGACGGGTTGGAAACGGAATAAACATGCAATGAGGAATGATAGAACACTAACTGACTGACTATATTGACTTACCTCAAAGTAGCGGTGCTCACTAGTCCTATTTTCTTACAAACCGCAGAATCAAAACCAGAAAGGACTCCCGAAGGAGTCCTTATGCTTTTTCACAACCGAGGAGTCAGTTCAGTCGTTCAAACACGGTGGTAATGCCCATGCCCATACCGATGCACATGGTCGCCAGGCCAAGCTGTCCATCCTGAGTTTCCAACACATTCAACAGTGCATTTGAAATGCGGGTGCCCGAGCAGCCCAGCGGATGCCCCAGCGCAATCGCGCCGCCATTCAGGTTGATCTTCTCATCCATCACATCCAGAATTTTCAGGCCTTTCATCACGGACAACGCTTGTGCCGCGAAGGCTTCATTCAGTTCGAAATAATCAATGTCCTTAACGGTCAGGCCAGCACGTTTTAGTGCTTTCTGGGAGGCGGGCACCGGGCCATAACCCATGATCGACGGGTCACAACCGGCTACGGCCATGCTTCTGATCCGCGCACGCGGGGTCAGGCCGAGTTCTTTGGCTTTGGCTGCTGACATCACCAGCAGGCCGGAGGCACCATCGGACAATGCAGAGGACGTACCCGCCGTGACGGTGCCAACTTTAGGCACGAATACCGGCTTGAGCGCACTGAGTGTCTCTACGGTGGTTTCCGGACGAATCACTTCATCGGTGCGTATCAGTGTTTTAAAACCGCGCTCATCATGCCCTTCAATCGGCAGAATCTCACGCGCAAAGCGCCCTTCAACCGTGGCCGCATGCGCCAGCCGGTGTGAACGTGCGCCAAACTCGTCCTGCATTTGCCGGTCAATCCCGTTCATTTTGCCGAGCATTTCAGCGGTCACGCCCATCAGCATCGACGCTTTGGCGACATGCTTGGACATTTCCGGGTTAACGTCCACGCCATGATCCATTTTGACATGACCCATGTGCTCGACGCCGCCGACGATAAATACATCCCCGACACCCGCAACGATGCTGGCTGCGGCGGTATGCAGCGCGGCCATCGAAGAACCACACAAGCGGTTCACGGTTTGGCCAGAAACGCTGTGCGGCAGCCCCGCCAGCAGCAGCGCATTTCGGGCAATATTAAAACCCTGTTCCAGCGTCTGGTTGACACAGCCCCAGATTACGTCTTCCACCATTTCAGGTTTGACCGCCGGATTGCGCTCCAGCAGTGATTTGATCACGGCAGCAGACAGGTGTTCGGCGCGTACATGGCGGAATACACCGTCTTTCGAGCGTCCCATCGGGGTACGAAGGCCATCAATGATAACGACATCATTCAGTTCAAGGCTCATTACTTGCTCCCTCCTACGCGTGGGAAATAGGTGTTGCCACTGGCGGCCATCGCCTGCATCGTTGCAGTCGGTGTATATAAAGGCCCCAGATCAGCATACTGGGTAGCTAACTCACAGAAAGCAGCCAGCCCCAGCGTGTCCATGTAGTGGAAAGCACCGCCCCGGAACGGCGGGAAACCGATGCCATAAATCAAGGCCATATCCGCTTCCGCCGGGGTCGCGACGATGCCATCTTCCAGGCAGCGTGCCGACTCAATGCACAGCGGGATCATCATGCGGGCGATGATTTCTTCATCACTGAACTCGCGTGCCGTACCGACTGCATCCGCTAGCAGGCCATCGACAGCCTCATCCGGCAGTTTCTGCTGCTTGCCGCGCCGATCCAGCTCATAGCGATAGAAGCCCTTGTTGTTCTTCTGGCCAAACCGCTCCAGTTCATACATGCGGTCAATCGCACTGGTGCCGCTATGCGTCATCCGATCCGGGAATCCGGCAGCCATCACCGCATCGGCATGATGGGCGGTGTCAATGCCGACCACGTCCAGCAAGAAAGCAGGCCCCATCGGCCAGCCAAAGCCTTCCATGACCTTGTCCACCCGCCGGAAATCAGCGCCATCCTGTAACAGTGCACTAAAGCCCCCAAAGTAGGGGAACAGAATGCGATTGACCAGGAAGCCGGGGCAGTCATTCACCACAATCGCGGTTTTACCCATCGCCTTGGCATAGGCGACCGTGCGGGCAATCGCATATTCGCTGCTCTTTTCGCCACGAATAACTTCGACCAGCGGCATACGGTGCACCGGGTTAAAGAAGTGCATCCCACAGAAATTTTCGGGGTGCTTCAGTGCCGTCGCGAGGTCAGTAATGGAGATGGTCGAGGTATTGGAAGTCAGCACCGCCCCTTCCGGTAAGGTCGCTTCCACTTCGGCTAAGACGGCTTTCTTCACTTTCGGGTTTTCAACCACCGCTTCAACCACCAGATCAGCATGCCCAAAGTCACCGTAACTCAAGGTCGGGGTGATTTTGGCAATCACGCCCGCCATTTGCACCGCATCAATCCGCCCACGCTTGAGTTCGCCGCCCAACAGTTTGGTGGCTTCGCTCATGCCCAGCTCCAAAGCTGCCGGGTTAATGTCTTTCATCAAAATCGGCGTACCGCGTGAAGCGGACTGATAAGCCACACCCCCGCCCATAATGCCTGCGCCCAATACGGCTGCCTGCTTGACCGGTTTAGCTTGCTTCTCATAAGCCTTGGTGATTTTCTTCACGTACTGGTCTTTCAGGAACAGACCCACCAAGGCTTGGGTCACTGCATTGGTCGCCAATTGGGCAAAGGACTTGGCTTCGACCGCAATCGCACCGGCACGATCCAGGGTGACACCCTTTTGCATGACCTTCAGTACCTGCATCGGTGCCGGGTAATGCGGGCCTGCTTTCGCGCCGATCACGCCTTTAGCCGACTCAAACGCCATCATCAGTTCGATCGGGTTGAGCAGTACCGGGGTCTGTTTTTCCACGCGCCGCGCTTTGTAATCAAAGTCACCGGCAATGATCTTGTTCAGCAAATCCAGTGCAGCGTCCCGCACTTGTGCGACGGGCACGACCGCATCAACTGCGCCGTCTTTCAGGGCAGCATCCGCACGTTTTTCTCCACCCCCACAAATCCATTCGTTGGCGTTATCAATCCCGATCAGACGCGGCAGGCGCACGGTGCCGCCCCAGCCGGGGTGGATGCCCAGCTTGACTTCCGGTAAGCCAATTTTGGCGGTGTCCGCCATGACCCGGTAATCAGTAGCCAGTGCCAGCTCCATGCCGCCGCCGAAAGCAATGCCATTAATCGCGGTTACAGTCGGGCAGGGCAGGTCTTCAATCGTGTTGAACAGTTCGTTCAGACTGAGGATATGTGCTTCGATGTCTTCCACGCTATTGGTAAACATCTGGGTAAATTCGGTGACGTCCGCACCGACGATAAACACCTCTTTCGCGCTGGAAAACAGCACGCCTTTCAGGTCGCTTTGTGCGGTGAGCTTCTCGACGGCCTCGCCCAGCTCAGTCAGTGCTGACTGACCCAGGGTATTCACCGACTCATTCTGGCGGTCAAATACCACATCATAAATTCCGTCGCCAAGCGGCTCGACCCGGATGGCTTGTCCTTGCATCAACATAAAAGTTTCTCCGTAGTCAGATAATCAGGCTTGTGGGAACAAGTCATTCAGGCGCATCGCCAGCATCATGTTGCCGGTGGCTTTGATTTTGCCACTCATGAACGCCTGCATGCCGTCGGTTTCACCACTAAGCACTTCCGCCAAGGTCTCAACGTCTGTGATCAGGGTGACGGAGGCTTCGGCGTCATCGCCTTGGTTGATTGCGCAGGTGCCGTCGGCAATCACTGCCTGCCAGCTTCCCTGTCCTTCAATATCGTACTGGAATACTTCGTCTACACCTGCCGCAGCGGACGGGTTGAAACGCGCCAACATCTGGTCAAATAATTCTTGTGCATTGCTCATGAAAATCTCCTCCAATTAGAAGCTAAAGTGTTCTGCATCCAGTGCCATCAGGCTGTCTGCACCGGCTGACATGGTGGCGACCAGCCCACGGGTGCGGGGCAGAATGCGCTGGAAATAGAACTGGGCTGTGGCTATTTTTGCCTTGTAAAAATCAGCCTCATCCGTACCTGCTGCCAGTTTGGCTTGTGCCACCGCCGCCATTTGCGCCCACAGATAAGCCAGTGTTACATAACCAGAGTACATTAAATAGTCGACCGAGGCAGCGCCCACTTCATCGCGGTTCTGCATGGACTTCATGCCGATTTGCAGCGTCAGGTCGCCCCATTCTTTATTCAGTGTGGCCAGCGGTTCGATAAACGCTCGCATCTCAGTATTGTCGGCCTGTGCTTTGCAGAATTGATGCATCAGCTTGGTAAAGCGCTTCAGCGCCTCACCCTGAGTCATCAGCACCTTGCGCCCGAGCAGATCCAGCGCCTGAATCTGAGTCGTGCCTTCATACAACATCGAAATACGGCTATCGCGTACATTCTGCTCCATGCCCCACTCGGCGATATAGCCGTGTCCGCCAAACACCTGCAAACCATGATTCGCGGCTTCAAAACCACTTTCAGTCAGGAAAGCTTTCGCAATCGGCGTCAGGAACGCCAGCAAGCCATCGGCGTGTTCGCGTTCTGCGGCAGACTCGGCATGCTGCACCTTGTCAACTTGCATGGCTGCAAAGTAAATCAGGGCACGGCCACCTTCGGCAAAGGCTTTTTGTGTTAATAACAGCTTGCGTACTTCCGGGTGGACAATGATCGGGTCAGCCGGTTTGTCCGGTGCTGCCGGGCCATTCAGCGCCCGCATTTGCAAACGGTCTTTGGCATACGCCAGTGAATTCTGGAAAGCCCATTCCGCATGCGCCAGACCCTGCACCGCCGTACCGATCCGGGCTGCATTCATGAAGGTAAACATGCAATTCAGGCCTTTGTTCGGCGGGCCGATCAGGAAGCCTTTCGCACCATCAAAGTTCATTACGCAAGTTGCGTTGCCATGGATGCCCATTTTGTGTTCGATGGAGCCACAGGCCAGTGCATTGCGCTCCCCGACACTGCCATCTGCGGTCGGCAGAAACTTGGGAACGATGAATAAGGAGATGCCCTTGGTGCCCATGGGTGCATCGGGCAAACGTGCCAGCACGATATGCACAATGTTATCGGCCAGGTCGTGTTCGCCTGCCGAGATAAAGATTTTTGTGCCGGAGATTGTGTAGCTGCCGTCGGCTTCCGGTTCCGCTTTGGTGCGTAACAAGCCAAGATCAGTGCCACAATGCGATTCAGTCAGGCACATGGTACCTGTCCATTCGCCGCTGACCAGTTTGGTCAGGTAAATGTCTTTCTGTTCGTCGGTGCCGTGTTCTTCCAGCGTGTTCATCGCGCCGTGGCTAAGGCCGGGGTACATACTCCACGCCCAGTTAGCCGTACCGATCAGCTCGTTCATGATGATACCCAAGGATGCCGGTAGACCCTGCCCACCGTGCTCGGGGTTATGCGGCAGTGATGGCCAGCCTGCTTCAATATATTGCTGATAGGCCTCACGGAAACCGTCCGGTGCGGTCACCGTGCCGTTATCAAACTGGCAACCCTGTTTATCACCGGTCTGATTCAGGGGAGCAAGCACCCGCTCGGCAAATTTACCGCCTTCTTCCAGAATCGCATCCACCGTGTCCGGGGTTGCGTCACTGCAATTCGGTAAAGACTGGTAATGTGCTTGCAAATCAAGCAGCTCATTCATCACAAAGCGGATGTCGCGCTGGGGAACTTTATAATCAGGCATTTTTTATACTCTCCTCTGGAAGGGTCGTGTGCACACACAGCAGCACACTGATACCGTACAGGATGAGCGTTTTCTGGCCGCTAGCCAATGGCAAATTACTTCAAGTTTAGTGGCAAAAGTGGTCGGCAGGTGGTCTGGTTACGCCGCCTGCTTCAACAACTGGGCTAATTCACCCGAAGCCAGCATTCCCTCCACTTCCTGATTACCGCCGATCAGCTGCCCCTGCACAAATACCATGGGGAAAGTACCCCAGCCGCTCCACATTTTCAGTGCCAGACGTTGTTCCCAAGCTTTGAAATAATGGCCGTACTCCAGGTAGTGATAACTGAGGTTAGCCGCATCCAGATTCTTGCGCACTTTCTTGCAAAACGGATTCTGCGCCATGCCGACAATCACCAATGGGTGGTTGGACAGGGCGGCAAGCACTTCATCAATCGTCTCGCGATACTGGCCGCCAATGGCCGATTGAACAGCAGGATGAATGTGGGCTTCGTCTAACAGTTGGCGTGGCATGGTGGTTCCTGATCCTGTGGTGTGTAATGAGCCACAAGCATATACCAAAACAGACTGAGTCAATAGTTGGCAGTTGATCCTAGGTGGCAAAGTCACGCCGTTCAGGTATCCTGACGTTCCCACCTATAAATTCCCGAGGGCACCCATGTCCAGTTATTTACCCACGCGCCGCGCCGCGTTAAAGTCTTTGTTACTCGCGTTGGCCGTACCTGTTGCCAGCCACGGTCGTTTTAGTTTCGCAGACAGCGCTGTACCCAGTTTGCCCGATAACGTTATTTTTCTGCGCCAGCACGATAGTAATTACAGCCGGTACGGGCAGATTTTCAACAAGCGTATCAACCTGCAACCCCGCCTGATCGCACTGTGCGAAACCAGCAAAGGAGTACAAATTGCGTTGCAATACGCGGCACAGCAGCAATTGGCCGTGGCGGTAAAAAGTGGTGGTCATTGTTTCGAAGGGTATAGCCTGAATAATGATGGCTTGGTGATTGATTTGTCACTGATGCGCAATCTGCAGTATGCGGCGGCTGACCAATCCTTGCTTGCTCAACCGGGGGCGAAGTTGGGCGGTGTTTATGAGTATCTGGCGGGTTTCCAGCGCCTGATTCCGGCGGGTTCCTGTGCGGGGGTTGGGGTTGCCGGGCTGACATTGGGGGGCGGTTATGGGTTTTTCTCCCGCCAGTTTGGTCTGACGTGTGACAGTTTGACGCGCGTTAAACTGGTGGATGGGCAGGGTAACTTGCAAGACTCTGTGGACAATCAGGAATTATTATGGGCATGTCGGGGTGGAAATAATGGTAACTTTGGTGTTGTCACCGAGCTTACGTTTAAAACCCATCCTGCTCCGAAAACCTTCACCCAATACCGTTTCCGTTATCGAAGTCTGAGCTTGCAGCAGGTTAAAGTCTTGGCCGAACGCTGGTTTTATTCCATGCAGGATTTACCCGATACCTGTTATTCCTCTTGGGTACTCAGCCGGAACAACTTGACGGTGTTGTTGACAGATACGGACACTGCACCAGCACCGCCTTTATCAGGTGTTTTGCGCCGTCTGGGTCTGGATGCGAGTGTCGTGGAGCCACCCGTCAAAGATGAGTTTCTGCGCGGTGTCCAACGTTTTCGCGGTGGCGTGGAGCCGCAGTTTTTCAAGAATGTTTCAGCCGGGTACTATCGGGGCTATCAGGACTTGCAGGGTGTGTTTGCCGCGATTTATGACTTGATGACGAGTTCAGTGATGCGACGTAATTTGCTGCAGATTAATACGCTGGGTGGGGCGATTGCAAACGGAGCCACTGCAGCAAGCGCTGCCTACCCACACCGCGCTTATCCTTTTCTGGGTGAGTTTCAGGTTTATTACGACCAGGCGAGTGATACACCCAAAGCAGAACAACTGGTGGCGCAGGTGCAGGCAAAACTCGCACAGGCTGGGGTGAACGCGCATTACTGCAATTATCCTGACAGCGGAATCAAAAACTGGCAAAGTGCCTATTATGGCAGCGCTTATCCGCGTTTGCAGGCCTTGAAGAAGGCATTAGACCCTCAGAACCGCATCCGCCATCCGCAGAGTGTGCGGATATAAACGGGGTATAAATAATCAGGAGCTTTATGCATGAATTTTGACGAGATCATCGACCGCCGCAATACCCATTCCATGAAATGGGACATGCTGGAGCCTTACTACGGTGTATCCCCGGACAAGGGCTTGGCGATGTGGGTGGCGGATATGGATTTTCGGCCACCCGCCGCTGTGACGGCTGCGTTGCAGGCCGAGGTCGTGCATGGCGTGCATGGCTACTTTGGCGATGAACGCGCCCATCATGCCGCGATTCAGCACTGGATGCGTAGCCGCCATGCCTGGGAGCTTGATGCCGACTGGATTTCAACGACGCACGGTTTGGTCGCGGGTACGGCGTTATGCATTCAGGCTTTCACCCAGCCGGGCGATGGGGTGATTCTGTTCACGCCGGTTTATCATGCGTTTGCCCGCACCATCAAGGCTAACCAGCGTGCGGTGATTGAGTCGCCGCTGGTGCTGGAAGCGGGGCAATATGTGATGGATCTGGTTGCCTTGGCAAGCCAATTACAGGGGCATGAGAAAATGGTCATTCTCTGTTCGCCGCATAACCCCGGTGGACGGGTGTGGTCGGTGCCGGAGTTGCAGGCCTTGGCGGAATTTTGTCTGGCGCATGACTTGTTGCTGGTTTCGGATGAGATCCATCATGATCTGGTCTACGCACCCGCGCAACATACGGTTATGCCACTGGCTGCGCCACAGATTCGTGAGCGTCTGGTGATGCTGACCGCGACCACCAAAACCTTTAATATCGCCGGTGGCCTGACGGGTAATGTGATTATTGAAAATGCCGATTTGCGCGCACGTTTTCGGGCTGCTTTGCAGGCTTCGGGTACGTCGCCGAATCGCTTTGGGGTGTTGATGGCGACGGCGGCTTATCAGCATGGAGCGGGTTGGGTGGATGAAGTGGTGAGTTATCTGGATGCTAATCGCCAGCTGTTGGATGCGGGTTTAGCGGGTTTGCCGGGGCTGGTGTCGATGCCGATGCAATCAACTTATCTGGCCTGGGTGGATTTTTCAGGCACTGGTTTGACTGCGAGTGAAGTGATTAATAAAGTGCAGCAACAGGCCGGTATCGCAGCCAGCCACGGTACGACCTTCGGCACGGGGGGCGAGCAATACCTGCGCTTTAATTTTGCCAGCCCGCGTAGTTGGGTGGCCGATGCGGTAGGGCGCTTACAACGGGTATTCGGTGCATGAACGCGGTTCTGGCTACACGGGCACTGGATAGCCTGCAAGCACTGTTGGGCGAGGGCAGGGTGCTGACTGATACCGAGTCGCTGCAATACTATGGCAAGGACTGGACGAAAACCCAGCGGCCTGACCCCTTGGCGATTGTGTTCCCGCAGACGACTGAGCAAGTACAGGTCTTGGTGCAGCTGGCTAACCAGCAGGGCTTTGCACTGGTTCCGTCAGGGGGGCGCACCGGTTTAAGCGGTGGTGCGGTGGCGGCGCAGCAGGAAGTGGTGGTGTCGTTTGAGCGCATGAACAAGGTGCTGGAATTTAATGCGCTGGATCGGAGTGTACGCTGCCAGCCGGGGGTGATTACCGCGCAAATCCAGCAACTGGCCGCAGAGAACAATCTGTATTATCCGGTCGATTTTGCGTCTTCCGGCTCTAGCCAGATCGGTGGCAATATCGCGACTAATGCCGGTGGAATTAAAGTGGTGCGTTATGGGTTGACCCGTCAGTGGGTGTTGGGGCTGACGGTGGTGACGGGTAAAGGCGAGGTGCTGGAGCTGAACCACGGGCTGATCAAGAATGCGACCGGTTATGACTTGCGTCACCTGTTTATCGGTTCAGAGGGGACGCTGGGGCTGATCACCGAGGCCACGCTCCGGTTGACACGCACGCCAAACAACCTGACGGTGATGGTGTTGGGTGTGAGTGGCATTCCTGCCTTGATGCAGGTGTTTGAAGCTTTCCAGCAGGCGCTGGAACTGACCGCGTTTGAATGTTTCTCGGAGCGCGCTTTGCATTATGTGCATACCGATAAAGGCCTGTCCAAACCGTTTGAAACAGTCGCCCCTTTTTATGTGCTGCTGGAATTTGAGAATGACAGTGAGGCACGTGAGGTTGCCGCACTCACTGCGTTTGAACAGTGCACCGAACAGGGCTGGATTCTGGAGGGCGTGATGAGCCAAAGCGCCCAGCAGGGGCGTGATTTGTGGCGGCTGCGCGAGGATATATCGGCCACGATTGCTGCTTATACGCCCTATAAAAACGACCTGTCGGTACGCATTTCAAACGTCCCGGAATTTATCGAACGGGTTGATCAGCTGGTGCAGTCGCGCTATGCCGACTTTGAAGTGCTTTGGTACGGGCATATCGGCGATGGCAATTTGCACCTGAACATCCTGAAACCGGCGGATTGGGAGGCGGCGGAGTTTTTTGCAAAATGCGCCCGTGTGAATCATGCCGTGTTTGAAATTACCCAGTCCATGCAAGGCAGCATCTCCGCTGAGCACGGGGTCGGGCTGCTGAAGCGTGATTATCTGGGGTATTCGCGCAGTGTGGAGGAGCTGGCTTACATGCGCGCGCTGAAGGCTGTGTTTGACCCGAACGGGGTGATGAATCCGGGGAAGGTGTTGCCGCTTACAGAGGTCAAATGATCGTGATTGATTTTTCACCTTGAAAGCCCTAACGCGTTGTGCTTAACGACCTGCCACCCGGTAGGGTCTTGAGTTTGCTCAACTTCTAGGAGACTGTTCAATCTTAATCAGACAACTGTTTTTGAGTAATAATGCGAAGTCTTCTGCTGCGTAAAGCCCAGCCCTTGATAAAACAAGTGTGATTCAACACGTTTGACGTTCGAACGCACGCCTATACTGTTTAAACCTTCACGGATAACCCAGGTTTCTGCCGCCCTCACAAGGGTACGGCCAACACCGGTACGCCGGGCTGCAGTGCTGACCACCAAACCAGTGATTTCTGCTTTGATGCCGCTTTCCAGTGTTACCCTGCGTTCTACGACGATCCAGCCGAGTAAAGTGCTGCTTGTGTCATTCGTTGCGACAATGACCTGATGATGAGCAGACTGCAACAGCCATGTCAGCCATTGCGAAGTTTCGGCCTCTGTTGCGGTATAACCCAATTGACCGGTTAAGCGGTTGATTTCAGCAGTGTCTGCTAGGGTGGCTGTGCGGAGAAGGGTTCGCATATTCGTATTTTCTAAAAGTGAAGTACAGTCAGGCGAGAGTCTAGCACACTGCCACCCCGGTAGGCTCCCTGATCACCAGTTCCGCCTCCAATTCAATGCGTTCAATCCGCTGTTCGCCTGTTCTATCTGGACGATGATATAGTCAGCAGCACAGTTTGTTGATCAGGTTTCTGTTATGACGAGGTGGTGAGTGATGTTAATCGGTATTAACCCCCTATTAAATCCAGACTTGTTACATGCTTTGGCACTGATGGGCCATGGCGATTGTGTAGCGATTGTCGATAGTAATTTCCCGGCAGCTTCAGTGGCGAGTACAAGCGGTTACCCGCAGGTGCTGCGAGCCGATTGCTCTATGCCGGAAGCACTGACGGCTATTCTTTCAGTATTCCCCATTGATGGCTTTGGCAGTGATCCAGTGTGTAGTATGCAGGTGGTGGGCGACGCGCATGCCATACCCGAGGCGATTGCCGAGGCAGCGGTTTTGTTAGACAGGCAGCAGGTGGCTATCAGTGGCTTAGAACGGTTTGCATTTTATGAGGCCGCCAAACAAGCGTTTGTTATTCTTCAAACGGCTGAGGGGCGTCTGTACGGTAACCTTATCCTGCGCAAGGGTGTGGTGACGCCTGCGGTTTAGGCAATCGATAAGGTATGGGCGAGTGCTTTCACATTAGCCAGTGCGGTAGCGACACTCACCTTGTGATGGTTATTCAGATCAATACGTTCAATATAAGGACAGGTCAGCACACCCATAGCCTCTCCATTAGGTGAGAGAATCGGGGCGGAGAGGTCGGTTACGCCCACTAGCTGGCGACTGGGGCTTTGGCGGTGTCCGGCTGCCTTAATGGTGCTTAAATCTGCTGCTATGCCAGCTAACTTAGCTAATACGCTGCTGTCATCCGGAAGGATACAGCTGAGGCATTGAATCTGACGCTCACGGGATTGAAAAGCCAAGAAGGTCTGACCCGATCCGGTATTAATGAGGTCTAACTGTGAACCGAGTCGTAGCCGAAATTCCCAATTCACCGGGGCGCTGGCTTGTGCAATGACAACGACCATGCCTCGATCCGGTGCGACTAAATGGAGCGATTGTTGATTGGCATTGGCAAATTGATCCATTAACGGCTGAGCCTGTGCCGCCATCCGCCGTAGGGGAGGGTGGTGACTGCCTAATACGAATAATTTCATGGTGAGTGAATAACGATCACCTTCTAGCGAACGGTGCAGGTATTGACGCATCACCAGCCGCTCAATCATCCGATAAATCTCACTAGGGCTGCGCCCCATCGCTTTGACAATCTCGGCGCGCGTCATGCCATTGGGTTGATGGGCTAGCAGCTCCAGAATATCAAGCCCTTTGTCCAGTGCCGGGGCGCGGTAACGTTGTTCTGCGGTGTGTTTTGCGGTGTGTTCTGGGGTGGTTTGGCTCAAGTCGCTTTCCTTC
This sequence comes from uncultured Thiothrix sp., assembly GCA_964293125.1. Classification (GTDB taxonomy): domain Bacteria; phylum Pseudomonadota; class Gammaproteobacteria; order Thiotrichales; family Thiotrichaceae; genus Thiolinea. The sequence continues at coordinate 38,094 of CAXYXY010000001.1, read as the reverse complement.
TTTAGGGAACATCGATAGAAGTTGCATTGTAAATCAAATATGAATAGGATGTTCGTATATGAATGTCGTGGTGCATTTTTCTAGGAGGAAAAACGCATGCTGATGCTAGCCAGTGGTGGAGCAGCCTTATGATGAATAAGGCCATGCCGTGGGTTGATGCACATTGCCACCTCTGGGCTTTAGACCGAGGGGATTACGGTTGGCTAGATAGCAATAATCCTGAACTCACCCCCATTGTCCGCGATTTTACCCCTACCGATTTACACGCCGCTTATCCACCTTCCTCGATCGATGCCAGTATTCTGGTACAAGCTGCCCCTACTGACGCAGAAACCGACTATCTATTGTCCTTGGCGGCTGATATGCCGGGTGCCGCTGGTGTAGTCGGGTGGGTGGATTTAGGCAGCGCGCAACTTGCAGCGCGCCTTGATACCCTGGCAGCCAATCCCTTGTGCCGGGGTATCCGCCCCATGTTGCAGGATATTACCGCTACTGATTGGATCTTGCAGCCTGCCCAACACGCAGGATTGGCGGTATTACTCGCTGCTGGCTTACGTTTTGATGCCTTAATTACCGCGCGTCATCTTCCCGCATTACGGCAAGTCTGTCAGGCCTTCCCGGATTTGCCGGTGATAATTGATCATGCTGCGAAGCCCGCACTGGCGGCTATGGATGAGGCACAGCTGGTGCCGTGGATGCAGGGCATGCAAGCCTTGGGGCAGACCACGATGGCTCTGTGTAAATTATCCGGCCTGCTGACCGAAATGCACCCCACACAAACCCGCAGTGCGCAGCAAGCTGTGGCAGTGCTACAACCGCTATTCGATCAGTTATTGGAATGGTTTGGGGCAGAGCGTTTGGTGTGGGGTTCGGATTGGCCGGTGGTGACTTTAGCAGCAGAGCTGCCGCTTTGGTTAGAGGTGACCACCACATTGCTGAATCCACTGTCCACTGGAGAGCGCTCGGCGATTTTGGGGGGTAATGCCATCCGGTTTTACGGACTCGATAGGATCACGCCATGACAGACTTGGTGGACATGATCGACATTGAAAAACACTTCCCCGGTGTACATGCCTTGAAGCAGGTTCAATTCAACCTCAAAGCGGGCGAAGTGCATGCGCTCATGGGGGAAAATGGTGCCGGGAAATCCACCCTGATGAAAATCCTCTCTGGGGTTTATCAAAAGGACGGTGGCGAAGTACGCATTCAGGGTAAGGGGGTGAATTTTGATGGTCCCCGCGCCGCACAAGCCCTCGGGGTCGGCATTATCCATCAGGAATTAAGCCTGATGAATGACCTCACGGTGGCGCAGAATATTTTCATTGGGCGTGAGCCACGTCGGCGGTTTGGGCGCTTGGATGAACCGGCTTTGAATGCACAGGCACGGGCAATTTTCACTGCGATGAATCTCACCCTGGAACCCGATACCTTGGTGGGTAGTTTGACGGTTGCGCGCCAGCAGATGGTGGAAATTGCTAAGGCCTTATCCTTTCGCTCCAAAATTTTGATTATGGATGAGCCGACTTCAGCCTTGAATGATGCCGAAATTGCTGAGCTATTCACCATCATTCGCCGTCTAAAGTCGGAAGGGGTGGGGATTATTTATATTAGCCACAAAATGGATGAGCTCAAGCAGATTGCTGACCGCGTTACCGTGATGCGTGATGGGGAATATGTTAACACGGTGGAGGCGGCCAGCACGTCAGTAGCGGATATTATCGCCATGATGGTAGGGCGTTCGTTAACCAATGAGACGCTCAATATTCCTGATTTAACCCAGGCGGAGGTGGCTTTATCCGTCGTGGGTCTTAACCGTGGACGTGAAATCCGCGATGTGAGCTTTAGCCTCAAAAAAGGTGAAATACTCGGCTTTGCCGGTCTGATGGGGGCGGGGCGTACTGAGGTGGCGCGCGCCATTTTTGGGGCTGACCCACGGGATACAGGGGAGATTCTGGTGCATGGCAAGCCTTGCGCCATTCGTTCACCGAGTGATGCCGTTGCGGCAGGGATTGGCTATTTATCGGAAGATCGCAAGCATTTTGGGTTAGCCACGGGCATGAATGTGCGCTCCAATGTGGTGCTAGCGAGCTTGGAGCGTTATGTCAACCGGATGAAAGTGCTGGATGAGCACAAAATGCGGGGTATAGCACAGCACTATATTCAGTTATTAAAGATTCGTACCCCGTCTGATGAGCAGGAGCTGCGTTATTTATCGGGAGGTAATCAACAAAAAGTGGTAATGGCCAAATGGCTATTGCGTGATTGTGACGTGCTGATTTTTGATGAGCCAACGCGCGGGATTGATATTGGAGCCAAAGGTGAGATTTATCAGCTGCTGAATGACTTGGCCGCCAAAGGTAAGGCCATTATTGTTATATCCTCTGAGCTTTCTGAGATCAAACGCCTGAGTCACCGTATTGCGGTGATGTGCGAAGGGCGCTTAACCGGCATTTTACCCGGTGGTGCTGCCACTACTCAGGAGCAAATCATGCACCTTGCTACTCAACGTGAGACGGCCACTACCGTCACAGGAGCCCAGCCATGACAACCTCTGCTAACACTACTATGTTTTCTCGGCTCATCAATCGTGGGGCACATCAAAAGCTCTTGGCCTTTGCCAGTTTGTTATTGCTCTTGTTAGGTTTTGCGCTGGCTTCGCCTAATTTCATGCAAACCTCGAATATGATTGCCATTCTACAAGCCACTTCGGTCAATGGCGTGTTGGCGATTGGGGTGACATTGGTGATTATCACGGGTGGGATTGACCTGTCGGTGGGCACCATGATGACTTTTTGTGCGGTGATGACCGGTGTGGTTTTGACGAACCTTGGTTTGCCATTGCCCTTCGGCATTGTGACCTCAATACTTACCGGGATTTTTTGTGGTCTGTGCTCCGGCCTGTTTGTGGCAAAAATGAAAATCCCCCCCTTTATTGCCACCCTTGGGATGATGTTAATCCTTAAAGGTCTCTCGCTAGTCATATCGGGCACTAAGCCGATTTATTTCAATAACACGCCAGGGTTTGACCAGATTTCCCGTGGTTCATTGATTGGCGAGGTCTTTCCTGCCTTACCGATCCCGAATGGTGTTTTAATTTTGTTTCTGGTGGCGATTGCGGTGTCTTATGTGCTAGGACGTACCTTGCTCGGACGTTACACTTTTGCGATTGGCTCGAACGAGGAAGCAGTGCGCTTGTCGGGAGTCAACACCGATCAATGGAAAATGGCTATTTATGCCCTGTCGGGAGGTATTTGTGGGATTGCCGGGCTGTTGATTGCATCACGGCTCAATTCTGCTCAACCTGCATTAGGCTTGGGTTATGAGCTGGAAGCCATTGCAGCGGTTGTTATTGGCGGCACTTCGCTTTCCGGTGGGCGGGGGACGATTCTTGGCACCTTGATTGGTGCTTTAATTATGGCAGTGTTGACCAATGGCTTGCGGGTGTTATCGGTCGCTCAGGAGTGGCAAACGGTTGTTACCGGAATCATTATTATTTTGGCGGTCTATGCGGACATGATGCGTCGCAAGAAAGCTTAATTATGTGCATCTCTATTTAGGAGGAGATCTTTATGTTGACCAGACGTTCTTTTATTACTGCGATCAGTACCTTGGGTGTCGCCACAGTTTTAGTGGCGGGTAGTACCGTATTTGCAGCAGACAAAATCTATATTCCTTTAATTTCCAAAGGCTTTCAGCATCAGTTCTGGCAGGCAGTCAAAGCCGGTGCTGACAAGGCCGCCGCTGAATTTGATGTGGAAGTCACGTTTGAAGGCCCTGATAATGAAACCATGGTGGATCGCCAAATCGATATGCTGGCAGCGGCCTTAGCCAAAAAACCCGCTGCGATTGGTTTTGCTGCCCTGGATAGTCAGGCTGCGATTCCGTTACTAAAACAAGCGCAGGAAGCAGGGATTGCGGTGGTGGCTTTTGATAGTGGTGTGGATAGCGATATTCCGGTCGCCACTGCCTCAACTGATAATCTGGCCGCAGCGGCGTTGGCTGCCGATAAAATGGCAGAAAAGATCGGTGGTAAAGGCCAGGTAGCGGTCGTGGCGCATGACCAGACCAGTCGGACGGGCATTGATCGCCGCGATGGTTTCCTGAATCGAATGAAAGAGAAATATCCTGATATTGAGGTCGTGACGGTTCAGTATGGTGCAGGTGATCAGCTGCAATCCACCGAGTTGACCAAAGCTATTCTGACGGCTAATCCTGATTTGAAAGGTATTTTTGGTACGAATGAAGGCTCGGCCATTGGTGTGGTCAACGGCGTGACAGAAATGAAACGTGAGGGTTTGATCATCATTGGTTATGACTCGGGTAAGGCGCAAAAGGATGCAGTGCGTAGTGGTGTGATGGCGGGTGCCATCACGCAAAACCCGGTCGGTATTGGTTATGAAACGGTGAAAGCCGCGCTGGCAGCCTCCAAAGGTGAAGCCGTATCTTCTACTATTGATACCGGCTTTTACTACTATGATGCCAGCAATATTGATGACCCTGAGATTGCAGCAGTACTCTACGATTAATACTAACCCTAAGGTATAAAGCAAAGCAGTCTGGTGATGCCGTATTGCCAGACTGACTGTTATGCCTAAGTAACGAACACCTCAAGAGGGCGCTGGTATGGATCTGGGTTTGGCTGATAAAGTTATTCTGGTCAGTGGTGGTGCCTCTGGTATTGGGGGCGGTATTAGCCAGTGCTTAGCGGCAGAGGGTGCGATTCCGGTGATCTTGGCACGCCATGCGCCTGATGCGGCTTTTATGAAAAACTTGCAACAATTAAGTCCACAAGCGACCTTTGTTCCGGTCGAATTAGCGGTGGATGAAGCGTGTCGCACCGCGATTGATCAAGTGGTACAACAGTTTGGGCGTATTGATGGCTTGGTGAACAATGCAGGGATTAATGATGGTGTTGGCTTGGCCGCAGGCCCTGAGGCTTTTCGTGCTTCGCTGGACAACAACTTGATCCATTATTATCACTTGATGCACCTGAGCTTGCCTTATTTAAAAGAAGCGCGGGGTAGTGTTGTCAATATATCTTCCAAAACGGCCGTCACCGGACAGGGCAATACTTCGGCTTATTGTGCGGCCAAGGGGGCACAATTGAGTCTGACCCGCGAGTGGGCGGCGGATTTGTTAGCGGATGGCGTGCGCGTCAATGCCGTGATTCCGGCGGAAGTCATGACGCCCTTGTATGAGCGTTGGCTAGAGACATTCGATGATCGTCAGGCGGCATTGGATAAAATTACTCGTAGCATTCCACTGGGGAGGCGGATGACAAGCATTGAAGAAATTGCCGATACAGTGGTGTTTTTACTGTCGGCGCGTGCTTCGCACACCACTGGACAATGGTTATTTGTTGATGGTGGATACACACACCTGGATCGTGCATTGAGTGTGGGTGTGAGTGCTAATTGAATAGTCTAAAGGATATTGATAAGGATGCAAACTGAAACTCATACCGATCCACGTTTATTACTGCTGTCACCCAGAGATAATATTTTTATTGTGCGGGGCGCTTTACGAGCCGGTGATAACTTATTAGTGGAAGGTCAGGCAGTCACGGTTGCACGGTCTGTTTCTATGGGACATAAGTTGGCTCGTTGCCGTATTGAAGTGGGCGAGAAGGTATTAAAATATGGCTTCCCGATTGGCTCCGCTTCACAAGTGATTGAAGTAGGTGAGCATGTGCATGTCAATAATGTCGTTAGTGATTACACCCCAACCTATAAGCTGGATGAAACCAGCTCAGGTCAACAGGAAATTTCCTCATGAGAGCTTATTTACGTGCTGATGGGCGCAAAGGTATTCGCAATGTCATTGTGGTGGCCTATTTGGTGGAATGTGCTCATCATGTGGCACGGAAAATCACGCATTCGTTTGCCGATCATGAGGTGCATGTGATTGGTTTCCCCGGTTGCTTTCCGAATGAATATGCGCAGACCATGATGGAGCGCCTGTGTACACATCCCAATGTGGGCGGCGCATTATTGGTGTCTTTAGGCTGTGAGAGTTTCAACCGCTTTGCTTTGGAAAAAGTGATTGCGGATTCTGGTCGTCCGGTCAAAACCCTGGTGATTCAGCAATCGGGCGGAACCCGTAGCACGATTGCGAGCGGAGAGGCCTGGATTAAAGCCACACAAGCGGAGTTGGTAACCCAAACTACCGTGCCGATGGAGCTGAATGAGTTAATTATTGGCACTATTTGTGGTGGTTCGGATGGCACCAGTGGTATTACGGGTAATCCGGCGGCAGGGCATGCGTTTGATCGTCTGGGGGCGGCAGGTGCAGCGTGTATTTTTGAAGAAACCGGCGAACTGATTGGCTGTGAGCATATTATGGCTGAGCGTGCCACTACACCCGAGTTAGGCGAAGCATTACGCGCCTCCGTCGAGAAAGCCATGCGCTATTACGCTACCTTGGGGTATGGCAGTTTTGCTGCCGGAAATGCTGAAGGTGGCTTGACGACGATTGAGGAAAAGTCGCTGGGTGCTTACGCAAAATCCGGTAATGCCCGGATTGTTGGTCTGTTAAAACCGGGTGATATTCCTCCCAAGGGGGGCTTGTATTTAATGGATGTTGTGCCGGATGGTGAAGTACGCTTTGGCTTTCCGAATATATCTGATAATGCTGAAATCGTCGAAATGATCGCTTCGGGTGCGCATCTGACCTTATTTGTCACCGGGCGCGGGTCAGTCGTCGGCTCAGCGATTGCGCCAGTTATTAAGATTTGTGCCAACCCGGACACCTATCGTCATTTGAGTGAAGACATGGACGTGAATGCGGGGCGCATTATTAGCGAGGGGGCAAGTGTCACCGAAGTGGGTGATGAAATTTATAATTTGGTATTGGCCGTTGCTAATGGCACACCCACCAAGTCCGAACAATTAGGTCATACCGAATTCATTTTGACTTATAAAAGTTTTGAACCTATAGGCCCCGCTTGCCTGCCCAATTAAGGAGTTTGTATGAAACGCTTAACCGGAAAAACCTGTGTCATTACTGCCGCTGGACAAGGTATTGGTCGCGCCACTGCCGAGCGTTTTGCTGCAGAAGGTGCAAAGGTCATAGCGACCGATATTAATGCCGATGGACTCGCTACATTGACGGGTATGGACGTGCTACCGTTGGATGTGACCGATGCAGCAGCTGTTAGCGCTTTTGCGCAGTCGGTTGGGACGATTGATGTGTTATTCAATTGTGCCGGTTTCGTCCATGCCGGTAATATTCTGGAGTGCTCAGAAGACGACTTTGATTTTGCGCTGGATCTGAATGTTCGCGCCATGTATCGCCTGAGTCGTGCTTTCTTACCGGCTATGTTGGTAGCAGGGAGTGGTTCGATCATTAATATGTCATCTGTTGCCTCCAGCTTAAAAGGCGTGCCTAATCGGTTTGCTTATTGTACTTCTAAAGCGGCGGTGATTGGTTTGACCAAAGCCATTGCCGCAGATTTTGTAACAAAGGGGATTCGTTGCAATGCGATTTGCCCCGGTACCGTGGAAAGCCCGTCTTTGCATGACCGTCTGCGCGCAACCGGGAATTATGAGCAGGCCCTGCAAGATTTTATCGCCCGCCAGCCGATGGGACGCTTGGGTCGTGCGGATGAAATTGCCGCATTAGCGACTTACCTCGCCTCAGATGAAGCGGCTTTTACCACGGGTCAGACTCATATCATTGATGGTGGCTGGGCGATTTAAGGCATGAGTCGATAATAATTCTGACGGGATTATTTTCTTTGTAATATTAATTACTGTAATTTATGTTACAATAATCTCATGAAATTCTACAACCGTGAAGCTGAAAAACAGCAACTGCTCAAATGGTCGCAACAGGCGGCGGCTGGGCAGTCCAGCCTGACGCTGCTGGTTGGGCGTCGCCGCGTCGGTAAAACCGCGCTTTTGACGGAGACTTATCAGGGCAAGCCTGCGCTTTACCTGTTCATTTCCCGCAAGTCCGAGCCGCTGCTATGCGAGGAATTCGCCGATCAGATTCGGACTCAACTGGGTATTCCGATTTACGGTGAGCCTCGGCAGTTACGCGAAATCATCAGCATTCTGTTTACCTATGCCGAGCAACAGCCGCTGACTTTGATTCTGGACGAGTTTCAGGATGTCAGCCGGGTCAATGCCAATTTTTTCTCTGACCTGCAAAACTTGTGGGATCAATTCAGGCCACGCTGCAAATTACATCTTATTTGTTGTGGCTCGCTGTATTCGCTGATGACGCGTATTTTTCAGGACAGTAAAGAGCCGCTGTTTGGTCGTGCTGATCACCGCTTGAATCTGCAGCCGCTGAAGCCTGCTTATATCGCCGAGTTGTTGACTGATCAACAGCGTTATTCGCCTGAAAATTTACTGGTTTGGTATAGCCTGAGCGGTGGTGTACCCAAGTACCTGGACTGGCTGGCGCAGACCGACCCGGTGCTTGATTTGTGGCAGGAGTGGCTGAGTGAGCACAGCCTGGTGATTGAAGAGGGTAAGTATCGCCTTGCGGAGGAATTTGGTGGGGAGCAAAGTACTTATTTTTCGATTCTGGCGAGTATTGCCACGGGTAAAACCAGCCGCAGTGATATTGAATCGGTGCTGGAAATGTCGGTTGGCCCCTATTTACAGCGGCTGGAGCAGGAGTTTGACATTATCCAGCGCATTCAGCCGGTACTGGCAACGCCAAAATCCCGACAGGTCAAATACCGCATTCAGGATGCTTTTCTGAGTTTCTGGTTTCGGTTTATATACCGTTACCGCAGTGCGGTTGAGATCGGTAACTTTGCTTTTTTGCAGCAGGTCATTCAGCGTGATTTTGCGACTTATAGCGGTGAGTGGCTGGAGCGCCTGTTTCGGGAACAATTGGCAGCCACCGGTCAATACAGCGTGATTGGCAGTTACTGGGAGACAGGCAACAAAAACGAGATTGATATTGTTGCGCTGAATGAGCTGGATAAAACCGCGCTGATTGCCGAGGTCAAACGCAACCCTAAGAATATCCGCCTGAGTCAGCTGCAGGAAAAAGCAGTCAGGCTGGAGCAGCGTTTAAAGGGTTATCAGATCGAATACCGGGGGCTGTCGCTGGATGACTTGTTGTAACCAGTCACCCCAGTCGTCGGTGAGGCACGTCCAAAAAACTGCATCATTGACGAAAAGGCCTGTCATCCGCTCTGGAAATATACGATAGTAGCATCCCGAAAACCGGAAAAATAACGCGCTACCAACCCATGAAGCAACCCTTCGATCTAACATCAAATCATAGCCCAATACTATTATTTGAAGATACCCTGAGCACTCGGGAAGACGCTTGGCTGTTTACTGAGCCACAGCATGAGATCAAGGCAACAAACCCCATAGAATTATTGCTTGCCCTGCGCCAGATCGACCAGCTACGCAAACAGGGCTATTACCTCGCTGGTTATCTGGCCTATGAAGCAGCGTATGCGCTCCAGCACCCTTTAGAAAAATTGCAGTGGCCTGCGGATAGCAGCAGCCCGCCTTTACTGCAGTTCTATGCATTTACCGCAGCACAGCGCATCCCCTCGGTCGCGGTGACCGCAGCCCTGCAGCAATTACCGGAATCTCCGCCTTTCATCGACGAACTGCACTATTCCGAAGCGCCCGCAGAATATGCAGACACACTTCGACGTATCCGGGCGTATATAGAAAGCGGTGATACCTATCAGGTAAACCACACTCTGCGCCTGAACTTCGAACTCAGAGGCACCATTAATGGCCTGTATCAAGCCTTGCGTGAACGCCAGCCGGTCGCCTATTCGGCGCTATTCCATCTGCCCAACCAGTCCATATTGTCTTTGTCACCTGAGCTGTTTATCAGTAAACGCGGTAGTACCTTATCCAGCAAACCCATGAAGGGTACTGCGGCACGCGGAGCGGATCCCGACACCGATCAACGCATTATTGTGGCAATGCGGGCAGATGAGAAGCTGCGCGCTGAAAACCTGATGATTGTTGACCTGATGCGTAATGATATTGGGCGCATCGCGCACTCGGGCAGTGTGCGGGTCGAAGGGCTGTTTGAAGTACAAAGTTACCAGACCGTACACCAAATGGTGTCCACGGTTTACGGTGAAATTGACCCGGCGCTTGATTTTGAGACGGTGGTACGTCACCTGTTTCCTTGTGGCTCGATTACCGGCGCGCCTAAAATCCGCACCATGGAAATCATCCGTGAACTCGAAAGCAGCCCGCGCCAGTTGTACACCGGCGCGCTGGGGTTTATTACCCCGGACAATGATTTCACCTTTAACGTGCCGATACGGACAATCAGTTTCCCGGCGAACAGTCAATGTGGTCGTCTGGGGGTCGGGGGTGGCATTATTTATGACAGTCAGACAGCCGCTGAATGGCAGGAATGCCGGTTGAAAACAAGTTTCCTGACCGGATTAAATCAGGCCTTTCAACTGATTGAAACCTTCCGGTTTGACCACGTGGCGCAGCAGATTCTGCGTCTGGAGCAACACATTAAACGTTTGCAGGACAGCGCCGGGTATTTTGGCTATCCCTGTGATCCGGACGCTATTCGCCACCAGCTGGATGCGTTTCTTGGTGCGGCGCAAGCCACCATGGCAAAGCATCCGACTGATTTGAAAATTCGCCTGTTACTGAATGCGCAGGGAGAAGTTCAGCTCAGTATGGAAGCACTTGATCCCTCTGTTCAGTTGGTTCAACTGGCCACCGACCCTGTTGAACTGCCACCGATGACCTACAGGAGCACACTGCCTACCATCAGCATTAGCCCACACCGCATCGAGGCGGATAACCTGTTCCGGCGGCATAAAACCACTAACCGCTCACTGTATAACCGTGCTTATCAGGCAGCAGAACAACAGGGGCATTACGATGTAGTGTTCTTCAATCAACACGGGCATTGTGCAGAAGCCAGTCGGCATAATCTGCTCATCAGCAAGGCGGGGCAATTAATTACCCCCCCGCTCAGCGATGGCGCGTTACCGGGAGTCATGCGGCAAACGCTGATCGCGACCAGCAGACAACCAATCATCGAGCGCAGCATCACACGGGAAGATATGCAGGCTGCAGATCAGCTCTATTTGTGCAACTCAGTGCGCGGTGTGCTGGAAGTGCGGATGGCCACTGTGCCGCTGGCTGGATCAACATGATCTAACCCGCCCGCAACACCCTCACCCGGCTATCAAAATCGGCTCGCGCATGATAACAGCCATAAAAATAACGTTTGCCGATATAATTCATCCGCCCGTGCAAGCAACGCCAGTTGTCAAAGATCAAGGCCATGCCGGGGCGCAGGGGGATGCGTATCCAGTTCTCCTGTTGCATGCACAAGCGGTTAAATTCAGCATACGCGGCATAGAATAAAGCCTGTTCCGCTGCAGGCAACAAAAACGGTGAACGGTCATAATTATTGAAGGCCACTTGCGCCAGTGCACCGTGCCGGTCAAGGCGCAGCACGCTATGCTCCGCTGCCAGATGCACACCCGGCTCCCGATAATGGGCGGGCACTAAGACTTGGGTGAGCACTGCATAATAGTCGGGATGTGTCGCCTGTAATTGCCGCGCCAGTGCAAAGCCATCTACCAGAGTGCTTTCGCCACCTTGACCATCAAACTCAATGCAGTTAAACAGCTGCAAGCCAGCCGGGTCATGGTAATACGTGCCGTCGGTGTGCGGGGCGAGAAACTCGGTGGTATAGGCACTGTCCTCATGCGCCTTGATTTCTGCCGACAGCGGCCAGTATGGGCCAAAGATAGTGTGCTGGGCGGGGGCGATGCGCTCGGCCAGTTCAACAGTCGCCTGCTCGGTGGGCTGCATGGCGGTGACAACGGCAAAACCATATTGCGCGATGAGCTCCAGCCAGTGGCGCACACCCGCATCCGAGGCCAGAATTTCAGGACAAGATATACTCGGCAGATGATTCGGCAAATGATCGAGTGGGTGGGTTGCCGACCACAGTATCTGCTTATTACCCGCCAGCAATTGCGCGCTAGCTGGCAAGACCCCCGCTACCCGTGCCAAACTATCGGTACTGATATAACTTTTTGCCCCATCCGGCCAGACAAAGTGTACCTGTGCCGTGGCTTTATCCCAATGCACCGCAGTAGCCTGAATATCAGGTGCCAATGTGAAGGTGTCTATTTTTCGCTGCTGGGTCTGAGGGTCGAGGCTGGCGGGGTCTTCGCCATGATCGCGCAGCCAGAACCAGGGGTAATGCTGGGTATGCTCAGGCCAGATCAGCGTCAGGCCAGCGGCTGCGGTATGCAACTGTTCGGGTAACACGGGGAATCTCCTTGTTAAAATTTAACGACCGGCGCTGGGTATGCGCTGTTCAAACCAGCGAAACAGGATGATCAGGATACCGGTCAGCAGCAGATAAATCAGTGCCAGCAAGAGCAGCGGCTCATAGGTGATAAAGGTTTCCTGGCGGATACGGTTGATGACGGCATACACATCAATCACGGTAATGGTCGCGACCAGCGGAGTCGATTTCAGCTGCAGGATAGTCTCGCCCATCAGGGTCGGCAAAGCCCGGCGGACTGCACGCGGTAGCCAGATGCGGCGTAGCAGTTTGAGCGGTGACATGCCGTAAGCCCGGCCTGCTTCCAGTTCACCACGCGGCACACCGGCAAACGCACCGCGCATCACTTCGCCTTCGTATCCGGCAAACGACAGGGTGAGCGCCAGCACACCATAAGGCCAGGCTTGCCGCAAATACGGCCACAGCCAGGTGTCACGAATTTCCGGGTATTGAATCAGCAACGAACCCAGCCCGTAGTAGATCATCCACAGCTGCAACAGCAGCGGCGTACCCCGAATCACGGTGCAAAATCCGCGCGCGAGCCAAGCCAGCGGACGTGGCCCGGTGACTTGCAGCAAACCGAGTGGAATCGCCAGTAAAAACCCCAGCAGGGCGGTGCTGAACAGCATCGCCATCGACACACCCACGCCGTTGAGGATGCGTAGCCAATAGGTCTCCAGCCAATCCCAACGCAGAGTGGTCGCCATCCAGGCGATCAGCAGCATGAACAACACCGCCAGCAGCCAGCGATGCCAGGCGAACAGGGGGACGGGGTGTTGTTTCAGCATCATCGGTCTGCCTCATGGCTACTGATGCGGCCACGCTGTGCGCGTTTTTCGAGGTATTTAATCGCCCAGTTTGAGAGCAGTGTCACCAGTAAATACAGGATGCCGGCGGCCAGATAAAAGGTGAAATACGCTTTGGTCGTACCGGCGGCCTGACGGGTGGCCTGCGTCAATTCATTGAAACCGACCACTGCCAGCAAGGCGGTATCTTTGGTCGCAACCAGCCATAAATTGGCCAGCCCCGGCAGCGCAAACGGCAGCATGGCGGGCAAGGTAATCCGGCGTAACATCAACCAGCCACCCATGCCATAAGCTTGCGCCGCTTCCAGTTCGCCCCGTGGCACGGCCAGCATCGCCCCGCGCAAGACTTCCGTGGAATAGGCGCCCTGCACGATCCCAATCACCAGTACCCCGGCAATAAAACCGTTAATGTCGACGGTCGCATAACCCAGGGAAACCAAGAGCCAGTTGAGCACATCCGTACCGGCAAAATAGAGCAGCAGAATCAGCACCAGCTCCGGCACGGCACGAATCAAGGTAGTATAAAGCGCCAGCAAATCGCGCAGGATAAAGCCACCGTATAACTTGCCGACCGCTCCGGCTACCCCCAGTAACAGACCCAGCGAATAGCCGCCCACTGCAATCAAAAGTGAGGCTTTAAAACCTTCCAGCAACACGCTCCCCCAGCCGGGTGGCGAGAAAGCGAGTAGTTGCCAGTCAATCGTCCCGGCTAGCAGTGCGAGCAAGTTAATTAATCGCCATAGATATTGAAGTTAAAGTATTTTTTGGTGATTTCATCGTAGTTGCCATTGGCGCGAATCCCCTTGATAGCGGCATTGATTTTGTCTTTCAGTTCGGTGTCACCCTTACGCATGCCCGCACCGATGCCTGCCCCCAAAATCGCCGGATCGTCTGGCACGGTGCCATTGGTTTGGCAGCAGGCTTTGCCGGTGTCTGAGGCTAAAAACTCATCCATCGCCAGCGAGTCTGCCTGGGTGGCATCAATCCGACCCGCCGCCAAATCCAGATTGGTTTCGTCCTGCGTTTGGTATTCCTTGATTTCCGCCACCACATCGCCAAAATGGGTTTTTACATAATTGTGATGCGTGGTGCCGCCGACTACGCCAATGATTTTACCTTTCATACCTTCTGCAGTCGGTGCTACGTCGGTACCTTTCAGACTGACCACGGTGCCGGGTGTGCTGTAGTATTTGTCGGAGAAGTCAATCACCTGAGCGCGTTCTTCGGTGATTGACATGGCGCCCATGATCAGGTCGATTTTGCTGGAGTTCAAGGCAGGGATCAGGGCATCCCACGCAGTTGGAGTGAGTTTGCAATCGAGTTGGGCTTCTGCACAGACGGCGTTAATAATATCAATTTCCCAGCCCGTCCAGTCGCCTGCGGCATCCGGCACGGCAAACGGTGGATAGGGTTCGGGGGCAAAACCGACTTTGACTTCAGCGGCATAGACACTGGCCGACAGGCTTAAGGCGAGGGCGGTGATCAGGTATTTGGCTTTATTCGCGGTATCTGCGGTATTCATAGTGTTTCTCCTGGCAATGGGTAAGGCTGTAAGGTGATGCTGGTTAATAAAGACTGCTGATAAACTGGCGCAAACGGGGTGAAGCAGGTTGCGTGAACAGTTGTTCGGGTGTGCCTTGTTCTTCAATCAGGCCTTGGTGCAAAAACACGACCTGGCTCGCGACATCACGCGCAAAGTGCATTTCATGCGTGACCAGAATCAGGGTACGCCCTTCTTCGGCCAGATCGCGAATCACGCTTAAAACTTCGCCGACCAGTTCCGGGTCGAGTGCCGAGGTCGGTTCGTCAAATAACATCACCTGCGGATTAATCGCCAAGGCACGCGCAATCGCGGCACGCTGTTGTTGGCCACCAGATAATTGAGCCGGGTAAACGTCTTTTTTGCTGGTCAGACCGATACGTTCCAAGAGCTGCAAAGCCTCTTCAAGCGCCACCGCTTTGGGGATGCCGAGTACCTGTATCGGGATTTCGATCACATTTTCCAGAATGGTCATGTGCTGCCAGAGGTTAAAACTCTGGAATACCATGCCAAGGCGACTGCGCAGGCGTTGCACATCACGCCAGCTAACCGGGGCAGGGCCATGGCGGGTCTGTTTCATTCTGATTTCTTCGCCGTTAATACTGACAGTGCCGGCGCTGGGAATATCGAGCAGATTAATGCAGCGTAACAAGGTTGATTTACCGGAACCGCTGCCGCCGATAATCGCAATCACATCACCGTCGTAAGCCTGCAATGAAATGCCTTTGAGCACTTCCAGTTGGCCAAAACTCTTACGGAGGTTTTTAAGCTCAATCGCCGGGGTTGTTTGCGGCACCTGCAAACCGATAGCCATCGACTTCATTCCTCCTCCACTGGGTTATGCCGTCATATCAGGCCAGTATACGTTTACCTCGCGATGAAAGCGATTCATTACGGGCACTGCTTGAGTATCGCGAGTGGCTGGGAAGTCGGTTAGCTGTGATTTTCTGCCCTGCTTATCAATTTGACGACTTCAGCAGCGACTCGAAAACCGGTATCAAAATGTTCACGCAAGCGGTAGGCAAATTCGTTGAAGCTCAATTCGGCCATCGCTGCCGCTGCTGCGAAACTTACTTTGTGTAATACTTTTAATGACTCAATGCTTAGGCCTCATCCTAGGGCAGCTTGCAAGCTGCAACTGGATGAACAGGGTGCTTTGGTCTTGCCTGGATTTTTCTCGCAGAGGGCGATTCAAGCAGTCAAAGCAGAGGCAAACGCCAACCGTAGGCGACATTACCCGGATGTTGGTGGTGCTGGCTTATAATGGTCAGCCGGATGTGGCCTTGTCCGAATCGGCGCGCATGACCTTCTACGGGCGTTTGGCCTAAGTCTTATGGAATAGATAGCGTCTAATTACTCACTTTGCTGCGCAAGCCCGGTTATTTCGTTTATGCTTTACCCTGCTTTCCGTGCTGGCTAATGATTAATTAAAAGGAATACCAATGCGCATCTTGGCGGTTTTTATGGGCTTGATAGTGATCTTGCTGGCGGCGGGTTGTGGGCGTATGTCCGCGAACTCGGCCTTTACAACAGGGGTGGGAACCACAGTTCCCATGCAGCTGGTGCACATGAATGATACCGGCGTGTTGCCGCTGGTGCCGGTGCGCATTGGAGAGCGTACCAGCTGGTGGCTGATTGATACCGGTTCTTCAGACAACCTGATTTCTACCCGGCTGGCGGAGTCGCTGCAATTAAAAGAAGGCAACACGACCAGTTATATCGCCACGATCGCGGGTGCCAAGCGTGGCAAGTATTACGCATTGCCGGATTTGTACATCGGCAATCTGAAACTGGAGCAACAAAACGCGGCTTCTACGGACTTATCGCTATTATCTTCCAATGACAGTGTGGCGGTCGATGGCATTCTCGGCGTGCCTGCGCTGGAGAGTTCGGTGGTGTCGCTGGATTACCGGAACCGGCGCGCCAGTTTTGCCCGTGAACCGCTGGGTTTGAACCCACATAGCGTGATTCCCTTGCGGATGGTGTCCGGTGTCCCGGTGATCAGCTTGAAGGCAATGGACGGTCGTCCTGGTGAATTTATCCTCGATACCGGCAATGCGGGGGGCTTGGTTATTTTACCGGGCTATGCCAGACACTCCCTGGGGCAACAGCACGGCACGCCGTTTATTAATATCGAAGACCTCGGGGGTAAAGTGCCGACCCAGCTGGTGACCCTGCCGCAGTTAATGCTGGGTAATAACAATTTGCAACAGGTGCCGGTCTTGTTGCCAGTGCGCAATCATGGTTTTTCGGCATTGGCGGGGAGTGCGGGCAATGCCTTGTTCAGTGACCAGATGATCAGTATTGATTTCCCGCGTAAGCAATTATTATTGAGTGCTTATTCGCCTGTGACGCAGTTACCGGGCAGTTATGGCTTTATGCTGGCGGCAGGGAATACGGTCGAAGTGGTGTTGCCTAACAGCCCGGCAGCCCATTACGGCATGCAGGCGGGTGACCGGGTTGTGTCGGTGGAAGGGCGTGATACCAGTCAGGCCAGTTCACACACGATTTGGCGGTTGTTGCATAACAAACCGTTGGCACGTATTGCCTTGTGGCGCAATGGCGTGATTTATAATGCAAAACCTGCGCGTGGGTATTTTCTGCCTAATCTGCAGTAATGGTGTAGTAATGGCGCGAATTCAAGTAATCAATTCAAGCAATAGATGGTCAATCCATAAAGGGTAGCAAACATATGTACGCAGTGGTTTGGATGGCAGGCGCACTGGCGTCTTTTTGCCTGATGGCGGTAGGCGCACGCGAACTCAGCGGCAGCATGAGTACCTTCCAAATCCTGTTTATCCGCAGTGTCATCGGTTTGCTGGTGGTCGCCGGGATGATCTGGCTCTCCGGGGACAGGCAGTTATTCCGCACTGCGCGCCCCGGCTTGCAGGTAGTCCGTAACCTGTTCCATTTTGGCGGCCAATACGGCTGGTTTGTAGGGATCGGCTTGTTGCCACTGGCTGAAGTGTTTGCGCTGGAGTTTACCGTACCGGTGTGGACAGCGTTGATGGCGGCTCTGTTTCTGCAAGAGAAGCTGACACCGCGCCGCATGCTGGGGATTGCGTTGGGGCTGCTCGGGGTGCTGATTATCGTTAGGCCCGGTGTTGAGATCATGAATCCGGCGGCCTTTATCGTGCTAGGTGCGGCGGTGGGCTATGCGGTTGCACATTCCTGTACCAAGCTGCTATCCCGCACCGAAAAGCCGCTCACTATCCTGTTTTACATGTGTCTGGTGCAGCTACCGATGGGTTTCTTGCTGTCAGTTTTTGCCTGGACATGGCCAAGCACCGCGCAGTGGGCATGGAATCTGCTGGTGGGGCTAACCGCTTTATCAGCCCATTTCTGCATGACCAAAGCGATGCAGCGCACCGAAGTGGGGACAGTCGTCACACTCGACTTCCTGCGGCTGCCCTTGATTGCCATGGTGGGGGTTTTGTTCTACGGGGAAAGCTTTGATATGGCACTGCTCATCGGTGCTGCCTGTATGCTGCTGGGGAATCTGGTGAATCTGTACAAACCTCGTGCAGTTTAATCAATTATTTTTGTAAGTAGATATTAGTATTATTGAATAGGTATTCTTGAAGATAAAGACATTATCATTAATTAATAAAAAATCGAATCTAATATGCAAGGTAAGCCTGGTTAACGCTTATGGGTAGTCTACACTAGAGGTGACTGCACGGAAGTGTGTCTTTAATGATGAATTAATCTAAATTAATAAAACTAATGAGGTTTCCCATGCAAAAATATACTGCCGAGTTCTTCGGCACATTTTGGCTTGTTCTTGGCGGTTGTGGTAGCGCCGTGCTGGCCGCCGCGTTTCCTGATGTGGGTATTGGCCTGTTAGGGGTTTCCCTGGCATTTGGCCTGACCGTGTTGACGATGGCATTTGCGATTGGCCCTATCTCCGGTTGCCATTTGAACCCTGCCGTCTCTATCGGTCTGTGGGCAGGTGGTCGGTTCCCGGCCAGTCAGCTGCTACCTTACATTGCTGCCCAGGTGGCGGGGGGTATCGTCGCGGGTGCTGTGCTTTATCTGATCGCCAGCGGGAAAGCCGGTTTTGAGCTGAGTGCCGGGTTTGCCTCCAATGGCTATGGTGAACATTCGCCCGGCGGGTATTCGCTGTTGTCTGCGTTGGTGACTGAAGTGGTCATGACCATGATGTTCCTGATTGTGATCATGGGGGCGACTGACCAACGCGCACCGGCTGGTTTGGCTCCGATTGCGATTGGCCTGTGCCTGACCCTGATTCATCTGATCAGTATTCCTGTGACCAATACCTCGGTGAACCCGGCACGCAGCACGGGTGTTGCCCTGTTTGTCGGTGACTGGGCGGTCATGCAGCTTTGGCTATTCTGGATTGCACCGATTATGGGCGCAGTCGCTGGGGCGGCTATCTACCGCTTTATCGGTAGCGGTGCCAGCGAGTTAGGAGTCTCGGGTGAAAAGGCTGGGTTTGCCAACTGATCGCTGGGTTTATTGCTAGATCATCGCAACTGTCGTGACCAGTGCGATAAAGCCGGGGCAGGTGCATTTTGTCCCGGTTTTGGTGGTTAGCGTGTATTGTTTTTCTTCCCTTTTGTCCCCCCGAATTCACAAGAATTTGCTGCATTGCACACCGAAATAGTGCAGACTCTGCACAGTGACCAGCAAGGAGAATTTATCTGATGTCCGACAATACCCAGAATGCCCAAAATGAAATTAACACGCTTGGTTTTGCTGCCTCCAAGGAGTTGCAGGAAAATTTCAAGCAAGTTGAAGAAATTATGTCCGGTTTTGCTAAATCCTATGAAAATATGAAGCTTGACCCGTTTAATCTTTCTTCGGTTTATAGCGAATGGTTGAAAGCTGCCAGCAGTGACCCGCAGAAGATCATCCAGACCAACATGGAATATTTTCAGAAGTCGATGGCGCTGAGTCAGCAGGCGATGCTGGCCATGTTCGGGCAGAAGCCACAGGCCGTGGTTGAGCCTGATAAAGGTGATCGCCGTTTCAAGCACGATGACTGGGTAGAAAAGCCGACGTTTGATGTGATCAAGCAGTCTTACCTGCTGGCTTCACAATGGGCGAACAAGCTGGTCACGGATGTGGATGGCCTGGATGCGCACACCGCTGAGCGCGTCAAGTTTTTCACCGAACGCCAGATGGATGCCCTGTCGCCGACCAATTTTGCCCTGACCAATCCGGCGGTGCTGGAAAAAATCAAGGAAACCAAAGGCGCGAATCTGGTGCATGGCCTGAAAAACATGCTGGAAGATCTGGAAGCGGGTAAAGGTGAATTGCGCATCCGCATGACCGATACCAAAGCGTTTGAGCTGGGTAAAAACGTTGCGATGACACCGGGCAAGGTGGTTTTCCAGAACCGCATGTTCCAGCTGATCCAGTATACGCCGACCACCGACAAAGTTTTGAAGCGTCCGCTGCTGATCGTGCCACCCTGGATCAACAAGTTTTACATTCTTGACCTGCAAGAAAAGAATTCCATGCTGAAATGGCTGGCCGATCAGGGGCATACGGTGTATGTCATCTCCTGGGTTAACCCGGATGAGACTTATGCGGATGTCGGCTTTGAAAATTACATCACGGAAGGGGTAATGACGGCTATAGATGCGGTTGAGCATGATACCGGCGAATCCGAAATCAATGCGATTGGTTACTGCATCGGTGGCACCCTGCTGACTTCCACCCTGGCTTACATGAAGGCCAAGGGCGACGAGCGCATCAAGAGTGCGACTTTCTTCACGACCATGATCGACTTCAAAGAGCCGGGTGAGCTGGGGCTGTTTATTGATGAAGAACAGATCAGCGGCCTTGAGTCGGAAATGGAAAAAACCGGCTATCTGGATGGCAGCAAAATGGCGGGTGCATTCAATATGCTGCGTGCCAATGATCTGATCTGGTCGTTCTATGTGAACAATTACCTGTTGGGTAATGATCCACGTCCGTTTGACTTGCTGTACTGGAACTCGGATTCCACACGCATGCCCGCCAAAATGCACTCCTGGTACTTGCGTAACATGTACCTGGAAAACAAGCTGTGCAAGCCTAATGCGCTGAGCATTGCCGGTACGCCACTGGATGTATCCTCGATCAACCTGCCTGCGTGTTTCGTGTCGGCTGCTGAAGATCATATTGCACCGTGGAAATCGACTTATTCGGGTGCGCGTCTGTTCTCGGGTGATACGCGCTTCATTCTCGGAGGTTCCGGGCATATCGCCGGGATCGTCAACCCACCCGCCGCGAAGAAATACGGCTATCGCATCAGCAATGAATTGCCGGAAAGTGCTGACCAGTGGCTGGCCGCGAATGCAGTCAACGAAGGTTCATGGTGGCCGGAATGGGACAAATGGGTACGTTCACTGTCCAAGAACGAACAAGTAGCAGCTCGTCAACCCGGTTCCGGTAAACTGGCGGCGATTGAAGCCGCACCCGGTACTTATGTAAAAGTAAAGCTGGGTGAACCGACGCCGGTTGTACCGTTCACTGTTTTGGAAGCAGCGCAGGCAGCACCGAAAGCAGCGGCTACACCCAAGCCAGCGGCAGCAGCACCCAAAGCGGCGGCTACACCCAAGAAGGCTGCAGCGCCGAAAGCAGCGACACCTGCGAAAAAGCCAGCGGCAACGAAAGCAGCAGCACCTAAAAAAGCCGCTGCGCCGAAAAAGCCAGCAGCACCCAAAGTAGCTGAGACACCAACACCCGCTGCCAAGCCTGCAGAAGTAGCCGCACCCGTAACACCGAAAAACGACGAGACACCTAAACAGTCTTAATCGTCAATTGATGGACAATTGATAGATCAGGGCGGATAACGCCCTGATCCATAGCTCCTGTACAGACACCTCCCCCGCACTGTTCCGTATTGTCCTGCATTGCCCCGCAGTGCATTGAATTCGCCGCATCACCCCCCATCATGATCTAATCTGAGTTCTTGCAAAACGGAGCAGGCCACTATCATGTCATTCCGTCGTAATCCCCCTGTTTGGGCTGAAGCCTTTGAAATGTTGGCTGAAGCCGAACGTCTCCAGCGCCAATGTTTTCGTCCCAGCAGCGCACACAGCCCGAGCTGGGAGCCACCAGTCGATGTGCTGGAGACGGCTGATGCGCTATTGATCACCGTTGCCTTGCCGGGGGTTGCCCCTGAGCGGGTGGAAGTCCACCTCAGTGGCGGGCAGCTGGTGATCAGCGGCATGCGTCCTTTGTCGCGCCCGGCTCAGGGCAGGGTGCGTATTCATCGCCTGGAGTTACCGTATGGCCGCTTTGAGCGGCGTATCCCTTTGCCACCCGGCCACTATGAGCTAACCCAGCATGGCTTGCTGCACGGCTGCCTGCAACTCAACCTGCATAAGATTTAAGGAGTGATCATGGACAATATGAATACCGATACCCAGTCACCAGACTTGCCAACGCAGGCTGCTGATGCTTCGAACCCTGTGGAGGATGAGAGCCTTTTGATTCTGGTGCCGATGCGCAATTTAGTGCTGTTCCCGGGGCTTGCGGTTCCGATCACTATCGGGCGTGAACAGTCGCTGGCCGCCGCCCAGGAGGCGATCAGTAAAGGCCGCAAGATTGGGTTATTGCTCCAAAGCAAACCCGATGCCGATGAGCCACAAGACACTGATTTACATAGTGTAGGCACGGTCGCCAGTATTTTGCGCTATGTCACCACCCCGGATGGTGCGCATCATTTGGTGGTGCAGGGCGAAGGACGTTTTCGGGTACAGCACTACATTGCTAGTGAGCCTTATTTGCTGGCGCAGGTTGAAAGGCTGGATGAAGTGCTGGAAGAAGATGCCGAGGTACAGGCTCGGATGCGCCACTTGCAGGAAAAAGCGATAGAAATTACCAAGTTGCTGCCGCAGGTGCCACCCGAAATTGTTGCCACCATTAAAGGCATTGAATCCGGGGGTGCGCTGGCTGATTTGGTCAGTAACTTCCTGGATATTGGCCCTCATGAAAAGCAGAAAATCCTGGAAACGATTGATCTGCGGGCGCGGCTGGATAAAGTTGCGGAGCATTTGCGGCATCAGCTGGAAGTGTTGAAGCTGACTCGCGAAATTGATCAGCAGACCCAGCAGTCGATGGATGCCCGCCAGCGTGAGTACATGTTGCGCGAACGTTTGCAGGCGATCAAGAAAGAACTGGGTGAAGATGACAACGACAGCGGCCAACAGGCTGAAATGGATGAGCTACGCCAAGCCATCGCTGAGGCTGATATGTCCGGTGAAGCGGCTGAGCAGGCAAACAAAGAATTGAAACGCCTGCAGAAAATGTCGGAATCTTCGGGTGAATATTCGATGATTCGCACCTATCTGGACTGGCTGACCAGTTTGCCCTGGGAAAGGTTGGACACTGAGACGATTGATATTGCCAAAGCGCGCGCGATTCTGGATGAGGATCATTATGGCCTCGACAAGATCAAACAGCGTTTGCTGGAATATCTGGCAGTGCGCAAGCTGAATCCGCAGGGTCGCAGCCCGATTCTGTGTTTTGTCGGCCCGCCGGGTGTGGGTAAAACCTCGCTGGGGAAAAGCATCGGGCGGGCACTTGGCCTGCAGTTTGTGCGCACCAGTTTGGGCGGTACGCATGATGAAGCGGAAATTCGGGGTCATCGGCGCACTTACATGGGCGCGTTGCCGGGTAATATCATTCAGGAGTTACGCAAGGCGGGCACCCGGAATCCGGTGTTCATGCTGGATGAAATCGACAAACTGGGTGCGGGTGGTTTTCATGGTGACCCGGCCTCGGCTTTATTGGAAGTGCTTGATCCTGCGCAAAATGGTACTTTCCGTGATAATTACCTGGCCTTGCCGTTTGATTTGAGCAAGGTGGTGTTTGTCGCGACCGCGAATGTGCTGGATGCGATTCCGGGGCCGTTGCGTGACCGGATGGAAGTGATCAGCCTGCCGGGGTATACCGAAGATGAGAAGGTCGAAATCGCCAAACGCTATCTGGTCAAACGCCAGCGCGAGGAGCATGGCCTGACTGCAGAACAGGTGCAGCTGAGTGATGCAGCCATACGCAGTATCGTTGCGGATTATACGCGTGAAGCCGGGGTGCGGAATCTGGAGCGTGAAGTCGCGGCAGTGATGCGCCATGCCGCCGTTAAAGTGGCCGCAGGCGATGCAGAGCAGGTGAGTATCGGGGTTGAGACCTTGCCCGATATTCTGGGGCCACAGCGTTTTGAAAGCGAGGTGGCGATGCGTACCAGTACGCCGGGTGTGGCGACCGGACTCGCCTGGACGCCGGTCGGTGGCGACATTCTGTTTATCGAAACCACCCAAATACCGGGCACGGGTCGCCTGATTATCACCGGCCAGTTAGGTGAGGTGATGAAGGAAAGTGCTCAGGCTGCGTTGAGTTTGCTCAAGGCGAATGCCGCTGATCTGGGTATTGATGCAGAGGTGTTTACCCGGCATGATCTGCATTTGCATGTACCCGCCGGGGCGATTCCTAAAGATGGCCCCAGTGCCGGCGTGTCTATTTATACGGCCTTGGTGTCATTGCTGACTGAGCGTAAAGTCAGGAGTGACGTGGCGATGACCGGCGAAATCAGCCTGCGCGGTTTGGTACTACCCATTGGCGGACTCAAGGAGAAGTGTCTGGCGGCTTTGCGTGCCGGGATTAGCACCGTGCTGCTGCCAGCGCGGAATCGTAAAGATCTGGACGATGTGCCGGAAAATGCGCGTAAGCAGCTGAAATTTGTGTTGCTGGAGCGGGTAGAAGACGCGATTGCGGCGGCTTTGGAAGACACGGTAGCGGCTTCGGCAGATAATGCGGTAAAAGCTGTCTGAATCTGGATAACTATTCAAGAGTAACTATGTACCACACTCAATCATTCACCCGCTCCATCAACTTCGCTGTGCTGGTTCTGTTGGGCGCAATTATCATCAATCCGCCAGTGCCTGCTGACGCGGCAGAGACAGCTACGCCAGCCGCGCCGCTCGACCTGAAAAGCCTTGCACCCACGGCAGAAGTAAAGCCTTCCGAAAGCAAGGTCGAGGCGATGATGGATTCCAAAGAGGAGCATGTCGCCAAGCACGGCGATCCTTTGTATGTCTGCCCGATGCACCCACAAATTCAGCAAGGCGAGCCGGGTAACTGTCCGATCTGTGGCATGGATCTGGTCTTGAAAGAAGTGAAATCCGGCGCGTCTGCGGCTGAAAATGATGGCCCGCCGAGCGTCAGTGTCTCTGCCTCAACGGCGCAAAGCATGGGCATTCGCATCGGCAAGGTTCAACGTACCGATTTGCGCAATACCATCAATACGCTGGGGAATGTGCAGTACAACGAAGATTCGCTTTACCATGTGCATGCGCGGGGCAGTGGCTGGCTGAATGAAATCAAGGTGCGTTCACTGGGTGAACCGGTGGAAGAGGGCAAGCTGCTATTGGGCTATTATTCGCCGGATGTGAATAATACCCAGCAGGAATTTATTTATGCACCGAGTAGTGGTTTTATCACCCAGCTGGACGTGCGTGCCGGGATGTATATCACGCCGTCCACGGTACTCTATACCATCGCTGATTTGTCCTCGGTGTGGGTGATTGCCGATGTATTCGCCGATCAGGTCTCGCGTCTGGAAACCGGGCGCACCGCTATCATGGCGATTGATTCACTACCGGGGCGTGAATGGAAAGGGGTGGTGGATTATATTTACCCTGAACTGAATGCCAAGACACGCAGCCTGCGGGTACGCCTCGCCTTCGAGAACGCAGATCACTCACTCAAGCCGAACATGTTCGCCAATGTGAAAATCTATACCCAGCCCAAAGACGGTGTGCTGGCCGTACCGCGTGAGGCACTGATTCCGGCAGCGGGTGGATACCGGGTGGTCAAGGTGGTGAATGACCGTGAATACCAGCCGGTTAAGGTGAAAATCGGGATTCGTACTGATGATCAGGTCGAGATCCTTGAAGGCTTGCAAGCGGGAGATGAAATTGTGCTGTCTGGCCAGTTCATGCTGGATTCCGAAAGTAATTTGCAAGCCAGTTTTCGGCGCATGACACCATAAGGGGCTAGTCCATGTTAGCCAAAGTCATTGAGCTATCGGTCAGAAACCGTTTTCTGGTGTTGATGCTGGCCTTTTTCCTGGTGATTTGGGGCATTGTTGCCCTGAAAGCCACGCCGCTGGATGCCATTCCTGATTTGTCCGATGTGCAGGTCATTATCAAGACCAGTTATCCGGGGCAAGCGCCGCAAGTCGTTGAAGATCAAGTCACTTACCCGATCACGACCACCATGCTCTCTGTGCCGAAAGCGACCGCAGTACGCGGTTTTTCTTTTTTTGGTGACTCCTATGTCTATGTGATTTTCGAGGATAAAACTGACCTGTACTGGGCGCGGGCGCGGGTGCTGGAATACTTGAGCCAGGCCGCCAGCCAGCTACCCAATTCAGTGGAGCCACGTTTGGGACCGGATGCGACCGGAGTCGGTTGGGTGTATCAGTATGCACTCACCGATCGCAGTGGCAACAATGATTTGTCACAACTACGCAGTTTGCAGGACTGGTTTCTTAAATACGAACTGCAGACTGTGAAAGGCGTCTCCGAAATAGCGACCATCGGCGGCATGGTCAAGCAATACCAGATCACGGCTGACCCGCAAAAGCTGCGTGCCTATGACGTTGGCATCAACCAGCTGAAAATGGCGGTGCAGTTCGCCAATCAGGAAACCAGCGGCTCGGTACTGGAGCTGGGTGAGGCGGAATACATGATTCGCGCCAAAGGCTATCTGGGGTCGATTGCCGATATTGAAACCATTCCGGTTGGGCTGGATGTGGCGACCGGTGCACCGATTTTGCTGCGTGATTTGGCCGAAGTACAGATCGGGCCACAAGCCCGCCGGGGTATCGCCGAGTTGGATGGTGAGGGCGAAGTCGTGGGCGGGATTGTGGTGATGCGTTCCGGTGAAAATGCGCTGGAAGTGATCAAAAATGTCAAAGCGCGGATTGAAACATTGCGCGCCGGTTTGCCGGAAGGCGTAGAAATTATCACCACCTATGACCGCTCCCAGCTGATCCTGCACGCAGTGGATAACCTCACGGAAAAGCTGATTGAGGAATTTATTGCGGTGGCCGTGATTTGCCTGGTCTTCCTGTTTCACCTGCGCTCGGCGCTGGTGGCGATTGTCAGCCTGCCGATGGGCATTCTGATCGCGTTTATCATCATGCACCAGCAAGGTATCAACGCGAACATTATGTCTTTGGGCGGGATTGCGATTGCGGTCGGAGCCATGGTCGATGCGGCGATTGTCATGATCGAGAACGCGCACAAACATCTGGAACGCTGGGAGGAAGAGGGCAAGCTGAAAGACCGTTGGGAAGTGATTATCGAAGCCTCTGTTGAAGTGGGCCCGGCGCTGTTTTTCTCACTGCTGATTATCACCTTGAGCTTTATCCCGATTTTCACCCTGGAAGCGCAGGAAGGCCGTTTGTTCGCCCCGCTGGCTTTCACCAAAACCTACTCCATGGCGGCTGCGGCGGCACTGTCGGTCACGCTGATTCCGGTGTTGATGGGGTATTTCATTAAAGGCCATATTCCGAAAGAATCCAGTAACCCCTTGTCCGTGTTCCTGATCAAACTGTATCGCCCGGCGCTGGCGTTTTGCCTGCGCAAGCCGTGGCTGACGCTGGTCGCGGCTATGGCCATCATGCTGTCAGCCTGGTATCCACTCGGGCATCTGGGGTCGGAATTCATGCCGGAGCTGGAAGAGGGCGATTTGCTGTATATGCCGACTACCTTGCCGGGGGTGTCGATTGGCAAGGCGCAGGAAATCCTGATGCAAACTGATCGCCTGATCAAGACACTGCCTGAGGTGGAGCGCGTGTTTGGCAAGATTGGCCGTGCTGAAACGGCGACTGATCCTGCGCCCTTGACCATGGTCGAAACCACCATTTTGCTCAAGCCCAAAGACCAGTGGCGCGAGGGCATGACCCTGAAAAAGCTGATTCAGGAACTGGAGCATACCGTTGATTTTCCCGGCCTGACCAATGCCTGGGTACAGCCGATCAAAACCCGGATTGACATGCTCGCAACCGGGATCAAAACCCCGGTCGGAGTGAAAGTCGCCGGGCCTGATTTGAAAGTGATTGAGGGCATCGGCAAGCAGATTGAAGCCGCACTCGGCGGTATCAAGGGTACGGCCTCAGTGTTTTCTGAGCGGGTTTCGGGTGGGCGCTATATCGAAGTGGTGCCGGATCGGTTCGAAGCAGCGCGTTTCGGCCTGAATATCAGTGACATCCAGAATGTCATCGGCTCCGCTGTCGGTGGGGCAAATATCACCCAGACAGTCGAAGGGCTGGAGCGTTACCCGGTCAATCTGCGCTATCCGCGCGCGGTGCGTGATGATATCGACAAACTGATGGAATTGCCGATTGTGACCCCGTCGGGGGCGCATATCCCGCTCTCACAAGTGGCCACCGTGCAAGTGACGGAAGGCCCGCCGATGATCAAGACCGAGAATGCGCGGTTGAATGGCTGGACGTTTGTCGATATTCGCGGGGTGGATTTGGGGTCTTACCTGAAAGCTGCGCAGGCACAGGTCGCGGCCAAAGTGAAGCTGCCACCCGGTTATTCGATTACTTGGGCGGGGCAGTATGAGTACATGCTACGGGTCGCGGAAAAGCTCAAGTTGCTGGTGCCGATGACTTTGCTGATTATTTTCCTGCTGCTGTTCATGACCTTTAACAACATGATCCCGGCGCTGATCGTGATGCTGTCCTTGCCGTTCGCGCTGGCGGGGGGAATTTGGTATTTGTGGCTGCTGCAATTCAATCTGTCGGCAGCGGTTACGGTCGGGTTTATTGCGCTGGCGGGCGTTGCCGCAGAGTTTGGCGTGATTATGATTATCTATCTGGAAAATGCCCTGCGTGAGCATAAAGGCGGGGTGAATACACTGGCCGACTTGAACGCTGCGATCATGGAAGGTGCGGTGATGCGCGTGCGCCCGAAAGCGATGACCGTGGCGGTGATTATTGCCGGTCTGATCCCGATCATGCTGGGGAGTGGCACTGGCTCGGATGTGATGCAGCGGATTGCTGCGCCGATGGTGGGAGGCATGGTGACGGCACCGTTGCTGTCGCTGTTGGTGGTGCCGGTGATTTATCTGTTATGGAAGAGGCGGGCGATTATTAGGCAGACCCAGTAAGCCTATTCGCCTTCCCAATAATCAACGCCGCTATCCTCTTTGGCGATAATCCTGAAATCATAATCCTTGTGTAGATGCCCCGGTGCTTTGCCAGCGAATACGCCAAACTTGTTGGAGTCGGGGTAGAAACCGACTTCCGGCTCCTCCATGGTGCTGACTGCCAGGAATTTCAGGTCGGTTTCACCAGTGTTGATGATTTCGTGCGGATGATCCTTGCCCACTGGGCAGCAGATAAAATCTCCGGCACCGACCGGCCAACTCTCGCCGGAGTGACGCAGGGTGCCCTGGCCTTCAAGAATGAAAAACATTTCCTCATTGACCAAGTGTGCATGGTAAGGATAAGCGCGTTTGCCGGGTGGAACGATAGTGATACGATAGCCCAGTTTGTGTGCACCAATCAGAGGGGCAATTGGTGCAAAGCGGGCAGCAAACTTGTCACCGTGCTGATGTTGGCTGCTGTATTCAAGTTCATCAATATGGATAAAAGGCTTGTCGACCATACGGCTTGCTCCATTTGGGGGCTATACTTGTTTTCATTATACCAAGGCTAAAAGAAAATGGGCAGCTTGACTCTGTTCGCATCAATCGTTTTGAACACCCCTGCCATAGCGGTTACTATCAAATTCTATTCCAATAAGTGATTATCATGATCCCAACAGCAGAAAATCAGTACATTGAGTTCAAACGGGAAGAAACCTCAGCACAAACGCTGGCCGAGGAGATTGTTGCCTTTGCCAATGGCGAGGGTGGTGAAATATGGCTTGGAGTTGATGATACAGGTCAGGCAAGGGGACTGACCCGCAGTTACGAAGAAGATGTGATGAACATTTGCCGGACTGCCGTGATCCCCCCTGTTCTGCCCGGTTACGAGGCCTTGTCGGTCGCAAGCCCGGCAGGGGGCGAGGTGCAGATTGCCCGTATCAGTATTCCGAAAGGGATTGACCGCCCTTATTACACATCAAAAAATCGTTATTTTATTCGTGTCGGTTCGACCAAACGCATTGCATCCCGTGAGGAATTGACCCGCCTGTTTCAGGCAGCAGGCTTGTTCCATTACGACATTGTGGAAGTAGGCGGAGCTGAGTTAAAGCATTTGAATCAAACAGCGATTGCCGATTTTTTTACCCGTTATCAGATTGATTTTATTCAGGAAAATGAAGAGGAACGCCTGCGTCTGATCAGTGCCAGCGATATTGCCAGTGAGCGTTTAATCCCCACGGTGGGTGGGTTATTGGTGTTTGGCATCAGCCCTGAGCGTCATTTGCCACAATCCGGGATTGCATTCGCGGTATTTAATGGCACTGAGCTTGATTCCAGTCTGCGTGATAAAAAAACCTTTTTGGGGGCACTGCCTCAACAGATTGATAATGCTTTGGCGGCAATTAAGGCAAATATCCCGGTGGCATCCGAAATTGAGGGGGCAAGGCGTGTGGATGCACCCGCTTATCCTGACAAAGTGTTTCGTGAACTGTTGGTCAATGCGTGTGTACACAGAAATTACAGCATTATCGGTTCACAGATCCGAGTGTTTGTCTTCGACGATCGGGTGGAATTTATTAGTCCTGGGCGGCTGCCGAATACGGTGAAAGTCAGCAAGCTGACGACAGGAACCAGTTTTTCACGTAACCCCTTGCTGGTTCGTTTGCTGGAAAACTTAGGTTACATGGACAAGCTGGGACGAGGCTTGCCGATGGTTTCCCGGGAAGCCAAGCGGCTAGGGCGGTCGTTGGAATTTCTGGATGAGGGCGAAGAGTTCCGGGTTATTTTGGGACGTTGATACTGAAAGCTCACCATATGAGTGAAAATTCGGGTGTGTATTCGCCAAGCGCTCGAACTTGGCGTACAGTAGCCTTTAATAATTCCTGACAATAATTAATTGAGTGGAGGCTCCCATGAGACTACCCTTTCTACGCTTCATCAGCCAACTCCCCCAGCGCAGTTTTGGCGCTGTTCCGATTATTCTTGTGTTGCTGGGAATAGCCGTCTGGTCATCCTGGTATACGGTGCCGAGTGATTCGGTTGCGGTATTGCAGCGTTTTGGCAAGTACCAGACGCAGACTCAGCCGGGTTTGCATTTCAAGTTCCCGCTCGGTATTGACGTTGCCACCATCCTGCCGGTCAAGCGGCAGCTGAAGCAGGAGTTCGGTTTTTATACGCCCGGTGCGACTAATCAGGATCAGTTTTCAGATGCCCCACAGCAGGAATCGCCGATGGTGACCGGTGATCTGAATGTTGGCTTGATTGAATGGGTGGTGCAATACCGCATTTCCGAACCCACCCATTACCTGTTTGCGGTGCGTGAACCGGCCTCTACTTTGCGCGATGTGTCCGAGTCGGTGATGCGTGAAGTCGTGGGTGATCGTACGGTGGATGAAGTGCTCACCATCGGGCGGCAGGAGATTGAAAATGAAGCTTTGCTCAAAATGCAGCAACTGGCGACCCTGTATACGATGGGGATCAGCATTGACCAGGTACAGCTAAAAAACATTAACCCGCCTGCGCCTGTCCAAGAGTCATTTAATGAGGTGAATCAGGCGCAGCAGGAAAAAGAGAAGCTGATCAATGAAGCCTATCGCGATTACAACAAGGTGATTCCACTCGCACAAGGTGAAAAAGACCAGCGTATTCGTGCAGCGGAAGGTTATCGGCTCAAGCGTATCAATGAAGCCGAAGGGGATGTGGCACGCTTTAACGCTGTATTTGCTGAATACCAGAAAGCACCGGATATTACCCGCCGCCGCCTTTATCTGGAAACACTGCAGTCCGTCATGCCAGCCATTAAAAACAAGGTGGTGGTCGATGCGGAGATGAAAGGGGTGTTGCCCCTGTTGAATTTAAGTAAACCGGCAGCGGAGGTGACGCCATGAAACGCTTATTGTTAATTCCTTTGGTGGTGCTGGCTTTCCTGCTGTTTAATGCATTTTATACGGTAGGTGAAGCGCAACAGGTGATTCTCACCCAGTTCGGCAAGCCGATTGGTGAGCCGGTTACCGAAGCCGGTTTGAAGCTGAAAGTTCCGTTTATTCAGGATGTTAACCGGATTGATAAACGCATTCTTGAGTGGGATGGCAACCCCTCCGACATGCCCACCAAGGACAAGCTGTATATCTCGGTGGACTTGTTCGCCCGTTGGCGGATTGTTGACCCGCTGGCCTATTTCCTGCGCCTGCGTGATGAGCGCAGTGCCCAGTCACGCCTCGATGATATTCTGGGCAGTGAAACCCGTAATGCAGTGGCCAAGCATGAACTGATTGAGATCATCCGCACCACCAAAGACCGCGTGCCCCTCAAAGACGTGAGTTTAGTGGATACCGGCACCTCCTCATCCAACAAAGCGGTCGGTACACTGGTGCCAATCACCAAAGGCCGTTTACAGGTTGAACAGGAGATTTTCAAGGCAGCAGCCAGCAAGGTGCGAGTATTTGGCATCGAGTTGCTGGATATTCGTTTCAAGCGTATTAATTACAATGCCAGTGTTGAACCCAAAATCTATGACCGTATGATCAGTGAGCGTCGCCAGATTGCGGAACGGTTTCGCTCGGAAGGTAACGGCGAGGCGGCCCGGATTCGCGGTAACATGACCCGTGACCTGGATAGAATCCAGTCAGAAGCTTACCGTACCGTGGAAGAGGTTCGGGGTGAGGGCGATGCGAAAGCCGCCGAAATCTACGCGAATGCTTATAACCAAAGTGCAGCAACCGCCGGGTTCTATGAGTTCACGCGCACGATGGAGGTTTATCAGTCGGTTATCACGGCTGATACCACGCTGGTTTTGTCAACGGACAGCGACCTGTTCAAATTCCTCAAAGGGATTGAGCAGCAGCCTCGACCCGCTGCCGCAGAGTGATGACTGATTCAAAAACTGACTCGGA
This sequence comes from uncultured Thiothrix sp., assembly GCA_964293125.1. Classification (GTDB taxonomy): domain Bacteria; phylum Pseudomonadota; class Gammaproteobacteria; order Thiotrichales; family Thiotrichaceae; genus Thiolinea. The sequence continues at coordinate 5,458 of CAXYXY010000001.1, read as the reverse complement.
GACTGATTCGAAGACTGACTCTGAGGTCAGTCAATGATTTCAGTGGAAAGGACTTCAGTAGAAATAGTCCGTTTGACCCGCACTACGCTATCGCCCGTGAAGATCGCCTTGGACAGGGTGACCGGGCGTGGCGCGGGTAGTGGCATGGATGTCGGTGCCGCTTGGGCAGTAGTGACCTGCGCAGAGGCTGTGGTCGTTTCCCTCTGAGTTGCTTCTGCGACCTCTGTTGTGCTGGCGGCAGTGTGTACGGGCTGGCTGACAGGGACAAGCAGGCTGGAGGCGATGGTTTTGACAGGCTTGCCCAACAAACACTCGGTGTAAGGGACTTTGGTCAGTTTGCCGATAATTTCTATGGCGGCTAGTTCCACCAGATTGCGTAAAGCTTGTGCTTTGCCTTCGCTCGCGTTGAGGTTCAAGTCAAAGTAGACGCCTAACTTGTTGATACTGGCGTCCGTGTTTAATGAATCTCCCCGCTGAAAAACAGCCACCGAGTTGCGCGATGATACGCCGGGCACGACACTCAGGTCGGCAGCATGCAGCACGTTCAGGTCGAGTGCGATCACATCCAGAGAACTGCTGTGTGCCATGCCACCGCCACCCTGACGGCGGGCGAACATCCCCAAGCTGGCATCAGCACGGGCAACACCTTTGTCGAACTGTGTGATTGAGCCTTGTATATCGTAGACGGGCATGCTTTTGTAAGCCGAGTCGTAATTGGCGGCTTTCATAAACGAGATCAGGTTGCTGGAGTCTTTCCCGTAGGCAATCAGTTTGATGCCTTTGCTTTGAGCGGTCATTTGCGAGACAGCGGAAATCAACATGTCGCGAGTGCCTGTTTTTATTTCCTCTGTTTTATCATCAATATCTTCAATCAGCACAGGAATGTTTTTAATGTTATTGGCCAGCATTAAGCCATCCATGCATTGCAGGGCAGCGGAGAAATTAGTAATGGATTTAAACGGCGCACCTTTGGGGCCACGACTGATCTTTTGAAATTCACGTTCCAGTTTGCTGTCCACACTGGCACAGCCTGATAGCAACAGGGTACTAATAAAACAGCTCAGGAGAGTAATGGTTGTTTTTTTCATGATGATGGTCTCGCAAGAAACAGCATACTGTTTCAGCTAAATAGTAAAATTTTTATATTTATAAATATCTGTATAAGATAAATAGATCTGTAGGATCTATATTGAACAGAATGCTCAATTTGCAATAACACGGGTCAGCGACAGTTATTGGCCTGAATAATATCACCGGTCACAATAACAACGACTTCATCAGGTGCATCCGCTCCAGGGCTAAGATCCACATTGCCGATATTCACATCACAACCCTGTGAACCCATCGAGAAAGGGTCAGAACCGTCCGTTGAGCCTGTGCCATTTGTGTCTGCCTCCCGCTCATAGGCACGCAAGCGGGCTTTGGCCTGGGCAAATTTGGCAGAAATAGTGACTAATTCGGGTGCGGTCGGTGTATCAGGCAAAGCAGCAGCCTGTTGAGTGAGGCTGAGAAAAACGACTGTAGCAACAGAGAGTTGAAGAGAGTTCATGGTATTTCCCTCGGCTTGAAATTCATGCCTATCAAGTTAACTTATAGGCTGGGGAGTGACTACTGAGCACATCATGGATGGTTGAAAATGGGCGACCAAAAGCTGTGAATAGCGTTATTGGTCGCCGAGCGGGCAGGGCTGCTAAGGCAGATTAGCGCTTTTTGCCACCGTGCTCAGGGTCACAATCACAAATGGTGCCAATGCTGGCAGTTTGCAGATTGTCATGCCCTTTTTGTGCTTGGAGAATACCGCTACCTGCAACACTCACCCAAGCCTTGCCTTTAAAGTCGCTGCTGATTTGGCCAATCGTTGCATCTTGCGTTAAATCATTGCCTTCCTGAATCTGGATAATCAGTGAGTCAGAAATATCCATGCCAACTTCTTCACCGGCAAATGCAGCTGCACTGGAAAAGGCAACAGAAACAGCAAAAGCAGTCATAGCAAACTTGTTCATATTCAATCCCTCAATTAAAAATAAAAATCAACTGGTTACATCACTTGGTTTGTTTGATCCCGTTCACTTGGGATGAGTGAATATTAGTGTTATCTATGGGACTAGTTAATGCTGCTAGTGATGAATGGTTTTTGTTTGCTGATGAGTAAAATTAATGGATAAATAAATACGACGAATGGATAAGTAGTTGCTGTGTGGCGCGGGAAACAGTTGTTATTTCTTCAGTCGCAGCGGGTCTGCATCAACGCGACGAAGTCTGACAGGCCTTGTCCGGGTAATTCTTCGAACGTTTGTGCACTGGCTTCCAGCGCCTGTATCCGGTCGAGGCGGAAAGTACGGAAGTCATTGCGCAGTTCGCACCAGGCACTTAAAGTCCAGACATTGCCCCAGAAAAACAACCCGACCGGTTTGACATTTCGTTGGCTGGGCGCATCATCTGCCCGACGATAATCCAGCCGCAGCAGGCGACGTTCCGCGATAGCATGACGGCAGGTATCCAGCGTAGTTTCGATGTCTGCGCGGGTGCCAAAACGCAGGGCAAACAGGCGGCTGTCTTCCAGATAACGGTGTAATTCAGACGGGATGACCGCATGTATTTTGTCGAGTGCCGATTGTGCGCTACTGCCCAGCTCGTTGCCACCCCAGGCTTTGACCATGCGTGCCCCGATCACCAGTGCTTCGATTTCGGCAGCGTTAAACATCAGCGGGGGTACATCCAGTGAATAGCGTAAATGATAGCCGACACCCGCTTCGCCCTCCAAAGGCACACCGGACAGGCTTAAGTCCTGCATGTCGCGGTAGATGGTGCGTTCGGAAACCTCCAGCCGCTCGGCCAGCTCACGCGCCGTTACCAGTCGTTTGTTGCGTAGGATTTGTACCAGTTGAAACAGACGGTCAGCACGGCGCATGAGATTCTCCGGGGTTTATTGCAGGGAATGCAGGCCAATCATATTGCCTTCGGTGTCATGCGCGAGCACCATAAAGCCGTGTTCGCCAAGGGAGGTTTTTTCCCTGATAACCTTGCCACCATGGTCGGCAACGCGCGCAGCTTCGACCGCGCAGTCTTCACACGCGAAGTAAATCAGGGTGCTATTGGCACCGGCTGGAAAGCCTTTCATTTTGGTCAGGGCACCTGCTGCCCCATAACCCTCTTTGGACATCGGAAACGTCATCATCTCCACCTCCATTTCCGGGGTTGGGCTGGCAAGTTCTTCCAGCTGAATCGCCAGAATGCCTTCGTAAAAGGTTTGGGCACGTTTCATGTCATCAACGTAAATTTCAAACCAGCAGACAGGGTTGTTAGTCGGGTTGCTCATGTTCATTCTCCTTGGTGGGTTGATTCAAGTAACCAGTAAACAGTCTAACCCGCCCCTCCTGACAGCATTGTGTCAGGAGGCTGGCTATTATTTTGAAGCATCAATCCTGAGCTTGCGCAGCAACCGACTGCAAGTAATCCTCGTTCAGTTGGCTAGCACGTTTGGCTGCCGGGCGGTTATGGTTACGCTGCACATACTCGGCAAAGGCCGGGCGTGCTTCGATCGTACCAAATTGCAAGCCCCAGCCTATGTGCGACCCGACATAAACATCGGCAGCGGTAAACTGCTCACCACACAGGTAAGGCCCCACGTCGAGTGCCGTTTCCAGTGTATTGATTGTGTCGGCATAGCTACCAAAACCGACCATGCCGTTTTTACCGTCTGGCACTTCCCAGCCGAGTGAGCGCGCGGTGACTGCGCTTTCTACCGGCCCTGCGGTAAAAAACAGCCAGCGGAAGTAGGCGGCACGGGCGGGGTCGTTAACGGGTGGAATCAAACCGGTTTCCGGGAAACGATCCGCCAGATAAGCGCAGATGGCCGCCGTTTCAGTGACGATCACGCCATTATGTGCCAGGGCAGGCACCTTGCCCATCGGGTTGATAGCAAGGTAATCGGCACTCGCCATCGGTGCTCCGTATTCCAGCCAGACGGTTTGATACGGCAGGCCTGTTTCTTCCAGCATCCAGTGGGCAATACGTCCGCGTGATTGCGGGTTGGTGTATAAAACCAGTTCAGTCATTAAAAGTTACTCCTTGGTTAATTGTGGGTAATCCGGTAGTAAACTACACCCGTATTACACCACAAATTCAAAACCCGCCATCAGGACGCCCCGTGCATCGGCCTGTGGGGCAATTTGCAGACGTTCCCGCTCGGAGCCAAACCATTCATTGCCGGTTTGTCCGCGTAAATACAGCTGAGTGGTCAGAAGTTCGCGTTCGCCCTGCCAGAGTTTGACATGAATATGCGGGGGTCGCCCGGTATAGGGCACGGGGTACAGGGTGCGAAACCGGTAATTGCCCTGGGCATCGGTCAGGGTAGCCCCCGAACCCGCAAAGTGTGGATCAAGGCGCTCCAGCCCGGTTTGACGCGGGTGGTCATACAAGCCTTGGCCATCACATTGCCAGATTTCGACTTTGATATTGGTCAGTGGCTTTCCTTGCGCGTTCAGCACGCGCCCGCCCAGTTGCATGATCTTACCCTGTAGACCCGCTGCCGTACGAATCAGGTCAGCCTGCAAGGGGATGGGTTTGACCGGATAAAAGGGCCCTTCTGTTTCTGCGGGCGTTGGCTGACGGGTAGTCGTCGCCCATGAAGGAGTGGCGAGGGTTAACAGGCTGGCCAGCCCGAGAAAGTGTCTGCGTTTCATAATGCCTCCGATTAAAGTTGCCGACGGGGTGTCAGAGCGTCCGTGCCCGAATCGCTGTAAAGCTGATTATAGCCACTCTCCAATCCCACGGTAAGGCAGCACTTCGTACTCCGATCGTTTTTGGTATTCCTCGCCGCCATAGACCAGGCTCATGCTTTTGAAGCGCTCGCCCAAAATGTCTGCAACGATTCGGGTCGGGCGCATGGCATCACTGGCTACGGTTTGGGCTGATTTCACTTCCAGCAGACGGATGCCGTCGCCGCTTTCCAGTACGATGTCGGCTTCATTTTTGGCGGAGTCACGGTAAAAATACAGATTCGGTTTGTCGCCACGGTTATGGATGGTTTTCAGAATCTCCAGTACCACCAGGTTTTCAAATAAATAGCCGCGTAATGGATGGGTCGCGAGGTGTTCCTCACGGGTAATGCCCATCAGCCAAGCCGCGAGACCGACATCGTAAAAATACAGTTTAGGTGACTTAATCAGGCGTTTGCCGATATTGGCAAACCACGGTGGCAAGCGAAAGGTGATGTAGGAGGCTTCCAGTAAGGCAGTCCACTCACTCAAGGTATTTCCTGAAACACCGACATCATTGGCCAGGCTTTGCATGTTCAACAGCTGCCCTATACGTCCGGCAGCCAGGCGTACAAACTTCTCGAATAGCTGAATGTTTTTCAGTTGAATCAGTTCGCGGAGATCGCGTTGCACATAGGTTTCAACAGCAACTCCCGCTATCCGCCCGAACTTGAATCTCACGCACTGGTTGCTGCTCT